>CAZHVY010000015.1:0-72149 GCA_964536305.1 uncultured Geobacter sp. | reverse complement strand
ACATATCATGTGATGAAGAATTCATGTTGACGCCTTCCTTTTCCGCAATCAAACCCTTTCCCGGCCGGAGCATGATGTACGCTGCCAGGCCTGACTCGTTAGCGGCAACCTGACGCTGAAACATGCCCCCTTGCCGGGAGTTGACTCCACCTCCATCAGTCCCTTGTGGTTCTGGGTAACGATCATGTAGGAAACCGAGAGCCCGAGCCCTGTTCCCACTCCCGGCTCCTTGGTGGTGAAGAAGGGCTCGAACACCCGTCGCCGCACCTCCTCAACCATTCCGGGCCCGTTGTCCTCCACCTCGATGAGCGCGTACCTTTCTTCCCGGCGAAGCCTGAGCGTGATTTTCGGCCCTCGGCCCGGAGGGTTCACGATCATCGCCTGGGCCGCGTTCTTCAGCAGGTTGAGCATTACCTGTTCAATTTCCACCACCACCATCGGCACTTCAGGCATATCCGGCGCGTAGTCGCGGATGATCTCGATGCTTCTGAAGTCGTACTTCTTCTTCAGGTCGTAGTCGCTGGCGGCCAGTTCCAGCGCCTGCTCGATAATACCGGCCAGTGAGACAGACTGTTTGGTCGTCCCCGCATACCGGCTGAACTGGAGCATGTGGGCGATGATTCGCGACGCCCTGAGCGATGCATCGCGGATGCTCCCGATGAACTCGGGTATCCGGCGCTTCTCGAAGTAGGCGTTGATCCCCTCCAGGTCGACGCCGAGCTCTTCGGCCACCTTCCGGTTGGCCGGGAGCCCGGGCGAGACCCGGCGCTCGACGTTCTGGGCCGCCTGGATGATGATCCCCAGCGGGTTGTTGATCTCATGGGCCATGCCCGCGGCCAGCCCCCCCACCGACATCATCTTCTCGGTCTGGACCATCAGTTCCTGGATGCGGGCACGTTCGGTCGCGTCCTCGATGCGAATCACCGCCCCCTCCACGCCGTTACCGATGAGGGGGTAGAGCATCAGGTCGTAGAAACAGCGCTCACCATCCTTCTCGATGAGAAGCTTTTCCATGGACGCGGAACGCTGCCGTTCGATCTCGCCCCGCATCGCCTCGATCCAGGGGGAAAAGTCGGGAAGCAGCTCGGTGATGGGCCGGCCGATGGCCTCCGTAGCTGAGATTCCCGATATTTTTTCCGCCGCTCTGTTCCACTGGGTGACGGTTTCGTCACGGTCCATCCCCACCAGGACTGACGGCATGGAGTCGATGATATTGGAGAGGTAATTCTTGAGGCGCCGTATCTCCTCCTCGGCCCGCTTGCGCTCGGTGCTGTCACGGACAACAATTACAACCGCGTCTTCGGACATGGGGGAAGCAGTGGCGTTGAACCACAAATCGTTGTCTCCGATGCCCATTTTAAACTCAATGTTGACCGGCCGATGTGTTGCAAGGGTCTGTGAAACATAGCCTTGCAATATGTCGGCCTGGGCTACGGGAAAGATTTCGTGGAGCGTTTTACCCAGCAATTCCTCTTTCGGTTTATACAAGAGAGATGGATTCGTTTCAGGAATCTTCAGGTAGCGTCCCTCACCGTTGATTACGAATACGGCATCGTTCATGGCGGCGAATAATGCGCGCAACTCCTGTTCGGACGCGCGTATTGCTTCTTCTGTCCGTTTGCGTTCGGTGATGTCGGTAAACATCGCGAAAGAGCCGTTGAAATGATTGTCGTCATCGAAGATGGGGGCGGCGGAAACATGGGTCCACACCGTGCGGCCGTCCTTGTGACGGAACCGGCGTTCGAAGGATTCCGGAGTCCCCAGACGGCGCTTCTTTATCCTCTGCAGGTAATCGGGCGCGTCTTCCTCGAACATGAAGTCGGTCAGCGGCCGGCCGATCATCTCATCACCGGACCGACCGAGCATTTCGGCCATACGGGCGTTGACAAACGTGGTCACGGCGTCCGGCCCGACCACACAGATACCTTCCGTGGCGGTGTCCACGATGCGGCGATACCCGGCCTCGCTCTTAGCCAGCGCCTCTTCCGACCGCTTTCGCTCGATCAGCCGCCACATGCCTTCCATCAAGAGTGTCAGCTGGGTTACGTCGGTTTCGTCGTAATCCTCGGCTTTGTTCCCCACGCCAGCCACCAGCACGATCCTGCCGCCGACGATCACCGGCAGGTTCATGTGCCGTGCGAGCCGGACATGCCCTTCGGGCATTCCCTGTTTCCACGGATTGGGAGCACTGTAATCGTTGGTGATGATGGGGCGGCGCCGGCGCACGGCTTCGCCCCACAATCCGGTCGTTTCCACCGGAAAAATCCTCGGGCCGCCCGTTACATTGCACTCGCTCATGGCTTCGCGGGACCAGAGCTGCATGGTGAGGACGGTTTCATCCTCGTTCATGAACGCCAGGTAGCCCAGCCTGCTTCCGGTCACCAGCAAGGCGGCTTCGAAGGCGAAACTCGTGATGTCATCCAGCGTCGCGTTGGCCATCTGGTTCAGCCGGAGCAGCGTCTCCATGCGCTCGGCATTGAGACGCAACGCCTGTTCAGCCCGCTTGCGTTCGGCAATCTCCCGCTGAAGCCGTTCATTGGCGATCACTAGTTCCTCGGTCCGTTCGACGACCTTATGTTCCAGATTCCCGGTCAGTTCCCTGAGAGTCAGATGGGTTCTTACCCTGGCCAGGACTTCCTCCGGCTGGAACGGCTTGGTGATGTAGTCCACTCCGCCGGCCTGAAAGCCTTCCACCTTATCCCGTTCATCTTCCAGGATGCTGATGAAGATGACCGGGACGGCGCATGTCCTCTCGTCCGCCTTGAACCGCCGGCAGACCTCGTAGCCGTCCATTTCCGGCATCCGGATATCCAGCAGGATGAGTTCGGGGAGGGTTGACCGGACGAACTCCAGGGCCAGTTCGCCATCGGAGGCGGGAAAAACGGAATAGCCATGTCTCGTCAGCAGGTTGGTCAGAAGCTGAAGGTTGGCGGTGGTGTCGTCAACAACCAGTATCCTGGCGCGCCGCGCAGCTCTCGTTTCATTGTTCATGTTGATTTCAGTCCCCGCCAAGCATCTCCCGCACCTTCCGCAACAAAACATTCTTATCGAAAGGTTTCCGGACAAGATCCGTCCCTTCGTCAAGCAGGCCTCTATTTTTGATGACTTCCGCTGCGTAACCGCTGATGAACACCACCTTGATCCCCGGCTTCAGCTTTCTGATCTCATCCAGCATCTCCTTGCCGTTTTTCCGAGGCATTACCACATCCGAAAGCACAAGGGAAATGTCGCCATGCTCCCTGAAACGTGACACCGCTTCTTCTCCATCTTCAGCGACGATGACCTTGTAACCCTCCTTTTCCAGCATTCTCTTCATAAAGCACCTGACAATCGCTTCATCCTCGGCGATAAGCACCGTTCTCGTGCCGGCGGCATGCGACGCCGGAGTTCTCAGCTTCTCCTCGCGAATATCACCGGCAATCAACGGCAGGTAGATAGTGAACGTCGTCCCTTTGCCGGGTTCGCTGCTGACCGTGATGGAACCGTTGTGCTGCTTGATGATGCCATAGGCAATGGACAACCCGAGGCCCGTCCCTTCTCCCACCTTCTTGGTGGAATAAAACGGATCGAAGATCTTCTCCAGATCCTTGCCTATTCCCCTGCCTGTGTCTGAAACGGATATCAGGGCGTATTCGCCCGGCGACGTCAGATCACGCAGTGTTTCCGACCCTCCCCTGACAACCTCTTTACCGGTCGTTATCAGCAGACGGCCTCCGTGGGGCATGGCGTCGCGGGCATTGGCGGCCAGGTTTGCCAGGACCTGCTCCATCTGCTCCATGTCGGCCTTGACCAGAAGGTTCTCTTCCGACGACTTCACTTCAAACTCGATAGTGTCCCCAATGATCTTTTCGATATGGTTACGGGAATTGATGATAACGGCATCCAGGGGGACAGTCTCGGGGTTGATTATCTGTCTTCGGCTGAAGGCAAGGAGGCTTGTCGCAAGCTCCGCGGCCCGTTCAGCCGCTTTCAGTACATTCCCGATACTTTCCTGGGAAGGTCCGTCATCCGCGGGGATGCTTTCCCGGAGCATCTGCCCATAGCCCGAAATTGCCGTAAGAAGATTATTGAACTCGTGGGCCACCCCGCCCGCGAGAACCGCCACCGATTCCATCTTACGCGACTCAAGGAGTTGCTGTTCGAGCTTCTTTCGCTCTGTAATATCGCTCATGGACCCTGCCATGCGGTACGGTCGCCCCCCCGAATCGCGCACGCAGACGCCGCGACAGCCAACCCATCGATAACCTCCATCCCTATGACGCACCCGGAAGTCCATCTCGAAAAGGGGCGCGCGACCCTCCAGGCAGGAATCACGGGTTTCCACCACCCTTTGATAGTCATCCGGATGAATCCGTTCCCGCCAATCATCCACGTTCATATTAGAGGGAATTTCATGTTCTTCATAGCCGAGTATGCCTGTAATCCGTTGTGAATGATACATTTCACCAGTGTTGAGATTCACGTCCCATATGACGTCGTTTGCCCCCTCGACGGCCAGAGCATATCTTTCTTCGCTTATCCCCAGCGCTTCGGCGGTTTTTTCCAGATGCTCACGGTAAAGACGGTTTTCTCTCAGAAGACGCGCTTTCTCGAGCACGCGCCGGATGGCGATATTCAGCCCCTCCGCATCAAGGACCGGCTTCATTACGTAGTCCCACGCGCCGAGACGGAGTGAATCAACGGCCTCCCGCACCGTGCCGACGCCGGAGATTACTATGACCGGTGTTTCAGGACTTTTCTCCCGAAGGGCGTCAATCATTGAAAGCCCGTCCATCACCGGCATCCTGAGATCGGTCAGAACCAGGTCGGGCCGCCAACGGTCAAAGACATCCAGACCCTCCCGGCCGTCGGCGGCTTCGAAAATCCGATAGCCCAGGTCCTCCAGCAGTGCCCTCAGGTTCAAACGGATCAATTCCTCATCGTCTACAATCAGTATGTTATAAGGATAGTCCATTTCCGTTCCGTGTGCTTCAACCGATACCGAGTTGTAATGAAGACGTCACGATTTTTCGCCGGATTTTTCCAGGAGTCTCCAGACAGCCATCTACTAATGAAAGATACCGTACAATTCTATACATTCAATGCTTATTGAGCAGGCCGGAATAACGTTCCGGCCAGATGCATTACCAATTAAGCGGCACATTTTCAGTGAATATAAATTTGAGCGGTTTCCACTTCCATGACAATGAACGCGACACTATCACAGCGCCAAAAAGTCAATGAAATGAAGTCAGTGAAAAAGACTGCATGGAAAGGAACTGTTCTCGGTTCGGCCGCTACGCTGGTGAGCGCCGCGGGATAGGCATCGGTCGGAGGGGGGAAAGATCAGGATAGTCACGGCCAAATTTGACCTGAACGACGGCGCCGTTACCATCATGAAATAGCTGCCGGTGAGCGCCGTGACAAGGGGCGCCGCGCGACGCGACGTCCCTGTTTCATTCCGGCTGAAATTTCACGCCCGTATCATCACCAGCAGCATCTTGAACCTCTCCTTCGCCTTGAGGGAGTGGGGCTGGTTGGCGGGCATGATGATCATCTCCCCCTCCCGAACGGTTGCCGCGACGCCGGAAATGGTGATCTCCGCCGCTCCTTCAACAATCTGGACAAAGGCGTCGAAGGGCGCGGTATGTTCACTGAGCCCCTGCCCCGAGTCGAAGGAGAACAGGGTTATGGTCCCGATGCCTCGATCGACAAGTGTCTTGCTGACCACCGCTCCGTCCTGATAAGCGACCAGTTCCTTCAAACCGAGCGCTCTTCCCGTGATGTTTTCCTGTGATTCCGCCATGGGTTGTCTCCTTTCCTTTCCTTGGTGGCCCGATCTTATACCGAATGGCCCGGCCATGCACATGATCCATGTCAAAAAGCGGGCGCCGCCTGCCGGGCCGGCCTCTCCGTTGTTGGACAAACCGGCCCATTAAGGCTAGTATTGTACCACACATCAGCCCCGGCCCTTGCCCGCCGGGATGATGCGGCTCGTGATGAGACACGATTCCGCGGAAAGCGAGGCCTGATATGACCCGGACGCCGGCGGTACTTGGCATCGACATCGGAGGTACGACGACCTCTTTCGGCGTGGTGGAGGAAGAAGGCAGGATCCTGAAGCGGGAGACAATCCCCACCATGCCCGGCGAAAGCCCCGCCACCCTGGTTTCGCGCATAAGGGAGCGATTCCCGGATTTCTTTTCTCCCCTGGAAGACTCCCGTGAGCTGAAAGGGATCGGCATCGGCGCCCCCAACGCGAATTATTATACGGGAGTGGTGACGAATCCCCCCAATCTCGGCTGGGAACCTTCGGTAAACCTCGCCGGACTTTTCCGGGAGGCATTCAGGCTTCCCGTTGCCATCACCAACGACGCCAACGCCGCGGCCATAGGCGAGATGGAGTTCGGCGGCGCGGTGGGAATGCGCCACTTCATGGTAATTACCCTCGGAACCGGGGTCGGCAGCGGGATCGTGGTGAACGGCGAGGTCCTTTACGGCGCGGACGGATTTGCCGGAGAAATAGGCCACACGGTGGTCGACCCCGACGGCCGTCAATGCGCCTGCGGCAAACGGGGCTGCCTGGAGACATACGCCTCGGCGCCCGGCCTGTGCCGGACGGTCATGAGCCTTCTGGCGGATCGGACGGCAGACAGCGTCCTGCGGGGTCGCAGCCCCAGGGAGCTTACGGCCCGGAACGTCTTCGAGGCCGCGAAGCAGGGAGATGCCCTGGCGTTGGAAGCGTTCCGCCGTACCGGGCGCATCCTGGGCATGAAGCTGGCCGACGCCGTCGCCATCACCAGCCCGGAGGCGATATTCCTCTTCGGCGGCCTGGCCGCCGCCGGGGAACTGATATTCCAGCCGACACGCCTTTCCCTGGAGGCGAATCTTCTGAAGGTATTCCGGGGCAAGGTGCGGCTCATGCCGTCCGGCCTGCCGGAATCCGACGCCGCAATCCTGGGCGCGGCGGCCCTGGTCATGCGGGAGCTGAAGACATACGCGAAGGCTGGCGCCGGGCCCCATTTCCATCATCCAGAGGAGAACCCCAATGAACAACACGGATCTTGACTTCTCCGTTGATCGCCTTGACGACTGCCGCATCCCTTCCCCCATGTCCCTGGTGCGTTTCATCGATGACGCGGACCATGTCCTCTACCATTCAAGGCTTTATGAAATCCAGACATATCTGGACCGCGGGACACCACCACCGGCATTCGAAGCGGCCGGTCCCAGGGAGCGCATCCTCTTCGACCCGAAACGCCTCGTCTGCGGAATAGTCACCTGCGGCGGCATCTGCCCTGGACTGAACGACGTAATACGGGCCATTGTCCTGAGCCTTCACCACCACTACGGGGTAAGGACGGTGTTCGGTTTCCGCTACGGCTACGAGGGTCTGACCAGAGAAAACCGCAACCGCCCCATGATCCTCACGCCAGATACAGTGGAGGGCATACACCTCCAGGGAGGGACCATCCTGGGCACCTCACGGGGCCCCCAGGACGTGGGAGAGATGGTGGATACCCTGGAGCATCTGGACGTGGGCATCCTCTTCACCGTCGGGGGCGACGGCACCCTGAAAGGGGCGCGGGCCCTGGCCGAGGAGATCAGGCAGCGGGGCCTGAAAATTTCCGTCATCGGCATCCCCAAAACCATAGACAACGATATCCTGTTCGTGGAGGAATC
The DNA here is from genome assembly GCA_964536305.1 of uncultured Geobacter sp. Lineage (GTDB taxonomy): Bacteria > Desulfobacterota > Desulfuromonadia > Geobacterales > Geobacteraceae > RPRC01. Next base: position 64,487 of record CAZHVY010000015.1, on the reverse strand, counting down.
CTTCGGATTCGAGACCGCCATCTCCGAGGCGAGGAAGGTCATCTCCGCAGCCAACTGCGAGGCCATGGGAGCGCGCAACGGCATCGGGCTGGTAAAGCTCATGGGACGCCAATCGGGCTTCATCGCCGTCTACGCGACCCTTGCCAACAGCGATGTCAATTTCTGCCTGATCCCCGAGGTCCCTTTTACCCTTGAGGGATTCCTTTACTCCCTCAACAACAGACTTGCGGAACGGGGTCACGCGGTTGTGGTGGTGGGAGAAGGCGCGGGCCAGGACCTGATGGAGAAGACACGGGAGAAGGACGCCTCCGGAAACGTCCGTCTGGGCGACATCGGCACATTTCTGCGGGATCGCATCAAGGAGCATTTCACCAGGGCCGGGATGGAAATAAACCTGAAATACATCGATCCCAGCTACACCATCCGCAGCACCCCGCCCAACGCCCGCGACTCAGCCTTCTGCCTGCTGCTGGGGCACAACGCCGTGCATGCGGGGATGGCCGGCCGCACCAACATGGTGGTTGGCGTCTGGAAAAACGAAGGCACTCATCTCCCCATCAGATATGCCGTATCCGGCAGGAAGCAGGTTGATCCCCAGGGCAAGCTCTGGAGCAGCGTCCTCTCATGCACCGGACAGCCGAGAAACATGTGACGACCGGCCGGCCGGATCCCGGCAGCTCATCATGGATTGAACATTGTGAAAAAAAAGTGTATCATCCCTTTTCATTTTTTACCCGGCCAGCGGCAGGGCGAACCAACGCGCGTCGTCTTCAGCTTCACCCATGGCGCCGCCGAGTCTTTATTTCTGGAGTCTTGACAGATGAATACAGAGCAGAGATTGAGGATTATTAAAGAAAAATTGAGCCCAACCGGAATGACGATTAATGTCTGGGCAAAGAGCGCGGAACTGGATCACCGGATCGTGGAAGATCTGATCAATGGAAAACTGCGGGGCACCCATGGCATATCCCTCAGCGCGCGCAGGAAGATGGAAGAGTTTTTCGGGCCAATCTTCGAACCGTAACAAAACCAGACCCTCCGTCCACCCCTTTCGAGGCGGCGCCATGGCGAGACATCTTTATCTCCTTCCTCTTTTTTTATTTATGATCCTTCCCGCGGCATGTTCAAGGGACGCGGCGCTCCGTTCGGATCCTCCGGAGACGGCCGTTCACGTTGACCTGAGACGCTACGCGGGCCAGTGGTACGAGATTGCCCGGTATCCCAACCGTTTCCAGAGTGAATGCGGGGAAGCGACCGCAACCTACACCCTTGAAAATGACCGTTCGGTGACGGTGGTGAACCGTTGCCAAACCTCATCCGGCATCAAAGAGGCTCGAGGAACCGCCAGGGTCTCCGACCCGTCTTCCGGCAACGCCAGACTCAGGGTATCCTTTTTCCGCCCGTTTTACGGTGACTACTGGATTCTTCACCTGGGACCGGATTACGGCCATGCCGCCGTGGGCACGCCTGACCGCAAATACCTGTGGATTCTCAGCAGAACCCCGTCGATGGACGCTGAACTGTACCGGGAGCTTCTGCAAAAGATGCGCGCTCAGGGGTTCGACCCTGAACGGCTTTTGATAACGGGAAAAGTAATCTCCAAAGACTGATGTCTTTCCCTGAAGCCCCGCCCGTCCCCCGCTCAACACCCCAGCCGGCCCTTCGGCGGCGCATCAGCCGCATCCGGGACACCCATCCGGCAGCGCATCGCCACTCCCCGACCTTTGCAGGCGCTTCCAGGAAAACACCTCATCCATCATGACCATTCTTGAAACACTCAAAACGGTATTCGGCTACGGGAAGTTCCGTCCCTACCAGGAAGAGATCATATCCGGCCTCATCCGCGGTGAAGACGCCTTCGTGCTCATGCCCACGGGAGGCGGCAAATCCCTCTGCTACCAGATACCGGCCCTGCACCGGGAGGGCACCGCTCTGGTGGTATCCCCCCTTATCTCGCTGATGAAGGACCAGGTGGACGCCCTCCGCGCCAACGGGGTTGAGGCGGCTTTCTACAACTCCACCCTGGGCGAGACTGAGTCCAGACGGATATTGGCGCGCCTCCACGCCGGCCGCCTCAGGCTCCTCTACGTGGCGCCGGAAAGGCTGATGACCGAATCCTTCATGGAGAGGCTCAGAGGCATAAACGTCTCGCTTTTCGCCATAGACGAGGCCCACTGCATCTCCCAGTGGGGACACGATTTCAGGCCCGAGTATGTGCAACTGGGACGCCTGCGCGACCTCTTCCCCGATGTGCCACTGATCGCCCTCACCGCCACCGCCGACGACCAGACACGCGCCGACATCATCGGCAGGCTCGGCCTGGAACGGGCGCCGTCCTTTGTCGCCGGCTTCGACCGGCCCAACATCCGCTATACCGTCACGGAAAAGGTGAAGCCGTTCGCGCAGCTGGGCGCGTTTCTCCGGCAACGGAACGAAGGCGCCCCGGGCATCGTGTACGCCCTCTCCCGCAAGAGGGTCGAGTCGGTGGCTGCCCGGCTTGCGGAGGCAGGTTACCGGGCCGCGCCCTATCACGCCGGTCTGGCGGACCGGGAGCGCCGCCGCGTGCAGGAGGCGTTCCAGCGCGACGATATCCAGGTCGTGGTGGCCACGGTCGCCTTCGGCATGGGCATCGACAAGCCCAACGTCCGGTTCGTGGTCCATTACGACCTGCCGCGCAACGTGGAGAGCTACTACCAGGAGACCGGCAGGGCCGGCCGCGACGGACTCCCTTCGGAAGCGCTCCTCCTCTTCGGCTACGGGGACGTGATGGTGGCCAGGTCGCTTATCGAAAGCGGGGGTAACCCGGAGCAAAACCGCATCGAACTGCACAAGCTGAATGCGATGATTGGCTTCGCCGAGTCCCTGAACTGCCGGCGCAGGGCGCTGCTGGGCTATTTCGGGGAAAGGATTTCCGCGGACTGCGGCAACTGCGACATCTGCCTGGACCCGCCGCAACGGTTCGACGCCACCGAAGAGGCGCGCAAGGCCCTCTCCTGCGTCTACCGTGTCGGGCAGAGGTTCGGCATGGGCCATGTCATAGACGTGCTGCGAGGTTCCACCGGAGAACGGGTGCGGCAGCTTGGCCACGACCGCCTCTCCACCTTCGGCATCGGCGGGGATCTGCCGGCGGAGACCTGGGCGAGCCTGCTGCGTCAACTGGTGCACCTGGGCTACCTGAGACAGGACCTGGCCAACTATTCCATCCTCAAGCTGACCGAGGCGGCCCGGCCGCTTTTGCGGGGCGAGGAGCGGCTCATCCTGGCAAGACCGCCGGCCATGGCGGTAAAGGGGGGAACGGGCAGGAAAGGGGCGAAAAAAAAGGCCGCCATGGGTGGCGACCCTCTTTTCGAAGCCCTGCGCGTCCTGCGCAAGAGCATCGCCGACAGGGAAGGCGTGCCCCCTTTTGTCGTGTTCGGCGACGCCACCCTTACGGAGATGGCCGCCCGCCGTCCATCCACCGCGGAGGAAATGCTGCTGGTAAGCGGGGTCGGCAAGCACAAGCTGGGCAAGTACGGCCCGGAATTCCTGCGGGCCATAGCCGGATTCCAGGACGGGGAGAGCGTCTGAAGACTACTGGCACTCCTTGACCACCGCCCCGGCGATAACCTCCAGCGGCAGCACGCGATCCGCCGCGCCCAGCTTGATGGCCTCCTTGGGCATGCCGAACACCACGCACGACTGCTCATCCTGGGCGATGGTGGACGCTCCGGCCTCCTTCATCTCCTTGAGGCCCTTGGCCCCGTCGTCACCCATGCCGGTCATGATTACCCCCACCGCGTTCTTGCCCGCGTAGCGGGCGGCGGAACGGAAGAGCACGTCCACCGACGGGCGATGGCGGCTCACCAGCGGTCCGTCCTTGATCTCCACGTAGTAGCGCGCGCCGCTGCGCTTGAGCAGCGCATGGGCGTTTCCCGGCGCGATAAGCGCCCTCCCCCTCATGACCGTATCGTTGTTTTCCGCTTCTTTGACCGATATGCGGCAAATGCCGTCAAGGCGTGCGGCAAAGGAGCGGGTAAAGTGTTCCGGCATGTGCTGGACGATTACGATGCCCGGCGCGTCCAGGGGCATCGCCTCCAGGAAAATCCGCAACGCCTCTGTCCCCCCGGTGGAGGCGCCCACCATCACCACCTTCTCGGTGGTCTGGATCATGGCGGCGCCGGTGGGCTTGGCGATGACCGCGTCGGCGGTAAGTTTCGGCGGGACCTTCTTCACCCCCGGAGAGATGCGCTTCACCCTTGCCTCGGCGGCGGCCTTGACCGTGTCGCAGATGATGATCCTGGACTCCTCAAGGAACTGCTTGACCCCCAGCTTGGGCTTCTGGATGATCTCCACGGCGCCGTATTCCAGGGCCTTGAGGGCCGTCTCCGAACCTTCTTCCGTGAGGCTCGAACACATCACCACCGGGATGGGGTGCTGGCTCATGATCTTCTGCAGGAAGGTAATGCCGTCCATGCGCGGCATCTCGACGTCAAGGGTGATCACGTCCGGCACCTCTTCCCTGATGCGCTGGGCCGCAATAAAGGGGTCGGAGGCGGTACCGAGGATATCTATGCCCGGGTCGGACGACAGGATTTCCGTAAGGGCCTGCCGCACCACCGCTGAATCATCCACTATCAATACCCTTATTTTCTTCTTTGCGTTCATCAATCGGACCTTTCAGCCTGGTTCCGGATTCAGAGATGTTCCGGTTTCCGGTAGATGGTGGAATTAACCTGCGCCAGCGGCACATCCAGGCCGTTCAGCGTCTCGGAATGACCCAGAAAGAGATGTCCTCCCGGTTGCAGGTGACGGCAGAATCCGTTGAGCACCTTTTCCTGGGTCTTTTTGTCGAAATAGATCAGGACATTCCTGCAGAAGATGATATCCATCGGCTCCCTGACATCGTACACGCTGTCCAGAAAATTGAGGCGGCGGAAGGTGACGAGGGACCGGAGCTCCGGGGCTATCCTGACGAGCCTTATGCTCCTGTCCTTGCTGCGCAGAAGATATCTCTTCCTCATTTCATGGGGCACCGGAACGATCTTTTCCTCCTCGTATACGCCCTTGTGCGCCGTCTCAAGCACATCCGTGCAGATGTCCGTCGCCAGTATGGAAAAGCTGAAGAAATCCCTGTTGCGCGCATAATCGCTCAGGACCATGGCCAGGGTATAGGGCTCTTCCCCGCTGGAACAGCCGGCGCTCCAGATTCTGACACGGTTGCTGGTCATGGAGGAAAGCAGCTCCGGCAGCACCTTTTCCGTCAGGTAGCTGAAATGGGCGGGTTCACGAAAGAAATCGGTCTTGTTGGTAGTCACGACGTCGATCATGGGCACCATTTCGGCCTTCCGGCCTTCAGGGCTCATCAGGAAATCGTAATAATCCTGGAAGGAGTACATGCCCAGGCTGCGCAGTCGCTTGCGCAGCCTCGATTCCAGCATGTGCTTTTTTATCTCGGGCATCCTGATCCCGCAGACACCCTCAATGAGCTTGCTGAAGTTGCGAAACTCCTTCATCGACATGGTGATTGAATGGTGCGATGGAATGGATGCCTCCTTAGTCAGGTTTTCTCCCATGAAATCCTTTCCTGAAAGACACGATATTTCTCAATCATTGAAAACTCCCGCAAGGGCGCCGGACGTCCATCGGGCGCTGGGCGCCCGCGCTATCCCCACTTCACCAGTTGCGGGATGTCGAGTATGAGGGCCACGGTTCCGTCGCCAAGGATGGTGGCGCCCGATATGCCGTGCACGTCGCGGTAGAGTTTTCCCAGTGACTTGATAACGGTCTGGTGCTCTCCGATCACCGTATCCACCAGGAGGCCGATGCGCTCTCCGTCGATGGCGGTGATTACCACCTGCTGGATGTCCTGAGCCTCGCCGGGCACTTCAAAGCGCTTCCTGAGCGGGATGTAGGGAACCATGTGACCGCGCACGTTCGCCAGGTCCTTGCCGTGGGCGTCCCTGATATCCCTGGAGGTCAAGACCACGCACTCCTCCACGAAGGAAAGGGGCAGCACATAGCGGTCTCCCCCCACCTTCACCAGCAGGCTTTCGATGATAGCCAGGGTCAGGGGAAGGCGTATGGATATGGTGGTCCCCTGACCCTTGCGGCTGCTTATTTCGATGACACCGCGCAGCGCCTCGATGGCCTGCTTCACCACATCCATGCCCACGCCCCGCCCGGACACGCCGGTAATCTTTTTCGCCGTGGAAAAACCGGGGGCGAAGATGAGGCCGAAGAGCTCCTTTTCGGAAAGTTCCGCGGTTTCCGGGATCAGGCGTTTCTCCACCGCCTTGGCGCGGATGGCGTCCTTGTCCAGACCGGCGCCGTCGTCCTGTATGGTAATAAAGACGCAGTCCCCGGAATGCTCGGCCATGAGCTTCACCGTCCCCTGGCGCGGCTTGCCTTTGGCCACGCGCGCATCGGGAGATTCTATGCCGTGGTCGATGCTGTTGCGGATGATGTGCACGAGAGGGTCGTTCAGGCGCTCGATCACGGTCTTGTCCAATTCCGTGTTCGCACCTTCCGTGATCATCTCCACCTCCTTGCCCAGGTCGTCGGAGAGGTCGCGCACCAGGCGCTTGAACTTGCTGAAGGTGCTGCCGAAGGGCATCATGCGGATGTTGAGGGTGTTGTCCCGCAACTCCGAGGTAAGGCGCTCCACCTCTTCAGCAATGAGCGTGAGGTGGGAATCGTTGCGAACCGCGGCCGTCTGGGTAAGGCGCGCCTGAACCGTAACCAGTTCGCCCACCAGGTTTACCAGGACGTCCAGTTTTTCGGAAGGGACCCTGATGCTGGAAGCGGTTTCACCGGATTGCCTCCTCTTCTGGACCTCCCTTATCTGTTGCTGTTCGGCAAGAGCCGCTTCAACCTGGGACGGTTGCGCCAGCCCTTTTTCAACAACGATCTCGCCGAAGAGCTTGCGGCTCTCCAGGACCTTCATCATGTCTTCCGTGGTCAGGTCGCCCCGCTCCACCAGTATGTGGCCCAGCTTCTTCTGCTCCACCTGATCAAAGGGTAGGGTGCTCTCGTCGATGACGTCGATGTGCAGTTCGCTGTCCTCTTCGACAAATATGAACACGTCCCTGATGGCATTATCGCCCAGGCTTGTGGTGAGTATTATGTCCCAGCATGTGTAGCAATGCTCAGGGGTAAGGTCCTCGAGAAAAGGAACCTCGTGCAGATGGGCGACGACCCTGCATTCTCCCAGATCACGCAGCTCATTCAGCAGATGCATGGGATCGGTGCCGGTGAGGTAGATATCACGGGGAGGCCTGAAGCGTATCCGGTATGTCTTTTCGCAGTCCCGTTTTTCGGCAGAAGGTATTATCCCGGCTTTTTCGGGCTGCCCGGCGGGCGCCCCCTGACCGGAACGGGCCAGGGCGGAAAACACCCCCTTGAGGGAGCGTATCTCTTCCTCGTCGACGCCGCCACCTTCCAGCATGGCCCGGATCAGATCGCACGACTTGAGCGTCGAGTCAATCAGTGGTTTGTCCACCGACATGAGGCCGGAGCGGACCTTGTCGAAAACGGTTTCCACCTCATGGGTGAACTCGGCGATATCGGTAAAACCGAACATGGCGCCCGAGCCCTTGATGGTGTGCATGGCGCGAAACGTGCGGCCGATCATTTCCTGGTTATGGGGATCCTCCTCAAGCTCCAGAAGGGCCGACTCCAGTTCCGCCAGGAGTTCATGCGCCTCTTCCCGAAAAGCCTGTTTGTGTGTTTCGGTCATTGTCATACGGCAGTCTCTGGTTTCTGTTCTTCTTTCCCGGCCCACAGACATACATGTGAGGGATCAGGCATGCACCCCACGTGACGGAGATATCCCGTTTCGCGGACGCTCTCCACGAAAGCCTCTCCCGCATTGGCCAGGACGATGCTCTTTCCATCCTTGACCGCGGTCCGGTGCGCCGAGCAGAGCAATTGCAGAAAGCACAGGTCTACGGTCTCCGCGGCCGCAAGATCAATGGTCAGACGTGAAGCGGACGCCAACGCCTCGACAATGGCGGCTTTCAGTTCCTCCGCGTGTTCTATGGTCAACGATCCGCCGGCATGGAGTATCCCGGTTTCTCCCGACAACTCAAAAGTGTGCTTCATCTTGTCTCCTTGAGGCGCATGGGGAGTATATGCGAGGATCAGCGAAATACGCCTTTGACGCTCACAGTCCGCTACTGACCCGCGAAAGCGGACGGCCGAAGGAAAAGGAAGATCACCCGCGCTATTTCACGAATCTTTTAACCGTATCCAGAAGCTGTTCCGGCTTGAACGGCTTTACGATCCAGCCGCTGGCGCCCGCCTGCTTGCCCGCCATTTTCTTGCTGTCCTGGGACTCCGTGGTAAGCATGACGATGGGGGTGAATTTGAAGCCGGGCTTGGCGCGCAGTTGCTTAATCAGCTCTATGCCATCCATCTCCGGCATGTTCAGGTCCGTGATGACCATGGATATCTTTACGCCGTCCAGCTTGCCCATGGCATCCTTTCCATTGGTTGCGGCGATTACGTCGTAGCCCGCATCCTTCAGTGTGAAGGAAACCATCTGGCGCATGGAAGCAGAGTCATCAACAATCAAGAGTGTGTGTGCCATTCGTTAATCCTCATTTCATTACTTATGTGTATCCTGTTGTTATTACCACGGCAGGAATCCAGGTCCGGCCACTTGACGGAATCTCCCGGCCGCAGATCAGAATATCTCGCAGACGCCCGCCTCCGGCGCGTCCGGTTTCGAGACCTCCCTGGACATGGCCTGCTTCATGGTCTTGCGTTCGGATTCCATGGTGTACATGTCCTCCAGCCAGGTCATGCCGGCATCGGCGCCCCCGGTCCCTCCCGCCAGGCGCCCGCTTTCCAGCCTTCCCAGCATCTCCTCGGACTCCGCCTGGAGGGCCTGGAGAGGTTCGATGACATGCTCTATCTTCTGACGGGTAATGTCCTGGAACTGCATGGAGATAACGATACCGCCGATATCCTTGGCAAGGGACTCGGTTTCCGTGGAAAGGCCGTCCAGTTCTGATTGCGCCATCATCATAACGTCATTAAGCTTGCTCAGGGTGTCGTTCATGAGCTCTTCGGACTCCCTGGAGCGGAGTTCCGTGGCGGCCGCGCTCTTTTCCGTGTCGACATACATTCCCGACACCTCTTTCTCCACTGTCTTGATCAGCTTGCCTATCTCTATTGCCGCTGTCGTAGATCGGGCGGAAAGCTTCCTGACCTCGTCGGCCACCACCGCGAATCCCCTGCCGTGCTCGCCGGCCCGCGCCGCTTCGATGGAGGCGTTCAGCGCCAGCAGATTGGTCTGGTCGGCGATGTATTCTATCTCCTGAACCACCTCCCGGATGTTTTCCATGGTTCCGGTAACCTTGCGCATATTTTCCAGGGTGTGACGGGCAACCCCGTTAACGCTGTGGAGATTATCCATCACAGCGCTCAAGGCCTCCCTGCTCAGCCCGATAAGGGCCTTGCTGTCCCTGCCGTCGCCGGAGGCCAGCTCCCCGAAGGCGTTCGCGGCCCGGGACGCCTGGTTTCTGGCCCTGGAAACGATTTCCATGAAGCTCTCCCCGATGCCGAGGACCGCGGTCTCGGTCTCCTGGATAACGGCTTCCAACTGGCTGTTCAGAACCGGGATCAGGTGCGCGCTCCTGTTCAGGATGTCTCCAACCGGCTTCAGATCAACGGCCGGGGAGGAATCATGTTCCGTGGCGGCTTGTTCTTTTTCAGCGCCGCGCCCCTCACCGCCCCTGCGCGCCGCCAGGACCTGAAGTCCGACGGCGATGATAAAAAAGACGGTGAAAGCGGTAACGACTCTGATAACGCCGTCGCTTATGAACGCCGTCACCGCCGCGGCGAGAACCAGCAGACTGGTGATTGCAGCGTGTTTTCTGGTTTCCATTATCATATCTGCTGTTCCCTTTAAATTGATCATGTTTGTATTTCCGGAAGCTCTTTCATCGGTTCAACAACTTCCGCCATGGAGCGACCGCAGACCGGACCCCATGGCGGAGTTGTTCCCTGCTCAGAATCTCTCGAACTCGGAGTCCAGGGCGTCATTATCCATGTTGATGGTGAATCCAGAGCTGGTAGTCCTGCCCTGTTTTTTCTGGTAAGGCTCAGGTTTCGACACCGGCTTTACGGTTGTTTTCTTTACCTCCGTTTTTTTGAGGGCGGGCCTGGGCGCCGAAGCCGCCCGCGTCTCCTCGGTGCGGAAGAAGCCGACCGCGTCCTGAAGGTGTTCGGCCTGGGCGGAGAGTTCCTCGGCCGTGGACGACATCTCCTCCGCCGCGCTGGCGTTTTTCTGGATAACCTGATCCAGCTGCTGGATCGCCCGGTTGATCTGCTCGGCGCCTGAATCCTGCTCACGGCTGGCCGCCGTTATCTCCTTCACCAGGTCGGCCGTCTTTTCGATGCTCGGGAGGATGTTGGCCAGCAGCGAGCCCGCCTTTTCCGCGATCTCGACGCTGCTGGCGGATAGTTCGCTGATCTCGCCCGCCGCGGCCTGGCTCCGTTCCGCCAGTTTTCGCACCTCGGCCGCGACAACCGCGAATCCCTTGCCGTGCTCGCCCGCCCTTGCCGCTTCGATGGCCGCGTTCAGGGCCAGCATGTTGGTCTGGCGCGCGATCTCCTCGACGATATTGATCTTGTCCGCGATCTCCTTCATGGCGGAGACGGTCAGCGCCACCGCCTTTCCTCCCTCATTGGCCTCTTCGGAAGACTTGACCGCAATCTTCTCGGTCTGCATGGCGTTATCGGCGTTCTGCTTGATGTTGGCGGACATCTGCTCCATGGAAGAGGACGCTTCTTCAGCCGCGGCGGCCTGCTCAGCGGCCCCCTGTGACATCTGCTCGGAATTGCCGCTCATCTCCCGGCTGCCCGAGGCAACGTTATCGGCGGCGGCCTTGACATCGTTCACCACTCCGTTCAGTTTTTCCACCATGGCCGCCAGGGCGCCCATCAACTCATCCTGCTCGGAACGGGGTTTCACGGTTACCATGAGATTGCCGTCGGCGATCTCCTTGGCGACCCCCTCGATTTCCTCCATGGCGGCCTTCACCTCTTTCAGGCTGCTGTTGATCTTGGAGAAGTTCTCGAAGGCTTCCCTGGTGTGCTGGCACGCGGGTTTTATTGCCAGGTTGAAGCCAAGGTCGCCCTTGGCCAGCAGCAGCAGGTTGGCCGCGAGGCGCTCCACCTCTTCATTGGTATAATCCTTGTTGGTGATCATGGCGGTAAGGTCCTGGACCACCTCCACATATCCCATCTTCTCGCCCCTCTTGTTCAGGAGATATGAGGTATCCTGCTTGCATTTGGACCCGTGCCAGTCGAAGAAGCTCTCGGTGACGCCTCTTTGCAGCTGCTTGATGCCGCATCCATCGTTGTTGCAGATGTTGGCCGAGGCGTTGCTGCACGGCAGTCCCATGGACGAGACGCGATCCTTGATGCGGCCGGCTTCTACGAGGAGTTTCTCGAACGACCTGTTCATGAAGGTCCAGTTCATGTCCATATCCGTCACATGGATCGGGAACGGCACGGCGTCGATTATCGCCTCGTACCAGACATTCTTTTCAACCACGGTATCCATGGTCTTGTTGATACCCTCGACGATGGTCCGGTACTCGCCGTTGTGTTTCGCGGCATCCGCCCTCTTCTCGAAATCTCCGCCCAGAGCGGCCTCCACAAGGCCTTCGGTATCGCGGATCATGGCGCCTACTGCGTTTTTCACCTCTGTGAGACTGTTATTGATCTTGACGAAGTTGTCGCGCGCCTCCCGGGTATGTTCATCGGCTTCCGGCAGTTGCAGGTCGAAATCCAGCTTGCCGTTGGCAAGCATGAGCAGGTTGGAGGCCATTTTTTCCACCTGGGCGGCGGTATAGTCGCGCGCCTTGATGATGCCGGTAAGGTCCTGGACCACCTCGACGTAGCCGATCTTCTCGCCGTGCTTGTTGAGGAGGAACGAGGTGTCCTGCTTGCACTTGGAACCATGCCAGTCGAAGAAGCTCTCGGGCACGCCCTTGTTGAGCTGCTTGATACCGCAACCATCGGTGTTGCAGATGTTGGCCGCCGCGTTGCAGCACGGCATGCCCAGGGCCGAAACACGGTCCGTAATCTGGCCCGCCTCCACCAGCAGTTTTTCGAAGGGCTTGTTCAGGAAGGTCCAGTTCATGTCCATATCCGTGACATGGATCGGGTAAGGCACGGCGTCGATGATCGCCTCGTACCAGACCGACTTGTCCACGACCGTGTCGAGGGTCTTGTTGATCCCTTCCACGATTTTCTGGAAATCGCCTGTATGCCTTCCCACGTCCGCGCGTTTTTCGAAATCTCCATCCAGGGCGGCCTGGACCAGCATGTTCACGTCGTCAACAAGGTTGTTCACGTTGGTAATGCTGTTGTTGAGGCTCTCCTTGATCTCCTCGAAATCACCCTGGTATTCAGTGGTTATAATCTCCGGAATCTGTCCCATGCCTATCTGGGCCACACACTGGGCCGTAGCATAGAGGGGACCGATAACCGCGTCGAGGGTATTGTTCACCCCGCCGATTATGGTGCGGAATTCGCCCTGGTGCTTCTCCGCGTCGGCGCGGGTGAGGAGTCTTCCGGCCATGGCCTCGTCGGCAAGCATCGCAGCGTCGTCCACAAGGGCCTGCACCGCCTCGGTCATGCCTATGAGCGCGGGGAGGAACTCGTCGTTTTCGGAACGTCTTCCCGTGCCGTTGTTGATTGCCTTGAGTGTCTCCAGGCCGCTCAGATCGCCGGCCGCGATGGCGCGGCAGGTGGCGGTCGCGCTCAGCAACCGCTCTCTCACCTCGTTCACGGCCCGGCCAACCTCGGCGTATATCCCCTTGTAATATCCCTCCACCTTGGCGGTGTGATCATTGAAGGCCATCTTCTGCAGGATATTGTTGGACTCCACCAGTCCGCCCAGACCGTCGATGCAGTTATTGAGGCTGGTGCGGATCTGATCAAATGCGCCGTTGTACTTGACCATTATCCTGGGGGGTATTTCTCCGTTGCTTATCTTGTCCAGATAGGAGGAGATCATCTCCATGGGTTCCGCGAAACCGTCCATGAGCTCATTCATCCCCTTCACGATCCCTGCCCACTCGCCGTCGAATCTGGAGACATCGCCCTTGACTTTCAGATCACCGCTCTGGCTGGCATTGATGAGATTGCCCAGTTCGCCGCGAAGGCCGCCCATGGTGTCCACCAGGGCGTTCAGGCTGTCTTTCAGCTTGTTGTAATCGCCGCGGTACTCCTCGGTAATCCTGTCAGGCAGCTCACCCCTGCTGATCTTGCCGATGTAGTCCATGGAAACCTTCAGGGGCGCCGTCATATTATCGAAGAGATTATTCATCCCGCCGGCCACCTTGGAGAAAAAGCCCTCGTGCTTCGTGGTATCTACCCTGGTGTCAAGGTAACCTTCGTAGGAGGCGATGCAGACCTCCCGCACATCAAGGCGCACCGCTTCCAGCGCGTTTCGCAGACGGTTCAGGCTTTCTTTCAGTTCAGCGAAGTCACCACCGTAGCCTTCGGTTATCTCGTCGAAGATCTCGCCCCGGCTCAACTGGTTGATGTGCTCGGCCGCATGATGAATGGGCGCGAGGGTCGCGTCCAGCATGCCGTTCACTTCGGACACAATCCGCCGGAACTCACCGGAATGCTTCGTCTCATCCGCCCTGGCTTTCAGGTTCCCGGCCAGAGCGGCCTGGGCGAGCATATGGGTGTCACCCGTCAGGTTGCGGAATGACTTCAGCAAGGCATTCAAGGATGCCAGAACGGCGTCACCTTCCTTCCCGTCCATATCCATCTCCAGGGACAGATCTCCAGCCGCAATCCTTCCCAGGATGCCCGCGATATCTTTCGAATCTTCTTCCATCCGGCGTTCAGCAAGCCTGCTGATGTAGAATCCCATGCCGATGGCCAACAGCATCCCAAGGACAACGAAGATTGGCAGGTTGTTTCCCGTCCCTTTCTCCGGCGCGTCCGGGGTCTTTGCCATGCGAGCGGCCGCGGCCTCCGTGATCTTCTTCACGGATTCGTCAAAGGCGCCCAGGGATTTCTGGACCTCAGGGTCACGGATGGCCTTGGAAGCGTCCGCCATACTGTTTTTCAAGGCTAACTGGACCACCTTTTCCTTGTTGGCCGAGATGGAGGCCAGATTCTTTTTCAGCGCTTCTATCCTTGTTTTTTCTTCAGCCGATGCCGCGTTCTTCTCCAGAACGTAGACACCGGAGGCAATCCTGGCGTCCAGTTCCTGAACGGAAGCCAGTCTGGTTTTCACGTCGGCCGCGCTTTTCGCCTCGGTTATCTCCTTCAGCAGATCACGCTCCAGACGGACCGCGCCGTTTATTTTCAATACTGAAACAACCGGAAGAACTTCCACCTCGGAGTCCTGCTTTGCCGCGTTTTTTACACGGGACACTCCAATTCCTCCCACAATCCCGATAAGGACGGCGGATACGACAAAGCCGGAGAAGATTCTGGCCTTAAGGCTCATACCGCTGGAGTTTTCAGAAGTACTCATTTTTTTTCCTTTCTATTGATGTGGTTGCATAAAGTCATTCCCTAACGGTTCTCGTCGGGAATCCAGACTGTAAACTCCTGAAATAATGGATACCTGATGGAATCATTCGGGCATGACGGACCGAATTAGCGACAGCTTCTATGCTACCTCGTCTTCACCTGCTTGCTGAAGAGCCGCCGCCTCTTCAAAGCTGAAGATCCTGTCCGTATCCAGTATTATAACGAATTCCTCTCCCAGCTTTCCCATGCCGCTGATGAAATCTATATTCAGCTTCATGCCGATGCGCGGTGGGGGTTCTATCTGCGACGGCTCCAACTCCAGCACCTCTTCCACGGAATCAGCCAGGGCGCCGACGATGGTGGTTTCCCCTTCGATGGATACCTCCAGGACAATGATGCAGGTGTCCACGGTCTTTTCCGTGGCGTCCATGCCGAATTTCAGCTTCATGTCCACGACCGGCACGACACTGCCCCGCAGATTGATGACGCCGCGCATGAAGTCGGGTGTCCGGGGCACCTTGGTGATGCTGATGAAGTCAAGAATCTCCCTCACCCTGGCCACATCCACGGCAAAGGTCTCGTGGGCCAGTTTAAAGGTCAGATACTGTTTCGCCGCCTTTTCCGATGCCTCCATAGATGCTCCTTTTTCTGGATTTTCCGGAACAAGAAAAGGTTTCGCGACGCGCTTGATCCGCGAAACCGTTGAGCTTGTATCCCAGAATGCCTGTCCTCCGCCAGAGGACGTTATCGCCCCTTGGATGGTATGGTTTCCGTTTCGGAATTTTTCATCGGAACTTTAGTTCTTTTTGTTCACCTTTTCGGTTAATCCGCAGTGGAAGCATTTAACTTCCTTGAATTTTTCTAACCATGCCGCTATACTGGCCGCCGCTTGTAATTTTCTACCCATGGAGTCTTCATGAATATACACGAATACCAGGCCAAGGAAATCCTGCGATCCTACGGCATCCCGGTCCCAAGAGGACACGCGGCTTACACGGAGGCGCAGGTGGAACGATCCGCCAGGGAAATGGGGGGACGCTGTGTTGTAAAGGCCCAGATCTACGCGGGCGGCCGGGGCAAGGCCGGCGGAGTCCGCCTGGCGGAGAACGCGGAAGAAGCGCTCAAGGCGGCTAAAGACCTGTTCGGCAAGACCCTCGTCACACCCCAGACCGGTCCTGACGGTCTGGTGGTCAGGCGCCTCCTGGTGGAGGAAGCCGTAGGGATCGCAAGGGAATTTTACCTCTCCATCACCCTTGACCGGCAGTCCTCACGCTACTGCCTGATTGCGTCAGCCGAAGGGGGAATGGAAATCGAGGCGCTGGCGGAAAGATCGCCGGAAAAGATTCATATCGTCACCATAGACCCGCTTCTGGGTCTGAAACCCTATCAGGCGAGAAAGCTCGCCCTCGCCCTGGGCATGAGGGGCCGGCTCTGTGAGGAGTGCGTCACCCTGATGATGAACCTCTACCGCTGCTGCCTCGAAAAGGACTGCTCCCTGGTGGAGATCAATCCCCTGGTAGTGACCAACGCGGACTGGCTGATGGCCATGGACGCCAAGATCAATTTCGACGACAACGCCCTCTTCCGTCATCCGGAATACCAGGAAATGACGGATCTGTCCCAGATAGACCCGCTGGAAATAACCGCCGGCGAGTTTGACCTTTCCTATATCAAGCTGAAAGGCAACATCGGCTGCATGGTAAACGGCGCCGGCCTTGCCATGGCCACCCTTGACATGCTCAGCGAATACGGCGGGGCGCCGGCCAACTTCCTCGACGTGGGCGGCGGGGCCACAAAGGACCGCGTTGCCGCCGCATTCCGGATCATCCTGGGCGATGCGGACGTTAAAGGCATATTTGTCAACATCTTCGGAGGCATAATGCGCTGCGACATCATCGCCGAAGGAATCATCGCCGCGGCGGAGGAGGCGGGATGTCCGCTCCCCATCGTCGTACGCATGGACGGCACGCTTGTTGAGGAAGGGAGGCGGCTCCTGACCGGGTCAGGCCTGAACGTCCGTTTCACCCATGACCTGACGGAAGGAGTCCAGGCCATCGTTGGGATGACCGGCGAACACCGGCAATAAATCGGGTGAACACCGACCATTAATCGGGCGAACAAGAGGTTCGCCCCTGCATAGTCAATCAGGCAATTATTTTTTTCATATGGAGTTTCCCCATGTCCGTTCTAGTGAATAAGGATTCAAAGATATTGGTACAGGGTATAACCGGCCGGACGGGTCTTTTTCACACCCGTCAGTGCCGCGATTACGGAACGAATATTGTCGCGGGAGTTACCCCGGGCAAAGGCGGTTCGGTTATCGAAGGTATTCCCGTGTTTGATACGGTGGAAGAAGCGGTCAGCGAGACAGGCGCCGACGTCTCCCTGATCTTCGTCCCTCCTCCGGGCGCGGCGGATGCGGTGCTGGAAGCCGCGGCGGCGGGATTGGGACTCGCGGTCTGCATCACCGAAGGCATCCCGGTGAGGGACATGGTCTTCGTAAAGAGGGCGCTGCGGGAAACCGGGATGGTGATGATAGGCCCCAACTGTCCCGGCATCATCACGCCTGGAGAATGCAAGGTCGGCATCATGCCGGGCGACATCCACCTGAAGGGAAGGATAGGAATCGTCTCCCGCAGCGGCACCCTTACCTATGAAGCGGTCAAACAGCTTACGGTCACCGGTCTCGGCCAGACTACCTGCATCGGCATCGGCGGCGATCCGATTATCGGCCTGAATTTCCTGGACGCCCTTCGCCTTTTCAATGATGACCCTGAAACCGAAGGGGTATTCCTCATCGGTGAGATAGGAGGAGGAGCGGAGGAAGAGGCTGCCGCATGGATCCGCGACAACATGAAGAAGCCCGTCGCGGCCTTTATCGCCGGCCGCACCGCGCCGCCGGGAAAACGCATGGGGCACGCGGGCGCCATCATCAGCGGAGGCAAGGGCAAGGCGGAAGACAAGATCCGCGTCCTGAAAGAATGCGGGGTAGAGGTTGCCCCTGGCCCGGCGCGGATGGGCGAAACAATGGTCCGGGCCATGAAATAGATCGTTAAGGCCCCAAGCGCCTTGATTTTGCCGTTGTCGCCTTTATACTTCAACCTGATACACGGGGCGATGAGACCATCGCCGGAACGGAGTGATGCCATGGATATTGTTACTGCTGTATGGATCGTGATCGCGGTTGTTCTGGTGGTGGTATCGGTCTTTCTGATTCAGACTCTCATCGAAATCCGGCGGGCGGCGATCTCCGCCAGGGGCCTCCTGTCGCGCATCGATACCGATCTCGTCCCGGTCACAAGGGACCTGCACGAAGTCCTTGCCGATCTGAGGGTAACAACCCGCGGCATAGCTTCACGGGTGGAGGATGTCAAGTCGGCCATGACGGCGGTCGGCGATACGGGAAGAAACATAAGCATGATCAATGCGGCAATAGGAAATGTGGCAGATCTTCTGTCCCGCGTTTCACTTCTATCCACCGGCGCCAAAGCGGCGGGACAGTATGTTTGCGACAGAATATCAAGGAAAAGGGGGTAACAGACATGTCGGATGAAGATAGGGGTTCAAGTTTGGCGTCAGTTGTCGTATCGTTTCTCGCGGGGGCCGCAATCGGTTCCGGATTGGCTCTGCTCTTCGCGCCGAAAACGGGCCGGGAGGTGCGTGAACAGATCAAGGACCTGACGGACGACGCGGTCGACAGGATCAAGGAATACGCGAAAGACGCCCAGGAAAGGATCAAGTCCACCTACGAATGCGGCAGGGAAGCGGTCATGGAAAAGAAAACCATCATCAGCTCCGCCATCGAAGCGGGCAAAGAGGCCATTGAAAAGGAAAAGGAGCGGCTCAACGAGCAGCACAAATCCTAGAAGGACGGACAGAGAAGCCCACGAAAGAGTGGGCTTCTCTGTCCTCGGAACCCGACTCCGGCAAGAAAGGTATCGATATGGCCGACCTGCGCCCCGGGGACAAGGACATCTTCACTTTCATCAACCGCTTTCTCGGAGAACTCCAACCGGATGGCGGCAGCCGTGTCAAAAACTGCTCCGTGAGGTTTCTCCGGGCCGCAACGGCCGTCACCGGCAAGTTCCTGGAACACAAATGCCCGCTGCGCGCTTCGGCCCTCTCTTTCACCACCATACTTTCCATTGTTCCATTCCTTGCTCTCGCCTTCGCCATACTGAAGGGTTTCGGCGTCCAGAATGCCCTGGAACCACTGGTCATCAAACATCTCTCCGCCGGTTCCGGCGATGTGGTAGACAGAATAATCTCCTACATAAACAATACAAAGATGGCTTCCCTGGGCGCCATCGGGCTTGCCGCGCTCATCGTAACGGTAATCTCCCTCCTGGGCAGCATTGAAGACGCCTTCAACGAGATATGGGGAGTGGAAGAAACAAGATCCATCTACCGGAAATTCAGCGACTATCTCAGTGTCGTGGTCAGCGGACCGATCCTTCTCCTGGCCGCCCTGAGCGTCACCACCACCCTGCAAAGCCAGAAGCTGGTGCGCTGGCTGATGGAAACGGCCTACTTCGGCGATCTTCTGCTGTTTTCATTCCGTATCATTCCATACGTGAGCATCTGGCTGGCGTTGGTGTGCCTGTACAGCTTCATTCCCAACACCAGGGTGACAATCACTTCCGCGCTGTTCGGAGGGGTCCTTGCCGGAACGGCATGGCAGATTGCGCAGTGGGGATACGTCCATTTCCAGATTGGAGTCGCAAAGTACAACGCCATATACGGCACACTGGCGGTCCTGCCCATCTTCATGGTATGGATCTATACCAGCTGGGTGATCGTCCTGTTCGGGGTGGAACTCGTCGTAGCCCACCAGAACAGGAAGACCTACCTGCACGACTTCGAGCCGGCAAGACTCAGCTATGCGACCAGAGAAGCCGCGGCCTTGCTCATCCTTCTCTCAGTGGCGGACGCCTTTTTCCGCGAGGAAAAACCCTGGACCGTGGAAAGGCTCGCAAAGGAACAGGGCCTGCCGGCGCGCACCGTGCGCCGAATTCTTTCCAAAATGGTGACGGCCGGCTACCTGGTCGTTGAAGAAGGGGAGCAGGCATACTATCCCGCCCGGGCCTTGGAGCACGTGCGCATAGACACCTTCCTGAAGGATATCAGGCATGAAGGTGAAAAGTTCCCGTCATGGACGCCGGACAGGCTGGTAGAAATGACGCATAACCTGATTACGCGCAGTGAAGCCGGCGCCGTCTCTTCCCTGGAAGGAGTGACACTTAAGGATCTGATGCAACGCCCGGCGGCAGTCGAGACACCGCCATTGGGCGGGAAAAAACGCGTCATCGCCCCTCCGGAATCATAACCCCCATCGGACCAGTCCGCCACGGATGAGTGCCGGAGCATTGTTGACGCAGCGGATGTTTCGTGGAATTTCTTTGAAAAAGCGGCGGTGAATTACAATATGCCCGCGAAAAAAAAGGATGCCCTTTCCGGGCATCCTTTATTCATCAGCGGAGGCATTTCATGTTCACGCTCTGAATCTCCTTCTCAACAGAGCCACCCCGGCAATGCCGAAGCCCATGAGAATAAAGGTTGACGGCTCGGGTACCGATGGAGGATTAGCGGCCGCGTAAAACTCATTCTGCCGGAAGATGTAACGGGTATTCGCCGCGTCGTTTTGACCCCATTCAACGGTCATCATGCTGGCCCGCACTTCCCCCAGACCCCACTGGTAATCGATGTAAATGGGTTTTGTAATATCGTTGAGGTCAAGAGACACATGGGTTCCGGCCACCAGGTTGGTGAAGTAACCATGGGTCGTATAGTTCCAGGCCTGAAACTGTTCCTCGGAAAGCGTACCATAGGGACCCGATACGATAGGGCTGGCGTTGTCGGTAATATTTACGCTATTGGAATACTCGTAAACACGGCCAACACCGCCCGGCAGAAACGAGCCCGCAGACCATTCACCATTGCCCGGCCAACCCCAGAGGGCACTATGGGCGACCAGGATGCCGCCGCTTTGGACATAATTGTCGATGAGGGAGAAGTTGGTGGCGATGTTGTCATAGTAAGGCTGGTACTGGGTGGACGCAAACACCACGAACTGATAGTCTCCCAGGCTCTCCGAAGCAAGCTGCGAAGAATCGATCTTTTTGAATTCAATTCCGATGTTGGACAGAGTCTGGGAGTTTGAATCATAATCCCACGGCAGGGTATCCTCCACCAGTAACGCTTTCGCCCAGACATTCGAACTTGTAACGGCAAACAGCAACAACACCAATAATGCCATCTTTCCTTTTTTCATCTCTTGCGCCCCTCCATTGATTTAGTTTTCCTGATTTTTTCAAGCAGGACGCAAATTGTTAGCAAATGCTATACCATATCATAATCATTTAATAACATTGAATAAATTCAGACAAATATTTAACCGGCAATAATTTTGTAAGGATATTCGACAGAATAACAGACATTCATCTGGCCGCTTTCCATACCGGATCCGGCACGGCGCCAAGGTAACAATTGCCGGCGATTGATTATGGAAATGCGCTTCCGGACAGGATATTACCAATAATCATAACGGCGCGAAGCCCATCCGAAACCCTACCGCTACCGGCAAGGATTTCCGAAAGCCAGAAAAAGGATACCGTGTCGAATTATTTTACATATATCCATAGTCGCCAGATCAGGCTTTTACACTCTTGTTTCACTTACATCCCAGGCGCCCGAACCATCAAGCATTGTCCTGCTGGGCTCGGGTATCGCGGGCATCGAGTTTTCTGAGAAGAAGATTACGACAATAATGCCTACCGGCACAACAATCGAAACGGAAAGGGCTTCCCGAGAGGAAGCCCTTTCCGTTTTCAAGCCTATACCTGAGCTCACGCATCAGCGGCCCGCCTACACGACAAGCCTGAAGCAGGCCTCCAGGCTCCGCATTCTGACAGGCGCATTGCAGTAATAATCACCGTCCGCCTGCACAGGCTTCGCGCCATGGACAGTCACATCCAGGGCATCAAAAACCGACACTCCATCCCCTTCCAGGCCCTTGTTCCGCAAAAGACGCCGGGCCAGTCTCAGAAATACCATCCTTGTTCCGTCCACCACGCAGATCACCCTGAAACCCGGCTCAAATATGGAAACGCGTGGAGCGATAACAAACTCCCCTCCGTACTTGGCCGCGTTGCATACTATCACCGAATGACAATCGATTCCCCCGGATTCGGAAAACACCCGCAACCGGCCGGTATCCCAGGCGAAAAACAGGCGCAACGCCGCCAGGAGGTAAGCCCCCTTGCGCAACAGCCTCTTTTCCGGAGCGCGCACCCCTTTCACCACCTCGCCGTCACAGCCGGCGCCGGCCATCAGGAGAAAGCGCCGTTCCGCGCCGTCCTTCTCCATAACACCTACGGAAACCGGTCGCGAAGACCCGGCGGCTATCCTTTCCAGAGCCAGGGAGGCGCTGGTTATGCCCACCTCCCTGGCCAGCACATTGGCCGTGCCGAAGGGAATGACCGCCAGAGTGGCCGTGCCCGGAGAGAGCCCGTTGACTACGCTGTTAATGGTACCGTCACCCGCGCCGACGATGATGAACGGGTATTCCTCTTCGCGACATATTCCGCGAGAGCAACGGACGGCCTCTTCGGGTTCTTTCGCCTCCACGAACCGGGGGTCCAAGCCCATCTTCCTCAGGGCGGATATGGCCTCCATTACCCTCGACGGAGAGAACCCTCCTGAAAGGGGATTTACGATGAAGGTGCAGCTGCGCGGCATGAGGATTTCCTTTCATTGACGGGTTGAAGTGGCGGAACCCGGCCAGATTATAAGGAAAGATCCCTTCATGCAACAGTAAAGAAGCAAGGAAGCCGCACGCGCGGCCGGACGGAAACGCGGCGTCGATCCCGGGCAAGAGCCGCCAGAAGCGCAACTGGTTGTGCGGAGTCACGTGAATATGCTATGCTCCGCCATCCGGAACAAACCGGGGAGCGCACGCCATGGGTTCGCCCCGCCGCGTTTCTTTTTCCGCATACCAATCACAAAGGATAACCATATGTCATCTAGTCGTTTCATTATTACGGTCATCGGACTGGACCGTGTGGGCATCGTTGCCGGCATCAGCAGCATAATGGCCGAACACAGCGTCAATATAGCCGATATCAGACAGACCATCATGAATGACCTTTTCACGATGATCATGCAGGCCGAGGTCAAGTCCGCGGGATTCGATCTGGCGGCCTTCCAGGAAGCCATGGCCGCCATCGGAAAAGAGCTGGGCGTTCAGGTTATCGTTCAGCATGAAGATGTTTTCCGCTTCATGCACAGAATCTGAGGAGAGCCTGACATGCCTATACATCCGGAAGAAATACTTGAAACCATCAAGATGGTGACCAACGAGCACCTGGATATCAGAACAGTCACCATGGGCATCAACCTGCGCGGATGCAGCCATCCAGACATCAGAGTCTTCAACGAACAGGTCCATGCCCACATCCTGTCACGCGCCGAAAACCTGGTCCGCGCAACCGAAGCCATACAAAGCCTTTACGGTATCCCCATCATCAACAAGCGCATCTCGGTCACCCCCATCGCCATAGTAGCGGAAAGCTGCCGGGCCGATGACCTCGTCTCCGTGGCCGAAACCCTGGACCGGGCCGCGCACGATGCGGGCATCGACTTCATAGGCGGATTCAGCGCCCTGGTGCAAAAAGGGATTACGCCCGGCGACCTGAGGCTCATCACATCCATTCCACATGCCATGGCAAACACGAAAAAGGTCTGCTCCTCGGTCAATGTGGCCACCACCAAGGCCGGAATCAACATGGACGCCGTCTCCCTCATGGGACGTATCGTCAAGCAGACCGCGGATCTGACCTCCGAGCGGGGGGGCATCGGCTGCGCCAAGCTGGTAGTATTCGCCAATGCGCCGGAGGACAACCCGTTCATGGCAGGCGCATTCCACGGCATCGGCGAGCCCGACTGCGTCATCAACGTGGGCGTCAGTGGCCCCGGCGTAGTAAACGCCGCGGTGCGCTCTCTTCAGAATCCTACCCTGGGCGATATCGCCGAATGCATCAAGAAGACCGCCTTCAAGATCACCCGCATGGGCGAGATGGTAGGAAGGGAGGTGGCGCAAAGACTCGGCGCCCAGTTTGGCGTACTGGACCTCTCCCTGGCGCCGACCCCGGCAGTCGGCGACAGCGTGGCCGCCATCCTGGAGGCCATGGGGCTGGAAAGCTGCGGCACCCACGGCACCACAGCGGCTCTGGCGCTCCTGAACGACGCCGTCAAGAAGGGAGGCGCCATGGCCTCCTCGTCGGTGGGCGGCCTGAGCGGGGCTTTCATCCCGGTAAGCGAGGACGAAGGCATGATCAGGGCCGTGCAGCGGGGCTCCCTTTCCCTGGACAAGCTGGAAGCCATGACCTGCGTCTGCTCTGTCGGACTGGACATGATAGCGGTTCCAGGGGACACCTCGCCCGCCACGATCTCGGCCATCATCGCGGACGAAATGGCCATCGGCATGATTAACAGAAAAACCACGGCCGTGCGCATCATCCCGGCGCCGGGGAAGAAGATGGGAGACATGGTGGAGTTCGGAGGTCTGCTGGGAACCGCCCCGGTCATGCCGGTGCACAACTTCAGCTCCGAGGCATTCATCGCCCGCGGAGGAAGGATACCGGCGCCCATACAGTCCCTGACCAACTGATGGAAACCGCTCGCAAGCGGGCGGACACAAGGTTCGCCCGTACCGTGCAGTTCTTTCAGTTGGCATCTTGCGGCTTGTATTCCTTTACCCCGAACCGGTACAGGAACTGCCGCAGGCCTTCCGGAGGAAGTTCAAAACCGAAGGGCCAACCGGGATTCAGCGCGAAACCGGCATTTTCATAGACTCTCCGAAGAAACCAGCAGGTGTCGACCGCAACCGCATGCGGATAGTCCGGATTCCTGGACACGGCCTGCCTTGCGCGCTCCAGGCTGCTGAAGGTGGCAACCGCCATGTAACCCATGGGTGACTGAACCGCCAGCGGATTGAAATGGGTGTCCGGACCAGTGATGTCCACATCCCTGTCGGCCAGGATCACCACCTGTGAATCCAGCAGTATTTCCAGAAACTCGGTAATCTGTATTTCCCTCCTGTACATTGCCAGCAGTTTTTCTTCCAGAGGATTGTTCGGCTTGAATTGGTTATGCATGGATAGATTGTCCTTTCGCGCAGATGCTGCGCACAGGGAATATGGCATCGCACGGTTCCCGCTCGCATCGTTTGATATTCGACTATATAACGTCGGGCTAATATGGTCAGGAAAGAGAAGCATGTCAAGAGCAAAGAGCCGGCGGAATGCGCATTACCCGCGGCAGGCTTCTTTACATTTCGCCTGATTCAGGGTATCCTTTCATGAAATTTCACAGAGGACGGCGGACGGGGTCACTCTTCGTCGTCCGAACCCGCATGGGAAAAGGAGGGTGTATGCGTACATTGATCGTGGTTCTGTCGGTAGCGCTGATGGCAATGGGGCCCATGGGCTGCCAGAAGAAGGAGGGGCCGGCGGAGGAAGCAGGCAAGCAGGTTGATCAGGCGGTAGAAAAGGCAGGCTCCACCGCCGAAGGAGTTAAGGAAAAAGCGGAAAAGAAACTGGATGAAGCCGCGCAGAAACTCAAGGACACCGCGGAAAAAATCGACAAGAAGGTAGATGACAAAATAAAGAGCGGCACGGAAAAGGCGGCCCAGGAACTGGAAGACGCCGGCAAGACAATGAAAGAAAAGGTAAATAAATAAGTCTGATGAATAAGGTGGAGAAATCCGGATGTATCAGACAACCCGGAGATGCGGTTTTTGCATGACCGTAATGGCATGATGAACTTGATGCCATATCCATTGGAGGAAAGCCCCTGGCCTAGTTTATCCGGTCAGGGGCTTTTTCCGTTTTTGAACAAAACCGCCAATGATCGCTACTTCTCCCGCCGGTATGGCCAGGCCATTACCCCGCCTTCCAGCACCTTCACGTTTTTCCAGCCGTTGGCCTCCAGTATGATGGCCGCTTCATACCCCCGCAGGGAGATCTTGCACCAGCAGATGATCTCCCGTTCCTTATCACTGGGGAGATCGTTCAGGCGGCGCCTGAGATCCCCGATGGGGATCATGGTTTCGCCGATGCCGAGTCGCATGGCGTCAAACTCGTCCGGGGTGCGGACATCCAGGAGGAACGGCTTCTCTCCCTTGTCCAGCTTCTCTTTCAGCTCGACTGGCCCCAGGCCTTTCAGACGCCCCTTGAGCTTGTTTTCCATGATGTGGGCGGTGGCGATGAAGTGGTCTATGGCCAGGGAGAAAGGGGGCGCGTAGGGAAGGTCGGCATTGACCACGTCGGCAACCGTCAGCTTGCCCAGGATAGCCATGGCTGCCGTGGCTATCTGCTTTCCTACGTCACCGGGGCCTACGCACTGGACTCCGAGGATCCTGCCGGTATCGGCATCGACAACCATCTTGGAAACAAGCAGCTTGGCGCCCATGAATTCAGGCTTGTCGAGGCTGGCGTTGATAACGGTCACCACATTGTACCCCTCCTGGCGGGCCCGGCTTTCGGAAAGACCGGTGGAACCGGCATTGAAATCAAAGACTTTGCAGATGCCGGTGTGGATGGTCCCTGGAAATGTGACACTGTTGCCCAACGCCACATTTTCACCGGCGACCCTCCCCTCCAGATTGGCCAGATCACCGAAAGGGGCGCGGGTCTTCTTACCGGTGATGCGGTGCATCAGTTCCACGCAGTCACCCACCGCGTAGATATCGGGGTCGGAGGTCTGCATGTGCTCATCCACCAGAATGCCACCGGTAGCGCCTATTTCCAGGCCTGCCGCCTGGGCCAGGTCCGTGTTGGGGATGACTCCAATGGCAAGAACCGCCAGCTCGCAGGGCAGTTCTGTGCCGTTTTCCAGCCGGACTGCGGTAAGCTTGCCGTTCTCTCCAATGAATCCCGCCAGCTTGACATCGGTAATGACGTTCGCCGCCTTGCTGCGCACGTGGTTTTCCAGCACCTCGGCCAGTTCCCAGTCCAGAAAAACCAATATCTGGGGCAGCATCTCAATGACCGTGATGTCGATTCCCGACAACTGGAGAGCTTCGCACGTCTCTATGCCGATAAGCCCGCCTCCGATAACCACGGCCTTCTTTATGCTCCCTTCGTCCCGGATTCGTCGCAGGAAATCGGCGTCGCGCATGGACTGAAGGGTGGTCACCCCGTCCAGGTCGATGCCCGGCACCGGCGGCCGGCGCGGCCTGGCGCCGGTAGCGATTATCAGTTTGTCATAAGGGAGCTCATCCGTTGTTCCGGTGCGCAGATCCCGGCACTGCACGACACGCCGCTTCCGATCAACAGACATGACCTCGGTTTCCGTCCGGGCGGTGATACCCTTGGTATTGACGAAATAATGCGGGTCACGCACCTCCCCGTAGGGGGTGCTGAGAAGGGCATTACGGTTATTGAACACACCCGCTACAAAATAGGGGTAACCGCAGGAAGCCATGGACATCTCCGGCGCCTTCTGGATGATGGTAACCTCCGCTGTGGGGTCCAGTCTTTTTGCGCGGGCCGCGGCCTTTGGTCCGGCGGCCGATCCGCCGATAACGACGATCTTCTTGCTCATGATTCACTTTCCTCCCTTGTTTTAGTATTTCGGCAGGTAAACACAGCAACCCTGACTTGGGTGCACGTCGCGCCCCGCACCGACTGGGCGAGGCGCCCCTCGCGCCCTTATTACTTGCCTTCGAAATATTGAAGCGCGTCACGCGGGCAGGCCTTTACACAGGCCCCGCAATGAATACAATCGCCGTTTACGACTTTACCGCTTTCCCTGAAACGCGCAATATCAAGCCCCATGGGACAGACCTTCTCACAGACGCCGCATCCTGAACATGCGTTTGATATGGACATGACGCTCTTTTTCCCGCCTATTGCCCCCTGGATGGTTCCCATGGGACAGAATGAGCACCATGCCCGGGGACGGTAGACAACTCCCACCACAATAGCTATCAGGGTCGTGACCAGACAGACCCGCCAGAAAACGGTTCCCCAGTGGGCGGGGTTTCCGATATCAGCCGACAACTGGATAATCATGAAGGAAAAAAGAACGATGAGCAGGCCCCAGCGGAACATCGGCGCGCGCATGAATCCCGGCATCCTACGGGCGCCCCCCAGGGGCTTGAACCAGGTATCAAAGAAACTACCACGAGGGCAGAAGGCGCCGCAAACAACCCGGCCTTTGACAAAGGCGCCCACCAGGCCGGCCACCATGACAACCGGAACCATGAAGCCGAGATAGGGATACTTCCACCCCAACCCAAGGACAATGACCATTAACAGGGCAAGCGCCCATTTATAGCGAGGCTGATGATATGAGGATGATTTCGGCATGCGTACCTCCTGTCAATTGATATGTTTATTTATATATATCATTAAATCTATTGTCAACGACTATTTTCACCTCGGCACACATTCCAGAAAAGGATCAGGTCACAGGTTATTTGTCTTTGCAATAAAACATGCTATATAGCGATAGGTCATTATCATTTTTCTTTTAAGGAGGCAGATCACCATGAAAGTCTTTCGTATCCAAGGTATGCTGTTTTTTCTCATTCTCTCCCTCGCCGTAGCCGCCCCGCCCGGGTACGCCGCCGACCAGTTCAAACAGATAATCGTCGCCACCGGCAGCCCGTTTGAACTCGGTCTTGTGGACGCCCTGGCAAAGGCCTTTCAGCAGGAGACCGGTTGCACGGTGCGCTGCATCAAGACACCGACCGGACCGGGTCTGGAACTGGGCAGAAACGGACTGGCTCACGTCACCATGGGACACAACAGGGAAGCCACGGCCAGGTTTTTCAGGGATGGATATGCCGCTAAACGGTCGGACCTCATGTACAATCTGACCGTCATTGTGGGACCCTTGAACGATCCGGCTGGAATTGGCGGGATGAAAGACCTGAAACAGGCCCACAAAAAGATCTTCGAAACCAAGGCCCGCTATCTGTCCCGCGGTGACATGGGGGGAATGAACATCATTGAAAAGAAGTTCTGGAAGGAACTGGCTCTTAATCCTGAAGGACAACCCTGGTACGAGGTGAGCAACAAGTTCATGCTGGACTCCCTCATGGATGCGGCCATAAAGGGCCAGTATCACATGCTGGACTCCAGCACCTGGGCGCTGCACAAGGCCAAGGTCAAGAATCTGAAGGTGCTGGTGGAAGGGCCGAAGAACGAGTACGAAATGTGCCTGGTGAATACCGAGAAGCATCCGAATCTCAGATACAACCAGGAATACGCGCAGAGATTCTATGACTTCTGCCTCAGCGAAAAGGGACAACGGATCATCGCCACCTTCGGCGCAAAGGAATACGGAGAGCCGGTGTACTTCATATTCAGAAAATAATCCTGGATAATTGGGCTATTTATGGATAGACGAGGAGTAGTGACAGATAAATGGTTGTAATTTAACGGGAAGTCTGCGGCGAGGGAGACTTCCCGTTTTTTGTTCGGCAAGGCTACAGACGCTCGATGAGCTGGATGAATTCCTCTTTCTTCACCTCGTCCACGATCCAGGAGCAGGCTTGGAAACAGCGGTCGCGGGTCTTGCCGGAGACGATGGCCAGCAGGACCGAATCGCAGGCGCCGATGACGCCGAGACGGTGGACGACAAGAACCTGGTTCAGCTTGAAATTCTCTTCCGCCTGCCGGGCAATGGCTGCCAGCCGTTCATCAACATCAGCGGTCAGCGGTTTCAGCTCGACTGTAGTGAATTCCGGCACCTGTTTCCCCGGACGCTTCACCCGCCCGTGGTGCAGCACCACCGTGCCGGTAGCGTCGGTTTCCCTCTCAAGGAATGAACTGTAGAGTTCCAGGTGGTCGAAAGGTTTATCGGATGTAAATGCGGTGATCATGTGTCCTCCATGGGTACGATTTTAGGGACTCGGAAGAAGCTGAGATACCCAGGTTTTACGCTCGGATTCGGGCCGGATTTGTCGTTCCTGATTGAGCAAAACCGCAGGCGCAGCAGGGCTACGTCGAGAATTTTGTGATTGAAGGGGCGGCAAAGATGGTCTGAAGTTGAGATGTAAAACGGTATATTTGTTTGTTCCGAGTCCCTTGGCAACAGTATCACCGGCGCTGCGCATTCCGCAACCCCTGTTTTACGCCGGTCGCGGGCGCCCGGTTCTTCCCCGCTTTTCATTTTATGCTTCCCTTCATCCAGGAGTTACAGCGCGACCCGCGAACTTCCCTAACTCTCAGGGAATGCCCCCTGTATTCCACTGGCCTGTTTCCTGGTTCTGGATGCAGTTCCGTCACTCCCGAACAGCGTCTTGCTGAGGGCTATAAATCCAGCGCCTCCGGCAATCACCTGCAGTGGATACATCACGAGAGCCTCCTCCGGCAGAATGGTCGGCAACAGGGCAATGGCAACGGCGGGCGGGAAAGGGAAGCGCATGGCATGGTACAGAAGAAACACGGTAGGCGTTGAAAGACAGGTGGAAACCCAGACCGGAAGGCCCAATACCGCATGAATGAGATACAGCCACGACACCCCGGAAATCGCGGGCAACCCCAGGAGGACGAAGGCCTTTCCCGCTTTGTCCCGCAATACGCCGCCCGGCTTTGACAGTTCTACGAAAGCGACTATCAGGGGCGGCGCCAACATGAAGGTGAAACCGAAGCCGATGGCAACGAAAGCAATCAGGGCAACGCCGGCCAGCAACTTGCCCCAGTGCAGCATTTCCCGGGGAGACCAGGCGTCGGCAGTTCCACGTCCGGAAGGATTCGCGGCCGCTGCGGCTCCAGAGGGATCATATCGGTTAAGCGCAACGCGCCCCAAGGCAAGGACGCCCGTTAAGACGCATACGGAAAGTGGATACCACCAACTGTCTGAACGGGTGATTATGGGCAGGATGGCGGCGGAAATCGAGGGAAGGACGGCTGAGCGAGCCAGCTTCAACTGCAGAACGACGAAACAGAAGGCGGTCAGTACCATTAAAAACGGCGAGTATGGGAAAAAACGCATCAAGATGATACCGGTCAGGGCGGCCAGGGTTGGCGACAGCCAGTAATGGAGGTCGGCGCCGGGCCATGGCGACTTCTCCATGACCCATGCGCCGAGAGCCAGGGCCGCGATCTCCGGAAAGACCATCTCCTTCTGACCGGTGATATCCGCGACCACGAACATGGCGATCACCACAATAATCGCCGGAATTTCGTATCGTATCTTCATGGGTGTCATCCTCCATCATTTTGCCCCGGTCTCGCGCCGAAAAGGGCTTCCATCCGTATGGTCCGGACATGGAGAATGACAACGGAAGGAGCCGCTACCTGGCGGAAAGGGGAGTGAAGCGGTATTTCGAAAAAATCGCGGAGGCCTCCGGAGACTTGAGAAAATCCATGAATCTATTCGCCTCCTGCCGCCGTTTGCTCGAAGTCAAGGCGGCAATAGTGAAATGGATAGGGGCATGGGCGCCTTTCGGCGCTACCGCAACCAGAGTGCCGCTCTTCATCACCGTCGTGTCGGAACGGTACACAAGTCCCGCGTCCACGTTTCCCGAATCCACGTAGGCAAGCACGGTGCGAACGCATTTCGCATAGAGAATACGCTTCTCCACCTTGCCCCACAAGCCCAGGTTCTGCAAGGTCTCCCGCGCATACTTGCCGGCGGGAACCGTTTCCGGATGGCCGATGGTAATGGAATGGGCCTTGTCTGCAAGATCCGCAAACGACCTGATGGCATTCTTCTTTTCTTTTGCCACCACCAGCACGATCTCGTTGCCGAGGAGGTCGGCCCTGGTTTCCGGAACGATCAGCCCCTTGAGCTGCAGCTCATCCATCTCTTTCTTACCCGGAGTGAAAAAAAGGTCCGCCGGAACGCCCTCTTCCACCTGTTTGCGCAGGATTCCGGCAGCGGCGAAACTGTAACGCACCTCCACGCCAGTCTTTCTGGCGTACAACTCTTTCAGTTCGTTCAGCGCATCCTTCAGGCCGGCCCCGGCAAGGACCTGGATAAACGGCCTTTCCGCGGCGCTGCCCGCCTCCGGCGCTACCGCGCAGATTATCAGCATCAGCAGCGAAAGAAAAGCGATAACAGCCATACTTCTGTTTTTCATCCGTAATCCTCCTGTTTCCCTTCAGTTAAGCGGCAACGTATTAACCGCGCGCCATGAAATACCCAGGCCAGCTATTCCAATGATAAAATCCGTGTTTACCGCAGGTCTGCCGGCATCGAGACACAAAAAAAACGGCCAACGGGAACAAACACCCGCAGGCCGTAACAAGCCACAGTGTTCGCTCCTTTCCAGACAGGGGAGGCGACGCTGTTTCCCGCGGCGCCCACTGCCCGCTTCCCATAGCAATCGCCTTAGGAAAGACGGGTCGGAGCAGATAATGTATTTTTTACAGCTGCTTTATATAGCAATTTAAATAATGCAAAGTCAAGGGATAGTTCCTTTCAACGTTATTGTTTCTCATAAAAAGTCGAGCCTTTCGCGTTCACCCCCGACTCACTCCAGCCACTTCCGATCAGGCCTTCCTCAGCCGACTGTTGCCAAGACGCTGCTATCAGGTAACATTAATCCCTGCGGGAGCAGTTGCCGAAAATCTTTTCTCCAGGAGGTTGCTCAATGAAAGAAAGAGAAGCTGGAGCATGGAGCCCGTATCTGGCAGGCGCCCTGAGCGGTCTGGTATCCATTGGTTCCGTCTGGATAGCGGGCAAGTATTTCGGCGCGTCCACGACGTTCGTGCGATCTGCGGGCATGGTGGAAAAGGCGGTGGACCCGGAACGGGTGGCGCTGATGGACTATTTCATCAAGGAAGCGCCGAAGATCGACTGGCAGTGGATGTTCGTCGTGGGCATATTCATCGGTTCTCTCATTGCTTCCACGACCTCGGCCAGCTTCCGCTGGCAGGCGGTCCCCGATATGTGGGAGGAACGTTTCGGCCCGGTGAGGTGGAAGCGCTGGCTGACTGCCTTCGTGGGAGGCGTTATCGGCATGTTCGGCGCCAGGCTGGCTGACGGCTGTCCCAGCGGCCACGGCCTCAGCGGTTCCATGCAGCTTGCCGTCAGCGGCTTCGTCGCCCTGGTATGCTTCTTCGCGGGCGGCATGATCGTGGCGCGCATTCTTTACGGAGGAGGTGAGAACAAATGACATCCCTCATCTACGGCCTGATCACCGGCGTCCTCTTCGGATTTCTGCTGCAGAAAGGACGGGTGCTGCGCTACGACATGCAGCTCGGCGCCCTGCGCCTCAGGGACATGACCATCGTCAAATTCATGCTATCCGCCGTGCTCGTCGGCATGGTTGGAGTCTATCTGTTGAACGACCTGGGCCTGGCAAAGCTGTCCATCAAGCCGATGATATTCGGCGGGGTGGTAATCGGAGGCCTCATTTTCGGCATCGGATGGGGGCTCCTGGGTTACTGCCCCGGCACCTCCCTGGGCGCATTGGGCGAAGGCCGATGGGATTCACTGTGGGGCATAGCCGGCATGCTGGGCGGCGCGGCCCTTTATGCCGAGGCATATCCGCTCATGAAGTCCACGGTCCTGACCTGGGGAAATGCCGGCAAGATTACCCTGCCCCAGATCCTGGGCGTAAACCACTGGGTCATCATACCCCTGTTCATCATCGGCGGGCTGCTGCTCTTCCGCTGGTTCGAGAAAAAGGGGTTGTAGCGCAAACAGACCGGCGGCGGGAAGGCGCGGACATGTCAAGCGGATACTGATCCGGGCCGGGTCATTTCCGGAGCGGGAAAATGTCCTTGCCGTAAATTATGTAAACGGATATATAACGAGGGGGCATGATTAACGGCCGGCTCCTTTTGCGGGAGCGACGTTCCGCCGAGATTCAGACTAAGGCGCTCGGCAATGAGCGCCTGATCACGATGGCGCCCCGGCAATCGGGCGCCATCCAACGAAAAGGAGCGCTCTATGGCGACTGACGACAAATGCTGCACCATCGTACCCTACTTCAAAATCAAGGAAGGCAAGGACGGGGAATTCAGACGGCTGGGCGATGAAATGGTCGAGAAAACAAAGGGAGAGCCGAAGTGCCTGTACTATGGTTTTTCCTTCAACGGAGACGAGGCCCACTGCCGCGAAGGTTATGTCGATGCGGAAGGACTCCTGGCCCACCTGGAGAACGTGGGCGAGCTATTGGGTCAGGCATTGAAAATCGCGGATATCATCCGCCTGGAAGTCCATGGGCCCGAGCAGGAACTGGCCAGGCTGCGGGAACCCCTGGCTGGACTTAATCCCCGCTTCTTCCAGTTGGAGTGCGGTTTCCGCCGCTGACTCGGAGCAGAGGAAAAAGCCGCGCCCCGATGGCCCCTCGGGGCGCCTGACATCTCATGGCAAACATCTCGGGTAAAAGTGAAACAGAAACGGAATATAACGCAAACACCGGTGTCGCATACCGGACAGAACGCAAAAAAAGGAGAATCCCATGCCTGAGTTCGGTTCGCCCTTTTCCGGGCTGGCGCACGACAGGAAGCTTACCGAAGCGGAACTGATCCGCGCCATACGTTTCATGGTCGCGGCGGAGTATGAGGCGATACAGCTGTATATGCAGCTCGCCGAATCAACGGACAACAAGCTCGCCATCGAGGTGCTCAAGGATATCGCGGATGAGGAAAGGGTCCACGCGGGCGAGTTCCTCCGGCTCCTCCACGAGCTTGATCCGGATGAGAAAAGATTCTACGACGAAGGCGCGGAAGAGGTGGAAGAAGAGATAGAGGAGATAAAATAACCCTTCTCTCGAAGGAAATCGTCAATATGCCCTGAAAGGACCTTGAAACGCTCTAATGGAATACGGTACCGGCTGTCTCGTCTGCGGGGAAGATGTAGTCTACTCCGGGACATTATCGAGATCCACCTGCTTCTACTGTGGAGCTATTAAAGAAACAAACACCTCCTGCCGGCTTGGCCACTATGTCTGTGACACACGCCACAATGCGGGCGCAAACGACCTGATCGAGAGGTACTGTTCAGGCGCAAGTCGCCCCTCTCCCCTTGCCACGGCTATTAACCTGATGAAGAATCCGGCGGTCAAGATGCACGGGCCGGAGCATCATTTTCTCGTCCCGGCGGCGCTGCTCTCCGCTTTCCATTCAGCGACGAATCTCTCCGGATTAAACGCAGCGGAGAAAATTCGGGAGGCGAGAAGCAGGGCTGAAGAGGTTAATGGAGGTTTCTGCGGCTTTCAGGGAGCGTGCGGCGCAGCCATTGGCGCCGGGATATTCATGAGTATCGTCACCGGCGCCACCCCACTTTCAGACAGGGAACGGCAACTCTCAAACCTGATTACCGCCGAATGCCTGCGGGCCATTGCCGAGAACGGCGGGGCGCGCTGCTGCAAGCGTGAATCACTTCAGACCATCATCAGCGCCGCGGCATTCGTGCAAAGGGAGATGGGGGTCACGCTTCCCGTCGACTCTCTGCCACCCTGCCCCTTTACCTCCAGGAACCGGGAATGCATCCGGGAAAGATGCGGATTTTCCAGGGAACGGAGCTGAAACCAGGCACAAGCTCAACAACTCAAGGTTGAGGAAAACAAGGACGCAAGATTGCCGGCGACTCACACACCCTCCCGAATCCGCTTCTTTCCGGATCTGAATCCTTTTCGTTTGACTCCCCGCGCGCCATCCACTAAAGTTGCTGGAATTTGTCCCGGCTGGGGCATATCTCTTTTCCGTCAGGGACGGGACTTTTCCGAAAAAGGAGTTCAATGCGATGCCCAGAGGAATCTGTCGAAGACACGGCCCCGACAAACCCTGCTCCTGCGGCATGGGCAACCTGTACCGCTTCGTGGAACCGGTAACCCTGTACCTTCTGAAGACAAAAGGAAGGACCCACGGCTACGACCTGGCGGGGGCGCTCAACGACAACACCTTGACCGATTCCCGCATCGAACCAGGGGCGCTCTACCGGACACTGCGCCGTCTGGAAGAGAACGGCTTTGTTGTTTCCACCTGGGATGTGAGCGGCTGCGGACCGGCGCGCAGGCTGTACGACCTGACCCCCGAAGGTGAAGAGCATCTGAGGGAGTGGCTGGTGGTCCTGGAGCGGCTCTCCCTGTCCCTTGCCAGGTTCGTGACCGACGCAGGCGCCGTTCTCCGGGAAGCGCCGTCAGGGAAAACAGGGAAGCGGAAACAGCGGAAAAATGAAACAGACCCTAAGTAAGACAAAAGACATCTCTTCCCATGAAAGGCATTGTCCGTGCTGAAAAATATTCCGAAAGTCGACAAGGTAATGGATTGGCCGGAGATCAAGGGTCTCCTGGAGGAAAACCCGAGACCGGTGGTGCTGGAAGCGGTGCGCCACGCGCTGGACATGCTCCGTGGGGAGGCTTTGCGGGGAACCGCGAATGAAGAGGATTTCGCGGAAAAATCCGTCACCCACCGGGTTCGGGTCTCCCTGGACCGGGCAAACGCTCCCGGACTGCGACGGGTGATCAACGCCACCGGCGTCATTCTGCACACCAACCTGGGTCGCGCGCCAATCTCGGAATCCCTTCGGGAATCAATGCTTGAAGCTGCCTTCGGCTACAGCACCCTGGAATTCGATCTGGAAATGGGCGTTCGCGGCCACCGGGCCATACACGTTGAAAAACTGGCGCAACAACTGACAGGCGCCGAAGCAGCGGTGGTGGTAAACAACAACGCGGCGGCGGTGATGCTGGCCCTCACCTCCCTTGCCAAGGGGCGGGAGGTGATCGTCTCCCGGGGCGAACTTGTTGAGATAGGAGGCTCGTTCCGCATTCCCGAGGTGATGGAACAGAGCGGGGCGATCCTGCGGGAGGTGGGCGCCACCAACAAGACCCATCTCCGGGACTACAGATCGGCATTGAACACTGATACGGCCCTGCTCCTCAAGGTCCATACCAGCAATTTCGCCATGGTCGGTTTTACGGCGGAGGTGAGCGTGGAGGAGATGGCCGCTCTCGGCCGGGAGTCGTCCCTTCCGGTGATGGTGGACGCAGGGAGCGGCTGTTTCGTGGATCTGGCCGCGCGCGGAATCCCCGGCGAACGCACGGTCCGGGATTACCTCGATGCAGGCGCGGACCTGGTGACCTTCAGCGGCGACAAGCTCCTGGGCGGCCCCCAGGCGGGGATAATCGTTGGCAAACGGGCATTGGTGGACCCCATGAAAAAACATCCGCTCCTGCGGGCGCTGCGTGTGGACAAGGTTACCCTCGCGGCCCTCGAAGGGACGTTGCGCCTCTACCGCGACGAACGTCTGGCCCTCTCCAGCATCCCCACCCTGCGGATGCTGACCATGAGCGACTCCGAGCTTGCCTCACGGGCCGCCACCATGGTAAGGCGCATGCGCAGGGCTCTCCCGTCCTCCGTGGAGACAAGGACGCTGCGCGGGACATCGCCCGTGGGCGGCGGTTCTTATCCGCTGCTGGAAATCCCCTCGACCCTTGTCTCCGTCTCCATCCCCGGAATCCCCCCCCGGCAGCTTGAAGAAAGGATGAGGACCGGTCATATCCCCGTTATCGGCAGGATAGCGCACGAAGAATACCTGCTAGACCCCCGCACCCTCCTGGACGGCGACATTGCGGATATTATCGGCGCCATCAGGACCATCGCGGAATCCACCAGCGCAACGTAACACTTGAATCCACGCGACAATTAATCCCCTCTCCCCTGGTGGGAGAGGGTCAGGGAGAGGGGGGATTTCCGGGATATTCGCTGCCTGATGCTTCATCCTCCCCCCCATCAAGGAGAGCTTTGCGAATCAATTGATGTTACGAGGTACCAGGTAATGACAGACGATTATTTCCTCCTGGGCAGACGCTTGTCCCCTACCCTGATGGTAACCTTTTCCTGGTCGAAGTATTCCAGCAGCGGCATCATGAACTTGCGGGAGAGACCGGTTATCTCGCGGAATTCCGGCGGCGTGATCTCTCCCTTTTCCCGCAGATATTCCACGAGGCGGGCCCTGATCTCCGCCAGCGCTTCCGGCGCGTAGAACACATCACTCTTGATCTTCACCACCCTGCCGGTCCGCGCCAGAAGGTTGATGTGATCCAGCAGTTCCTTTTCCCCCCTGCCGAGAAGCTGCCCCAGTTCCTTCAGGTTGGGAGGCTCCATGCCGGCGTCCCGAAGCGCGGCCTCGATCTTTTCCAGCAGCTCCTCTCCCGAAGGTTCCCCTCCCGCCTTCCACCCCGGTTTTTTCACCAGATCCCTGTCCACGATGGCCTTTTCTTCCTTCTCCAGGGAAGCAAGGAGCGGACCGAAAAAGCGGAGGTCCGACCTCCTGGGGATGCGGGCCTTCAGCTCTTCCTTGCCGATCCCCTCCTTCAGGGGATTCTCCCGCAGATATGCGTCAAGACCGTCAAGCAGCAGCTTCTTCAGGGCCTCGAACGATTCCTTGGCCAGCAGGATGCGCGGCTCGCGCACCATCTGCGAAACCAGGCCCTTGGAAAGAAGAGCGGCAAGAGCGGTCTCGGTCCGTTTCGCCGAAAGGCCGCTGCGGATGACGAGCTCATCCAGGGTGATGCCGGTAAGCAGGCTTTCCCTGGTCAGGAGAAGTATCCTGTCCGCATCCTCCCCCCCTTCCAGCGATTGCAGGAGCTCCAGCGCCTGGGCCGACCGGCGGCGGCGGCGCGGAGGCGCCGGGTCCAGCACCTGCCCGCCGCCAACGGTAATCTCAGGGGAATAGCTGCGCATGATGAACAGGTCTCCGGGCAGGAGCAGCACCGGTTTCTTGAGGCGCAGCTGGACCAGGGTGGAATCCCCCGGCTTGAGGGTGTCCCGGTCCAGCAGTATCACCTGGGCGGACACCTCATAGGTGGCCGAATGAAGGCGGAGGGTGGCCCGGTGCTTCAGTTCACGGGGCGCGGAAGGGAGAAAACTCAGACGGGCATCCACGGCGCGGGTGGAGCGGAACGCTCCTCGGGGAACGACAACGTCGCCGCGCGCGATATCGGTATATTCCACCCCCTGGAGATTGACCGCCACCCGCTGCCCGGCGGAACCCAGGTCGGCTTTCCGGCCGTGGGTCTGGACGCTGCGCACCCGCGTCTCAATGCCGGAAGGGAGAAGTTCCACCTCGTCGCCGGTGCGGATCTCCCCGGAAAGGAGAGTGCCGGTCACCACCGTGCCGAAGCCGGCCACGGTGAACACCCGGTCCACGGGAAGCCGGAACGGCCCGCCCGTTGATTTTTCCTCCACCTCGGCCGCCAGCGCGGCCAGCCCGGCCTTGACATTCTCCAGCCCCTCGCCGGTCCTGGAAGAGACCGGGATAACCGGCGCGCCCTCAAGAAAGCTGCCCGTAAGATACTCGCGCACCTCTTCGGCAACCATGTCCAGCCATTCCGCTTCCACCATATCGCTCTTGGTAAGGGCCACCAGCCCCTTCTTCACTCCGAGCAACTGGCATATCTCCAGGTGCTCCCGCGTCTGGGGCATTACCCCCTCATCCGCGGCAATAACCAGCATCACCAAGTCCATGCCGCCAACGCCGGCAACCATGGTGCGGACGAATTTTTCATGGCCGGGCACGTCGACGATGCCGAAGCGGATATCGCCCGGCAGGTCCATGTGGGCAAACCCCAGTTCGATGGTGATGCCCCGCTCCTTTTCTTCCTTGAGGCGATCGGTGTCGATGCCCGTAAGCGCCCTGACGAGGGATGTCTTGCCGTGATCGATGTGGCCGGCGGTTCCGAGAATAAGGTGTTTCATGGGATGTCCTTTTGACCTTTATTTCAATGGTGGGCGCATATGTAAATGCCGATTCGGCGCAAGTCGCATGCGGACGTATTGTACCCATGGCGGCAATGATAGCCAACAAAAAATAGCCCGTTTCTTCTTTGGCCATCTCCGGCAATCTGAATACGGGAAGACGCTGATTGGCTTTGCAAATATATATTGCATAGTGATAATATATTTCCATAAACACTTTCCGTATTCCAACCATCTCTTCCCGGATCAAACACCCACAAGGAAAGGATCGTGAAAGCATTTCATTTTTTCGGAATAATCTGCTGCGCCATTCTATCTCTCATCCCTCCGCTCCTTGTGAGCATAATTCTTGCGGCGCTAGTCCTTAATACGCACACCGGGGCGGCGACCGACTATACGTCCGGAATGCATCTCACTTCTCCGCCGCCTCCCATTGAACAGCCCCTGACTCTCAGGATCATCACCTATAATATTGCTGACGGATACCTTTTCACAAATAACCGGCCTGAGCGCATGCGCGCAATCGGCGCCCTACTGACGAAACTGGATCCCGACATCGTGGGAATACAGGAATCCTTTGTGGGGAAAGACCGGAAAATTCTGCTCGAAGCGCTGTCTGAATCACGCCTCCGGTATCACGCGGACTACCCTGCGGCAACAGTAGGTAACGGACTCTTGACGCTCAGCGCCTATCCAATTGTCGAAACCGTATTCCACCGCTTCGAAAATAACAATCCCTGGTACAAAATTCATCAGGGTGACTGGTGGGCGGGCAAGGGCATTGGACTGGCAAGGATCCGCCTTCCGTCCGGGGGCAGGATTGACTTTTACAACCTTCATGCGCAGG
Source organism: uncultured Geobacter sp. (assembly GCA_964536305.1). Classification (GTDB taxonomy): domain Bacteria; phylum Desulfobacterota; class Desulfuromonadia; order Geobacterales; family Geobacteraceae; genus RPRC01. The sequence goes on along the minus strand of CAZHVY010000015.1, from coordinate 24,476 downwards.
CCGAACGCAACGATGAAGCCAACAGCAAGGTGCGCTACCGGCAGATGGGCGAGCTGGTAACTTTTGTCAACGCCACGAGGACCATCACCTCCCCGGCATTCGTTCTAGGAGATTTCAATACGAGAATGGAACAACCCGACCTGCGGAGAGCAATGGAAGGCGCCCGCCTGATCCCTGTCGTAACAATGGATTCGGGTATTGACGCAATCTTTACCGCGAAGACACCAGGCTATTCCATCACAGCTGTCGAAACATTACCCATAAGCGGTGAAACAACCGGGAGCAATCCCCCCATATTTCTGTCCCGGGCGCCGACACCGGCAGAATTCTTGAGGATGCTTTTCGGACCACGCGAGGTCACTCCCCTGAGCGATCACCTGGGTTTCATGAGTACCGTTAGAATCTCACCCGCCACTGTCTCAAACAATTGAATTCAAAACTCGATGCAGCTTGGGAAAGAGCTCCGGTCCAGGTTTTTCCCAGGCAAGACAAATCAATATTGTTGCATGTCAAGTCATTTCAAACTGTTACGGGAGCGCTGAACATGGAAAACAAAACTGTTCGCGGAACGGAAGCAACGGTATCAACCGTCTTTTTTGTTATCATGTTGATGACCATCAATCTTTTGGTCCCCGCAAATGTTACAGGATCTATGCCGGTAGAAAAGACGCTTACCGGCTGCGTAATCAAGGGGCAATTCTACAATGTTACAATCGATTCTCGAACAAACAGGCCGGTTAAGGCATACCCGATCCGGATGGAGCAAGACCTCGACCTTGCCGCCTATGAGGGGAAAACCGTTTCCATGACCGGCGCCCTCCTGCCGGGTGATCGGTTTATTCTCAAGCGAGGCCTCAAGCCTGTAGTGATTAAAGGCGCCTGTGACCATGACAACCTCAGCGTTATACGGAAAGAGTTTGTCATGGAGTACAGGGTCTCCGCATATCAGGCCGCCAGGAATAAGAATTTCGCTGAAGCGTTAATACTGGTGAACCGGGCCCTCGATTTGGATAAAACCCTCTGCGGGACCTACATTGATCGCGCCCACATCCATTATCTTAAAGGCGATTTCGCCTCTGGAGAGGCCGACATCAAGTCGGTCAGGGAGGGTCGATGCGCCGACCGTCAGGATGTCAACTTCCTGATACTGGAAGAGATAGGGGCAACCCTTGAGAAAGCGGGAAAAATGACCGACGCCATCGAGATATATTCTATGGGGCTCGATTCCTGCCGGTCGGACATGTGCAGGGAGACGATGAACAGGGACATGAAACGGGCAATGGGGAAGTAACGAAACCGGGTCGCGATTAGGAACCGCAACAAAAGGACCGTCCGGGCTGTATGGCTTAAGGCTGCGCTTTTCTTCCGCCCCGGCACAGTTTCAGATTTGTGCGGGCGGCATTCAGAATCGGCCAGTAGGTGTCGGCGTCGGCCGGCGGATACTCCTCGCGGATCTGTTCGTCCGTCTTTGCGGCGTCGGCTTCGAAACCTTTCAGAAGAGAAAGACAGATATCATCACGCTTCATCCTGTGATAGGCGAGGGCGAGGTCGTTTTGTATCCAGCCCCTGTCCAGCCAGGTCATGGTCTTTGCACACTCCGTCAGCACAGGTTCCAGGAGGGCAACCGCTTCCGCATAGGCCTTCCTGTCATAGAGAACCTTGAAATCACGCCGGGATTTCCGTATCGCCCTGGGCAGGCAGGCCGGAGCGGGCTTGAAATATTCACCTTCAAAATAGGCGCGCATGCCGCAATAATAGTGACACGGTTCGTACGTCTCGGAACTGACCTTGATCGCGGCGCCCTTCGGGTCGAATCTGATGACGCACGCCTCGCCGGACTCGGTCAGGGTTGCGCTGCCATTCCTTATGACACCTTCCAGGCTGCACATGTGGGCGTTTCCACCCAGGGCGAATATGGTGAAGGAAAGCATGCCGTCCTTACCCTGCTTGATGGTCAGGTCACCCCACCCCCCTTCCGTTATATAGATTCCAGGCTCGATAGCGCCCCCCTGCGCGCAGAGAGATTGTGGCGGCGCCTGGAAAATCAAGAACATCGTCGAAACCAGCAGTATCCGGCGCCAAAAGTTGAACGGCATTTTCATACGGCTTCCTTTCAGGGACATATCTCCTTTCCCTCCCATTATCTTCAATAGCCGGAGCAATTCAGCCGGTTCATTTTTTCACAAAGACCAGGCGGCACATTCAGCCGGAACCCGCCTTCCTTTCGCGGGCATAGTCTTCCGTCGGCTCACACGCAAGTTCATTCCGCTCATCCCGGTACACCCTGCAGTTTTTTTCGATCTCCTTCCTGAGAAGAACCCGCGCCCTGTGAAGTCTTATTTTCACCGTCTCAAGAGTCACTCCGATGATTTCAGCGATCTCCCTGTTCCTGAAATTCTCCAACTCGCTGAGAACCAACACGATGCGGTAGGTCTCCGGAAGGTCTTCAAGGCAACTTCTGATGCAGTCCGTCATCTCGCCGCGAATGAGCCTCTGTTCGGCGGAATCCGGCCTTTCACCCGTCCAGATATTCCTGTCCTCTATTTCCTCGTGGGCATCGATGGGCTCCTCCGCTCTCTTGAGAGGGTCCGTAAAGGGCAGCGTGCAGTGGCGGATCCTGTCTATGGCCAGGTTTGTGGCGATGCGATACAGCCAGGTCGAAACGCTGGATTCCCCCCTGAACGTCTCCAGGTTCACGCTCACCTTCGCGAATACCTCCTGGATGAGATCCTCCGCTTCGTATTCATCGATCAGATTCGAGAGGTAACGGAAGAGCTTTGCCTGATAGGTGTCATGAATGTTCTGAAAAGTCAGATTGGGTTCCACCATGTTGCCTGCTCCCATACTCCGGATCTCCCTTAGACACAGCCCGACACGCCATCGGCGGGAGAATTTTTCCGAGAGATGTATCCTTTTCGTTTTCCGTCCGTCTATAGAGTGAGAGTACTCGCACGCGGCACGGGTTCGACACAGCAGTTACGCGTCATTTCATCCCTGGTGACAATGAACTTTTATCATAACGTGGAAAATATGTTGCGATTTTTTGTCAACTCAGGCGCCGGACACATTCCGCGGGCGCCGCCGGGAAAGACAACGACCTTCTTAAAAGCCCTGCTCCCTGTAAACCGGCGCCTCGAGCCTGTGCGGGAAGGAATCACGAGGAAAACAATCTGACGATGGAGGTATTCAATGGAAATACTGGACGACAAAATTCAAGAGCTGATTGCACTGGGCGCTTCCTATGCCGTTAATTGCAAGCCGTGCATGGAATACCACCGGAAAAAAGCGGAAAAGGCCGGGGCAACCATGGCGGAAATGCTCGCGGCGGTTGCCGTCGGAGAAAAAGTAAGGAACGGCGCGCATACGAAAGCGAAAGGTTTTGTCAAAGATGTTTTCGGCGAGATGGAATGCGAGGCCTGTTTCAGCCAAGGGAACCACTGCTGCTGAACGGCGCCGGAGAGGAACCGGAATGGACGACTACAAACAGGGGGTAGAAACACTCCAAAGGATGCTGGGTGAAGATCGCGCCGCTGTGGTTGTCGAGACCTTCGGAAGGCTCAGCCCAGCTTTCGAGCGCGAGGCCGTCTCCGTCGTTTTCGGGCGCACCTGGTCACGAGGCGGTATCGACCTGAAAACGCGCTCCTTATGCAGTATTGGCATTCTGGCGTCCCTTGGAAGGATGAGCGCGCTCAGAATCAACTTCACCCTGGCAATGGAAAACGGCGCCGGGATTGAAGAAATTATCGAGGTACTGCTGCAGGTCGGGATATACGCCGGTTATCCCGCCACCCTGGAGGCATTGAAGCTGCTGGCGAAGGTGCGCGATGCTTCCCTTCAGGGGCCAGAACAGAAACCATCATGAACCGGCACACAATCAAAAAAGGAGGAAATATGAAGATCTCGATCACTTACTGCGTCAGTTGAAACTTCTTCCCTCAAGCTTCCAGGGTGGAAGCGGAAGTAAAGGAAAGATATCCCGATGCGACTATCAGCTTGATAGAAGGGGCGGGAGGAATCTTCGATGTTGCGTGCGACGGCACGGTGGTTTTCTCTAAACAGAAGGTCGAGGGGAACCGGTTCCCCGACAAGGGAGAAATCGTGAAGTTGATCGGGCAGGTAAAAGGCTGATTCAGCATGGGATGAAGGCGGTTATTCCGAGAGCTGAATAGTATCACTTTCAGCGGAACAACCGCCCTTTCAAGCCCGCAACCATTCCTCTCCCGTTGGAATGGGGTCAAAAGATAGCCTTTCTTGGGAAGAACACGTCCCGGAAGGGCGGATGAGGGAAACGTCTTAACAGGACATCGGCGCCATGGGACAGAGGTCCGGCAGACCCTCCATGCGACAAATGCCGCCGTCAGGAACAGCAGCCTCTGTCGGAACGACCGATACCGTGCTTGCGCAGCCAGCGGTGTATCATGCCCGAGGCGCAACCGACCCCCGCATCCACCCGGATTGCGTCGAACGGACAATTTCTCATGCATGCCCCGCACTCCATGCAGGCATCCAGGTCCACGATGCGGGCAAGGCCTTCTTCCATACTGAATACCTGGTGAGGGCAGACCTCCAGGCACCAGCCGCAGCCTTTGCATTTCTCCCTGTCCATCCTCAACGTAGCCACGTTCCGCAAGTACCTGAAACCCTTCATAGCGTCTCCTTTGCCCGTTACAAGAGCAATCCGGCCAGAACAAGGAGTCCGCCGGTAATCAAGGCGAACCCCATTGCCGGCAGCGCAAACATCATCTCCTTTCTCACCCCCGAGGGAGATGTGAAGGTGGTGCAACCGGTGAAATTGAGGGTGTAGAATGCGCTCACCGCCGGAAGGGCAAGAAAGGCGCCTCCAATCGCAGCGTTGTTCATACCCTGGATACCGATGGCAAGGAAGTAGGCCGCGGTCCAGACAATTCCCACCAGCGCCCCCTTGAAAGAAAAACTCCGGCCGGGAAGAAGGCCGAGCAGGAGGGGCCCGACGACTATTCCGGACAGCGCGGCGCCGATAAAGGCGACCAGCGCCCGAAGCGCGGCGGCCGGCCCCAGGAAGAAAGCAACCGTCAGAAACAGAAGCCCGCCGGCAACGCCCAGAGGCTTCAGAGCCGTCACCAGCTCCACCGGCGTCAGCGCCAGCCGCTCCCGGAAAGTAAATGTCAGCTCACGCATGGCCGGCGTCGTCACCATACCGTTGTCCAGGTATTCCGGCAGGTCGTTCGCCCGGATGGCCGCATAACGCACTTCGAAACCGGTCCGCTTTTTCACTTCATGGGCCGCAACGCCCGGCGCTCCCAGGATCGGCAGTATCAGGGTCGCCCGGCCGGCGAATGACTTCAGATTGGTCGCCTCGATTCTCGCTATCAGCTCTCCGGTACCGAAAGTCCCCTTTCCCGCCGCACACCAGACGTTGACTCCGAAGGTCTCGAGGATGAGGAGCCAGACGTTGCGTCCCGCCAGGGAGCGGCGGACGATGTCGTAGCTCATCTTGTAATTGGCGGTCACAACCACCGGGTCTTCCGGTGTCGGTTCGCCGATAGCGTACAGCCCGGCCGGGACCAGATAGTTCATGCGGCCAATCCCCCACCGGGCCTTCCATGCGCCGCAACGATCCGAAAAGGCGAGTTCCGGAGATAGTCGCCCAACCCTGCCGGATCCCGTAACCAGCCATCCAAGGAAGCCCGGAACCGATTCATCCACTACTCCGCCGCCGGCGGAGGTTTCCGGTCCTCAACAGGGTGGTTTTTCCATGCCTTGCGCCGGATAATCACAACAGTTGGATGGTTCCACCTTCTTCTTTTCAGCATTGATGTTTCCGGTTTCCATTTCAGGGCCTTCCGTTTATGCGCCTGGGCAACAGCTATCGTGCAAGAGCATAAATCAATTGATCGCAATTGGCAATTTGATTGACAGCTTCTGTCCCACCCCGGAAATCACGCGAAGGCGTACTCTTGAAGCATGAAATCACCATGAAATACTGTATGAAAATATTGACTTGACGAATGCGGTAAACAGCATTATATGATTATGCAATCATATAATATCGGAACAGGGGTGACATGAACGACAGAGACGTACTACTTGCGGACATCCTGAAGGCCATGGCTCAACCGACCCGTCTGAAGATCATCGAATTCCTGCGGGACGGGGAGCGATGCGTCTGCGAGATATTCCCGGCCATTGACGAAGAGCAGTCCAACACATCCCGCCACCTGAACCTTATGATGAACCTCGGGATACTCAGGCGCCGCAAGGAAGGCGTAAAGATCTTTTACGCCCTGAAGTACCCGGAGGTCCTGGAGATACTGGGCCTGGCATCATCGATCCTGAAGAAGGAGATAAACGGCAAGAGCGACCTGCTCCGGGCTGTATAATCGGAAGCCTTCGCGCGATATGCGCCAATGATACCGGGGGCCTGCTGTGGAGAAAAAGATATTCTCCCCGCCAGGACTCCATAGCAAACGACCGAAAAGGAGAAAGAGGATGAAAATCGAGATTCTGGGAACCGGATGCGCGAAATGCAAGAAGCTGTATGAAAACACCCTGGAAGCGGTGAAACTGAGCGGCAGGCAAGCCGAGGTGGGAAAGGTTGAAGACATCAGGAAAATCAGTGAATACGGAGTCATGGCCACCCCCGCCATCGTAGTGGACGGCGAGGTAAAGGCATCGGGCAAGCTCCTTTCACCTGACGATATCATGAAGCTTCTGTAAGGTCGAACAAGCGCCATGAATGCTTCAATTGTAAAGAAGCCGGCGGGAAGCGCCGGAATTCTCTTCCGCGCGCTTCTGTTGCTTCTTGTTATTACGGTTCTCCCGGCGCCCCTTCCCGCCCTTGCGGACAGCGCGCCGCGGGCGGACAACCCGACCTTGTTCTTCTTCTGGGGGATCGGCTGCCCCCACTGTGAGGACGCCAAGCCGTTTGTTGAATACCTTGGACAAAGCTATCCCGGAATACGGATCCACTCCCTGGAGGTTGTTAAAAACAAGAACAACCTGAATCTGATGGAAAGAATGGTTCGGGAAAGGGGCGCGGAATCCAGCGGCGTGCCGGTATTCATCATTGGAAAGAGCGTTTTCTCGGGATTCAATCACACCATGACACGCGGGATCGAAGAAGCCATCTCGGAAGAGATCGCCCGCAAAAAGCCCGGCGGCGAGCCTTCCGCCCGGCCGCCGGCACGAAAAGAAGCGGATACCATCTCCCTTCCCTTTTTCGGGAAAAGGGACGCCGCCTCTTTTTCCCTCCCGGTCTTTACCGTTGCGGTCGCGGCCCTGGACAGCTTCAATCCCTGCGCCTTCTTCGTCCTCCTCACCCTTTTGAGCCTGCTCGTCCATGCGCATTCACGCAGGCGCATGCTGCTCATAGGGGGGGTGTTCGTCTCCGTTTCCGGCATTCTCTACTTTTTCTTCATGGCCGCCTGGATGAACCTCTTTTTCGTTGTCGGACACCTCTCCGTGGTAACCAGGGTCGCGGGAATAACAGCCCTCGCCATAGCCATCATCAACATCAAGGACTATTTCCTGTTCAAAAAGGGCATATCCCTTAACATACCGGAGAAATCAAAACCGAAGCTGTTCGAACGCATGCGGGGACTCATGCGCGCGGAATCCCTCCCCTCGGCGCTCACCGGCACAATCATCCTGGCAGTCGCGGCGAACAGCTACGAACTGTTATGCACCGCCGGTTTTCCCATGGTGTATACCCGTTTTCTCACCATGCATTCCCTGTCGACAGCCGGTTACTATGCCTATCTTGCCTTCTACAATCTTGTCTACGTCATCCCACTGGCCATCATTGTTTCCTTCTTCGTCATTACCATGGGGAGCCGCAAGCTCAGCGAATGGCAGGGACGCGTCATGAAGCTCGTATCCGGGATGATGATGTGCGGTCTTGCCTTCGTTCTCCTGCTGAAACCGGAACTGCTGCAGGATGTCAAGGCCTCGGTCCTTCTCTTCCTGGGGGTCCTCATCACCTCTGCCCTTATCGTCCTGGTGACGCGAAAAAGGCTTCAGTCCCGTCGGGCGCCATAAACCGCACTTAAACGCCACAAGCCATTTGCGGGTTACGACGAAACGGCCTCATGGGTTCCGGAACGCGCCAGTAAGCAGTTTTTCAGAAACCGCCCGGACGAACGGGCGCACATCAAGCAGAAAGAGAGGAACCGGAGTGAAAAAGATATTATTGGCATCATTGGCACTCATTCTATTCGCAACCTCGGCCTTCGCCAGCGACAGGGGATCCGAGACGATCATCCGGCAGGCGCTGGCTTCGGGCAGGCCTACCCTCGTCGATTTCGGCGCCGCCTTCTGCGTCCCCTGCAAGCGGATGAAACCGATACTGGATGCACTGAAAACGGAATACTCAGGCAGGGCAAACGTCATCTTCGTGGACATCAAGCAGGAACGTGATATGGCTTCCCGGTACCGCATAATGCTCATGCCGACCCAGGTCTTCTACGATGCCGGGGGAAAAGAGATGAAAAGACACATGGGGTTCATGGACAAACCGGAAATCATAGCGGAATTCAAGGCCCTGGGCGTAAAATGAGCTTCCTGGACAATATCGAGCACATCATCGCGGCATACCCTATCATCGCTTTCGGCGCGGTCTTTCTGGCAGGGATAATCTCTTCCGCATCTCCGTGCGTCCTGGCCACTATCCCCCTGGTGGTCGGCTACGTGGGGGGCTATGCGGACGGAGACCGGAGGAAGGCGTTTCTGTTTTCCATCGCCTTCATCCTGGGCCTCTCCATTACCTTTACCGCCTTTGGCGCCGCAGCGGGCCTACTCGGCTCCATGTTCGGGATGATTGGCGGCTGGTGGTATCTGGCACTGGGCGTGGTCGCAGTGGCCATGGGCCTGCAGATGGTCGGTTTGTACCAGCTTCGCCTTCCCTTTCATGTGGAGGTGAAGCCGAAGCGGAAGGGGATTTTCGGGGCCTTCCTGCTGGGCCTGTTTTTCGGCATCGTGTCCTCGCCATGCGCCACGCCGGTACTGGTGGTGATCCTTACCCTGGTGGCCAGCAAGGGTGAGGTGGCCTACGGCACGGCGCTCCTCTTCGTGTACGCCGTCGGCCACTGCATGCTGATGCTGCTGGCCGGCACCTTCACCGGCTTTGTCGAGGCATTTGTCAAGGCAAAGGGCGTGCGCAATTTCTCCGAGTGGTCGAAACGGATCGGCGGCGCAATCATATCTCTGGTGGGGGTGTATCTGCTGTATCAGGCGTTCTGAGTCTGCTGTCCGGGAATGGTGTGGGATTTTCAGAAAGTTACATCATGATTGGAATCCGACAAGCATGAACTGAGTATCCAGGTTGGCGGGGAAGAAAATGGATGTGAAAGGACAACAAGTATGAACTGGAAGGATGAGTGGAAGCCACTCACACTGATTATTGCGGTGTTTCTCGCCTGCTACTACCTGCCCGTGGGTACGGGACGCTTCGACAATGCAATTCTGGAAGCATTTCATCTGGTCAAGTGGTACGCGCAGGAGCATGTGATCCTGTGTCTGGTGCCGGCCTTTTTCATTGCAGGCGCCATTGGCGTGTTTGTCAGCCAGGCATCGGTGATGAAGTACCTGGGACCCAGGGCCAACAAGGTGCTGGCCTATGGTGTGGCGTCGGTGTCAGGCACCATTCTGGCGGTCTGCTCCTGTACCGTCCTGCCGCTGTTCGCCAGTATTTACCTGCGAGGAGCAGGGCTGGGTCCGGCTTCGGCCTTTCTCTATTCCGGTCCGGCAATCAATGTTCTTGCCATCGTCTTGACAGCGCGGGTACTCGGTCCTGAACTGGGTTTCGCCCGTGCCGTTGGCGCTGTCGTGTTCAGCGTGGTTATTGGTGCGATGATGCACCTCATCTTCCTCAAAGAGGAGCGGGAGAAGGCCGCCGCTCAAGTCGTCCTGCCCGATGATGGCGTAAAACGTCCGCTCTGGCAGAATGTGATATATTTTGCCTCCATGATCGGGATTCTGGTTTTCGCCAACTGGGGTAAACCAGCTGAAACGACCGGCCTCTGGTCTGCCATCTACGGCGCTAAATGGATCCTCACCTCTCTTTCCGCTATTGCCTTGGGTTGTGTTCTTGTGGCGTGGTTTTGCGTCAAAGCGTGGAAGGTCGTCTCTTCGGCGGTTCTCGTTACTGCCATGGCGCTCATTTTTCCCGAACAACCGATGATTCCCTTCATAGCCGGGGTCATTGCCTTGTCCACCATTACCACAACGGAAACCGGAGAGACTTCCGAGTGGTTCTCCTCGTCCTGGGATTTTGCCAAAAAAATTCTTCCCTTGCTCCTGTTCGGCGTTCTGGTCGCCGGGGCGCTCCTGGGCCGGGTCGGCCATGAGGGGCTCATCCCTTCTGAATGGGTGGCGAGCGCGGTTGGCGGCAATTCCCTCTGGGCCAATTTCTTTGCCTCCTTTGCCGGCGCGTTCATGTACTTCGCCACTCTGACCGAGGTGCCGATCCTGCAGGGATTGATCGGCTCGGGCATGGGCAAGGGTCCGGCCCTGGCGCTGCTGCTGGCCGGACCGGCCCTGTCGCTGCCGAGCATGCTTGTCATGCGCAGTGTCATGGGTACCCGGAAAACCGTGGTGTTCGTATCGCTCGTCATTATCATGGCGACCATAACCGGTATGATATTCGGCGCCTTTTTCGGATAATGGGAATCGCTACCCTCTCAATCAAAGGTATCGGCGCCATGCTCAAGATCGTAGGGAAAGCCCTGTGCATATTCGTCCTGATACAAATTTTCCTTCTTCATCATGCTGAAGCGGGAGTTGTCGGCATAACAAACAAAGAATTGTCGGCTTTGCTCGAACAAGGAGTACCTGTCATAGACATCCGCACCGAAAGGGAATGGCGGGAAACCGGCGTTATACCGGGCAGCCATCTGCTGACCCTGTTCGACGAAAGGAGGCGGATGCTGGATCCCGGGGTCTGGCTGGAAAAGGTCCGGGCACGGGTTCCAATGGACAGACCGGTTATCCTTGTCTGCCGCGTCGGCAACCGCACCGTTCCGGCAACGAGATTTCTGGCAACATCAGGATACAAAACTGTGTACAACGTAACCGGCGGTTTAGTGCCATGGATCAAGGCCGGCAAGCCGATAGTGAAGTATCCCGACTCCTTGTCGGGGTCAATCTGAAAGGAGTGGCGCATGCAGGGTAAACGCATTGTAAGCATATAAAGCGTTGACCAGTTTCGAGAAGTGGGCCAGGAGGGTCACTGGATCTATTTTTATTGCTATCGGCATCTACTACAGTCTGACCAACATTTTCGGGCTTTCATTCTGATTTCCCATCCCCGGGCTGGAGTATCTCCACCCACAGCAGTCCTCGTTGTTTTGTGTTATCCGTGTATCCGTATATACTATGAGGTAGAAGAATTCTGTAAGCGGATAGAAACCGTTTGCCAAGGAGGTTGTCATGGGAAAAAGAGGATTTGTGCTGTGCGTCTGCCAGGGAACCTGCCCCAGTTTCACCAAGATGGATATTTTCGGCGTACTATCCGATGTGCGGCGGGAGAAGCTCTTTGATTACGTCTGCCTCCATCCGCAGTTGTGTGTCGGTGACGGTGACGAATTCATCACCGTGCTGCTCTCCGGGGGTGAAACGGAAAAGCTCTACGTTGCCGGCTGCGATCCACGGATGCAGGCCAAGATGTTCCGGGACGCCTTCGAGGCTACCGGTTTCGATAAGGAGAAGCATGTGGCGCTCGATATTCGCAACAAAACCACTGAAGAGGCGGTTGCCGCCATCAAGAAAATGGCCGCTGATAATCCGTAAAAAGGGGTTTGCATGAAAGATTGGCGGGGAATACCCAGAGAAGAGATTCAATGGTTTCCAACCATCGATGAGGAGAAATGCATCGGGTGCAAGTCTTGCGTGGAGTTCTGTCCCAATGACGTCCTGGAGTTCGATGAAGCCGCCGGGAAAGCGCGGGTGAAGAATCCGTACAACTGCGTGGTTGAATGCAAGGTGTGTGCAAAGCTTTGTCCTGTAGACGCTATAGAATTCCCGGACGAGGGCGAATTTTCGAAGTTCATCAGGAAGAAACTTGCCGAAAGAGCACCAGATTCGTGATTGACACACGATGATATGGGCAAGGGGGTGATTGTCGTGAAACGGAGACTATGCCGTAATTGCGGTCAGGAAATGAAGAAGGAACTTCTGCCGGAAGAGGTGAGGTTTTTCTGTATGCAGTGCGATGGTTATACCCCGTACGACGAGCTCGATATGGAACCTTTTTGCCCTGTATGCCATGAGAAGCTGCAATTCTGCGCCAAATGCAGCTCGGCATTCTTCTGCAACAAATGTAATGCCATTATTTCCAGAAAAAAGATTGTCTGGAAGGAAGAACATCCGGTTTGATTTTCCGGCTGGGCAAGGAACATGTTTTCGACAAAAAGGGGGTATTCAATGGATGAGCGAACCAGGGAGCTAATCGCCATCGGAGCTTCGATAGGCGCCCATTGCCAGCCGTGTCTCGAATGGCATGTGGACAAGGCCCGTGAACTTGGAATCGATGATGAGACCATTAAGGCGGCGATTGAAACAGGACACATGGTTGAGAAGGGCGCCATGAGCGCCATGCGGAAGTTTTCCGCCGATATTCTCACGCCACAACCGTCTGCCGAGTCATCATGCTGCTCCGGGGGCAATAAACCAGGCGGAGCCTGTTGCGGCTAACCGCGCAAGGAATCGGCATTCCCGGCAACATCGTCAGATCAGCCTTTCAAAAATCCTGCTCAGATAACTCCGGCCATCGCGAAGCGGCACGGAATCCTGGCCCTGCTCGTTCTTTTGGTGCCAATCCAGGCGCAGCACGCCTTTCTGAATCATCGCCTCCGCCAGCTCCATTTCCTTGTCGGCCGCGGCGGCGCCTTTCCATTTGCCGAGCTTTGATGTGTCCCGGAGCAGGATGTACGATTGAATATCCCACTGCCGTCCGGTCCGCTTGCGCAGCTGGCGCGCGAGTTCCGCGAGCTGACCGCCGGTCGCCACCCGCACCTTGTCGTTCATCCCGTCCGCGCCGTTCAGTCCCAGGTCGTCCTCCTTGACGATCCCTGTCTGCCCTTTCGGGTCGAACAGGACCAGGGTGGTCTTGTGGGCCTTGTCATCCACGATCCATAACACGAAATCGGGGTAGAAGACCCGGGTTTCACCCTCCAGGTAGAGCCCGATGGAACGGAGGGATTCAACGTTGCGCATCAGGTAGAACTCCCGGTGGTCACGGGAATAATTGGTGTCGATAAAGGACAGGATGTCCCGCAGAAACTTGCGCTCCCCGCCGTTCAGTTTGTCGGGAGAGATGCCGACTCGCTGGAGCTTGTGTTTCTTCAGCAGCTTCTCCTCTGCCTCGTTCAACAGCGGTTCATAGATATGGTAGGGCTCTTGCGGTTCCCTGAAGCACAGTTCAAGTTGTTCCCGCAGTCCGCCATTCTGCTCGAAAGCGCGCCGTTCCTCGTCCTTTTCAAACTCATAGCTGACAGAGTAACGGTCGATGAAATCCCCCGGCTCGCCGGCCACGCTCTGGCGTACGGTTTCATAACGATAGCATCGCTTGTCGATGTCGTACCGCACCTTGTGAAAAACCTTTTCCAGCAGGTCCCGTTGCACCTCGTAGGGGACCTTGAAGGCGCTGGCGGCGCGGGTTTTGTAGCCGAAGTCGCCGTTCTGTTAGTAGAGTTCGAAAAAGTTGAGCAGGTGGTTGTAAACCTTCACTTCAAGCTGCTCCGCGGATAGTTGCCTGGTTTCGAGGAAGGTCTTGAGGTGCTGCTCGGCCTGTTCGCGCTCGGCGTCATCCGCCAGGCCCAACAGGGATTTCAAGCCCTCCAGCGCCTTTTCATCGTGCGGCGACTCCGCCACGGCCTGCCATTTTTCCGAGCCCTTGGTCCCTTAGTTGCCGGCGAAGGCCGACAGCCAGTTTCGGGCTGTGTCGCTCCGGGTATTACGCACCCCTCCCAGCGCTCGCGTCACCGTCGTCCGCAAGCTGTTTTCCCCGTCGCCATCAATAAAGTTCCCGATGAACCGGCGCTTGAACCGGATAATCCGGTAGATTCCGAAGTCCAGGTCGTGATCCTCGAACTGGAACATATCTTTCAGGAAGGTGCGAAGAAGTTCGAATTCCTTGTTTGCGATGGTCATGGAGATCTCTCGATTAAAGTTCGGCCAAATCTATCTGTTATCAAACAGCGCTAGTGATTTTCGGCATTTCCGACAGGCTGTCCGCCCGTGTGTAGGGTATGAGCGCCCCGGTAGGGCAATCTCTCCACAGGGGTTCGCGGTGGGCGGCGTCATACACCGCCTTGTTGGTGGGAAAGGTTTTCGCGACAGCGGCTATCACCGCTTTTTCTCCGGCGGAAAGCGGCTCCGCCGAGGCCGAATCGGCCTTGAGGATCTCGTCCACCAGGTCCCGGTAATTGTTCAGCTGCGGCCCCATGGGGAGGGCGGCATAGGTCGCGCCCGTAATGCCGCGTCCCAAGTCGCGGCGGGCGGTCATGTCGGCATACCAGAGATACTTGGCGGCATAGAGCACCCTGTCGTTTTTCTTCAAGAGCGGACGGCCAAGACAGCGTTGAAAGGTATCGAGGACCAGACGGATGCGGGGGATGGAGAAGTCCCGGTTGCCGGTGTGCTCGTTGCACGGGTGCTCTTCCAGCAGGGTCCGCAACAGGTTGTCCATGGCCCTGGACTGGATGACGCCGTTCTCCCAGCGCTTGACGCTGGCAATCCCGATTTCAAGGGCGTCGGCGAGCGCCTGTTGGGATAGTCCCTTTTTCCGGCGCAAGCCGCGAATCTGTTCGCCGTCGAGCAGACCAACCTTCCGGCGGTAGGCATCCGTCAAGCGATCCTGCATGTCGGCCGCGTCTTCGACACTCGCCAACTCCAGCCCACAACCGGCGCAACGGTGCAGATGGGCGGAGTAATTGAGGTCTGCACCTTTGAACACAACCTTCTTCTCCACCTCGACACTCAGGGCCTGTTCCCCGCACTGAGGGCAGGTAACCGTTGATTTGTTCCGTTTCATAGCAAACCTCTCCTACTCCCCCTGACTGCGACATACATGCAGCGATACCAGATAGAAGGTATCGCCGCATAAAGAAAATTTGAAATAGATCCGAGGGTGGAATCTTGGAATCGCCACGGAAAAAGCCCAAAGCTCCAGGTCGAGGATTTTCGTCTCATACGATTTTTCCGGCGGCCGGCAGCCGACGTATTCTTCCGGGCTGCTGCTGTTCAAAAGGTCAATCAGGACGATCTGTAATTCATCCCTGATGGAATAGCCAAGTTCAACAGCGTCAGCCACTAGAACCGCGGGCTCAAGCAGGACGATTCGGTTCGCATGGACTGATTTCAGAGCCGCTTGCAGCTTTCCGTTCAACTCCTTGTGGCTCGGCCTGGCCATGGATGATGCCTCCCCGCACATGAGTCCGGGATGGCGTATGGCCATGCCACGAACCAAGTATGGTATCAATTGATACTAATGTCAACACGGAAAATTCATTGATCGGCAAAGTGAATGTTCAGGTATTGACAATTACCACTTTTGGGGAAGCGGGTAAAGCGGAGAGGGGAGAGTTCGAAAATTATCCTTGAAAGAAACCGCCTATGCGGATATATTTGAAACATGAAAACAACGGCCCGCATGTTCAAGGCACTTTCCGACGAGACCCGTCTCCGCATCCTCTGTTTGTTGCTGGAAGGCGAGCTCTGCGTCTGCGATCTCATGGCTGTACTTCAGCTGCCCCAGTCAACGGTTTCGCGGCACCTGGCCTACCTGAAGAATTCCGGTTGGGTGGATGACCGGAGGTGCGGGGTGTGGATGTACTATTCCATATCCGACAATGGAAATGCTTTGCAGGCAGGGTTGCTCGACACTCTTCGAACCGCCCTTCCAACCTTGGAGGTGACGGTATCAGACCGTTTGCGTTTTAATGAATTAAGCCGCAATAATATCTGCGCGTAATTTTTTTGTATGTCAAAATCCGCTCATGCGGATATGCTGAAGGAGAGATTATGCCAAAGAAGAGAGTCCTGTTCCTCTGTACCGCCAACTCCTGCCGTTCCCAGATGGCGGAGGGAATTGCCAATCATTTCCTGGGTGACCGGCTGGA
This sequence comes from uncultured Geobacter sp., assembly GCA_964536305.1. Taxonomy (GTDB): domain Bacteria; phylum Desulfobacterota; class Desulfuromonadia; order Geobacterales; family Geobacteraceae; genus RPRC01. The sequence goes on along the minus strand of CAZHVY010000015.1, from coordinate 8,382 downwards.
GGCGGTTTCCGCCGGCTCCGAGGCGTCGTTTGTCAATCCAAGGGCCATCCAGGTTTTGCGGGAGATCGGCGTCGACATCTCAGATCACCGTTCCAAGAATCTGGATGAGTTCTCCGGGCAGGAATTTGATTACGTTATTACCCTCTGTGGTGATGCAAATGAAAAGTGCCCGCTATTTTTTGGCGGAGTGGCCAGAACCCATCTCGGAGTCCGGGATCCGGCCAAGGCCGTGGGTAGCGAAGAAGAGGTTACGGCAGAATTCCGAAAGGTACGGGATGAAATAAAGAGCATCCTAATGGATTTTTTCAGGAAAAACTCAGCAATGTCCGGTTAGCTTCTTGCATTGCGTCAAGTTCCCCCTCATCCGCCCCTTCGGGGCGCCTTCTCCCTCAGGGAGAAGGGATACTGACCAATCCCTCTCCCAGCGTACAAGGGTGGCCGAAGGCCGGGTGAGGGGTTAAGGCAGGGTTTTAGAGCCTGTGCAATTACCTGACCGGACACTGCTGGGAAAAACTCCGGGATTCCAAGGTTTCCGGGTAGAAGAAATCATCTGTAAAGGAGAAGACATCATGACACAGGGACTGACCAGAAGGCTTTCGTTTCTCGACCGGTATCTGACAGTCTGGATCTTCGCGGCTATGTTTCTCGGCCTCGCACTCGGCTATTTTGTGCCTGCCACAAAGGCGCTCATCAATCACTTCCAGGTGGGGACAACCAACATCCCCATCGCCATCGGCCTGATCCTGATGATGTATCCTCCCCTGGCCAAAGTCAAATACGAGGAACTGCCCCTTGTTTTCAAGAATAAAAAGGTTCTCAGCCTTTCCCTGGTTCAAAACTGGGTGGTGGGTCCAATCCTGATGTTCGTGCTTGCCGTTGTTTTCCTCCACAACTACCCCGAGTACATGGTCGGCTTGATAATGATGGGCATGGCGCGCTGCATCGCCATGGTCATCGTCTGGAACGACCTTGCCTGCGGCGACCGTGAGTATGCCGCCGGCCTGGTTGCGTTCAACTCAATCTTCCAGGTGCTGTTCTTCTCGGTCTACTGCTACGTCTTTGTCACTATCCTGCCGCCGCTGTTCGGCATCAAGGGGGCTGTGGTGAATATCACCATGGGCGAGATCGCCAAGAGCGTCTTCATCTACCTCGGCATACCTTTCCTTGCCGGGATGATAACCCACTTCAGCCTCACACGCATCAAGGGCAAGGAATGGTTCGAAAAGTCTTTCGCCCCCGTCATCAGCCCGCTGACCCTGATCTTCCTCCTGTTCACCATCGTAGTCATGTTCGCCACCCAGGGAGACAAGATCCTGAGCAGGCCCTTCGACGTGGTGGTGATTGCCATACCGCTTCTCATCTACTTTGTGGTCATGTTCGTGGTTTCCTTCTTCATGAGCAAGAAGCTGGGGACCAACTACGAGAAGAGCGCCACCCTGTCGTTCACGGCGGCCAGCAACAACTTCGAGCTTGCCATTGCCGTTGCCATCTCGGTGTTCGGCCTCAATTCCGGGCAGGCATTCGCCTCGGTAATCGGGCCGCTGGTGGAGGTGCCGGTCCTCATCAGCCTGGTGAACCTGGCGTTCTATTTTCAGAAAAAATATTTTCCCAAACCCATCATTATGCCAAAAAGATGCGATGTGCCATAAATTCCATCCCCACAAAGGAGCCATAGAAACCGAACAATGAACAGCACCGAACTGAAAATCATCCAAAACCATTCCGAATCCGAACAGCTCCCCTACGTCAGGAGCTATCCGTCGCGCCTCTTTGTGGAGACAACCACCCGCTGCAACATGAAATGCCATATGTGCGTCAAACAGAGCATGGGCAGCGGACTGCTGGAGGGCGACCTTTCCATCGAGACATTCGAGGCCATTGAACCGGCTCTTCCCCGGACTGAGGCGCTGCTCCTCAACGGCATCGGCGAGCCCCTTCTTCATAGGCACCTGGAAGCTTTCATATGCCGGGCAAAGGAATTAATGCCCGCGGGAAGCTGGGTAGGATTTCAGTCCAATGGACTTCTTCTCGACAAAACCCGCGCCTCATCCCTGGTCAGTGCGGGGCTGGACCGGATATGTCTCTCCCTTGACGCCATCTGCCCGGAAACCTTCAGAAAAATCAGGGAAGGGGGCGAGGTGAAAGACCTGGAACAGGCATTCACCGCACTCAAAACAGCCCGGAAATGGCATCCTGAAAGCAACCTTCAGGTGGGAGTCGAGTTCGTCGTCATGCGCGACAATATCCACCAGCTTCCCGGCGTACTGAGGTGGGCCTCGGCGGTGGGAGCTTCCTTCGCTATTGTCTCTCATCTTCTCCCCTACGGCAGGGAACACGTCTCACAGATTGCCTATGATTACAATACGCGGGAGGCCGTGGAACTATATGAGAAATGGCTCGGGAAGGCTGAGGAACTGGGAATCGACATCAGCGGCTTCTTCCATACCTATCACTGCAAGTTTCTGAGGACCGCGGAAGAGCAGCGCATGGTGGATTTTGTACTGGAGATGATGGCTGAAGCAAGGGCGAAAGACATCTTCCTGCACCTGGAGAACCTCATGAAGAGAGATGTGGCCATGGCTGACCAAGTGGCCGAAACCTTTCAGAAGGCCAGGGAGGTCGCCGTGGAGACGGGACTTGATCTCCGCCTTCCCGGAACCTCGCCCAAAAAAGAGAGAAAATGCGACTTCATAGACAATGGGGGGATGTTCATCTCCTGGGATGGCGATGTCCATCCCTGCTACTTTCTCTGGCACACATTCCAGTGTCACTTCTCCGGCCGCAAGAAATATGTGAAGAAGAAGGTATTCGGCAATATCAACGACAAAGGTATCCTGGAGATCTGGAACGATCCCATGTATCGTGACTTCCGGAAGGAGGTCACAAAGCACGAGTATCCATTCTGCTCCAACTGCAACCTGCTTCCCTGCGAATACATATATTGCGAAGAGTTCGAGCAAGACTGCTACGCCAACACCGTCCCGTGCGGTGACTGTTTCTGGTGCATGGGGCTGTTTCAGTGCCTGTCGTAAACAGTGTCCTCCAAATCCCCCCCGCCATTGATGTGGGGGGGTGGCAGGTTCATCCACGGAATCCTTGGAGATGATCGCCTATCGGGCCAACCGCTGTCCGCCTTGAGAACAGGCGGCATTTTGATTGCAAAAACGAATTATTCCGCAAGCTTTTTAACCACATCTTCAGGGAAACCCATACTGTGTAATTCTTCAGGTCCTATGGCGGTTCCGGCGACCGCTACCTTCCAGTTACCTTTTGATCTAACAAGGTATGCCTCGCCACCGTCAATATTGTTCGAAAATCTCGCAAAGGCGTAATTGCCGACAATTTTCGGGCAGAACACCTGATCCACCAGGATATAATCGGTCTTTTCCAGGACTGAGATGATTTTCTTATAGTCCGAAGGATTTGCATTACATTTTGCTTCCCCGGCTAGAGCGCTGCTACAGAAAATCAAAACCAAGGCGCCGATGAAAACTCCCTTGATTATCATGCCCCCTATCCTTTCCGCGGTCACGGGCAAAGACGCAAAGGAATTCCAACAGAAGCGGAACAAGCTGATATCACCAGCAAGGTGAATGGTCCTATTTGGCAAGTTCCTGATTTTCCTTCGCGCCTTTGCGTGAGATCGCCTTTTTCAGGTTGATTAACAAATCAGGGATTACCCTTCTTCTCCCATCGTGCGAAAAGACGCTAGGAACAGTCAAACGGCCCGTAATGGACAGACTTGTCGCCAGTTACGACAAAATGCCTGCCGAAACGGGTTTCCTCCACCATCGCCCCCGAGTTGCCACACACCAGCATCGGTTTGTCCTTGATGAACAGGTGATGGTCATCGAGGGGAAAGGCATCGGGGAAACCGGGCATAGTCCCTTTATAGACGGCAACCTGACCATAGTCTTCGCAGATATCTTCCAGAGGCAGCTTGAAGGTCCTGACGACCCGATAGGTGAAACCGGCCAGACCGACCTTGTTCGCGGCGCCCGGTTTGCGCAGGGGGACAGGCTGTCTGCTGATGTTGCGGTAGTCATTGCAGCCAATATCCCGAAGAAGCCTGCGGAAGTCCTCGCTGTACATGGCGCGCGCGAAACCGGCCCTCAGAACGCACGAATCATCGGCAAGACGGAGAGGAAGCCGCCGGTCGGCGAGCACCGTTGTGAAACACAGCTCCCCGCCCGGTTTCAGCACGCGGAATATCTCGGAAAATATCGCTCGCTTGTCCGTGGAGATGTTAATAATTTCGTTGGTCACGACAACGTCGATGGAATTGTCCTCTATGCCGAGGGATCGCAGATCTTCGGGATAGCCCTTCATGAAATGCACGTTCGCTTCTTTGCACCCGCATTTTACCATGTGTTCGGGAAGGTGCTCCTGGGCAACCTTGAGCAGTTGATCCCGCATGTCTATGCCGATCACCCTGCCTGTCGGCCCGGCCAGCCGCGCAGCGGCAAAAGCGGTAAGCCCGTTGCCGCACCCCAGGTCGAGAATCACGCGCCCTTCCAGGTCCGGGGGCAGCGGAGAGCAGCTGCCGTGAGGCGCATCCAGCAACTCGGGATGCATCTCCCGCAAGACATCGCCCATGCCCGGATGAAGGTGTTCAGCGACGCAGCCGCAACCGGATCTGATACGTTCTGCGAAAACCTCTTCATAGTAACTTTTCAGCTCATCGTTCACAGCATAACCCCCCTTTGTTGTTTAATAATCATCAAGCAGATTCCGGAAACCGCGTCTCCAGCCCATCCGCCACAATCAGATTCACTACATAATTTTTCCTCTAATTACAACAAATCTTTCGCAAGGCCCTTCTCCTCTGAAGAAAATGGCGGCGCGGCACGGTGTGACGGCCCTTCAATCAGAACTCCTTGGACCAGAGAACCATGAAGCTGTTTCCGGATGTGCCGTTGCGCAGAAACTTGTTGTCATAGGCGTATTCAAGGTAAAGCTGTGAATCATAGAAAAAACCGGTGGTGAGGCCGACGGAAAAGGCCTCGCCGTCGGCGGAAGTCAGCTTGAGACGGAGCTTGTCGGAGGTAGCGTAGTCCGGGCGGTTGGCGCCCCAGGCAAAGGTGGCGCGCAGGTGCAGGTACATGAAAAACAGGAGCTCGTACCGGTATTCCAGGGTGCCCACCACGTAGTCGGAAACCGGAAAGTCGTTGAAGAGCGCCCCTGGATAGGGAAGCCGGTAGAGATCGTCGGTCTCGTTGGGAAACGGCCCTCCACCGGCGCGGAAGGCCGAGAACCGGTCAAGCCTTCCCACCGGCGAGACCCCTCCGTGCAGGTAGCCTACCAGGCGGTGACGCTCCGACAGCCACGGAATCCCGCCTGCGCCGATCAGGTATCCGGACAGTTTCATGTATTCCCTGGTCTCGTCTTTATCGAAGACCAAGGCGCCGAAAGAGCTGTCGGACCATTTGTCGCGCCAGGTATACTCCAGGTCCCCTCCGGTCGCCCATCCCTCGTGGGGGAGCTCCATGATATTGCGGCGCAGCCCGTCATAGCGGGCCCGGAAACGGAGTCCGTTGAAAAAAGTGTCCGGCGGCAGATGCACATTCGGGCCGGTGTCGCTGGTCCGCTTGTTGTAGAAATACCCACCCTGGTAGAAGAGCTGCAGGCGCAGATCGTTATCCGACTGGAACGGCTCAATCGGGATCCTGAGCCCCGCGCCCAGCCAACCGGCCACGGTCCCCCAGATCACGGAGCTGGACTTTATCTCCTCGCCGTCCTTGATCTCGGTATCGGCAAAAGGAACCGTGCTGTTTTCAAAATGGCCCAGAAGCTGAAACCTGCCGTAACTTTTCGCCGCGTCCACCTCGTTAACGAATACGCCCACAATGCTCCTGAGCCACCAGCTATCCCAGCGGTTACGCAGATACAGGGCCGCAATGGGAAGGCCGGTGTTTCCACCCAGGTCGGGGGTATAGAGGTTTGCGCCCAGCGTCAGAGCCATGATATTCTCGCGATCACGGACGCCGACACTGACGGGCCTGCCGAATACCGTGGTCTTGTATGCTTCTCCCGCAAGCGGAGTATGATACACGTCCTCAACAATTCGCCCATCGCCGGTTTCCTCCGGCGAGGCAAGGCAGGGACAGGGATGAAAGACAAGGAGTACGGATATCAGAACCGTGAAGCAGACAGGCAATGGCATGGAAATGCTGTTCAAGCTACCAATTGAATTTACTGAGCGACAATCCATGATTCCCCCTTTCCGGCGCAAGCCGTGTATTATCAATTCCCTTCTAAAGACAGATAGTACACGATGGCCGGATGTCAAGGAGAGTCCGGGAACAAGGTTCCCCCATTCTGAGATTATTAACCGGATTGGATTTGTCATGCAGTTGGCGGCCTGCTATTCTGACAGGCACATCATGCGCCGGAACGCGCGCCATTTTTTCGCGGAGAGGACACCATGGGAATGACTATGAAAAGACTGGTATTTCTGATGCTCATCGCGGCCTTTGTCGCCGGTTGCGCCAAGGTGGATGATTCCGCCACCAATGCCGGGCTGAGGTTGATCAATCCCCTCGCGCCCGAAAACGATGAAAGCATCGAAGGCGCAATCTCCGACTTCAGGAAGAAATCGTTTCTGAAGCTGGCCGGCCATTGCTGGCTTGACGCAAAGCCGCCGGCGCACATCCTCCTCTTCAGCAAGCCGGGAGACGGCAGCCACGCGTCCGGCGCCGAAATAGGGGGTTTGTTCTCCGAATACGACAGCGCAAAGGGGAAATGGAAGATAAAGGCCCGGGCAACATCTTTTTCCGAAGAAGGCGTCTGGGGAGAGGCACCACAGCCCCTCTTCATCAGGCTTGGGCCAGACCGGTACGGCTTCATCATGGAATACGGCTCGACCGGACAGGGATACACGCAACAGGTTCTGGCCATGTACGGTGTTATCGACGGCAGGTTCGTAAAGGTATTGACCCTGCCCACCCATGCGGACAACAGCGGAGCGGTGGAAGAAGACTCCGCGGTCTTCACCGCTGATGTGGGCCTCTACCAGACCGTGGATGACAAGAAAGACTTTTACGATCTCACGGCCAGGCTCGTCACGCACGGCGACTACCCCCTGACCCCGGACGACGAATTCGGCAGGATATTCGGAAAATCACCGGAAGCGAGGTTCACATTCAAAAACGGAGCTTATGTCGTGACGACCAAGAAAGCAAAGAAAGGCATGTGAATTAATATCCCATGGATATGGCTTGGCATCACTAGTGTCCCAACGTTTAACTGAATAAAAACAGCTGTTTATCGCTATTGCCGGTTTCGTTTTCGTAGGCCGATTCTGTAAGTACCTGTATTAGCGGCATTCGTTCAAAAATCGTTACACTCAGGACCTGTAGAATTGTGTAGAGACTGGCCTCTATTTTCAGCCTTTTCTTCATAATGGAGACAAGCACGTACACCGAGACGGCGATCCAAATCTGGGCCTTAACGGCATTTTCCGATGTGCCGTAGAAAGTCTTAATCCTCAGGTTCTGCTTGATCCATTTGAAGAACTTGAGCTGACGGTAGATGAAGGAGACGGCGGTAAAGATCTTGCCCGAGCCGGTTGCCATCTGCACCATAGAGCGGGGACGGTCAGCGGCCAGGGACTTCTCCAGGTTGCCGATGACCCTGAACTGGGCAGGCCAGAGCCCATCACTGTGCAACGGCGGCATGCAGCGCTGGCGGCTGCGGTAGGTTTGCGGAGTCCAGACAGGACTGTCCTCGGCGGCAACGCCCGGCTCAGTTTGGCGCGCATCCATAAGCCAGTCTGCCAACGTCTCAGGACGGTGAAAGGAGAAGACACCGCGGGAACGGGGTTCGGGGTCGAGGCCGCTGGTAAAATGGGTCTCGATGCCGGTGGATTGATAGCAAAAGGGAAGTGGCCGAAACCAGGCAGGAAGAGCTTCGGGGAGGCCGTGCTTGTACTTGTCAGATTGGATTTCTACACCGGAAAGGGTGTATCCGGCAGGTTTCGCCTCGATCACTCCGCACGCCTGGCCATCAACATAGAGGAGATAATCGGCTTCGCCATGACCTGATTTCAAGGGGAATTCCCGGATGGCGACACCACGGCAGGCATGGATGTTCGCGTCCTTGAGGTCGTGAATCTGCCAGCCGGTCTCGACCAGCATGCGGTCGATCTCGATGCGCGCTTTCTGTTCCGGTGTCATGTATCGTGCCTCAATAATTAAGCGATTCCGGACGCTCCTTCATCAACTTGAACATCAATAGCAGAACCAGGTACCTAATTTTATTAAAATTATTTCAATTAATAATCGACGCCTTACGACAGGCGGGTTGTATTTTATGTGAAAGCGAATGGACATCCGTGAGCTTGTAATCCTTTTCTCTTGGTTTTGCCGTTCTTATCTGAATATC
>CAZHVY010000014.1:0-74946 GCA_964536305.1 uncultured Geobacter sp. | reverse complement strand
AACAGAAAATAACATATTTCAAATTTGTATCAAGTTAAATGCCGGAGTAGTATTAAACGGAGTTTGCTATGTTGTATCATATCCTGTGTCATTTATTAATGATGTTAATCGTTATCGTATGGTTGCTGATCATCGGTTTTTTGTGGAAAAAAGTGTTTCGCCCAAAACTGGTTCAGGGCAAGAACGTCAAGATAATTTGTTGCTGGTTTTTGCTCCACAGCCCTCTTACCGCATTTGTGCTCTATTTTACGGGTCCTTTCTATTATCACATCTTTGTCAACCCGCTACCCCCTGATGAAAAATACATAGAGATTTTTCAAACGCATCGCGCGGATTTGGAGAGGCTGATCAAGGCATATTATGCCGAGCCAGAGGGCACTCTCTGGGACAGCCCTCCGGAGATACAGAAAATCAAAATGAGAGCCGGAATTCATCGAATTATTAACAGAGGATATTGGATGCCAGCATTATATTCGGTTGGATCGCAACGAAAGCTGTATCAATTCGATGTTAAGACAAGAGAAGAGCGCTTTGCCAAGCGTCAATTTGAAGCGTTGCAGATAGAGATAGCAGATAGTCATTACCTTGTACCAACGCCTCGTTACCTGTCATCAACGCTTATCGATAAAAACTTACTCTATATCCCAACGGTGCCGAAAACTTCTAACGCTAAACTTTGGCCTCCTGTGTCGTCAACTCCGTCACCATATAGCAAATATTCCGGATACCGCTTGCTTCCCAGCCTGACCTCATATCCGGCTAATTGGGAACGTGGTGAATGCGTTTATCGTCAATTGGAGCCCCAATGGTTCATCAAAATGTGCCGAGTCGGAACATAGCGTTTTATCTTTTGAAATTATATTTCTGGAGGTGTTATGCTTAACGTAACGTATTTAAATTCCGCGACAAATCAAACTTATAACCCTGATGCGTTTGCCTGGATAGCTTCTAAGAAGCAGAAAAACGCTATCCTTGATACTGCGACAAAGTTGGGGTAATTCCGGTGACAGTATATTTAACTACCTGGGGTAATTCCGGTGACAGTATATTTAACTACCTTGTCTTTGGTTTCGGGCCCCTCTTCGCCGGTCGGAGCAATCGCTCCAACTCTTCCTCCAAACGCTCTATAAACGACACTTCCCCAAGTGGTCGACCGCTGCGTTCGTGCTTCTTCAGCAAGGCCAGTTCCTCTTCATCCGTCAAAGTCAGAAAACTCAGCCAGCCATTTACCATGTCCAACAGCGGTTTGACCTTTACGAGTTGATCGTCTTTGCCGGCAAGATGGGCGGCGGCACTGCTCCAGCGATACTCTCCGGGAAGGGTGGCCATGCCGGCAGCAACGGGATTCATTTCGACATAGCGGGCGGCGGCAAGCAAATATGTTTCGTCCATGGGAAACGAGGCGAACCGTTCCTGCCACAGGTGCCCACGCCAGCTTTCCCGGAAATTGATCCGCCTTGTGTATCGGCGATGGGCTTCACCAATCGCTCGCGCCAGCCCTTCTTCTGTTTCAGGAACGGCAATAAGATGAACATGGTTCGGCATAAGGCAATAAGCCCAGACCTGAACCTGATATTTGCCGCACCACTGGGACATCAAAGCCAGATAGGCTTCATAGTCATCGTCGTGAAAAAAGGTCTGTTGTCGACGGTTGCCACGTTGCGTGATGTGGTGCGGAAGTCCAGGGGCTATTACTCGTGCTATGCGTGCCATTGGGAGACAATACCATAAGCGAATTCGATGTCAATAAAATATACTGTCCCCGTAATTTGCCGGGACTGGAGATCATGGAACTGGAGCGCCCACGGACTTCGGCACTCACACCGAACCCGCTGAGTCCGGGTTCAGCCGGTTTGAGCGGGGCTCTATTATGCGCAACCGCTTTTTTGTGCGGGATCTGGCGGATCCTGTTAAAAAATTCTATTTTTTGCGGAAAGATAATGATAATCGCACAACTTATTATATTTATTACTATTAATAATTATTTTTAAATATATTCTTGACATCCACAAATTCCCATAGTATTTGAGAGCATCTTAATTTGTAAATTCTCCAGATACAAATAGATTTCGCCTCTTCCGCGGAAAGCTGTGGGAGAGGCGAAAAGAGTACCCCTTCAATTCAACTCTGCAAAGGCCTTTGGGAATAAGAACATGGATCAATGGAACCGGGTTCATTGTCACCGGGCACTCAAGCAAAGAGAGAGTAAATCGGCTATGAAGGAATTCGCAGCCATATCGAAAAAATCGCAAGCATATGCAGAGTCTTCAAAACAATAGAACCAAGGTGAAAAAGTTATTCGAGCATCCCTATGCTGCCTACGCTGCATAATTGCAGTGTTTAATTGACGGAGCAATAAATATGACAATCAATTGCAAAGGAGGTAGCAAGCAATGGTAATTAGGCTTCTTAGACTAACGATAATTATTTTAGCTCTATATTTTTTAACATCCTCAGTAGAAGCAAATGATAAACATGGTGTTTTCAATGTAAAGAAGACTTCTGAAATACATAGGATGTCCTGGAAACGCACTAAAGCATTTAATGATGATGGAAATGCTAAAATTTGCGTTGATTTTGAAAAAGTATTGAATACAACTCGCGAATCACCAGATCAATTTAAATGCAACTGGATACTGCCACATGGAGAAAAACGATTCAAAAAGCTTGCATGGCAGCCCATAGACTGGAAAAGTTATTGGGGGTTGATTAAAGATTTGCGAACAAGCGGTTTACGAAGGGATTTACGTGAGAGTGTTTGGGAAAAAGATCAAGAAAGGATTCGAAAATTATTTGAGAACAGACAGCGAAGTCTGGCGATAGCTGCGATTGACATTGATAATGACGGTTATGCTGAACAGGTGGTCAGAGACGATAATATACCATGCAAAGAAGATCCTGGTGTTACGTTTGGTGTCATAGATCCAAAGAGCAATCGACTTGATTGGCGGTTTCGATATTTATTTTTGGACGTAAATGGCAATGAAGGAGCTGAAATAATGCTCTATAAGAGCAAAGCATACATGTTTGGATGGGTATATGGGATGAGCATTGTTATGATCTGGGAAGGGTCTCCAGGTACCGACAGCAGAGGTCGTGCTAACATTTGTCAGTTTAGATATTACAAAGGGGGTATCAAACGATGACAATAAAGTATAAGACGATTCAAGGTTACGACCAACGTCGTTTTGAAGTTGTTTCATTGGTAGAGTGCATTGGTGGCAAGCCAGACCTCAAGCCATATCGAGACCATAAAGGTTACCCCACCATAGGCATTGGTTTTAAGATTGATTCAAACTTGAAAGCAATTTTAGACGGAATGGGGTTTGATACAACAAAAAATGCTACCGCTTCAGAGAAAAATTACATTGCTCAGATTTACAATTTGATCGCTCAAAACCCTAACGTCAGCAAATCCGGGATGACTGCTCTAAAAAACAGACTTGACGCGATAATGGCGGCTCGTGCAAATCAATACAATATTTCTCGCAATAAGTTCGAATACCTCACAAATGCAGAAGTAAAGACCACCTACGACTTGATCGTTGAAGATACATACGAAAAAAGGTTGAGTGGGTGGCTAGGTGAGACTAGCACAACAATGTATACAGTAGTTCCCAAGAGTTTTGAGCGTATAGCTCTATTATCGCTAACTTATAACGGATTTCTCGGAAGTTATGAGACAAAGAATAGACAAACAGGTGTAGTCAAAATAACAGCGGTCGGTAGTCCTAGTCTTCGCAAAGCAATCCTCAGCGGTAACCGCGCTGAAGCATGGTATGAAATACGGTATAACACCAATTCTAAGAATGAATTCGGGGTTGCAAAACGACATTTCTTTGAAGCTGAGCTATATGGACTTTATGACGATCCTGCTAATGTTGGTCTTGAAGAAGCAAAACAAGTCTACCGGATGATTGAAAAGAATCGGCCTACAATTGCAAAACAGGAAGCGCTTTGGGGAATATCGTTCGACGGCAAGCGTGGCACGCAGTTATTCAACGGGAAAACCGCACTTGAACAAGCAAACAGTGATTACAATCCATCCAACATTTTTAATGATAAAACCATTGACAATCTAGAATTAAATCTTAATCCGGCACGTGACAAAATTTTCTCTTGGCTGAAGAGTGAGTATCCGACAAGCTTTCATAATTTTCCATCGCCCGGATTAATTAAGTCCCTTAATATCATTCTCGATCCTGATAGTAATCCTAATCACGGAGCTAACCTTGATGCTAGCAAGTTGTTTCTAAATTCCTCACAAGGAAACAACATCGACGGTAACAGCTGTATTCTGATTGGAGAAGGCGGAGACGACACACTTAGAGGCGGTAAAGGGAATGATATCCTTCTTGGCGGCGATGGATTTGATACATATTATTACCGTATAGGTGACGGACATGACTGGATTGCAGATAAAGACAACAAAGGCCGTATCATAATTGAAGACAAAAAGGGATTAGTGATACAGCGAAAGGCCCTTAGCAATTTTTACAAACAAGGTGACGCTTTATGGACAAATGCAACGGGTTCCATTCAAATAACCCACCACTCCCCTTGGCAAATAATCCTCGAAGATGGCGGCACGATCGAACTTGGCGAAGATTTCCAGGATGGCGACTTCGGCATTCACCTTCTCGACGCGCCCACTACGCCTGAAACAACAAACATCATCTCCGGCGACCTAACCCCCATCGATTTTGATCCCGACAAAGACGGCGTGCAGATGGAAAAGGATGCATTGGGAAACATAAAATGCGACCCCGACGAACCCATGCCGGGACGGAGCGACTACCTGTATGACGATTCCGGAAACGAATTAATCGAAGGGAAAGACGGCAACGACTTTATCTACCAGGGTGAGGGAGACGATCGGGTCCTGGGTGGAACGGGCCGGGACGGAATCGGCGTGCAACTCGATGAAGCGTCAGGCAACGATCTGGTGGAAGGCGGCGCGGACGCGGATATCCTCTATGGCGGTGACGGAGACGACCAGTTATTCGGTGAAAGCATGGGCGAGATGTCCGAGCTTATCGCCGCCGGAGAGGCGGCCGAGGGAATCAACGAGCAAGGCGAGCTTATCGGCGGAGCTGACGGCAATGATTACATTTACGGCGCGGAACGCAACGACGCGTTGTTTGGGGGAACCGGGAAAGACCTTATCGTCGCCGGGGCAGGCGACGACTTCATAACAAGCGGCGGAAACTTTGACGGCACCATGGTCTACACCAACAGCGACAATGGCGCATACACCTACCAAAACGGGCCCCTGTTCGACTGGAATATAACCATCCAGCAGGATGAATCTTCGGTACAGCCAATACTTTCAGGATTTACATTCTATGATATGGGCACAAACGACACCGGCGATGATGTCGTGTATGCCGGCGCCGGAAACGACTTTGTCTACACCGCCGGAGGAAATGACCAAGTGTACGCCGGCGCCGGAAACGACACCGTCTACGGCTGGGGCGGAAACGACGACATCTTTGGTGAAGACGGCAACGACTTGCTCGCAGGGGATAATGGGCCATCTTGCCTTTCACCAGACAAGCACGGCGATGACTATATCGACGGCGGCGAAGGAATCGACAAAATCTGGGGAGGAGGAGGCGACGACGAGCTGTTTGGCGACGCCGGCAATGATCGGATATACGGGGATACCGGCGACCTGTCGGCAAATATTCCGGGAAACGATTACATCGACGGCGAAGACGGTGACGACTACCTGGATGGCGAAGGCGGCGACGACATCCTCATAGGCGGCGCCGGTAACGACGAAGTATACGGCGCATACGGCGACGATGATATTTACGGTGAAGATGGTGACGACAATTTATTGGGGGACGCCCCGGATATCCCGGTTGAACTCCATGGCAACGACTGTATGGACGGGGGAGCGGGAAATGATTACATGGAGGGCGGCGGCGGTGACGATGCCTTGTTCGGAGATACGGGAAATGACCGGATTCTTGGAGGAGCGGGCTTTGATTACCTGGATGGGGGTGCGGGCGAGGACCTGCTTTATGGTGAAGCCGACAACGACCAGTTATTCGGAGGTGAAGATAATGACGAGCTTCAGGGCGGCGACGGCGATGACTACCTGGACGGTGAAAGCGGAAACGACGTGCTGTCTGGAGGAACAGGCGATGATTCATTGTTCGGAGGCGCCGGCGACGATTCGATGCAAAGCGACGACGGAGACGATTATCTTGACGGAGAGGACGGCGCCGACACCCTTATTGGAGGGGCTGGAAACGATGACTTGTATGGCGGCGAAGGAAACGACTGGATTCAGGCTGAAGACGGCGATGACTACATGGAAGGCGGACTTGGAGATGATACGATTAAAGGCGGCGCGGGCGCTGATGTAATATATGGTGATATCAGCGATAGTGAACCGGGCTCATTGGATGACCCGCAATCCGACGAGCACGCGGATACGATTTTCGGCGGTGAAGGTAACGACGAAATATACGGAGGCGTCGGAAAGGACATACTCCAGGGTGACAAGGGAGACGACTATATCGACGGCGGAGCCGGAGATGACCAGATCCTCGGCAGCGAAGGCGATGACACCATATTGGGCGGCGATGGGAACAATCATCTGCAAGGAGACGGCGGAAACGATAAGATCGAAGGTGGCGGCGACGCAGACCATATCCTCGGATGTGAAGGCGCCGACACTCTTTCGGGCGGCGCCGGCGACGATGTTTATGTCTTCAACCTTGGCGACGGGGTGGATACCATTGACGACACAGGGGGAGATAGCGGCATTGAAAACACCCTGTATTTCGGAGCGGAAATATCAAAGGATGACCTGACGTTTGTCTGGCAAACGGATAGCCTTAGAATCGAAGTCGGCACGGGCGGTGACGCGATTATTCTCAATAACTGTATTCAGAATGATCCGACGGGAAATCTGCCGGTGTACGCGCTCGAATTCGCTGACGGAACCCGAAATTCATTGATAAACCTTTTATATCCGGGAATCGCTCAAGCCGGTACGTCAGGCGACGACACAATAGTCGGCGGCCCGGGCTGCGACAACCTGAATGGAGGTGATGGAAACGACACTCTGGACGGCGGCGCCGGGCACGACACCCTTGATGGCGGCGTCGGCAACGATGTCCTTATCGGCGGCTCAGGAAACGATATTCTCACTGGAAGCGATGGCGATGATTTGCTGGACGGCGGTCCCGGTAATGATAGCTTGAGTGGCGGCGCCGGCAACGATACCTATCTGTTTAATCGTGGTGATGGCAGGGACACTATCATTGAGCCCGGCTGGGGTACCATGGACACTCTTCGTTTAGGCGCCGGGATTGCCCCGAGCGACGTTAACCTGAGACGCGTGGGATACGACCTGTACCTTGGCATAAATGACAGCAGCGATGAGGTAAAGATCAAGGACTGGAGATATTACGCAGGTTGTGACGCCTGGGGATATTCAATCAAACAAATCGAGTTCGCCGACGGTACCGTCTGGGAAGGACCATATATCCAGTCTCTTCTCGACGAGCTCCCTATTATCGGCACAGAGGGAAGTGATTTGCTTCGTCCATGGAACCAGGGTCAAGACTATGAGATTTATGGATTGGGCGGAAATGATACGATTTCGGCGCTTCGTGAAATCAACCGCTGGTATTCATGGTCTCCGAGCCAGGAATTCGCTTTCAACAACTCCTCTACGCATATAACCATGGATGGCGGTACAGGCAACGACTCTTTGACAGGACATGCGGGAGACGACACCTACATTTTCAACCCCGGCGGCGGCAAAGACGTCATAAACGAGCGTGCCTACTACCTGGACTTCAGTTATTCCGGCCGAATATATTTCGGCGGCGGGTTTGACACCCTTCAGTTCGGCGAGGGGATATCTCCGAACGACATAACGCTTTCCCGTAACGCGTACAATCTGATCATGAGCGTAAACGGGAGCGAAGACCAGGTGACGCTACAGGGGTGGGGAAACAATGGCGGTCATGACGAGAGTCTTGTGGACGCCCGTATCGATCAGGTGACTTTCGCCGACTCAACGGTCTGGACCGCGGCGGATATCTGGGCCCGCCTGGCGGGCCTTCCCCTCACCGGCACGGACGGCACGGACCACCTGTATGGCTGGAGCCTTGAAAACGCTATCCTTCAAGGCCTGGCCGGCGACGACATGCTGGAAGGGAACAAAGGTAACGACACCCTGGTTGGAGGTCCGGACGCAGACTATCTGGAAGGCGGCGCCGGCGACGACATATACATATTCAACCAGGGTGACGGGCAGGATGTGATCATCGAAAGCGGGGGAGAACAGGACACCATTCGCTTCGGTGAAGGAATCGCTCCTGAAGACATAACCTTCAGCCGCAGTGGTTCAGATCTCGTCCTGAATAGCAACAACGGCGGTCAGTTGACGATTCGGGAGTGGGGACAATCAGAAATGAGACGGATCGAGCGGGTGGAGTTTTCCAACGGAATTGCGTGGGATGCGGCATATATGCAAACCCGGATATTGGAGACCCCGCTGCTCGGAACCATGGGCAACGACTATTTGTATGGCTGGGAAGGAGAAAACACCACCATCCAGGGACTGGACGGCGACGACAACTTGAGCGGCAAAGACGGCAATGACACACTGATCGGTGGTGTCGGCAACGACAGACTTTTAGGAAATGAGGGCAACGACACCTACGTATTTAACCGGGGCGACGGACAGGATGTGATCATTGAATGGGAAGGCGACATGGACACCATTCGCTTCGGCGAAGGAATTGCTCCCGCTGACATCAGTTTCAGCCGAGACGGCTATGATCTTCTACTGAATATCAACGACGGCGACGATAAGATAAAAATTCAGGAATGGGGATATGAAAACTCCCGCCGCATAGAACAGATGGAATTTTCCGACGGCACGATCTGGGATGCGGCATATATCCAGGATGCGCTGGCAGGACTTGCCGTTGTCGGCACGGACGGTAACGACAGCTTGCTGGCCTGGATAGGAGAAGACAGTACCCTTCAGGGCCTGGCGGGGAATGATGTTCTTTATGGAAACACCGGCAACGACACCCTTGACGGAGGCGCGGGCGACGACACCCTGAACGGCAACGCCGGCAGTGACACCTATCTGTTCGGCAGGGGGGCGGGCCACGATACCATCCGCAATTACGACTTCGGCGCCGGCAAGACCGATGCCCTGCTCCTGGCGGATGACATTCGCCTGGAGGATATCGAGATCAGACGGAGAGAGCCCGGCAGCGACGATCTGGTATTGACCATCCGGGACAGCGGCGACAGTGTAACCATCATCAATTGCCTGGCCGGCGGCCCCTATGCGCTGGATGAAATCCGGATTCCGGCCGACAACCTGGTCTGCACGATTCAGGACATCAAGAACCTGCTTCTCAAGGGGAGCGACGGGGACGACACCCTGACCGGCTGCGCCACGGCGGATGTCATCTCCGGCCTTGGCGGCAACGACACCCTCAGCGGACTCGACGGTAACGACACCATCAACGGAGGCGACGGGGACGACACCCTTACCGGCGGGGCGGGCGACGACATCCTCTCGGGAGACGCGGGCAGCGACACATACCTGTTCGGACCGGGCGCCGGCCATGACATCATTTACAACTTCGACACAGGCGAAGGCAAGACAGACGCCCTCGTGCTGGGCGATGGTCTGCGCGCCTCGGATATCAGGATTTCACGAACAGATGACGATCTGATTATTGCCACCCTGAACAGCAATGATCAGGTAACCATCTCCAATTACTTCTCCGGAGACGCTCTCGACGGACACGCGCTGGAGGAGATACGGATTCCGGCCGACAATCTGGTCTACACCATAGAGGACATAAGCCGGATGGTTCTCCAGTCCGGCGACGGAAACGACACCCTCATCGGTTATGCAGGCGACGACACAATATCCGGAATGGAAGGCAATGATTATATCAACGGCCGGGGCGGCGACGATACCCTGAACGGTGGTCCGGGCGACGACATCATTGACGGCGGAGCCGGAGCGGACCTCATGGACGGCGGCCCGGGCGATGACACCTACAGAATCAATTCCGCGGCCGACAGGATTATCGAATTAGCGGACGGCGGCAGCGACACCGTTGAATCCCGCGTCTCCCACATCCTGGCCGCCAACCTGGAAAATCTCACATTGACCGGAGACTCCGACATCAACGGTTCCGGAAACGATCAGGACAATTACATGATCGGCAACAGCGGCGGAAACATCCTGGATGGCGGGCCGGGCGCCGATATTATGGAGGGCGGCGAAGGCAATGACACCTATTACACCGACAACCAGGAAGACCAGATTTGCGAGTCGGATGCGGCGGGTACGGACACGGAGATCCGCGGTTTCGAGTCCGCCTGGCTCCTGACAGCCAATGTGGAGAATCTGACCCTGGCCGGAACGGTTTATCGCGGCAATGGCAACGAACTGGATAACTCCATCACCGGAAATGACCTCGACAACAATCTCTGGGGGGCGGAGGGCAACGACACCCTGTCCGGCGGCGCCGGAAACGATGCCCTGTTCGGCGGCGAAGGCATGGATATTATGACCGGCGGCAAGGGAAATGACTACCTCGAAGGCGGCCCGGGTGACGATATCTATGTCTTTAACAGGGGAGACGGCCATGACACCATCAACGCCGCCGATTCGGTTGACGCCTCGGACACATTGCGTTTCGGCCCGGACATATCGGCCAGCGATGTCATTGCCCGCCAACAGGGCGACAATCTGCTCTTAACCATCAAGGACAGTTCGGATTACCTGTTTGTCATGGACCACTTCGCGACCGGCGCCAACGGGGAAAACGGCAAGCTCGACCGGGTGGAATTCGCCAACAATGTGGTCTGGAACGCGGACATGATCCAGACAATGACAGACCAGGCAAACAACAACCATCCCCCCACGGTCAACAGCTATCTGCCCGTCCTGCAGGCGCGGGCCGGCAGTCCGTTTACCACGGTAGTCCCGATAGACACGATTACCGATCCGGACACATGGGATTCGATCACCTACAGCGTGACAATGCAGGATGGAAGCGCCCTGCCCGAGTGGCTCAGCTTCGATCCCGCAACCCGTGTCTTTTCCGGGACGCCGGGCACGGGCGATATCGGCTCACTGAGGTTTCTTCTCTGGGGCACGGACAGTTGCGGTTATTCGGCGGGCGAGTATGTGACCATCAATGTCGGCCAGCCCAACCGCTCCCCCAACCTTGCCGTCCCGCTTGCCGACCAGAACGGTTCGGAAGGAGAACCCTTCAGTTATACCGTTCCGGGCACGGCCTTCACCGATCCGGACGCAGGCGACACCCTCACCTACAGCGCAGCCAAAGCCGATGGAAGCGCGCTGCCGTCGTGGCTTGACTTCAACGCCGACATCCGCGCCTTCAGCGGTACTCCGCCCGCCGGTTCGACCGGGACGATAAACATCAGAGTAACGGCGAAAGACCCGTCGAATATGACGGCATCGGACGTATTCGATCTGGTTGTGGGACTGCCGGGTCTGACCCTCACCGGGACATCCCGCGCGGACACCCTGACCGGAGGAAACGGAAACGACACCCTCAGAGGTCTTGCCGGAAACGACAGGCTGACGGGCAATGCCGGAAATGACAGACTTGACGGAGGCCCGGGAAGGGATATCATGCCGGGCGGTCCGGGCGACGACACGTACATTGTGGACAACACCGGTGACCGAGTGATGGAGAACGCCGATGAGGGGATCGATACGATACAGAGCAGTATTACCCTGACCCTTGCGGCAAATGTGGAAAACCTGACCCTCACCGGCGCCAGGGCGATAAACGGCACGGGCAATGCCCTGGATAACATCCTCATCGGCAACGCTTCCGCCAATTCGCTGTCAGGCGGCGCCGGCAACGATATCATGGATGGAGGCGCGGGCAAGGATAAGCTGAGCGGCGGAGCGGGCCATGACTCGTACCTGTTTGGCCGGGGTTACGGCAATGATACCGTTATTGAAAACGACTCCACCCCCGGCAATAACGACTCGGCCCTGTTCGGTTCCGGTATTTCCACTGACCAGCTCTGGTTCCGGCATGCGGGTAAAGATCTGGAGGTGAGCATCATCGGCGCTTCCGGCAAGCTCACCA
Organism: uncultured Geobacter sp.; assembly: GCA_964536305.1. Classification (GTDB taxonomy): domain Bacteria; phylum Desulfobacterota; class Desulfuromonadia; order Geobacterales; family Geobacteraceae; genus RPRC01. The sequence goes on along the minus strand of CAZHVY010000014.1, from coordinate 62,806 downwards.
TCCGGAACTGGTATTCAGGGGCCGCACACCACATCGAGCAGTTCAGGACAGCCGACGGGAAGGTATTGCTGGACAGTCAGGTGGATGCATTGGTAAACGCCATGGCCGCCTTTGCGCCCCCTCCGGCGGGCCAGGCCACATTGCCTGATAACTACCAGACCGCTCTTGCGCCTGTAATCGCGGCAAACTGGCATTGATGAAACCGGGACCGGGGACGGGGAAACGGTAAGATCTTTTTACCTTCCCCGTTCCCCGGTCCCGCCAACCCGGCGCCCCGTCATGACACCTAACGAAAATACCGGCTCGCGCCGATACCTGGATACCGGCCTCGCCTCATTGATGATGGCGGCCGCTTTTCACGGCATTGCCGCTGATGAGGCCCAACTCCGGCATGAATTCGGCGAAGAGCCGTTTTCCGCTGAAATGATTTTACTGGCGGCGAAAAAACTGGGGATGAAGGCGAAGATCGTCGCCCAGCCGCCGGAGCGCCTTGATTGCGCCCCCCTGCCCGCCATAGCCCTGGACAGAAGCGAGGGCTTCTTCATACTCGCCAAATATGATCCCGGGACCTCCGGAAGGCCGGAATCAGCCGCGACCCCCCTCCCCCGTCTCCTCATCCAGCACCCGGGAAAGCCCCCCGAGGTGGTTCATCTTGAAGAATTCACGGCGCGGTGGTCCGGCCGGTTGATTTTCCTGACATCCAGGGCCAGTTACGCCGGCGAAATGGCCAATTTCGATTTTTCCTGGTTCATCCCCGCCATCGTCAAATACCGCAAGCTTTTTGGCGAGATACTCATGATTTCCCTGGTTCTGCAGGTGATTGCCCTGGCCACCCCCCTGTTCTTTCAGGTAGTCATGGACAAGGTGCTGGTCAACCACGCCATGAAGACGCTCAACGTGATTGCCGCCGGCCTGGTAACCGCCACCCTCTTCGAATCGCTGATGACCGGCATCCGCACCTACGTCTTCGCCAACACAAGCAGCAAGATAGACGTGGAGTTGGGCGCCAGACTGTTCAGACACCTGCTCAATCTGCCGGTGGCCTATTTCCAGGCGCGCAGGGTCGGAGACTCGGTGGCGCGCATCCGCGAACTGGAAAACATCCGCTCCTTCCTCACCGGAAACGCCATTACCGTCGTGCTGGATCTGATGTTTTCCATCGTCTTTCTCGGAGTGATGCTCTGGTACAGCAGATGGCTGACCCTGATCGTGGCCGTATCCGTTCCCTGTTATATCGCCCTCTCCCTGTTTTTCATCCCGATCATCCGCGCCCGCCTGAATGTCAAATTCAACCGAGGCGCGGAAAACCAGGCTTTCCTGGTGGAAACCATAACCGGGATGGACACCGTGAAATCCATGGCGGTCGAGCCGCGCTGGGCGCATAAATGGGAACAGCAACTGGCTTCCTACGTCGCATCCTCCCTTTCGGTAAACAATGCGAGCATGCTGGCCGGCGGCGGGGTGAACCTGATCAGCAAACTGGTGACCGCGGCCATCATGTGGGTCGGCGCCGGTCTGGTGGTTGACAACAAGATGACCGTCGGTGAACTTGTAGCCTTCAACATGCTTTCAAACCAGGTCTCTTCTCCAATCCTGCGGCTGGCGCAGCTCTGGAACGATTTTCAGCAGGTGGGCATTTCCATGAACCGCCTCGGGGATATTCTGAACGCCAGGGTCGAGGTTTCCGGCCCGAAGACCCGCATTCCCCGCATCACCGGAAGCATTGAATTTGATTGTGTGTCATTCCGCTATCGGCCGGACACCCCGGATGTAATCCGTGAAGTCACCCTGAAGATCGCCCCGGGCGAAATACTCGGCATCGTCGGACGTTCCGGGTCGGGCAAGTCGACACTCACCAGACTGGCGCAACGGCTTTACGTGCCCGACCGGGGCCGGGTGCTGATTGACGGGCAGGACATCGCGATCATCGACACCACATCACTGCGGCGCCAGATCGGTGTGGTCCTTCAGGAAAACATGCTGTTCAACCAAAGCATACGCGACAATATCGCCCTTTCCAACCCGGCGTTGCCCATAGAAGCCATCATCGAAGCCGCCAGACTGGCCGGGGCGCACGAGTTTATCTGTGAACTGCCCGAAGGATACGACACCATGGTCGGCGAACATGGCTCCACCCTGTCGGGCGGGCAACGGCAGCGAATAGCCATTGCCCGCGCCCTGATTTCCAACCCCCGCATTCTGATCTTCGATGAAGCCACCAGCGCCCTGGACTACGAATCGGAAAAGATCATCCAGGACAACATGCGTAGGATATGCGCCGGGAGGACAGTGCTGATAATCGCCCACCGCCTGTCCGCGGTCCGGGATGCGGATCGCATCATCGTCATGGAGCGGGGACAGATCGCCGAGCATGGGCGCCATGACGAGTTGTTGCGGAATCCGGATGGTATTTACAGCCATCTGTACAACTTGCAAAGGGTCGGCCAAAGACGCGCCGCACCGCCTTCACCAGAGGTTAATACCGCCGAGGACCCTGCCGCCGTGAACTTCACGTCGGCGCCGGGCGTTGCGGGAGAAATCGCATGAGCATCAGGCACAGGATGGAAGCCGTATCGGTCCTGGCGCGCAGGTACGCGGACGTCTTTTTTCATTGCTGGCAAAACCGCCACCAGCTTCAGGGCAAAGCGCTGGCCGCCCATGAAGCCGATTTTCTTCCGGCGGCGCTCTCGCTTCGGGAACAACCTGTCTCGCCGGCAGGCCGGTTTACGGCCAAGGCCCTGATTGCATTGGTTGTTGCGCTGATCAGCTGGTCGGTGATCGGCAAAATGGACATAGTCGTCAACGCGTCGGGCAAGATAATTCCCGGCGGCCATACCAAGACCATCGCCTGCGTCGATGTGGCCAGCGTGAGGGCGATCCATGTCCAGGATGGACAACAGGTAGAGGCAGGTCAGACTCTGATTGAGCTGGACACCAGCATGTCCGATGCCGAGCGTGACAAGGCAGCCGGGGAACGTTCCATGTCGGCGCTGGAAGTCGCCGGCGCGCGGGCGCTGATCAAGGCAATCGACAGCGGGGGACCTCCCCGGCTTGAGCGGCTTCCGGGTATTCCGGCGGACAGGTGGAACACGGCGCGACTGAACCTGGACGCCCGTTACGCCGATTATCTGGCAAAACTGAACCGCATTGACGGCGACATAGAGCGCTTCAGCCAGGCGCTGCGACTGGCGGCGCGGCAGGCCGAGGATTACAGGGAACTCCTGAAGGATCACGACGTCTCCCATCACGCATGGCTGGAAAAGGAGCAGGCGCGGGTGGAGATCGAGGGCCGCCTGGCCGATGCGAGAAACCAGCGCTCGGCATTGGTGGCCGAAACAAGGCGCGCTGCCCATGATCACTGGATCGAGGGGAGCAAAACTGCGGCGTCGGCTCACCAGGAGGCAATCCGGGCCGAGGCCCACAGCAGGCTCCTCAGACTCACCGCCCCCATCAGCGGCACGGTGCAGCAACTGAATGTGCATACCATTGGAGGCGTCGTGCCCGCCGCCACCACTCTGATGCGGATCGTCCCCAGAGAAAGCCGGGTTGAGGTTGAGGCGTTAATGGAGAACAAGGATGTGGGTTTTGTAAAGGAGGGCCAAAGCGCCGCCGTCAAGATCGACGCCTTCGAATACACCAAATACGGCGTCATCAATGGGAAGGTCACCCATGTCTCCCGCGACGCCATTGCCGATGAAAAGAGGGGGCTGATGTATTCCACTAAAATCCTTCTGGACCGGTCCGCCATCCATGTGGACGGCAGGGAGACCCCCCTCTCGGCCGGAATGTCGGTTAATGTGGAAATCAAAACCGGCGACCGACGCGTCATCGAATACGTGCTGAGCCCGCTTTTGCGCCACAAAAGGGAAAGCCTCAATGAACGGTAGGCGTCCCCGACAGAGAGAGCCGCTTTTCACCCGATGGACAATGGTTGTCTTCCGGGTGGTTATTATTGCCTTTTCCGCGGTAATGGCGCAGCTGATCATGTCAGAGGAGGTTTCCGCGTTCGACCTTGCCGCTCCCTTCACCGACCCGTTATTCACTCTCCCCGAAAGAAGCGATCCGGGAACAAACCTCGCCGGCGACGCCAGGCCGGCGGCCTGCCCGGCCAACGACGGTTTTTCCGATGCCCTGGATCTGGCCAGGGCAGTGGATATTGCCTTGTGCAACAATCCCCGGCTGAAGGCGGCCCGGGCGGCCGTCAGGCTTCAGGCCGCCGAAGTGGGACAGGCGCGGGCCGCCTATCTGCCCACCCTCTCCGGAAACGTCAATTTCATGAAAACACGCCATGAATATCCCGGATCAGACGATCAGTCAACAACCAGGGACGGTATGGCCATCAACGCGACTCTCAACTGGCGGCTCTTTGACTTCGGAGGCCGGGCCGCAAACCGCAAGTCAGCCAACAGTCTGCTGATAGCCGCGTTGGCGCTGCGCGACGCCGAAACGCGAAAGGAACTGACCGAGGTAATCCAGGCATATTTCGACGCCGTAATGTCTCGGGCGTTTCTCCGCTCCAGGGAGGAGCACGAAACCATAGCCGGACATACCCTTCGGACAGCTCGTCGCCGGGAGGCCCGCGGCGCCGCGGCCCGCGGCGACACGCTCCAGGCCGCTACGGCATTGACCAGGGCGACCCTTGAGAAGCGCCGCGCACAGGGAGAGTATCGAAAGGCGGAGGCGGCCCTGGTGGCTGTAATGGGAGTTCCCTTGCGAACCCGGGTCATTCTGCCGGAAGATGCGGCGGAAGGCGGCCCTCTGGCCCGGAAAAGCCTGGAAGATTGGTTAAGGATAACCGCGGAAAGCCATCCCTCAATTCTGGCCGCCCGCGCGGAACTGGAGGCAGCCATGAACAGAATCACGGCGGCGCGCTCGGAGGGGCTCCCGGCCGTTGATGTATCAGCCTCCTACTACCAGAACGGCTACTCCGGACAAGGGATATCCAGTACCGATTCCAGGGTCGCCACGGTGGCGCTGTCCATATCCCTTCCCATTTTCGACGGTTTCTCACGCACCTACAAAGTCAGAGGGGCTGAAGCCCTGGCGGAACGAAAAAACGCGGAACTGCTTGAGACCGGACAGAGCACATTGCTGGAAATCGTCAAGGCCCATACAGACGCCGAGACCTCTTTGAGCAATCTGGACGTGTCGGAACAATTGCTCCGCATTGCCATGGAGTCATTGAATGTGGCGCAACGAAGGTACGAGAAGGGCGCCGCTGATATCCTGGAGGTTCTCCATACGCAGGCGGCTCTGGCGGATGCGCGGCAGGAGCGTATCCGCGGACTCGCCCTCTGGCGTTGCGCCAGGCTCCGATTGATGGCTGCCACAGGGGTTTTGGGGCGTGATGAGTTGAAGCGGTGAAGGGTACCAGAGCGGATACCGGTATAAAAAAAGACCTGCCAGATTTTAACAATCCGGCAGGTCTCGCAATCGGTGTTCCTTTCCGGTTCGAATCAGACATCGCCCCGAGCCAGTCGCTGCTCCCACCGCCACGCGTCGGCGACGATGGTTTCCAGATCCGCGTAACGGGGACTCCAGTCCAGGGTCTTCCGGATCCGGTCCGCGCGGGCCACCAGCATGGCCGGGTCGCCGGGCCTCCGGGTGTCCTCCTTTACCGCAAATCGCACCCCGGTAACACGGTGGACCACATCAATCACCTCCCGCACGCTGCTTCCCTGACCATACCCCACGTTCAGTACCGTTGACTCCCCTCCCCTGTCCAGATGGGAAAGGGCCGCCAGATGGGCGGAGGCCAGGTCCTCGATGTGGATATAGTCACGGATGCCTGTGCCGTCCGATGTCGGATAGTCGACACCGAAGATGGACACGGAAGGGCGAAGTCCGAGGGCCGCCTGGCAGCAGACTTTGATGAGGTGGGTCGCTTCCTTGACCCGCTGCCCCATGCGGGCCTCGGGGTCCGCTCCGGCGACATTGAAATAGCGCAGGGCGACATAACGCAGACCATGGGCCAGAGCAGTATCCCGCAGCATCCATTCGCTCATGAGCTTGGAGGTTCCGTAAGGATTTATGGGAACAGTGGCAGAATCCTCGGATGCGACTCCGGAGTCCGGCATGCCGTAAACAGCGGCGGTGCTGGAAAATATGATCTTTTTCACGCCGGTTTTTACGCATGCCCTCAGAAGCCTCATGGTGTTGCAGGTGTTGTTTCCGTAATAATCCAGAGGCTTGGATACAGATTCCGGAGCAATGATGGAGGCGGCAAAGTGGAGAACGGTTTTCACCCCGTAGCCGCGCAGGGTCTTCTCCAGCAGAGATTCATCGGCAAGCTCGCCACAGACAAGCTCCTCGCCATGAACCAGGGTATCAGCGGACCCCGTAGACAGGTTGTCGTAAACTACCACTCTATGGCCGGCCTCGCTCAGCTGCCTGGTAACATGTCCTCCGATATAACCGGCGCCGCCTGAAATAAGAAGATGTTCCACAGTAATCCTTTCCAGTAACGCTAATATGATTTGTTGGCTGTCGCTTGCCCGGCAATGTTAAGGGGTTTTCTTTTCCGCCCCTTCTTTCATCTGTTCCTTCATCTGCTTCCGCATCTCCTCGACTGATTTCCTCATCTCTTGCGAGGCGTCTTTCCATGACTGCTCGGCCTGCTCCATGTTGCGCGCGAAGCGTTTCGCGGTGATACGGGAGCTTACGCTGATGACCATCAGCAGCGCCGCGATTACGCCGAAACCGATCCAGGCCCTCACAGGAGGAATCCTGTGAAGGAATACGCTCGCAGACACGAGATAGTAAAGCATCAGAGCCAGACCAAGGGCGCCGCCGACATAGGGCGCAAAACCGACAAGGGTGGCAACGGGCATGACGGCGGACAGGTAGGCGGTACAACGGTATGCCGCTTCATAGTCCTCCCTGGACCCCATGAGCCTCCAGATAACGAAGAGAGCCGCTGCGGCGATGAATCCGAAAAGCGCGCTCCCGATTACCGCCGCCACGGGAATCAGGGTCAGTGACAGGAAACCCATGGCCGCGCCCTCGTAAAGGCGCATGCCCAGAGCGCTCTCAAGGGCGCGGAGAAGTCCGGAGAGAACACCGCTTGCCAGCGCCATTACCACCAAAAAGACGAACGGCGGCGCGAAACCTCCCTTTTTAGGCATATCCCGAAAAAAAACGGACGGCGAGGATATTATTCTGATGCAGGTTCCGGGAATCTCTTTAATCAGATCAACCCATTTTCCCATTTACGCCCTCTCTTTCCTGAATCCGCTTTCTCTCTCCAGAACGGCGCTCTTTTTCCTCCGTGGCGCCATTTCATCTCATTCCAGAGATGGGACGCCGCGACATAGCACAAGAGGGGAAAAACGACGAGGACAGACCTGTTGAAACGGATGGCGGCATCCAGGTCTCCATGAAGGATCGAGGATATTGCCCTGGTCATTCCGCAACCGGGACATTCCACGTCAAAAAGGTGGTGAAAGATGCATATATCAGGCAAGGATTCGATAAACGCCGTGGGAAGGAGGGCGAAAAGAACGGGAAGTGAGATGCAAGCAGCCAACCGGACTCTCCGCACCTTGCCTCACCTCCCCCTACATTTTCCTGACAAGAGGGTTACCCTGCTTGTCCTTGAAGGAACCGGTAATGATAAATATGAGGTCGATAATGGTCCATATCCCGCATCCTCCGAGGGTGAGCAACTGAATTATCCCGATTGCCGTATGGCCGGTATAAAAACGGTGAATACCGAGTCCCCCGACAAAGATGCACAGAAGAAGGGTCGTGAGCCAGTCTCTCCCTTCACCAGTCCCCTGCATCAGAGAGACTCCGCATCTGGCGCACGTCGAGGCGCCGGGCGGGCGACCCTCCCCGCAGTTGACGCAGAAATTCTTTCCGTTCCTGGGAGGGACTCCGCATGAAACGCACACCACAGCCTGATCAGCAACTTCCTTCCCGCAATTCCCGCAATACATGGCCATACCCCCTGATAGTTGTTTCTAATCGAGGTCGGCTGGAAATCAGGTCGTCTGACTTCCGGAAGACCCGGTCTGTCAAGAGCATACCACAAATGAAGGGAGTCACACCGACAGAGAAGGTTATTTACCGAAAAGCCGGATAATTTTCCGGAACGCGCAACCGGCGGTGCATTATCTTTTCAGGGGAGACGATTCCGGCGTCCCCCCTTCCGGTTGCCCCGATCCAGGATTTATCCCAATCAACCCAATAGGTTTGCGTAAAGAGGAAACCTCTTCATAAGCGCGTTAACCTCGCCCTTTATACGAGCCAGTTTTTCCGCGTCCTCGGCATTCAACAGCGCCTCATGGATAAACCCGGCCACAGCAAGCATTTCTGGCTCTTTCAGGCCATGGGTAGTGGCCGCCGGGGTGCCGATGCGAATGCCCGACGTAACAAAGGGAGAGCGTGTCTCGTTGGGGATCGTATTCTTGTTCACTGTGATGCCGGCCCGATCCAGCGCCTCTTCGGCCGCTTTGCCGGTCAGGCCGGTGGAAGTAAGATCCACCAGCATCATGTGATTGTCAGTTCCGCCCGAAACCAGGCGCAGGCCTTTGGCCGTCAATGCATCCGCCAGAGCCTTTGCATTCTTGATAATCTGTCCCTGATAGGCATTAAACTCCGGGGTCAGGGCCTCTTTGAAGGCCACGGCCTTGGCCGCTATCACATGCATGAGGGGACCGCCCTGGATACCAGGAAATATGTTGGAATTCAAGGTCTTGGCGTATTTTTCCCGGCAGAGGATCATCCCGCCCCGCGGGCCTCTGAGGGTCTTGTGGGTCGTAGTTGTGACAAACTCCGCATAGGGAACGGGGTTGGGATGCAGTCCCGCCGCCACCAGGCCGGCAATGTGGGCCATGTCAACCATCACAACGGCGCCGACAGTGTCGGCTATGGCGCGGAACCTGGAGAAGTCAATGATGCGCGGATAGGCGCTGGCGCCGACCACTATCATCTTCGGCCGGTGTTGACGCGCGAGTTTCTCCACATCGTCATAGTCGATGGTTTCCGTATCGGAGGAAACACCGTAAAAGACTACATTGAAAAGCTTTCCCGAAAAGTTGGCGGGGCTGCCGTGGGTCAGGTGCCCCCCATGGGAAAGGTTCATGCCGAGAATTGTGTCGCCAGGTTGTAAGGCGGAAAAATAGACCGCCATGTTCGCCTGGGAGCCGGAATGGGGCTGTACATTTGCATGTTCAGCTCCGAACAGCTTTTTTGCCCGCTCAATGGCCAGATTCTCCACCACATCAACCTGTCCGCACCCTCCGTAGTAACGCTTTCCAGGGTATCCCTCGGCATACTTGTTGGTCATTATGGAGCCCTGGGCTTCCAGGACTGCTTCAGAGACAAAGTTTTCCGAAGCTATAAGTTCCAGATTATACTCCTGTCGCTCCGTCTCCAGGCGGATGGCGCCCGCCACTTCCGGATCAAAACTTTCAAGAATCGACATTTCTTTCTCCTTGGGTTTAATGAAAAACGAAACGGGACCTTTCAAGTCCCGTATGGTCTTCCTTTTCTATGTTCCGGCGCGGCGAAGAGACTACAGGAAAAAGCGCTTATTTGCGAAGTTCCCTCTCCAGAGCGGCGATCTTGTCCAACCGTCCCTGGTGGCGCCCCCCTTCAAACTCGGAATCCAGCCAGGTCGCGACCATTTCGCTAGCCTCGTTCTCGTCGATAACCCTGCCGCCCAGGACAAGAATGTTGGCGTTGTTGTGCTGTTTCGCCATCTTCGCCATGTAGGTATCAGCGGCAAGGGCTGCCCTGACACCGGGAAACTTGTTGGCGACAATGGACATTCCTATGCCTGTCCCGCAGACCAGCACCCCCTTTTCCGCCTGGCCGGTGGAAACCATTCGCGCCACCTTTTCACCGAAATCAGGGTAATCAACGGAATTTCCATCATTGGTTCCCAGATCCACGAAGGGTATCCCTCTCTCCTTCAGAAGGATCTTTATCGCTTCCTTCAACTCAAACCCGCCGTGGTCACTGCCGATTGCTATCATCTTCATCATCTCAAACCCTCTTGAAGAGGAGAGTGGCATTTGTGCCGCCGAATCCGAAGGAATTTGAAAGGGCGTAATTGATTACAGCCTCTCTCGGCGCATTGGGGACAAAGTCCAGATCACACTCAGGATCCGGTTCCTGGTAGTTCATGGTCGGCGTCGCAATACCGTGATGCATCGACATCATGGTGTATACAGCCTCGATACCTCCCGCCGCTCCCAGCAGATGGCCGGTCATGGACTTGGTGGATGACACCATCAATTTTCCGGCATGGGCGCCGAAGACCTTTTTGATGGCCATGGTCTCATACAGGTCGTTCATGGGGGTTGATGTGCCGTGGGCATTTATGAAATCAACCTCTTCCGGATTGATTCCCGCGTTGCCCAGGGCCATCTTCATGCAGCGGGCCGCGCCTTCCCCTTCCGGAGATGGGGCGGTAAGGTGGTACGCGTCTCCGGTCAGGCCGTATCCCACGATCTCCGCATAGATCCTCGCGCCGCGCTTTTTTGCCGATTCGTACTCCTCCAGGATCACGATTCCGGCGCCCTCCGCCAGAATAAAACCGTCGCGATTCTTCTCGAAAGGCCTGGATGCGCCCTTGGGGTCGTCGTTTCGGGTAGACAATGCCCTCATTACGGCAAAGCCTCCGACGGCCAGAGGAGTCACAACCGATTCCGTGCCACCAGCAATCATGGCGTCGGCGTCTCCGCGCCTTATTATCTGATATGCGTCTCCGATGGAATGCGTTCCGGTGGCGCAGGCTGAAACAGAAGAGACATTGGGCCCCTTGGCGCCGTACCTGATGGATATATGCCCGGGCGCCAGATTGGTGATGAGCATCGGGATGAAGAAAGGCGATATCTTCCTGTAGCCTCCCTCCTGAAGCGCTGTGTGATATTTTTCGATGGTAGGAAGGCCGCCCAGACCGGCGCCCACGAGAACGCCAACCCTTTCCGCATTGTCTTCGGTAACCCGAAGGCCGGAATCCTCCATGGCGAATTGAGCGGCAGCCAAGGAATACTGGATAAAAAGGTCCATCTTTTTGATTTCCTTTTTATCAATGAATTCCTCGGCATTGAAGCCTTTCACTTCCCCGGCGATCTTTACCGGGAAATCGGTGACATCAAAACGGGTTATCCGGTCAATCCCTGATTCTCCGGCAAGCAAGGCGTCCCAGTTGCTCTGATTCCCGATACCCAAAGGGGAAACGACCCCGATTCCCGTAACCACGACTCTTCTCATAAAATGAATGCTCCCTCGATGCTCACTTCCTCCTGGATACAACAAGAGCCAGGAGTATCAAACAGAACTAAGGGGGAATCTCTTCCCCCCCGTCGCCAGACTAGGTGTGGTCCGCGATGTAATCAACCGCGTCCTGTACCGTCGCGATTTTTTCGGCATCCTCATCGGAAATCTCGATATCAAACTCCTCTTCGAGGGCCATGACCAGTTCCACGGTATCAAGAGAGTCAGCGCCGAGGTCATCCATGAATGAAGCCTCTCCGGTCACTTGTGCTTCATCTACGCCCAACTGCTCGGCAATTATCTCTTTAACCCTTTTTTCTATTGACGACATTTCCATTCCTCCATTCAAGATTGTTGACGTTTTCCATAGGTCAAGTTTGACTTCTTTTGCTTATTAGCATGATTTTCAGAAATTGCAAAAGGGATTTTTTTTACATGTGCATGCCGCCGTTTACATCCAGGACATGGCCTGTTATGTAACTCCCCATGTCTGACACCAGAAAATATACGGCATTTGCTATATCCTCCACCGTGCCGAACCTGCAGACCGGAATCCGGTTCAGAAGATCCTCACGGACCTTGTCCGACAGGACACTGGTCATATCGGTTTCAATGAAACCGGGCGCCACGGCATTCACCGTGATGTTGCGCTTCGCATACTCTCTGGCGACAGACTTGGTAAATCCGATGATACCGGCCTTGCTGGCGCAGTAGTTCGCCTGCCCGGCATTCCCTGTCTCGGCGACCACCGAACTGATATTCACAATCCTTCCGCCGTTGGCCTTCGACATCAGCTTAACGGCCTGACGGGTACAGGCGAACGTGCCGGTCAGGTTCACCGCCATCACCTCTTGCCAGTCTTCGTCCTTCATGCGCATCAACAATCCGTCGCGAGTTATGCCCGCATTGTTTACCAGGATGTCAAGGACGCCGAATTCTTCGGTGACTGTGCGAAAAAGTCTTTCCACATCATCGATTCTGCCCACATTCACTTCACAGGGTATAGCCTTTCCGCCCATTGAAGCTATCTCGTCGGCGGTCTTTTTCGCCCGCTCCATGGATGTGGCGGTAACAATGACATCCGCCCCCTCACGGGCCAGCTTGAGCGCCACCGCCCGTCCAATGCCGCGTGATGCGCCGGTGATCAGCCCTGTTTTGCCTTTGAGATTCATGAAACCTCCCCGATGAGCGCCTTGAAGCCGGCCAGGTCATCAAAATTTTTCGCCTGAACCGTCTTGTCAATCTTCCTGACCAGACCGGACAATACCTTCCCGGGCCCCAGTTCAAGAAAGCTTGTGACTCCCGACTGAACAAGCTCACGTACAGACATTTCCCACAGAACCGGAGAGCTTATCTGCGCAACCAGCAATCCCCTCGTTTTCTCACAGTCCGAATAGGGTTTTGCTTCTACATTGCTTACAACCGGAGTAGAAAGAGGATGCAGCTGGATTGAATGAAGAATCTCCTCCAGACGCTTCCCGGCCGGCGCCATCAGAGCGCAGTGAGACGGGACGCTGACTGGCAGGGTAACAACCTTGCGGATACCACGGGCCCTGGCTGCGGCGACAGCCCGTTCGACGGCTGTGGCATGGCCTGATATGACAATCTGCCCGGGGCAGTTGAAATTAGCGGGTACTACTATTTCACCTTCCGCGGCCTCCCGGCAGATATCCGCCACCACTTCCGCTTCAACACCCAGAACCGCCGCCATGGCGCCGGTTCCCACAGGGACAGCCTCCTGCATGTATCTTCCACGCATACGAACAACGCGAAGGGCATCGCCCAGATTCAACGCGCCGGCTGAAACCAGTGCGGAGTATTCACCAAGGGAATGCCCCGCTACATAGGCTGGAGAAAGATCCGCCTCCGATTGAAGAAGGCGTAAAAAGGCAATGCTGGTCGCCAGAAGCGCCGGCTGGGTGTTCTCGGTCAGCAGCAGTCCTTCTTCGGGCCCTTCGAAGCATAGCGTGGAAAGCGCGAAGCCCAGCGCATCGTCGGCCTCTTCGAAGGTACGCCTGACAACGGCGAAATTATGATAGATCTCTCTGCCCATCCCCTGATACTGGGAACCCTGTCCAGGAAACAGAAATGCGGTCAGCGACATTTAGCCACCTCCAGTGACTGCCATCTTATCATGGCCGACGCCCAGGTAAGCCCGCCGCCAAAGGAATCAAGCAGGACAAGATTTCCATTCTTGATCCTTCCCGAGCGGTTCGCTTCATCAAGGGCTATGGGAATAGACGCCGCGGAGGTATTGCCGTATCGTTCCAGATTAATGTACACCTGCTCCGGCGAAAGCCCCAGCCTCTTTCCTATGGCATCGATAATCCGACGGTTGGCCTGGTGGGAAATAAAGAGATCGATATCAGCCGAGGTCACATTGTTTGCCGTAAGGGCCTGATGGGCCGCGTCTTCCATGGCGCGCACCGCCAGCTTGAACACCTCGTTGCCCTGCATCTTGATGAAAGCAATATTTTCTCCGGACAACCGCCCCGAAGCCGGATTTCTGCTGCCGTATCCGGGCTGATGAAGAAGCTCCCAGTATGTCCCGTCGGAATGCACATGGGTGGAAAGAATACCAACGCCCTCATCAACCGAGTCGAGAACTACCGCGCCCGCGCCGTCCCCGAAGAGAACGCATGAGTTCCTGTCGGTCCAGTCAACTATCCGTGTCAGGGTCTCCGCTCCAACAACAAGGGCCTTTCGAGCGAGACCTGATCGCATGAAGGAATCAACGATTGACAGGCCAAACAGGAAGCCGGAGCACGCAGCCGAGATATCAAAGGCGACCGCTTTGGAGGCCTTGAGGTTTTTCTGGACTAGACATGCGGTTGCCGGGAACGGAAAGTCGGGAGTAACCGTACCGACCACTATCATGTCCAGCTCTTCAGGCGAGACATTCGCCATTTCCAGGGCGTTTTGCGCGGCTTTCGTCGCAAAGGTAGAGGTGAACTCTCCGTCCGCGGCAATCCGCCTCTCCTTGATACCGGTCCTGGTGGTTATCCACTCGTCGCTGGTATCCACCATCTTTTCCAGATCGGAATTGGTCAATACCTTTTCCGGAACCGCGGAACCGGTTCCAACAATTCGAGCATGAGCCATAGTTCCCACCTTTTCAGCAGGCAGCCTTGCTGTTCAGATCTTCCCTGGGCTGCTTGCCGAGCGTAATATTGTGCTGCATCTTTTCCGCCATTTTCTGATTTACGCCCTTTCGGGCATAATCATGGGCGAAACGAATGGCATTCTTGATTGCTTTCGCGCTGGAACCGCCGTGGCAAATCATTCCCACACCGTTAATCCCCAGCAGCGGCGCCCCGCCATATTCAGAATAATCGACCTTCTTCCGGAAATTCCGGAATGCGCCACGAACAAATAAATATCCTATCTTGGAAAGGAGGCTCTGCTTTATCTCCTGTTTAAGCATTCTCCCGACGGCCTCCACAAGACCCTCGGAAAGCTTGAGAACGATGTTGCCGACAAAACCATCGAAGACCACAACGTCCGCATTGCCATTGAATATGTCCCGTCCCTCCACGTAGCCTAAATAATTGAAAGATGCGCCACGAAGAATATTGTTGGCCTCACGGGTCAGTTCGTTTCCCTTGCACTCTTCCTCACCGTTGGAAAGAAGACCGACACGCGGACTTGGAATATCCATGAAATACTTGGCGTAAACTTCCCCCATGAGGGCGAACTGAACCAGATTCTGTGGTTTACAATCAACATTTCCGCCGACATCAAGGACTAGTGTTTCACCTCGCAGATTGGGAAAGATGGTGGCGATCGCCGGTCTGTCAATCCCTTTCATGCGGCCGAGCACAAACATCCCGGCGGCCATGGTAGCTCCTGAATTCCCAGCGCTTACAACGGCATCCGCCTTCCCGTCCTTTACCAATTCACAGGCAATCCGGATTGAGGAATTCTTCTTTCTGCGAATGGCATCGGAAGCGGAGTCATGCATTTCCACCACTTCGCTGGCATGGACAATGGAAATATCGAGACCGGAACAATCATGCTTTTCAAGTTCACGGCTCAGGGTGTCATTATCACCAACCAGCGTAACCGCAATGCCGAATTCGCGGGCGGCGGCAACCGCTCCCTCCACCTCTACAGCGGGAGCATTGTCACCGCCCATTCCGTCAACGGCAACTCGCATATGTAATCACCCGGTCCATACCTGAGATCAATGAGTAAAAAACCATCCTAGAGGTCTTCCGCCTTTATGACTTCCCTTCCTTTGTACATCCCGCAGGAAGGACATGCGCGATGGGGAAGCTTGGGCGCCTTGCACTGTGGACAGGTGGACACATTCGGAGGTGTGAGGAAATCGTGGGCTCTCCTCATGTTTTTACGTGACTTGGAAGTTTTCTTTTTTGGAACTGCCATCTGTTTATTTCTCCTTCTATTTTTTTACTTTGAAGTCCTTCAGCGCGCTGAATGAAAATCCGGTTCCGGCGCGATTACAGCCGCAATCTTCAGCATTAAGGTCCGCTCCGCACAAGGAGCAAAGGCCACGGCAATCCTCACGGCAAAGGGGTTTAATGGGAATGTCCAGAACAATCTGCTCTTCGATCTCCCTGGTGAAGTCGATTTCATCACCCTCATAAGGAGCGGAAACAAGGTCCTCCCCTGTGAGAGCCACCTCTTCTTCCATGGCAATCTCCGTTGCCCTAGAGTAGAAAACCGTGAAATCAGATACTATATCCGTCTCAAACGAGTTCAGGCAGCGGGAGCAGGCAAAGCGCGCCCTCGTTCCGACCCGGCCGTGAACCCTTATGTGGTCATACTCCTTTTCAGCCGTGATCTCCAGATGCAGGGGCTGGAGGAAATCACATTCACCATCCGCCTGCAGCCGGACCAGGGCCGGATACCCTGAGATCGGCTCCCGGGCCGAAAGAACCAGCGGTTTTTCAGAAAGCCCTTCTACCCTTATTTTCATGGAATTTTCAATACCCTTATGGAAAGTTTTGAAGTATAAAGATACGCTTCTTGTTTTGTCAAGGAAATTAAACCCGTTGAAAGAGACTGTGGCAAAGGTTTCGTCCAGCGGGTGCGGGACACAAAGAACCCATTGCCGGTGTGCCATTTTCAGCGCACATCTGACAGAAAAGGATCCACTCCATGAAACATACGGCGCCATTTAACATCGTGCTGGTTGAACCGGAAATCCCTCCAAACACCGGAAACATCGCGCGACTTTGCGGCGCAACCCGTTCCGTGCTCCATCTTGTCGGCAAACTTGGCTTTTCCACGGATGACAGAGCTTTGAAAAGAGCCGGGCTCGATTACTGGCGGGAGGTGGATATCAGGTACTGGGACTGTTTTGAAGAATTACGGCGAAGCCAACCCTCCGGACGCTTTTTCTACACGAGCAAAAAGGCCAGAAAGTCGTACGTCTCGGTGAAATACCGGGCCGGTGACTTTCTGGTCTTTGGCAAGGAAACCGCCGGACTTCCGGAGGAGCTCCTTGCGGCCCATCCTGAATCCGCCATCAGGATTCCTATTTTCGGCAACGTGAGAAGTCTCAACCTTTCTACCGCCGCGGGCATCGTTCTTTACGAGGCCCTCCGTCAGACGGGAATGCTGAACGACGGGCAATAAACCGGAGAAAGGCCATCCTCGGTTAACGAGCAGTCACCTTGAGCCCCAGTTCCCTGACCTGTTTCAGGTCCACGGCCGAAGGCGCCTCCGACATGAGACAGGCCCCCTTCTGTGTCTTGGGAAAAGCAATAACGTCACGTATGGAGTCGCTTCCGGTCAGAAGCATTATCAGACGGTCCATCCCGAAGGCAATGCCTCCATGGGGCGGGGTCCCGTACTCGAGGGCATCCAGCAAAAACCCGAATTTCAACCTGGCATCCTCGTCGGAAATCCCCAGCAGGCGGAACATGAGAGACTGAATCTTTTCCTGGTGGATACGAATGCTTCCGCCTCCTATCTCATTGCCGTTCAGCACCAGGTCATAGGCCTTCGCCCTGCACAGGCCGGGATCGGACTCGAGCTTCTCAAGGTCTTCATCCATGGGCGCGGTGAAAGGATGATGCACGGCCACCCATCTTTTCTCCTCGTCATCCCATTCAAGAAGAGGGAAGTCGGTAATCCACACAAAACCGAAGACGCTGCCGTCTACCAGTTCCATTATCTGGGCAAGACGGTTTCTCAGCCTTCCCAGGGAGTCATTCACTATTTTCGCCTTGTCGGCCACAAAGAGGAGAAGGTCCCCTTCTTCAGCGCCAAACGCCGCGTTCATGGCCGATATCTCCTCGTCGGTAAAGAATTTGGCTATGGGTGATTGCCAGCCTTCAGGGGTCATCTTCACATACGCCAGTCCCTTTGCTCCGTAAATCTTCACAAATTCGGTAAGTTCGTCAATCTCCTTGCGGGACATGCCCGAGCAACCCTTGGCATTGATCCCTTTCACAATGCCACCGGAGGCAACCACTTCGGAGAAGACCTTGAAACCGCTCTTCGCGACCATGTGGGACAGATCCACCAGTTCCAGGCCGAAGCGGATATCCGGGTTATCGACTCCAAAACGCCGAATCGCCTCGGCATAGGTCATGCGGGGCATGGGAAGTTCTGGTTTGGCCCCGGAGACCTCGTCGAAGATCTTCGCAATAAGCCCTTCCATAACCGAAATGACGTCTTCCCGGTCTACAAAAGACATCTCACAGTCGATCTGGGTGAACTCAGGCTGGCGATCCGCCCGCAGGTCCTCATCCCTGAAGCAGCGAACTATCTGATAGTAACGGTCGAAACCTGAAACCATCAGGATCTGTTTGAAAAGCTGGGGGGACTGGGGCAGGGCATAGAAATGCCCCTGATTGATCCTGGAAGGCACAAGGAAATCGCGGGCGCCTTCGGGGGTGGATTTTGTCAGGTAGGGCGTCTCAACCTCGATGAAGCCATTTTCCGAGAGAAAAACACGGGTAATCTCACTGACACGGGAGCGGAGGAGCAGATTTCTCTGGAGCGACGGCCTCCTCAGATCGAGATAGCGATGCTTTAGCCTGATGTTCTCCGCCACATCCACATGCTCGTCAAGGGTGAAAGGCAGGGCTTTCGCCCGGTTCAGCACCCGACACTCGGTCACCAGCACCTCCACCTCCCCGGTCTTCATGGCGGGATTCGTGGTTCCTTCCGGTCGGGCGAGGACCTGTCCCTTCACCGCCAGAACAAATTCGTTTCGTACATGTTCGGCCTTGGCATGGGCATCCGGGCTTTTCTCCGGATCAAAGACGACCTGGGCGATCCCCTCGCGATCACGCAGGTCCACGAATATGAGGCCTCCATGATCCCGGCGCCTCATGGTCCACCCCATCAACACAACCTCTTTTCCTATATCAGCCGCGGACAAATCGCCGCAATAACGGCTTCTCTTCCAGTCCCCCAGAAAATCAATCACGATATGACCTCCAGTCAATAGATGCGAAACTTATGGAGTATACTGAAAATACCATGCCCATTCAAGGAATAAAGCGCCGCCTGATGACAGGTGAATAGCACGTCTTCCGCGAGCCATACATCAAGCATGGTTCACGGACTTCAGAAACCTGGTGTGGAGTATTGTTGAAAAACGGGTATGGTCGGGACGTTGGTCGGCCCGGTTCGCGTCGCGGTTAAACTTGTTCACCCATATGCGGATACTTGAGAAAGGAAAATATCTCCAGCGCATCGGTGTTTCCGTCAATAAGGTAGCTTTTCTTCAGCGCCTTGATCACCGAGGCATGGATTTCGGCGAGCCGACATCGCGCTTCGTTGATAAAACCGTTATGGGGTTCTTCAGGAAGGAACGATCCTCGATAGAGATCCTGTGCATTTTCAAGCAGTTTACGCGCCGACTTGGTATCGCCCCTCACCAGGCGCCGGATCCCCTGTGTGGCGCTATGGGTGAAATCGCTGACGTCCAGGCCCATGGAAAGGTTATTAATCCGCACGGCCTCTCCCTGGGTAAGAACGGGAGGAGCGCAATCGAAACCCGAAAAAGACTTCCGCAAGCGGCTGAGGGTTGTTTTGAAATTCTTCTCGCCGGACTCCGTATTGCACCCGGGCCAGAGGGCCTCCATAACCTTGTGCCGATGAACCCACTGGTCATGGGTGACCAGCAGGCAGCAAAAAAGAAGGCGGGCCTTCCGGCTTTCCCACACAATGGAAACAGGCTCACCATCGCGGAAGATGGTGAGCCCTCCGAAGGTGCGCACCTTAATGAAGTTATTGCTGTTTTCCTTCACCTTGCCCTCCGCACTCGTTGATCATCCAGAATGGTTTCCAATTCTTTTCACGGACGCGGATATTGTTTCGCGTAAAACGCGGTTTAGTCGCCGATCATGAAAAAGAGCATTTTTTATATAACAGAATGGATGGCAAGTCAAACGGGATTTTGAGATTCCACTAATTTATGGACACACAAAAAACGCGGATGAAGCATGAAGCGCCGGTTTCCAACTCGGGATGCCGGCGGGAAAGGAATTCAGACCGGCGCCAGTCCGGCGGAGAGAATATGTTTAGTCAGGAGAGCGAAATCATCCAGCGACAGTGTTTCACCCCTCCTCCGGGGATCAATGCCGGCGCTCTCCAATACCCTCCTGAGACTGGCTTCATCAGCCGACGCATCCATCCCTTTAAGGCAGTTGAGCAGGGTCTTTCGTCTCTGGGCGAAAGAAGCCTTTACAACACGGCGAAACAAGGATTCGTCACCCACCTCAACGCGAGGTTTCCCAAGAACGCAAAAACGGAGGACAACCGAATCCACCCTTGGCACGGGACGAAAAGAGGCGGGTTTCACGGACAGAACCCTCTCCACGTCAAAATATAACCGGCAGAATACCGTAAGAACTCCATAGTCCTTGCAGGAGGGGGGCGCCAGCAACCGTTCGCCTACCTCCTTCTGCAGCATCAGCAGCATCTCGGAAAACATGGCGCGCTCTTCTATAAAACGGAACAGTATCTGTGATGAAATGTTATAGGGGAGATTGGCCACAACCTTCCATTTATCACCCACGGAATACCCGAGCGCCTCCTGAAGGTCCAGGCGGAGTATGTCCGCGTTGATTACCTCAAGGGACTGATAGCGGCAAAGCTCATTTCGCAGAAGGGGCACGAGATCCCTGTCATACTCCACGGCAACCACCCTCGCCGCCGCTTCCGCGAGCCGGGCGGTGAGCGCGCCCCTGCCCGGTCCTACCTCGAGAACCATATCCTCCGGCGAGATGTCGGCTGCCTTGACGATGTTCGCCAGAACATTTCCGTCAACGAGGAAATTCTGCCCCAACGCTTTTTTCGCCCTCATAGTCCCCATTAATCAGCGCTCCAACCGTTCCGCAAGGGAGTCAAGGGACCAGGAAACCCTGGCATCCATATCCAGCCCGCTTACAAAACCGTTTTTCAGATAAAAATCGGCGGGAACAGCTATCATTGCCCCATTATCAGTGCATAGCACGGGAGAGGGGATGAAAAGCTCCACACCTGTTTCTCCAGCCATTTCCTTCATGGCTGAACGCAAGCCGCTGTTGCAAGCGACCCCCCCTGCCACCACCAGTCGTGACACTCCGGTTCGCTGGATCGCCGACCTGGTCTTTTCCACCAGCACCTCGCACACAGCAGCCTGAAACGAGGCGCACAGATCAGACAGGGCCTCATCCTCAAACGCATCCCGGGCATTGCCCACATGCTGCAGAACCGCCGTCTTCAGTCCGCTGAAACTGAAATTGCAACTGCCGTCACGGAGAAGTGGCCGTGGGAACCCGATGGCCCCGGCATCCCCCCTGGAGGCCAGCCTGTCAATCACCGCGCCTCCGGGATAGGAAAGGCCAAGGATCTTGGCCACTTTGTCAAAGGCCTCGCCGGCGGCATCGTCCCGTGTCTGGCCAAGGGTCTGGTATCTGCCGACACCGTCCACCCTGTAGAGGTGGGTATGCCCTCCTGAAACCACAAGCGCCACAAAAGGAAAGCTTACCGCCTTTTCCAGAAAAACGGCGAACAGATGCCCCTCGATATGGTGTATTCCGGCAATGGGAATGCCGCGGGCGAAGGCTATGGCCTTTGCCGCTGAAATACCCACCAGGAGAGAACCCGCCAGTCCCGGCCCCTGGGTCACGGCAATCCCTTCAATCTGATCCAGGGTGACGCGAGCGCCCTTCAGGGCCTCTTCTATCACGGGCGTGATCACCTCCAGGTGCTTCCGCGAAGCGATTTCAGGCACGACACCGCCGTAAGCCGCATGAACGGCTTCCTGAGTGGATATGACATTCGAAAGGACGAGACTTCCGTCCCTGACAACAGCGGCGGAGGTCTCGTCGCAGGAAGACTCTATGGCAAGAAGCAGCATATGGTATCGGGCGGGGGATGAGACATCCCCGGGCATCTCTCCTTGAATTTATTTGCTATTAGGCACATACCAGAAGGCCTACAACAGGTTCGCGGCCAGTTCGGCCAAGGCGGAGCGCTCGCCTTTCATCATGGTAATATGGGCGGCGATCTCCTGTCCTTTGAAACGCTCCACCAGGTAGGTCAAACCATTGCTGGATGAATCGACATAGGGATTATCGATCTGGTAGGGATCGCCTGTAAGGACGATCTTCGTCCCCTCTCCCGCTCTGGTGACGATTGTCTTTATTTCGTGGGGCGTAAGGTTTTGCGCTTCATCCACAATCAGATACTGGTTGGGAATCGACCTCCCCCTGATATATGTCAATGGTTCAATCTCCAGAATTCCCATTGCCATAAGCTCACGGTATCCTTTGCTGTGGCGCTTTTCCGCCTCGTGTCCACTCAGGAGGAGCTCCACATTGTCAAAGATAGGCTGCATCCAGGGCGCCAGTTTTTCCTCGATGTCGCCGGGGAGAAAACCGAGGTCTTTTCCCATGGGAAAAACGGGGCGGGAAACCAGAAGACGGTTGTATACGCCTTCCTCGGCGGTTTTGTGAAGACCGGCGGCGATTGCCAGGAGGGTCTTGCCCGTGCCGGCCTTCCCTACGAGAGTGACGATCTTGATTGAGTCGTCCATGAGGGCGTCAATGGCGCAGGTCTGTTCGCGGTTTCTCGGGTGTATGCTCCAAATCCCCTCCTTGCCGGTTTTTACGAGGGGAAGCACCCTGCGGCGCCCGGCCACGTATTTTCCCAGGGCGGTATGGGAGGGGTTTCCTTCGTCTTTCATTTCCACGTACTGATTGGGCAGCAGAGCAGTGTCAACCTCCACGCCCCCCTCACTGTAAAAGAGATCGACCATTTCCCGCGACACATCCATCTGGGTATACCCGGAATAGAGTTCAGTGATATCCACCTTATCGGACTCGTAGTCCTCGGCGGCCAGACCCAGGGCATCGGCCTTGATCCGGAGGTTGGTATCCTTTGTGACCAGAATCACGGGAATTCGGTCGCTCCTGCTTTTGGCATCCATGGCAACGGCAAGAATCCGGTTGTCCCCCCGCTGTTCAGTCAAGCCCGTAGGGATTCGCTTCAATACGTCGTCATTCAGCAGGACCACCCTTAACGTGCCTTCACTTTCCAGTGAAACTCCGGACGAAAGGGAGCCCTTTTTCCTCAGGTCGTCAAGGATGCGTGAAATCTGTCGCGCATTCCGGCCGGTTTCGTTCATGTCTTTCTTGAAGCGATCGACCTCTTCGATAACGGTAATGGGTATCAGAATGGTATTTTCCTGAAACCTGAAGATGGCAAAGGGATCATGGAGAAGCACATTGGTATCAAGCACGAAGGTCTTCATTGTATCCTTTCCGGGAACAGGGGTAATAAATTAACGGTTTTTCGTACCATACTCGCCGGAGATTGTAAATTGTTTACATACAATGGACAGCGCGGACGGCGCCCCATGGGAAACCGGACATGCGGAACCGCACCTCCCTCTCTCCTTCCCGCCGCGGAAAGGTCTCTGATATTGCAGGGGTTGGTACCGCAACCGTGAAAACCCTTGACACCCCATATATCTTGTGGTTTATTGCACAGCATTGTACTAAATATAGTAATTATATATAATTCGATAACATCGTGAAATTGAAGGGGGATCGAGTCGTTATGGGAAAAACGAAAACAGCGGGCCATGCTCTGAAATTGTCCAGAAACGCCGTCACAGTTCTGGAAAAGCGCTATCTGCGACGTGACAAGGATGGCAAGGTTCTGGAAAAACCCGAGGACATGTTCCTGCGGGTAGCTTCGGCCATTGCCTCCGCCGAAAAGAGATTCGACCCTGCCGCCGACACCTCCGGACTCGCCGACAGTTTTTACGAGATGATGACGTCTTTCGAATTCCTGCCCAACTCCCCTACCCTGATGAACGCGGGCCGTGAACTTGGGCAGCTATCGGCGTGTTTTGTTCTTCCCGTTGGAGACTCCATAGAAGATATCTTTGACGCGGTCAAATTCACCGCCCTGATACACAAATCAGGCGGAGGAACCGGTTTTTCCTTTTCGCGCCTACGACCGGCCCATGACGTAGTCATGTCAACCACCGGCATCTCCAGCGGACCCATCTCCTTCATGAGGGTTTTTGACATCGCCACAGAGACCATCAAGCAGGGTGGAACGCGACGGGGCGCAAACATGGGAATTCTGCGCGTGGATCACCCCGATATCATGGATTTCATCATGTGCAAGTCGGACCAGAATCATCTGAACAATTTCAATATTTCAGTCGGACTGACCGAAGCATTCATGAAGGCAGTGGAAAGGGACGAAGATTATGAGCTCAGAAATCCGCGCAGCGGACAGGTTACGGGGACCCTCAACGCGGCCAAGGTGTTCCACCGCATTGTAAAACAGGCATGGAGCAACGGGGAACCCGGAATTGTCTTCCTCGACCGCCTGAACCGGGACAACCCTACACCCCAGGCGGGAGAGATCGAGTCCACCAACCCCTGCGGCGAACAACCCCTTCTCCCGTACGAATCATGCAACCTCGGGTCCATCAACCTGGGAAAGATGGTAAAGAATGGTGAAATCGACTGGGAAAGGCTCAGAAAAGTCATTCGCCTGGGGGTTCGCTTCCTGGACAACGTCATTGAGGTGAACAACTATCCTCTCCCGCAGATTGACGAAATGACCAGGGCGAACAGAAAGATAGGCCTCGGCGTGATGGGTTGGGCGGACATGCTGATCCTCCTGGGTATTCCCTACAACACTCCGCAAGCCGTATCCCTCGGCGAGAAGGTCATGAAGTTCATCAACGACGAAGGGCACGCAGCTTCCCGTGAACTGGCCGTCGAGCGCGGAACTTTCCCCAATTACGAACAATCCATGTACAACAAGCCAGGAGAAGCGCCCATGCGGAACGCAACCGTTACCACAATTGCGCCGACCGGGACCATTTCCATCATCGCCAATGCATCTTCCGGGGTAGAACCACTGTTCGCCGTTTCCTTTGTCCGGCAGGTCCTGGACAACAACAAACTGGTGGAGGTGAACCCCCATTTTGAAAAGATCGCCCGGGAGATGGGATTCTACTCTGAAGAACTGATGCAGCGCATCGCCGAGCACGGGACAGTAAGCGACATGGAGGAAATCCCCGAAGCAGTTCGCCGGGTCTTCGTCACCGCCCACGACATCACTCCCGAAGTCCACATAGAGATGCAGGCAGGATTCCAGCGTCACACCGACAACGCCGTGAGCAAGACCGTGAATTTTCCCAACAACGCCACCGTGGAAGATGTGGAAAAGGTCTTCCTCCTTGCCTACAAGCTGGACTGCAAAGGCGTAACCATCTACCGCGACGGCTCCCGCGACATGCAGGTTCTCTCCACCGGGAAAAAAGAAGCCGAACCCTCCGCGCTCCAGGATGACAAGAAGGCCATCAAACTGGTCAAACGCGAGCGCCCCAAGGCCCTGAAGGGATGGACGTATCAGATGCAGACCGGCTGCGGCCCCCTCTACGTGACGGTCAACGAAGACAAATCGGGACTGTTCGAGCTTTTCACCACCATGGGAAAGGCGGGCGGTTGCGCCGCTTCCCAGTGTGAAGCCATAGGCCGCATGGTCTCCCTTGCCTGGCGAAGCGGGGTACAGGCGCGTCAGGTAATCAAACAGCTACTCGGCATCTCCTGCCACGCCCAGTCAGGCTTCGGCGACAACAAGATACTCTCCTGCGCCGACGCCGTGGCCAAGGCAATCCAGATGCACACGAAACTGAGCGGGGCGGAGATCGATATCGAGGAAAAGCCTTTCGAAAGGGGCGCATGCCCCGAGTGTGGAGGCGTGGTAGAGCACGAGGGAGGATGCATGGTCTGCCGTGTGTGCGGGTACAGTGAATGCGCATGAAACCCTGGAGATCAGGGACATGCGGAAGTCCTGCTCTCCATTCGCAGTTGCCCGCCGGCCGAACAGACAGGGGGCGTTTCTCAAATCGGAGGATATACCATTCCCGGCAGACGCCTGTCACGGAAGATGCCGGCTCCTGCCGGGAATGGCAACAAAACCAACACGTCAGCCGTAAAGAGATCAATCAACAAGCTTCAATGCCTGCCTGTAAACGCCGCTCTTTGCTTCACCGGTTTCCAGAACCACTCGTTTCACGGCATCCTTGACGGACATCCCCTCCTCCAGGATGTAGCGTGAAAGCAGTATCCCGACCATATCCCCGTGTTCCTTTTCATCGGGAAGTGAAGGCGCAATCATCAAGACTATCTCCCCCTTGATCATGCGCGCCTCCATGGTATCCAGGATTTCCGACACCTTTCCGCGAAGAAATTCCTCATGAATCTTGGTAACCTCACGGGCAAGCACGGCATCCCTGTCACCCAGGATTTCCAGGACATCCAGCAAAGTGGCCAGGATTCGTACCGGCGCCTCGTAAAAGATCAAGACCCGTGCCTCGTCCTTGAGACGCAGCAGCTTTTCCCTCCTCTTTCCGGAACGATTGGGCAGAAACCCTTCAAAAACAAAGGAATCCACCGGCAGGCCTGAAGCCGAAAGCGCAGCCACGGCCGCGCAGGGCCCGGGTATCGGGACAACATTCACCCCAGAGCTCCATGCGTCCCGTATCAATTGATAGCCGGGGTCCGAGATGGAGGGAGTTCCAGCATCGGAAATGAGGGCCACGGACATTCCTTCCCGCAGTTTTTCAAGGATAAGGGCGCCTTTTATGTTTTTGTTATGGTCGAAATAGGATGTGAGGGGTTTCGAAATACCGAAATGGGAAAGGAGTTTGCGGGAATGACGGGTGTCTTCGGCGGCAATCAGATCGACCTCCCTGAGTATGCGCAGCGCCCGAAGAGTAATATCCTCCAGATTGCCGATAGGTGTGGCGATTATGTAAAGGGCGCCTTTTTTCATTTCATTAGCGTCGTCGACCTTCAGTACGACAGGTCGAAGGCATTCCTGATGTGGTCTATTACCGGTGATGAGTCAA
This sequence comes from uncultured Geobacter sp., assembly GCA_964536305.1. GTDB lineage: Bacteria > Desulfobacterota > Desulfuromonadia > Geobacterales > Geobacteraceae > RPRC01. The sequence goes on along the minus strand of CAZHVY010000014.1, from coordinate 36,225 downwards.
GGAGCAGGACGCTTATGACATCAAACCGGGCATCCTCCTTCATGAGCCCGTTTTTTGATAGATAGGTGAGGGCCGCCTTGGATATCTGTCTTTGCTTGAAGGGCGTTACCGCCAATTGGGGAAGTCCGTACGATGCGTTGCGCCTGGTTTTAACCTCGACAAAGACAAGAGTCCCGCCGTCACGGGCGATTATGTCCACCTCTCCGCAGCGGCAGCGGAAGTTCCTTTGTATTATTCTGAAGTTCTGTTTTTCCAGGAATCCGGCGGCGATTTCCTCACCCCTTGCGCCTATTTTCTTTCTTTGTCCGACGATGGTCTCCTTCATGGAACCTGTCCCGTAAATTCCTTCACGCCACGGAAGGTCTTACGGTGAATCGCGCAAGGCCCCATGCCGGCAATCGCCCTCATGTGAGCGCTGGAACCGTAGCCCTTGTGAACCGCGAAACCGTAGCCGGGATATTCCCCATCAAAGACAATCATCATCCTGTCCCGCGAAACCTTGGCGATAATAGACGCCGCGGCAATGGAAAAACTGGCGGAATCCCCCTTTTTTATTGTGCGGCAAGGGATCGGACTCCGAGGCGCGGATATCCCGTCGATCAGAAGAAAATCGGGCGCGGGCGATAATTGGCGGATCGCCTGTTCCATTGCCTTGAGGGTTGCCTGAAGGACATTCAGCCTGTCCACTTCCAGATTATCAGCCACGCCGATCCCCACAGCCCGGGCCTGCGACATGATTCTGGCGTACTGGATTTCCCGCTTTTCCGGTGTCAGTTTTTTTGAATCATCAATGCCCGTGAAATCGCCTTCAGGATAAAGTATTACCGCCGCGGCCACTACAGGACCGGCAAGAGCGCCCCTGCCGGCCTCATCGACACCCGCGACCGAAATGAACCCCCCGCTGGCCGCCAGCTTCTCGAACATCAGCAGATCCCGCCCGTTATCGCCAAAGAGACTTCCCGTCATCATCCCACCCTTCGCAAAGGATTCCTGAAAACCCCCCTCAAAAAACAAGGCCCCGGAAAACCGGGGCCGTCAAGGCCGTTTACTGGGCCACGTATTTCTTTTCGCGAATGCGCGCCGCCTTGCCACGGAGCTTCCGGAGGTAGTAGAGCTTGGCGCGGCGGACCTGACCGCGGGTCATCACTTCAATGGCCTCCAGAGAGGGGGAATGGAGGGGGAAACAGCGCTCCACGCCGATGCCGTTGGATATCTTTCTCACTGTGAAGGATTCCCTGATTCCACCGTTCTGCCTTTTGATTACAACACCCTGGAACGCCTGGATCCTGGTCTTGTCACCCTCGACAATCCTGACCTGGACCTTTACCGTATCTCCCGGCTTGAACGAAGGTATGTTCTTCTTCATCTGCTCAAATTCAATGTGATCAATCGTGTTCATTGTCAATTCCTCCCGTATGTTTTTAAACGATATTTGCTGGTTGGTCCCGATGCCGCTTTTTCCGTTTCTACCGTGGTTCTCCCATAAGCCTGTCAACGATTATGGAAGCCGCCGAACGGACAGACAGATGATTATAGTCCGACCGGCCCGAGATGGGCGCCAGGACATAATCAGCCGTGGAAGTCACCTGCTCGGCAAGCCCCCACCCCGTGCCCAGCAGCAGGAGGTGGTCAACGGCGGCCTCGCGGATTTTTTCCGACATTTCCTGGTATGTTATGCAGTTCGGAGCGCCCTTCGCGCCAGTGGCGATGGTCTTTACTGGTCGCGCGCATCTCAGGGACATGTCCTTGATTGCCTCGTCAAGGGTGGCTACGACTGTAACAAGCTCCAGCGCTTCTCTTCTTTTCGGGTTGTAGGTGGCGCCCCACCCGTTTCGCCAGTGGTTTATTATGCGCTGGCAAATCTCCCGCTGTTCAGGAAGCGGTGTTACCACGTAATAAAACGAAAGAGCGTAGGTCTTGGCGAGTCGCGCTATGTCGTGCAGGTCCAGGTTGGTGACGGCCGTCGCCACTATCCTGCGATTCTTGTCGTAGACCGGATAGTGGAGAAGCGCAATCCCCAGGGCAGCGCCTTCACGTTTTTCAGCCGGCATTTCCACCAAGTTCCCGCAGCTCCCTCAAAAATGATATATCATCAGAGCCCAGAACGGCTGTTTCCAGCAGATCAGGTCTCATCAAAAACGTTTTCCGCAGTGATTCCCTGCGTCTCCAACGGGCGATCTCCCGATGATTTCCGGACAGGAGGACGGGAGGAACCGTCAGTCCCCTGAATTCCGGCGGCCGGGTATACTGGGGATATTCCAGAAGTCCGTTGGAAAAGGAGTCGTTTTCCGCTGATTCAGCGCCCCCCAGAACGCCCGGCAGCAGCCTGGCCACAGCGTCAACGATAACCATCGCAGCCGGCTCTCCGCCTGTCAGCACGAAATCTCCGATGGATATTTCCGTGTCCACAAAAAGTTCGCGGACCCGCTCATCTATTCCTTCATAGCGGCCGCAGATGATAATGAGGCCATCCTCCCCCGAAAGTTCTCGCGCCATTGCCTGGTTCAGCAGTTTTCCCCGCGGAGTGGTCAGGAGCACCCTGGAGGAGGGCCGACGTGACTTGACGGCCTCGATACAGGCGGCAAGGGGATCGACCTTCATCACCATTCCATCTCCCCCTCCATAGGGGTAATCGTCGGTGACCCGATGCCTGTCCAGGGCAAAATCGCGAATGTTGTGGATATTGACGTCTATCAGGCCTTTATCCGTAGCGTGCTTCAGAATGCTTTCGGAAAAAGGCCCGTGAAACATGCCTGGAAACAGGGTAAGCAGATCAATTTTCATAGATCAAGCAAACCTTCCAAGGGACGAACCGTCATGGCGCGCATATCCAGATCGACCTTGATGATCACATCCTCAATGGCGGGGAGAAGATACTCCTCTCCGCCATTTTTAACAACATAGACGTCATTTGCGCCAGTAGTGAAGATATCGGCAAGTTCGCCGAGTACCCCGCCCTGCTCATCCAGCACTTTAAGGCCCAGCAGATCCTGCCAGTAAAACTCCCCGTCAGGCAGGGCCGGGAGTTGTTCGCGGCGCACGAAGATCTCGCTGCCCGTCAGCGCAACGGCCGCATTCATGTCCTGAATGCCTTCCAGGGCGACCAAGACCTTTTTCCCATGTTCTACCGCGCTGCGTATACCGTAGGTCTCGAAGTTTCCATCCGGCAGGCGTACTATGAATGTACTCAGGGATGCAATACTGTCCGCGTCGCCGGAATAAGGCACGACGCGAAGCAGACCTCTGATTCCGTGAGTCCCTGAAATCCTGCCGATCAGAATCAGTTCTTCGTTACCCTTCATTATTCAACTATCTTGAGAATCGCCTTCTTGTTGCTCTTCGTGGAAACCGCATTCAGGATAGTCCGGATGGCTTTCGCCGTCCTTCCCTCCTTGCCAATGATGCGGCCCATGTCTTCCTTTGCGACAGTCAGCTTGATAACAGTAGTGTCGTTCTCCATCTCTTCGGCAGCGTTCACCATGCTGGGGTCATCGACAAGGGCTTTGGCAATGATTTCAACGAGTTGTTTCATGATGGCATCCTCTGTGGGTGTAGGATATCCGGCGTACCGGAAAAACTGGACGTCATGCTGCCTTATTTACGAACTTCTCCCATATACCGGATTTCTTGAGCATCTGCTTGACGGTATCGGTTGTCTGCGCGCCTTTCGCGAGCCATTCAAGGGTCTTGCTTTCCTCAAACTTGACCGCCGCGGGTTCCTGGTTGGGATCATAGGAACCTACTCTTTCAATAAATCTTCCGTCTCTCTTGCAGCGTTCATCTGCAACTACGATCTGATAGTACGGTTTTTTCTTCATTCCGGCGCGTGCAAGTCTTATCTTTACAGCCATTGATTTCCTCCTGGTTTTTTTCTATTGCCGTTATTCAGCGGGTTTTCGGATTTCTTTACATGCAGTATATCAGAATGGCGGCATGCCTTTGCGCAGCGCGCCCATCCCTTTCATAAGTCCCTTGGGTCCGATTTTCTGGAGATGCCTGACAATCTTCAAAGCCTCGGTAAAGCGCTTCAGCAACTGATTGACTTCCTGCACCGTCGTGCCGCTGCCCCGTGAAATCCTGAGGCGTCGGCTGCCGTTGATGATGCCTGGATTCAAACGTTCCTCGCGAGTCATGGAATCTATTATTGCTTCAATACGCTTCAGCTCCTTCTCGCTGGGCTGCGCCCCCTGCATCTGCTTCATCATCTTTCCCATGCCGGGAATAAGGCCCATGATTGATTCCAGCGAGCCCATCTTCTTCATCTGCCGCAACTGGTTCCGGAAATCCTCCAGATCATACTGGTTTTTTTTCAGTTTATTCTGGAGGTTTTGCGCCTCCTTAATGTCGATGGCGGACTGGGCCTTCTCGATGAGGGTCAGGACATCACCCATCCCCAGAATACGCGACACCAGTCGGTCCGCATGGAACACATCTAGGGCGTCGAGCTTCTCTCCCAGTCCGACAAACTTGACGGGTTTGCCCGTTACCGCCTTGATGGATAGCGCCGCGCCCCCCTTGGCGTCGCCGTCCAGCTTGGTCAGGATGACACCGGTGATATCGAGGCGATCATTAAAACCGGTCGCCACGTTAACGGCCTCCTGGCCGGTCATGGCATCGGCTACGAGGAGAATCTCCAACGGCTCGACGGCAACCTTGATAAGCGCCAGCTCGTCCATGAGCGTCTCATCGATCTGAAGGCGGCCCGCTGTATCAAAAATAACCGTATCAAAGCCGGAAAGCCTGGCATAGTTCAATGCCTCCCGGCAGATGTCCACCGGGTCCTGATCCGCACTGGAGTCATACACCTCCAGAGAAAGCTGCCTGCCAAGGGTTTTCAACTGTTCGATGGCCGCGGGCCGGTATACGTCGGCAGGCGCCAGCAGAGGCTTTCGCCGCTGGTTCTTCAGATATCTTGCGAGCTTGCCGCAGGTTGTGGTCTTACCGGAACCCTGGAGGCCTACCAGCATGATGCCAACCGGTGGTTTTGCCGCCAGTTGCAGGGAATTATCCTCCCCGCCGCCCATGAGCGCAACCAGCTCATCGTGCACAATCCTGATAACCTGCTGCCCAGGAGCAAGGCTCTGCAAAACCTGCGTTCCGACGGCTCTGAGCCTGACCTTCTCGACAAAATCCTTGACTACCTTGAAGTTGACATCCGCCTCAAGAAGCACCAGACGGACCTCTCGCAGGGCGTCCTTGATATTGTCCTCGGTCATGACCCCCTGGCCGCGGAGCTTCTTGAATATCAGATCAAGCTTGTCGGAAAGGCTTTCAAACATTATCACCATCTCTGTCGAGGCATCAGGGATCGACGGATTTCCCGGCTTAAGGAAAAAGTACCGCCCGTAAAGCGGTTTATACTAGTTGACCCTCTCGCTTTTTGTCAAGGAAATTAATTGGAGGGCTTCCAGAACGGATTTGTGCGGGGAAAGTCATTTGAGGACAATTCCATATTGTCTGGCATCCGCAAATATAGTATAGGATTTAAAAACCCGTAAAAATCAAAAGGAGAATAACGTGGAAAATATCGTAACTCCTGAAGAGCGAAAGGTTCTGCTACAGATTGCCAGGGAATCCATCGCGAAAGCGGTCGGTCTTGAAGAGAACCGGACGAAGGAGGCGCCAAGCGGCAACCTGTCGCTGAAGAGAGGGTGTTTCGTCACCATCAAGATGCACGGCAGGCTTCGCGGCTGCATAGGCGTTTTCACGTCCGAAAAGCCCCTCCATGCCACGGTTGGCGACATGGCCATGGCAGCAGCGACCAAGGATCCGCGTTTCTATCCCCTTACCAGGAAGGAATTGGGCGACATTGAACTGGAGATATCAATACTCTCGCCACTCAAGAAAATAAACTCCGTCGATGAAATCCTGGTGGGTGTCCATGGTCTCTATATCGAAAAGAACATGTTCCGGGGCGTGCTCCTGCCACAGGTAGCGGCCGAGCAGGGATGGGACCGGACAACCTTTCTGGAACAGACATGCCTCAAAGCGGGACTCGAAACAGACGCATGGAAAAACGAGGCGGACATCTATATCTTCAGCGCCCAGATATTCGGGGATCATCAGCAGGCCCCTGCCGCGCGCCCTTGACTTGGGTCGGCCTCCGTCGGGGCCGTTTTCAGGAACCTGATTCTTCCCCGAGCGCAAACTTTTCCAGCATATCCGTGGTAATGGATTTCGGTCGCTCGATGGGGTAGCCGAGGGCGCGGTCCCAGATAATAGTCGCCAGAACTCCTATTGCCCGCCCCACACCGAAAAGTACGGTATAGAAATCGTAATCAGTGATGCCGAAATGCCAGTGAACCACGCCTGACTGGGCATCCACGTTCGGCCATGGATCCTTGGCCTTGCCGTGCTCCATGAGAATGGAAGGCGCCACCCTGTAGATCATGTTCACTACCCGGAACAGTTCGTTGTCATGCAGATGTCTCTCGCAGAACTCCTTTAAGGCCACATATCTTGGGTCCGTCTTCCTCAGAACCGCATGGCCGTAACCCGGTATTACCTGTCCGCTGTTCAGTGTCTCCCAGATGAAATCCCTCAGGTCCCTCTCAGACGGGACTTTCCCCCCCAACCGGTGGTAAACCTCCTGAATCCAGCGCAGCACCTCCTGATTCGCCAGACCATGGAGAGGACCGGCCAGACCGTTCAATCCCGCGGTGAGGCTGTAATAGGCATCCGCCAGGGCGGAGGCCACGAGATGGGTTGCGTGGGACGAGACATTGCCGGATTCGTGATCGGAATGGAGAATGAAGGTCATGCGCGCGGCATCGTCGTAAGGCCTGGGGATTCCCATCATATGAGCGAAATTCGCGCCGATGTCCAGATATCTTTCCGGCGGAATGATGGTGTCGGAGCGATACTTCATCCGGTAGATATATGCGGCGATGGTAGGGATACGCGCCAGAATATTGCAGCAGTCCTCGTACATGGACTCCCAGTATTCTGATTTCTTCATGCCGCCGGCGTACTTCCTGGCAAATATGGACTCGCGCTGCATGGAAAGCACGGCCGTGGAAAACATGGTCATGGGATGGGTGTCACGAGGCATGGTCCTCAAGATATCGATAACATACTGGGGAACCGGCGACCTCAGACTGAAATCCTCCACCACTTCCAGGGTCTCTTCCATGGTGGGTATCTCGCCGGTAAGAAGGAAATACCAGAACCCTTCCACATAGGGATATTCACATCCAGGAACATGGGGCAAGGCGTCGAATGTCTCGGGTATGGTCTTTCCCCGGAAGCGAATCCCCTCCTCCGGATCCAGAAACGAGATATCCGTAACAAGACACCTGAGATCCCTGATCCCTCCGATGCACTGCCCAATGGTCACCTTGTCGATGACCACATGGCGGTGATTCCTGAGGAGCGCAGCCGTCCGGGAACGTTGCGCTAGTATCTTTTCGTGCAGTTTTTCCTTAAGTCTTGACATCCTGCCCTGTTCTCCCGATTCAGGCACATTTATCACACTGGCGCCTATGGATATTAAACAACAAAAATGTCCTCGCTGGAAAAAGTAAGCCGTTCAAGCCCGCTTTCGGACAGATGAAAGGTATTCTCTATGCCCACGGCGCCAATCCCCGGATACACCAGTTTCGGCTCGAAAGCGAAAACCATTCCGGACTCCAGCAACATATCGCTGAACCCGCGGGCGATGAAGGGATATTCGTCTATCTCTATACCAAGACCATGGCCGATGAACGATACCTGGGCGCCCTTGTATCCCATGAAATTATCCCCATGCCCTTTTTCCAGGGCAAGGGAATGGCAGCCCTCATAGACATCGCCCCAGGCCGCCCCCGGAACAGCCAGCTCGCGCATTCTCTCCTGGACCGCCAGCATGTCCATGTACCCTGCGCGCAACTCCTCCTTAATATGGCCCACGGCAAATAAGCGGGTCTGATCAACCAGGTAACCGTCGACACTTCCGGCAAAGTCCACAATAATGGGCTCGCCCGGAGCAATGGTCTTCACACCACACCCCTGTCCAAAGCTGGGATGGAGCCCCACGCCTCCCAGCGGCGTGTCCGTATACGCGGGCGCCGCGCCGTCAGAGCCGGAAAAGGTGTGCCCGAAGAGCATTTCTCCGTTGAAGGCCCTCATCCTTATAAGTCCCAGATGCCCTTCCACGCGGGCCGCGTATTCCAGTTCAGCGGCCAGTTCCAGGTCCGTCATCCCCTCCCGGATCATTTCACCCGCGCGCCGGTAGACGATATCCACCTGACGCGCCGCTCGGCGCATTATCTCCAGCTCAAAGGGGGACTTCTTCATGCGCACCCTCCTCACCAAGGGGGTTGCATCCGCAAACAGAGCGGCCGGGAACGCCTTGCGGTACCTTTCGAAGAGGCCAACCGGCAACACATCCAGTTCCATTCCGATCCTCTCCGGCGGACGGATACCGTATCCTTCAAGGATGCCGGGCGCCTCGCGCATGGAGGCAAATGGAACTATCTCCGCTAGGGCCGACTCGGCGCGAGCCCTATTAACATCTCTTCTGACCATGTATATCGGCTCGCCCTCAACCGGAATACAAAGACATCCCGACTGGATCGTACCGGTGAAGTAGAAGAGGTCTGCGTTCTGGACGAGAAGAACCATGCCCAGACCTTCGTCCAGCATAAGGGCCTGAAGTGCGCGTAGCCGTGCTTCCAGTTCGCTGCCCGGTGTTGTCCGCCCGTTCATGTCAGGCTGTCTCCCCGGCATCCTCAAGCCGCAACTCGCGGATGGCCATCTCGCGAAGCTTGAATTTCTGTATCTTGCCGGAAGCAGTCATGGGATAGGAATCGACAAACTTGACATATCTGGGGATCTTGTAGTTGGCGATCTTCCCTTTGCAGAACTCCTTCACCTCTTCTTCGGTCATCTCCATACCCTTTTTCACTACAATCGCGGCCATGACCTGTTCACCAAATTTTTTATCTGGCACGCCGTATACCTGAACATCGGAGATCTTGGGATGGGTATAGAGAAACTCCTCAATTTCACGCGGATAGATATTCTCACCACCTCGTATAATCATGTTCTTGATACGGCCGGTTATCTTGCAGTAGCCGTTCTCGTCCATTACCGCCAGATCTCCGGTATGAAGCCAGCCATCGGCGTCGATGACCTTCGCGGTCTCTTCCGGCATCTTGTAGTACCCCTTCATCACCAGGTAACCACGGGTACAGAGTTCTCCCTGTTTTCCGGGAGGAAGGGTAGCTCCGGTCTCAATGTCCACGATTTTTACCTCTACGTCTGGAAGAGCCCGGCCCACCGTAGCGACGCGCAACTCGACAGGGTCTTCAGTACGCGTCTGGGTGATTACCGGAGAAGATTCGGTCTGGCCGTAGGCGATGGTGATCTCCGACGCGTGCATGTCGCGGATAACCCTTTTCATAACCTCGATTGGGCAAGGGGAGCCTGCCATGATTCCGGTGCGCAGGCTGGTAAGGTCGAACTTTTCAAAATCAGGATGCTCCAGTTCGGCTATAAACATGGTAGGAACACCGTGGACCGCGGTACATCTCTCCTTTTCGATTGCCTGAAGGACATGGAGAGGATTAAAGGTAACCACCGGAACCATTGTGGAAGCATGGGTGACGCATGCCATTACGGCGAGTACGCAACCGAAACAATGGAAAAAGGGAACTGGTATGCAAAGGCGATCCTTTTCCGTGAAGCGCATGCACTCTCCAATAAAGAAACCATTGTTGATTACGTTGTAGTGGGTAAGCATGACCCCTTTCGGAAAACCGGTAGTTCCGGAGGTATATTGCATGTTAATGACTTCATGGGGATTAAGACCTGCCTCAACCGCAGCCAGTTCTTCATCGGACACCTCATCGGCGAGAGCATGCAGATCATTGAAGTTCAACATCCCCGCTGGTGTCTCCTCTCCTATGAAGACAACCTTTTCCAGACAGGGAAGCTTGGCGCTTTTCAGAGAGCCAGGGGTGGATTGAGGAACCTCCGGGGCCACATCGCAAAGGGTTTGGGCATAATCGGTGTCCTTGAATCCCTTTACCAGAAAGAGGGCGTTGGAATCCGACTGCTTCAGGATGTATTCCAGTTCAGCGGAACGGTAACTGGTGTTGATGGTAACCAGGATTGCGCCAATCCTGGCCGAAGCGAATTGCAAAATGACCCACTCCGGGACATTCGTGGCCCAGATAGAGACGTGATCACCCTTTTTTATCCCCAACCGGAGGAGACCCTTGGCGACCCTGCCACAGACCTCATTGAACTGGCGATAGGAATAGCGAAGCCCCCTATCCACGTAAACAAGCGCGTCGTTATCCGGAAAACGCTCCGCCATCCGCCCCAGTAAGCCACCCATGGTACACTCGATAAAACTCGACATCACGACCTCCCCTGAAATAAAAAACAATCCACCCCCGGTCAACGTTCCGGTTATTAATTAAGGAGAAACGAACGGTTCGCAACAAAAGCAGCTTTACAGAGTCAACGGGAAAGCGAACCGGAACACGCGGTGACAAGCAGACGTCATTTTTCGCAGTACTAAATTTAACATGTTGATTTAAAAGGATTTTATGAATTATCACAGCAACCCTTGCAAGTCAAGATATTATGTTCCATGAATACATCCACGCACGCCTGTTTTCTCGTCCGCAGGATCACATGGTTTAACCAAGGTGGATCAAGGCGACTAAAAAAAAGGCAATACGCAATCATGGCGGAAAAAACCGCCCCTTACGGGCCGCTTTCACATTTTTTCCACACCACTGTCAACAGATGGTGTGAAATACCGGGCAACGTGTTCACGGAAGGCCCAAGTCAACCGACTGTTCACGGAATTGTAACGCGATTGTCACATTATCCGGCTAGAATCCACTGGAAAGAGGAGTCTGGACAATGAAAACTATCCTGATCATTGAAGACGAACGGGACCTTCTGGATCTCTTGGCATTCAACCTGGAAAGGGAGGGGTACCGGGTTGAAACCGCCCTTGACGGACCCGGCGGCCTGGAAGCGGCCCGCCGCATACTGCCTGATCTGGTCCTTCTGGACCTGATGCTGCCGGGAATGCTGGGAACGGAAATATGCAAAATACTTAAAAAGTCGGAAAAAACCGCGCGAATTCCGGTGATCATGCTGACCGCCAAGGGAGAAGAGATAGATCGCGTGGTGGGTTTCGAAGTAGGAGCCGATGATTATGTGGTGAAACCCTTTTCCAACCGGGAACTCATGCTGCGCGTCAAGGCCGTCCTGCGCCGGACGGAACCGGAAAAGGGCGGGGAAAGAATCATCAGCATAGGCCCGGTGTCCATAGACACCGGCGCCCACACGGTTACGTCCGCCGGAGAGGAGGTGACGCTCACCACCACCGAATTCAAGCTCCTCCTCAACCTCGCCGAAAGGGCGGGAAGGGTCCAGAATCGCGACCTGCTGTTGAAGAACGTCTGGGGATACAACTATGTCGGCGACACCAGAACGGTGGACACACACATCACGCGACTTCGCACCAAGCTTGGCCCGGCGGGAGACCTTATCAAGACCGTTCGCGGCTTCGGCTACAAGATGGAGGATTCATGAAGATCAAGATACAGTGGAAGCTTATGGCCTCCTATCTGACTTTGATAATCCTGACCGGCGCCGTCCTTTATGGATACCTGAGCCGGACACTGGAAGGGCATCTTCTGGATGAGGCGAGGGAAAACCTCCTGAACGAGGCAAAACTGGTCGCCATCATGTGCGCCAAGGAGATCGGCGACCTGAAGCGCGATGCGCCCGCCATAGCCCACAACGCCGGGAGAGAGATCAGGGCTCGCGTAACCATCATGTCGGCCGACGGCGTTGTTGCGGGCGACTCGGAACTGAAGGATTCGGATCTGGACAAGCTGGAAAACCACTCCGCCAGACCGGAGTTCCAGCAGGCCATAAGGAAAGGCGCCGGCTCTTCCATACGATATTCCGCCACCCTGGGAACCAGCATGCTCTATGTCGCGCTCCCTTTCCGGGCCGAAAACCACCAGGGGGGCGTGATACGCATGGCGCTCCCCCTCTCGCGCCTTGAAACGGCCACGGGAAGCCTTCGCGCCATTCTGATGGCGGCGCTTCTTCTCGCGGTTGCCTGCTCCTTCTTCCTCAGCTATGCAATTGCCAGCCTTACATCCAGGCCTCTCCGGAAGATGGCCTCCGTTGCCGGGCTCATCGGCAAGGGAAATTTCGGCGCCAGGATTCCCGTCACGAGCCGCGATGAAATCGGCGAACTGGCCGCGATGATGAACGAGATGACCGCAAAGATAGAAGAGCAGATGGGAAAGGTATCCGCCGAAAGGAACCGCCTCGACACTATTCTGCGCGGCATGGGAGAAGGGGTGATCGTCACCGACACCTCGGGAAACATAACCCTGGCGAATCCGGCGTTCCGGGCCATATTCGCCCTCGTGGAAGAACTGGAGGGCAAGTCCCTCCTGGAGATCACCCGGCAGCCGGCAATGCACAATACGCTGAAAAGGACCCTGGAATCCAGGGAGGAAACCATCGAGGAGATGTCCGTACTGGTTCCGGAAGAGAAGCATCTTCTCACCCACTGGGTTCCCCTCAGGGAGGAAGGCGAACTCCTGGGCGCCGTGGCGGTATTCCACGACATAAGCGACCTGAAAAGACTGGAGGGGATCCGCAAGGACTTTGTGGCCAATGTCTCCCACGAGCTCAGAACGCCGGTATCAGTTATCAAGGGCTTCGCCGAAACCCTTCTCAACGAAGGGGACGCCTTGCAGCCGGAAAAGAAAACCCGGTTTCTCAGCATAATTCTCAATCACGCGGAACGTCTGGCCAGCCTGATAAACGACCTTCTGACCCTATCCCGCATGGAATCAGGGACCATGGAACTGGAACCGGCGCCGGTAAACATCCTGGCCGCCGTGACGCGGGCCTTCCGGCTCATGGAGCGGACCGCGGAAGAAAAGGGCATATCGCTCATCCCGGCCCCCTCCCTGGCGGACGCGCCCCAGGCCCTTGCGGATGCGGCAAAACTGGACCAGGTGCTCATCAATCTCCTGGACAACGGTGTGAAATTCACTCCGGCGGGAGGTTCGCTAACCGTTTCGGCCATTCAACTGGATAGTCTGATTAAAATAAACGTTACGGACACAGGCATCGGAATCCCGCCCCGCGATCTTCCTCGCATCTTCGAACGATTCTACCGGGTGGACCCGGCGAGAAGCCGCGAAATGGGAGGAACCGGCCTGGGTCTCGCCATCGTCAAGCATATCGTCCAGGCCCATGGCGGCACGGTTTCCGTGGAGAGCTCTCCAGGAAAGGGCGCAACCTTTTCCTTTACCTTGAAAAAGGCGTGACAGCGGAAGCGCCCGGAGGGTATCCACCATGACGGCCCAGGGCCAGGATTTCAAGATATCTTGGCCCATTCGTAACAAGACTGTAACCTGAAGCCGCTACTATTACGAAAAATCACGCTTTACACACCAGGAGGTAACAAATGCTCAAGAGAATCATCTGCACGGCCGCAGCCCTGCTTGTGGCCGCAACCGGAATCGCCTCGGCGCAGCCGGTGAAAGTGGACAAGGGACTGACGAAGTACCAGACAGTCGCCGGCGTATCGGGCAATCTGAACAGCATCGGCTCCGATACCCTCAACAACCTGATGACCATGTGGGCGGAAGGATTCCGCAAGAAGTATCCCAATGTGAAGATTCAGATTGAGGGTAAGGGCTCCAGCACCGCCCCCCCCGCCCTGATAGCCGGGACCGCGCAACTGGGCCCCATGTCCCGCGAGATGAAGAGCAGCGAGATGGACGCCTTTGAGAAGAAATACGGCTACAAGCCCACCAAAATCGCCGTGGCCATCGATACCATCGCCGTGTTCGTGAACAAGGACAACCCCCTGAAGAGCATCTCCCTGGAAAAGGTGGACGCTGCCTTTTCCAAGAACCGCAAGCGCGGCTACGCCAGCGACATCAGGACCTGGGGTCAACTGGGCGTTACCGGCAGGATGGCCGGCCAGCCCATAAGCCTGTACGGCCGCAATTCCGCCTCCGGAACCTACGGCTTCTTCAAGGAACACGCCCTGTCCAAGGGTGACTTCAAGGACACCGTCAAGGAACAGCCCGGCTCGGCCTCAGTTGTCCAGGGCATCACCAGGGACAAGAACGGCATCGGCTACTCCGGCATCGGCTACAAGACCTCTGGAGTAAAGACCCTGGCCCTCTCGGAGAAGGAAGGCGGACAGGCATTCGAGGCCAACTACGAGAACGCCCTGAATAACAAGTATCCCCTGAGCCGCTTCCTCTACGTTTATGTGGCCAAACAGCCGGGCAAGCCGCTTCCGAAACTGGTGGAGGAGTTCCTGAAGTTCGTCGTCTCCAGGGAGGGCCAGGAGATTGTAGTCAAGGACGGATATCTCCCCCTCACGGCCAAGATGACCGCCAAGAGCCTGGATACCCTCAAGTAGCTTATTGATTTCAGGTTTTAACCCTAACGTCCAACCCCTGACCCGGACCCCTCTCTCAGCGGAGAGGGGTCTGCATATCACCCATTCTCCTTGATAAGCGGCCGGCCAACGGCAAGGTGAAGGTAGAACCCGGATGCAAAGATTACCCACAGGAGACACCGCTTTCATGAACGACAGATTTCTCGCCCGCGCGAAGAAAAACGACCGGCTCGCCGCCTGGCTCATCAACATCGGCGGTTTTTTCGTCATCTTCTCGGTTATCGGCATCCTCGTCCTGATACTCAAGGTGGCGGTTCCCCTGTTTCTCCCACCCTCCGCCTCCCTTGTCTCAACGGCGCCACTCTCCACCAGCGAAGACAGGATTCTGGCCATGGGAACGGATGATTCTCTTTCCGCCGGTTATGTCATCAATGACTCGGGTGCCGTTTCCTTCTTCGACACAGAAAGCGGAAAGGTCAAGGACACGGCGCGCCTGACTCCTCCCGGCGGGGCCAGCGGCATAGCTGCTGTCGTCGAAGCGCCACGGCGCCAATATGACATTCTGTGGAAGGACGGCTCTTTCACCTCCATCAGGATCAACTGCGCCGTGGCGGATGACGGCGCGGGCGGCAAGTCCATAAGCCACGATATCGCCACTCTTCTGGAACAAAAAGCCGACGGGGCGGCGCCTCTTCTTTCCCTGGCCAGGATTCCGGACGAAAAGGAAGCGATAAGGGTATCTCTCCTCCCGGAAGGAAGGTTCTCCCTCTCCGCGACCACCAGAACCGAATCCATGGACGGGACCGAATCCACCAGGACTTCCGCTTCCCTGTTCGGCGGCGACCTTCCCGGCGCGGTGACCGCGGTCGCCCTGGACAGCAAGGCCCATTTCCTCTACGCCGGCACGGACCGCGGACACCTGCTGCGCTGGGACCTGTCGGACCGGGAATCGCCGAAGCTGCTGGATACCGTGGTCGCCAACACCTCCGGCCGACCCGTCACCTCCCTCACTCCCGTTTTCGGCGATGTATCGCTGGCCGTGGGGGACGCGGACGGGAACTATTCCACCTGGTTTCCGGCCTCGGAGAGCGGACTGGCGGGGGACAAGACCCTCACGCGCATCCACGGTCTCACCAGCAGTAACGGCACGGTGCGCGCCATCCTCCCCTCCCCTCGCGGCAAGACACTCTATTCCCTGGATGAAAGGGGGACGGTAGCCGTGGACCACATGACCTCGGAGAGGCGGCTCCTTTCCCTGGGAGGGGCCAGCCCCATCCAATGTTTCGCCGTGTCCGGCAAGGAAAACGGCGTTATCGCCCTGGATCGGGCCAACCGGGTCACGGTGTGGCGCATCTCCATCCCCCACCCCGAGGTCAGCCTGAAGACCCTCTTCGGCAAGGTGTGGTACGAGGGCTACGACGCCCCCGCATACGTGTGGCAGTCATCTTCGGCCAACGACGACTTCGAGCCGAAGCTGAGCCTGACTCCCCTCATCTTCGGCACCCTGAAGGGGACGGCATACGCCATGCTGTTCGCCATCCCGCTGGCCCTGCTGGGCGCGCTCTATACAAGCCAGTTCATGGGCGCGCGGATGAAGAAGTTCGTCAAGCCGGCCATCGAGATCATGGCGGCCATCCCGTCGGTGGTCATCGGCTTCCTGGCCGGCCTGTGGCTGGCGCCTCTGTTCGACCACGCCATAGTTTCACTGCTGGTCTCACTGGCGACCGTTCCGGCAACGGTCCTTCTTTTCATGCTGCTGTGGAGAAAATTCGGCTCAACGCCGGGACTGAAGCGCCTTTCCCTGGGCCGGGAGTTCCTCTTTCTTGTCCCGGCCCTGGCCCTGGGGGTATATGTCTCCTTCCTGCTGGGCAGCATGCTGGAGTCATCCCTGTTCGCCGGCGACTTCAAGCTGTGGCTTTTCGAGACCCTGGGCATCCGCTTCGACCAGCGCAACTCCATCATCATCGGCTTCGCCCTGGGCCTGGCTGTGGTCCCCATCATCTTCACCATAGCCGAGGATGCCCTGTCCAACGTGCCCAAGAACCTGGCGGCCGCATCCCTGGCCATCGGCGCCAGCCGCTGGCAGACCGCGTGGCGGGTGGTGCTTCCTTCCGCCCTGCCCGGAATCTTCTCCGCGGTGATGATAGGTTTCGGCCGGGCCGTGGGCGAGACCATGATCATCCTCATGGCGACCGGCAACACGCCGATCATGGACTGGAGCGTCTTCAACGGCTTCCGCTCCCTTTCGGCCAATATCGCCGTGGAGATACCGGAGGCGCCCGTGTTGGGCACCCTCTACCGGACCCTCTTCTTTTCCGCGGTCCTGCTTTTTCTCTTCACCTTTTTCATTAATACCGCCGCCGAGGTCTTGCGTCAGAGATTCCGCAAGAAGTACGGCCGGTTCTGACAAGGACGGACAATCATATGGGCACATTCTGGAAACAGGGGGAACCCAAGGTCTGGGCGACAGCCGCGGCCCTTTCCGCCACCCTCCTGATGATAGCGACACTCCTGGTGGTGGTCCTGGTCCACGGCTTGGGATATTTCTGGCCCTCAGACCTTACCCTGGCGAACCTGAAAGACGGCTCAAGGCTACTCGGGGAGATAACGGCCGGAGAAAAGGCGACCGCCTCCCACGGCGAGCGGCTCCAGTTCAAGGTAGGGAACCGGGATCTGTACTCACAGGACTACCGCTGGGTGGATCTGGAGGACATCTCTTCCCGCTCGCTCCCCAAAGACGCCATTGCCCTGGAGCGAAAGGAGCACGGGAACTTTTACGGCTTTCTGAAATCCCTTTCCCTGGAAGGACTGAACGTCCAGCCATCGGCCGAGCCGTGGGACGACCTGCAACGGGCCCTCTCCCTGGTGGCGGCCTCCCGCGAAAAGCTGAGAGGGACCGAAAAGGCCATGTCCAGGGTCAACGGCGAGGCGGAGGCCCTGCGCCTCAGGATCCGGAAACTGGAATACGCCAAGGGGGACCCGGCGCGCATTGCAGCCATGACACAGGAAAGGGAAAAGGTTCTCGCGCGTTTCAATACCATTCTGGAGCGGTTTAATACCGAGATGGAGGAGCTTGGACGGCCCAAAGCCCTGTTCACGGACGCGGCGGGCGAAGAGAAGGAAATCGCGCTGATGGACATCGTGCGCGCCTGGCGTCCCAATGACATGGGCATGCTGGCCAAAAGCTCCTTCTACGCCGGAAAGACAGGCGAGATGCTCCTGGATGAGCCAAGGGAGTCCAATACCGAGGGGGGCCTGTTCCCGGCCATCTTCGGCACGGTGATGATGGTCATCCTCATGAGCCTCTTTTCCCTCCCCTTTGGCGTAATTGCCGCGGTGTATCTGCGTGAATACGCCAGGGAAGGGGTCATTGTCCGTCTGGTGCGCATCGCCGTCAACAACCTGGCCGGCGTGCCGTCCATCGTCTACGGCGTGTTCGGCCTCGGATTCTTTGTCTACGGCATCGGCGGCTCCATCGACGCCTTCTTCTACCCGGAACGCCTCCCCACCCCCACCTTCGGCACCGGGGGCATTCTGTGGGCAAGCCTGACCCTGGCCCTGCTCACCGTGCCGGTTGTTATCGTATCCACGGAAGAAGGCCTGGCGGCCGTGCCCAAGGGGCTTCGGGAGGGCTCCCTGTCCCTGGGCGCCACCAAGTTGCAGACGCTGTTGAAGGTGGTCCTCCCCATGGCCACCCCCGGCATCATGACCGGCATGATCCTGGCAATGGCCAGGGCCGCCGGGGAAGTGGCGCCCCTGATGCTGGTGGGTGTGGTCAAGCTGGCGCCGTCGCTCCCCATCGACGGCACGTTCCCCTTCTTCCACATGGACCGCAAATTCATGCACCTGGGGTTCCACATCTACGACGTGGGCTTCCAGTCGCCCAACGTGGAGGCGGCCAAACCGATGGTCTTCGTCACCACCCTGCTGCTGCTGGCCATCGTCATCACCGCCTCCAGCGCCGCAATCCTCATCAGGAACAGGATGAAACAAAAATACGCCACCAAGGCGTTCTGAGAATACCGATAGAACCAACCACGGAGATACCGATACCATGGAATTACGCACTATCCGAGCCATACAGGACCCCGTCCTGGACATCAGCGGCCTCAATCTCTATTACGGGACCTCCCCCGCCCTCAAGGACATCACCCTCGCCATCCCCCGCGGACAGGTGACCGCCTTCATCGGCCCTTCGGGGTGCGGCAAGTCCACCCTCTTACGCTGTTTCAACCGCATGAACGACCTGCTGGACAATGTGCGCATAGAGGGAAGCATCCGACTGGACGGGGAAGAGATCACAAACCCGGCCCTGGACGTCATCGGCCTGCGCCGCCGGGTGGGGATGGTGTTCCAGCAGTCTAATCCCTTTCCCAAGTCAATCTACGAAAACATCGTCTACGGTCTCCGCATCGCGGGGGTAAAGGACAAGGCGATCCTGGACGAAGCCGTGGAGAAGAGTCTCCGGGGAGCGGCCATATGGGACGAGGTAAAAGACCGTCTCCACGATTCGGCCCTGGGGCTCTCCGGGGGGCAGGCGCAACGCATCTGCATCGCCCGCGCCATTGCCGTGAACCCGGAGATCATCCTCATGGACGAGCCGTGCTCGGCCCTGGACCCCATCGCCACCGCCAAGATCGAGGAGCTTATCAACGAATTGAAGGAAAGGTACACGGTTGTCATAGTCACCCACAACATGCAGCAGGCGGCCCGGGTCTCCGACTACACAGCCTTCCTCTACCTGGGCGAACTGATAGAATTCGACGAGACCAAGAAGATCTTCACCAATCCGGACAACAAGCATACTGAGGACTATATTACCGGACGGTTCGGGTAAAAGCAGTGATGAGTAATGAGTGAAAAGTGAAAAGTAAAAAGTGAAAAGTGAAAAAGTGCATTACTACGAGGATATTTCATGGAAAGAGAACATATTATCAAGCAGTATGACGCCGAACTGAACGAGATCCGCGACCTCCTCCTGCAGATGGGGGGAAAGGTGGAGGTGATGATCTCCAACTCCATCAAGGCCCTGGTGGATCGGGACTCGGAGCTTGCGGAGCGCACCATCATCTCCGATCACGAAGTGAACCACCTGGAGGTGGTAACCGACGAAAAATGCCTGGAGGTGCTGGCGCGGCGTCAGCCCGCGGCGCGAGACCTCCGTTTCCTCACCCTGGCGCTGAAGATCGTCACGGACCTGGAACGAATCGGCGACCAGTGCGTGAGTGTCTGCAACCGCGTCCGGGAACTGAACGAAGAACCTCCCCTGAAGCCCTACATCGACCTGCCGCGGCTGGCCGAAGCCGCGCGCTTCATGGTGCGGGAGGCCCTGGACGCCTTTGTCCGCGGCGACGACGCTCTGGCCGTCAGGGTGTGCGAAAACGACCAGATGGCGGACGACCTCAATTACCAGATCCAGCGGGAGCTTCTGACCTTCATGATGGAAGACCCCACCACCATAAGCCGCGCCATGAAGCTGAACTACATCTCCAAATGTCTTGAGCGCGTCGCCGATCACGCCACCAACGTGGCCGAAATGGTGATCTTCATGGTGAAAGGCAAGGACATCCGCCATACCACCCCGTCATAGGACCCCTTCTCCTCTCTTCCGGAAAAACCGCCGCGTCCGACTCGTTGCCATTCCGCGACACGGATGTAACGCCCGTATGGGAATATGGCCATCATCCCGGAAAGAGAGGAGGAAAACCATGTCCCCCGCCAACATTCCGCCGTTTGTGGAAAATGTCCTGAAAAGCAACCCGGCAATGATCTTCGCGGCCACGACCGCGACCGGACTTTTACGCCGCATCTCCATCAAACCATTTCAACCTTCGGTGCGCCGACGGGAAGCAGCCGTGAGAGAGCAGGCAGACTCTCCGAACTCCGTGAGCAGTCACCTCTTCCGGGAAAAGGGAAACGGCGGCATACCCACTATAGTCATCTCCGGTTTCGTGCCAGACGCCACCGAGATTGCGGAGTTCCAGCGAGAATTGCTGCGAAAGTTCGGCAGCGTCTACTATCTGAATTATCCCCGTCATGGCTTCTCGGGAGAGATGTTCCGCGCCCAACTGGGAGATCTGGTCGAAGAGATTAACCGCCGTGGTGAAGCGCCGGTGTTGTTCAGCATCAGCTTCGGTTCAGGACTTGTTGCCCGTTTCCTTGAGGAGCGGGAGGCGATAAGAGACCTTCGCATCGCCGGAATCGTCATGATCAGCCCGGTATTGTGCGCCAAAGACCTGGTGCGCCCGGAAGGGGAGCGCAAGGGAGGGGTGCGCATCCTGGAGAGCAACCTGCGGAGAATCCTCAAGGCTGACCACGCAGGCAAAGACGATCTGAACCGGCAAATGGAGCGGGCGCGGCGCTGCTTCCAGAGCTTGTTTGAAGCGGGTGCGGAAAACCGGATCCTTTCCCGGCGGCACATGGCCATACGGGGCAAGATCATGGATGTTATCGCGCACACCTCCTGCCTGGGGGGCTACCAAAGGGTACTGGCGCTGAGGGACTTTTCCATGCCCGACACCTCACGCCCCCTGTTTGAAGGACCCCAACTGACCCTTCTCGCGGAAGCAGAGGACGCCATGCTGGTTCCCGGCTCTCCCAGCCTCCTCTCGCTGAGAAACCCGGAAACCTACGGCCGTATGTTTCCATGCGGCGCCGTGCGCACGGTTAGATCCCCGGATCCCGGTGACCCCGTAGCCCATGCCTCCCTCATTTTCCACCACCATTGTTACAACCCATTGCTGAAGGGCTGGTACGAAGAAGTCCGAGGGTCGGGGCTGGTGCGGGCGGTGTGAGAAGTTAAAAGTGAAAGTTAAAAAGATCAGGGCGAAAGAGAGCATTCCATGAACATTCTTATCTCAGCAGCGGCCCGTGCGCAGGCCGCGCGATTCAGAGCCCGCGACCCGCTCAGGCACCAGAGCGAAATCTTCCACCGGCTCATCACCCGCGCGCGGGATACCCGTTTCGGCAGGGATCATGGCTTCGCTGATTTCGCGGCGCTTCCTTTCGACAGAGCCTTGCGTTGCTATCAGCGGAACGTGCCCATCCGCTCCTACGCCGACTTCTGGAGAGACTATTTCGCCGTCCACTTCAGCGATAACAACGGCCAGCCGCGGCTCAACCTGGACAACGTCACCTGGCCGGGCCGGTTTCCCTGGTACTGCGAGACCTCGGGAACAACCACGCCCACCAAGTTCATCCCCTTCAGCAATGAAATGTTCGCCGAGAACCGGCGCGCGGCCCTGGACCTGACCGCCTGCTACCTGGCGGGAAATCCCTCCAGCAGGCTCATGGGGGGAAAAGTGCTGTACATGGCGGGAAGCACTCTCCTTAAAGACGTGGGAGAAGGGGCATGGAGCGGCGATATGAGCGCCATAACCCTTCGTAACCGTCCCTGGTACCTGCGGCCGTTCGTGGCGCCCGACACCGCGACCTCGTCCCTACCCTGGGAAGAAAGGCTGGACAAGATGGCCCGGCTGCTCCTGACGGGCGACACCATCCGCGCCATATCCGGAGTCCCTCCGTGGATACTCCTCCTCCTGAAGAGGTGCTCCGAAATGGGGGGGAAGCAGGTAAGCCTGCTCCTCCCCCACCTGGAACTCATTATCCACGGCGGCACGGGAATGAAGCCATACAAAAGCGAATTCCAGCGCCTGTTCGGAGAGACCGCTCCAGCCTTTCTGGAACTCCTCCCCTCTTCCGAGGCGTTCATGGCCTTCCAGCTTCCCGGGGAGAAACTGATGCGCTTCACTCCCTACTATGGCGTCTTCTTCGAGTTCGTCCCCTTCGAAGCCCTGGATGAACGGGGAACAACGCCCCCCGGCGCCGGGACGGTCACCCTGGCGGAGGTGGAAATTGGCCGTCGTTACGCCGTGATCCTTTCCACCTGCTCCGGTCTTTGGCGCTATCACCTCGGAGACACCCTGCGTTTTGTCTCCCGAGACCCGCTGTTAATTGAATTCACCGGCAGGGACCGCTTTCTGGATCGATTCGAGGAAAAGGTTACACAGGGCGAGGTGGAAGAATCGGTGGAGGAACTGAACCGGCAACAGGGAGTAGCTGTCCGCGAGTTCATGGTAGGCGCTCACATCCCCGGCAGACGTCATTTGTGGGTACTGGAAGCAAGCAACGCCAACGATTGTGATGAAGGGTTTCTGGCGGATCATCTGGATACCTCCCTTTGCCGGAGGAACGCCGACTATGCCGCATTCCGCTCCCAGGGGAGGATAGAATCGCCGCTGGTAGTGATGGCGGATGAAGGGACAATCTATGCATGGTCAAAGTATTACAGGGGAAAGCTCGGAGGCCAGAGCAAGATCCCCCATATCGACCCGACCCCGGATGGCGAGATGGTTGCCGTTCTGGCGGATTACGCGCAAAAAAACGCAAAGGGCCGCGACGGCGCATGGGGAGGAAAAGAAAGAACCAGTTCCCTCCATGCCGCCTGAATTCCCTGGAACAATGGCCGCCGCCGACAAGCCTTCCTCGGCAACTTCGGATTTGAGTCTGCGGAAAGAAGACGGCTCATCGGCGAAAATGCGGATACGCTGGGAGTTCGACGACGAACCCAGGACACTACCCCGAGACTTCGCCCCCATCGCCACACAGGACGAAGCGGCCATCGCCCGTGACCTGGAATCCATCCGCAACATCATCCAGGGCGACCAGCTGACGACCCTTTTCCAGCCCATCTTCGACGCTGTCGCCGGTTCCGTCGCCGGTTACGAAGCCTTGACCCGCACCCGCGGTCAAAACCCCTTCGGCAATATCGGGGCGCTCTTCCAGAGGGCCATCCAGACAGGGTGCGTCTGCGCCCTGGACTGCGCATGCCTGGAACGCTCGCTGCATGCGGCCGGGATCTTTTCTCTGCAAAACCGCAGCGAATGCCTCTTCCTGAACCTGTGTCCGGAAACCCTTATGAATAACGGCCTGTTTCTGGACACCTGCGACGTCATTCTCCAACGCCTCTCCATTCCCAGGGAAAAGATTGTCCTGGAGATTACAGAGGAAAGCATGATCTCCAATTACTCCTTTTTCAGGAAATCCCTGGAGATATACCGTCGCAAGGGATACAGGATCGCCATCGACGATTTCGGCGCCGGCTATGGCGGCCTGAAGATGCTCTCCACCATCGAACCGGATTTCGTCAAGATCGACCGCCATTTCATCGCCGATATCGACCGCGCCGCCATCAAATACAACCTGGTGGACGCCGTCGCCACTGCCTGTCACCGCATCGGCATCAGCGTGGTGGCGGAAGGCATCGAACGGAAAGAAGAGCTTTCCGTTCTCATGCAGTCAGGGATCCGGTACCTGCAGGGCTTCCTGCTGGCGCATCCGTCTCCATACATGAATTCCGCGCTGCCGGCAGGCGTCATCTTCGGCAAGGACACCATCCCGTTATCACTGGATGTATCCTTTATCGGCGACATCTGCGCCAACACCGGCGCCATCACCCCGGACACCCAGGTCATCAGCGCCATGAAGAGGTTTATCGCCGACCCGAATCTCCGCACCATCCCGGTGGTGGACGGCGCCATCGTGGTGGGCATGCTGCACCGCGGCAGGTTTCTGGAGGAGCAAATCATCGGCAGACACGGATACGCATATTCCATGAATACCTACAAGACCGTGGCCGATGTCATGGAAAGAAACTTCTTTCTCTGTGAAGCCAACACGACCCTGGACGACCTCTCCCGGCGCATCCGCTCCAGGGAATCCTCCCTCCACTACGACGACATCTGCGTCACCCGCGGCGGACGTTACCTGGGGACCGTGCCTATATCCCTGCTGCTGAACGCCATTACCGAGCGGAATATCATCCTTGCCAAGGGTTCCAACCCGTTGACCGGCATGCCGGGCAATGATTTCATCCAGCGGGAAATATCTCTGAGACTGGGACGGAACATGCACTTCGACGTCTGCTATATCGATATGGACAACTTCAAACCCTTCAACGACCACTACGGCTTTGAGCGGGGAGACATCGTCATCAAGGCCCTGTCGGCCATCATCACCCAGGCAATCTCCAGCCATCCGTCCGCCTCCTTCAATTTCGGCGGACACATCGGAGGAGACGATTTCATCGTCGTAACCCCTCCGAGGGATTCCATATCCCTTTGTGAAGAGATCTGCGCCAGGTTCGAAGGCATGCTTCCGGAATTCCACGGACCCGATGATTTCCGCGCGGGCAGGTATAACGCGCGCAACCGCGGCGGCGAACTCGAACAATTCGCCCTTCTCTCCCTGTCCATCGGCATCGTCAGCACCGACGTATGCCGGATAGAGTCCTACCCCCAACTGGCCTCGCTGGCGACGGAGGTGAAGAAAATGGCGAAGATGCGGCCGGGATTCTCCATAGTGCGCGATCGCCGCAAACTGAAATGAAACGTAACACATCTTTTTACGGCCTGTAACCTGCCAGAAACATTCCCAGTTTATCCTCTTGAATCATTATCCGGGACAAAATGAGATACCGGGAACCGGCGCCCTTCAAAGAAGCGGCATGAAATTCCAACATGAAAAGGAGGATGGAGTGAAAAAGAAGATGGTTGCGGCAGGAATTCTGGCGGCCTTGGCGATCGTCCAGAACGCGGATGCGAAGAGTCTCGAGGAGATTCTCAAAGAAAAGGGCGTCATCACCGAGGCGGATTACAAGGAGGTCAGCAAGAACAAGCCCCTCGACTACAAGCTGGGTAAGGGTTTTACCTTCACATCAGCCGACGAGAAATTCCAGCTAACCCTGGGCGGCAGGATGCAGTACCGCTACACCTTTTATGACCATGATGGCGACACTGCAGATTACAGCAGATTCGAGGCAAAACGTATCAGGCTGATTACCCAGGGCTACGCCTTCACAAAGGATCTCACCTACAAGATGGAGATCGACCCGGTGCAGTTGGCGTCCTCTCCTTCCAACGGCGGGTTGACGGATTGCTTCATCAACTACAAGGTGATGAACGAACTGCAACTGCTGTTCGGCCAGACAAAGGTCAAGTACGCATACAGCAACATTCAGTCCGACGGGGCTCTGATGTTTGTTGATCGGGTACCGTGGATCGGCAGTTTTGCCCCCGGTTATGAACTCGGCGCTTTTGTTCATGGCAAGCTTGCCGGCGGCATTGTTGATTATGCGCTGTCCGGCACCAATGGCGACGGACAGACAACGGCCGGATCAACCAATCACAACGCATTTGCGGCGCGGGTCGGATTCAGCCCTCTCGGCGCCATGGCCAATGACGAACCGGATCTCGCCATAAGCAAGAAGCCGCTGTTCACCGTCGGGGCCAATTACTTCTACAACAACCTCAACGCCGATGAAAACAAGTCTTCATACGGAAAAGCCTGGAATGGCTACAAAGACCTCCAGAACTTCGGCTTTGACGCTCACTTCAAATGGCTGGGTCTCGCCCTGCAAGGGGAGGCGCTCTTTGCCCAGGGCGACAACAAGACGACAGACGCGGGCAAACGCGCCATGGGCTGGTATACCCAGCTCGGCTATAATATTACCCCGAAAATCGGTGTCGCGGTCCGCTACTCACAGTATGACAAGGATCGGGCAAAATCTGGAGACCTGCAGACCGAGCAGCTGGGCGCCATATCCTACTACTTTGACAAGCACAACCTGAAGGTGCAGGCGGACATAGGGAATATCCACAAACAGACCGGGGCGACAACCCGCACGGACGACATGCAATACCGCATACAAGCGCAACTGGTTTTCTAGTACTCTTTTGTGAAGTCCCATTGCTCACTTGGGCCTTCTTCATGGTGGGGGGAACTCCTTCCCCCCTTTTTTTTCGCCTCGTATCACAGATTATTCGGCGTCAATGACCGCGCATGACACGCCTGCCCTTAGGGTCGACCCAACACCAACAGGTCGCCCGCCCTTCGTTCAATCCATCTGCCGCTATCAGGACAATGTTTTACCCATTCTTTCCAGAATTCCCACATAGCTGTAACCATGATGCCGGATAATCAGAAAGAAAAAGAGAACGGTGAACCACGGCGGCGATGAGCCCCGCGTTTCCGGTTTTCCGAAGAAAGGAGATTGAGATGAAAGTTATGCCGATGGGAGATTATTACGTTTGGTACTGCGAATGGTGCGACTCCAGAAACCTGACGCTCTGGACGCGCATGGAGAAAGATTCAGTATCCTGCGGCGCCTGCCACCAAAGATTCAGTATGCCCCGCGCGACGTACCCGGTAATGTCTCAGGCCATATCACACATACTATAAAAGACATGCGGCGGAAAAAACTTTCCGCCGCGCCTTTTTTTCAACCGCTTCAGCCCCGCGCCTCTGAATAAATCCATCCGTTCAGGCAACTCCTCTCCCGTTACCGGGGGATATCCTGAAGGACTTTCCACAAACGCAGATACGTTCTACCTCGTTTTCCCAGTACGCAAAGACATAATCCGCGTAGCTGTGCCACCTGCCGCAATCACACCTAAAAGTCCTGTGAACACCTCCAGACATCATTTCCTCCTCAAATGATTTCGGGCCGACGCCAATCGGCGTCGGCCCGGACACAACACACCCTCTCCGGCCATCCATCAGCGCTGTCTCTACCGCGCATCCGGAACCTGTCTTTCGGAGGCCACACTGGGAATAAAGACCTTGGTCCCCCTTTGGTTGAAGACGGCGCAATTCTGGGCATGCTTGATGAACTTGTGCAGAAAAATGGTTCTGAAACCGCATAAACATCTGTATTCCGAAAGCATCATCACCCCCCTGTGGTTAAAGTTCGAATGCAGGCTTGCCTTAGACGCCGTCTCTCCCCGCTTTCCGGCCGGACAACATATCCTGGAAGGAAGAGACGCCTCAACTCTCCGGCGAAGCAAGCATAAAGACGCCCGTCATTTTGAAGAGCATGGTATGCATGGAATTCAGGCCGGTCAGGGATATCTCGGTTTTCTTCTCATCGCGGAGTTTCTTCATGCAGCGCAACAGAAACGCGATACCCATGGAGTTTATTCTGCCGACATTGCTGAAATCGAAGCGAATCCTGGGACGTCCGACCTTGTCCGGCAATTCCTCCAGGGAATTCCCCGCTTCGTAGTTTATTGTTCCAAAGAGTTTTACGAAGTCAGAGTCATAACCGCGCTTGAGTTCCATCTTGAAATTGTTTTCCACTGATTTTTCCTTTCTCAGATTGATTGCACCCCGGATAATTCTCACCCGGCGATGTGATGTCGCGTTGGCCATAAGCCGCGCGCTTGCATTTCAGGGGATGGCGCAGATATGAAAACCCTTGGATTCCAGGTAACAATCCGCCGAGGCCAGCCTTATCTTGCCTCCGATAACCGTCTGCCTTCCTGGATTTATGCGGATATGGAGGGAATCAAGGAAACGCCAGATGATAAACAGACCCCTTCCACCAATTTCTTCATGAATGCCGAGACATTCAAGGTTGCGGGTCACATGCTCGAAAAACGCCTCCGAAGACAGGGTTCCCCATCCGTCCGTTACCTCCAGGGCCAGAGACTCGCCGTCAAATCCGAAGCGGAATGAAACATCTTCGCCTTCGGACAGGGTCCTCTTCTCTCCCTTCTGAAAAAGAGGCGCGGCGCCTTCACCACGAGGGGCGGCGTACAAGGCGTTTTCCAGCATCTCATCGGCCAGCAGGGCCGCCTTCATCCGTAACATCTCCATCTCCCTGGAAGAGCCGGGTATGGCGCTTTCCAGTTCGCCTATCAGTTCTTCCTTCTGTTCAGACGAAACAACCCGGAACTCCCGAACGGCGGTGCCCGGCTTGATGTAATCCGAGATATAGAGAGGGAGTCCATTTTTCAGCCGGCGCATGGTCAGGTCATAAAGAGACGCCTCTCTGTCAAGGTCTCGAAAGGGGTCATCAGCGGGATTGATCAGCATGTGACGCACATTATCCCGGAGGATTACCCCGAGAGGAGGAGGAGGGTCCGTTGACAGGCCCATCAACACTATCTCGCACTCGGGAAAAAGCTGACGGAACTGAGAAACCAGCTTGGGATGTTCACGTGGATACAAACGGGTCGAAAGCAGCGCCACTGACGGACTGATTCTCTTTTCCCGGCATCTCACCGTCAGATGGAAAACTTCCCGGACTTCCATCAGGGTTATTCTTTCTTTCATCCTGCTGAATATTGGCGACCAGAGTGATTTTTCAGCGGCGTCCGAGACAACCGCCACAATGGTTTCCGATGAGTTCATAAATGATTCCTTTCATTTCATATTTATTGAATTTCCGGCGTCTGTCTCTTTGGATCGGGAAACGAGGCGGCCACGAGTATGGTGACATCGTCCTCAAGGACAGAGCTCCCGGCAAATTCAAGTGTTGAGTCCAGCAAAGCGCTCACCAATCCATCCGGCTTGCCCTCCACCCTGTTCAGGATCAGCCGCTCCATCCGCTCATAGCCGAATTCCTCATGGTTCCGGTCCCGGCATTCCACGATTCCATCGGTGTAGAGTACAAGAAGGTCCCCGGCCCTGAATTCAGCGGCCATTTCCGTGAACACGGGATTTTCATCAAGTCCGAGCGGAAAGCCCATCGCCTCATCCAGAAACCGAAGTTCACCGGAGCGCCGACAATAGAGATAGGGAAAATTGTGGCCGGCATTGGCAAACAGCATATGACCTTTTTCCGTATCAATAACGGCGATAAAGCATGTCATCAGGAGCCTGCGCCGGGCGGTCGCCATGATCGCCCTGTTCATCCCGGACAACAGCCCGGCCGGGGTAGAAACCCCTGAAGAGAGAAGTGTATGGAGACTGGCCTTGGCCGCCGTGGTCACCATGCCGGACTGGACCCCATGGCCGCTGACATCGGCGATAACCAGGCCCAGACGGTTCTCCCCGCAGGAAAAATAATCATAGAAATCGCCCCCTATTTCCGTTGAAGTGGTCATTCCGGCGGCTATACGGACATTGTTGAAAAGATACTCAGGCTCTGGAAGGAGATCCCGCTGGATCTCCCGGCCATGCTCCACCTCCTCCCGTATCCTGGCGCTCAGGCTTTGCAGGGTATCAAGCAGGCGGCGCTGGGACGCGGATATATTAAACATAAGATCGGCGACCGGGACGCTTCCCAGACACCTATCTTCCTCCACCACAAGGAAAGCGTCTGTTTCCAGGCGGGGATCGGATTCAAGCAGAAACTCAAGCGCCTGGCTGATATCCAGGTGGGAAGGGATCAGAAGAGGTGTTTCATCTTTCAGGAGCTCGATAGGCTTGTTGCTGAAGAGGTCTGAAGCATACTTGCGGCTCAGGTGGTGAAAAAACAGATTCCTGCGGCTGACGGCGCCAATACACCTTTCTCCCTCCAGCAACGGAAGAACGCGCAGGGAAAGATCGCCGCGAAAGACCTCGACTACCTCGGAAACCTTCATGGAAGAGGGAATCCCCCGGGCCGAAGCCATGATGTCCCGCACCCCAGGAAGAAGGCCAGCCTGGCCAGCGGTTCCCAGGGTCTTCCACGCCTCGTCCCCTCCTGTATTGGGTTTGTTGTCTTTTCTACAGGTCATCGTTGTCCTTTCTTGGGGAGAAACGGATGGCGAGTATTCTCACAAAGGCGAGAGACAAGACCATGGCCATGGCCATGGCCATGGCAAGCTTTTGCCACTGGATGTCCCTGTACCAGAAGGCGAGAATCTCGGTGAGCGTGGTCACAAGGACAGCGTCGATGATATAGGTGACCTTGACCCTTCCGTAGCTGAAGTAGGCCAGGGCAGTCCGCAGGATCTCCAGTATCGCCAGCACGGTAAGGATATCTATGAGAATGGTCCGGAACGCCTCATGAAAGGGGACATTGAAAACAAGCCGGAAATCATAGACGGTATAGGCGGTTCCAGCGAGGATGGCGGCAAAGATGGCCACGACCAGCAGAGAGATCAGTCCCTTTGCCGATATCTCGAAATACCTGGAAAGCCTCTGGTTCAATTTCTCCTGGCGATACATCCGTCGCGCCTCCGTGTTGAAATGCATGCTAGACCCGTTTCATTTCAATCGTGTTGCGGCTGGGTAAACAATGGGTCTCGTACTTTCAGCCAGGAGGAACCTCGCCGGACTGTTACAATCATGTTAAAAGTCGCGTCGGCGCGCGTTTCCCGTTTCATTCATTGCCGGAAAGTAGTATTTTCCAGGAGCAAGCAAGGGCGGCCGGAACAGGGCGCCGTAAAACGGAACCGGAAGGGAGACGCGGATGAGAATAATCTTTGTGAGACACGCCGAGGCTATAGAAAGAACGGAAGGAATTGAGGATGAAAGAAGATATCTGACCCCGGACGGCAGGTTCCTTTTCCGCAAAACGGCCAAGACCCTGCGTGATGAGGGGATCGACCCGAATCTGATCCTGACAAGCCCCTACCTGAGGGCGGTTCAGACAGCGGATATCCTGGCGGAGAAGATTTCCTACGTCGGCTCGCTGATGGCGGTGGAAGAACTGTCGCCCGGATTTGATATGGAGGCTCTGTCGCGCATCATCCTCTCCTACAAACCGGTAAAGGAATTGGCGCTTGTGGGGCACGAACCGGATTTCAGCGCGGTTATCTCCACCCTCCTTTCCCTGCCGGAGGGATTCCGCATGGAGAAGGGGGCGGCGCTGAAACTGTCCGTGGACGCGGACGACCTGTCCGCCGGCGCGTCTTTCAAATGGCTGGCGGTAGGGAAGAAACTGATTACCTCGGAAAAGAAGCTGATCCCGTGATGAAGAGGGATAATTCGCGGGGACGGGGGGAAAGGGAAGCATCCCCGCAACCGTCCATCACCTACATAACCGCGGGCATCATTGGACGGGGATAAATTTCAAACTAACGGCGCCGCGCAAGGGACACACCAAGGGAGGCGCCGGTCCGTCACAGGCTTAAACGTCACGCTTAAAAAAAAGGGCCGCGCTTTGCGGCCCTCCCTTTCCGGCGTTATCCGCCGCGAATCTATTTTCCGCGGCGCGGCATTTTCATTTGACGACCAGTCTATCCACCGTCAGCCCGCCCTGGCTGATGGTGAGAGGACCGATCAGCGTGGTGTAGCCGCTCTGGTCAGTGTAACCGCCGTTGTACCCGCCCTCCAGGGTGACGGTCTTGTTCTGGTTGAAGATGAAGCTTTCACTGAAATCGACGCCCCAGATCTGGATGGTATTGCCGGACAACGCGGCCAGATACGCCCCCATGATGCTGGCATAATAGGTAGGGTTGATACGCGCCTGCTGGGCGGTATTGCGGTTGAAGGTCGCAGTCACATTCTTGCCGCCATCCATGGTGACAACACAGTTCCCGGTTCCGCTGCAAGCGCCCGTCCACCCTGCGAAGAGGGAGTACTGTTCCGCTGCCGCGCTCAGGGTGACCACCGTACCAAAGTCAAACTCGTGGGAGACGGCTGTATTGGTGGCGATACCGGCGGGATTGCTCGTTACCGTGCCCGAGCCCGTGCCGGCAAAGGAGAGATTCAGCACAGGCGGACTGGCAGGTTGCATTACGGCATTAATGCCGCTGGTGACGGAACCGGTCATAACCGCAACCGCATCGGCGTCATCAAACGATGTCTTGTTGCTGTACCATTGGGTCAGATATCCTAAGTTCCCTCCAAAAAACTGGATCTTGTAACTGCCGGCCGCCAGATCCGCGATGGCGTAGTTGCCGTCGGACTGTGTATATCCGCCATTCACATAGGCGCCGGAAGTGTTATATGCCTCAACCCAGACACCGGCAATCCCTGCCCCCGACGGGTTGGTGACCCGGCCGGTTATGCCTCCGCCCTGGACCAGAACGGCATTGATGCCGCTGGTGGTGACGCCGGCCGTCACGGAAACCGCATTGGCGGCGCCTATTGTCGCCTTGTTGTTGTACCATTCGGTAAGATAACCGGCGCTCCCTCCGTAAAACTGAATCTTGTAACTGCCGGCCGGCAGTCCCTTTATGGTGTAGTTGCCGTCGGATTGGGTATTCCGCCCATTGACAAAAATTCCCGCAGCGTCATAAGCGTCAACCCAGACATTCGCAAGCCCGGTCCCGGAGGAGTTGGTGACACGGCCGGTTATGGTCCCGCCCTGAGCCAGAACGGCATTGATGCCGCTGGTAACGGCGCCGGCCGTTACCGGAACCCCATTGGCGGCGTCTATCGTCGTCTTGTTGTTGTACCATTGAATGGCATATCCAGAGTCCGATCCGTCGAACAATATCTTGCAATTGCCGGCCGGCAGACCAACTATGGTGTAGTTGCCGTCGGGCTGGGAATCGCCGCTCCGCACGTAGTTTCCTGAAGAGTCAAAAGCATGAACACCAATACCCGCGATCCCGCTCCCCGACGAGTTGGTAACCCGGCCGCTTACGGTCCCGCCCAATACCAGTACGGCATTGACGCCGCTGGTGGTGGCGTCGGCCGTCACCGTTACCGCATTGGCGGTATGTATGGAATCCTTGTTGTTGTACCATTGGTTGACATATCCGGTGGCGCCGCCATTAAACTCAATCCTGTAACCGCCGGCCGGAAGACCCGTCATGGCATAGTTGCCATTGGACTGGGAAACCGTTGATTGCTCAACGTCTCCAGAGGAGTTATAGGCGTTCACCTCAATACCGCCAATCCCGGTCCCCGACGAGTTGGTGGCCCGGCCGGTTATGCCTCCGGCGGCAGCGGGAGACGCTATCCAGAGAGGCGTGATGAACGTCATCAGCAGGCCAATCGCCATGCATAATCCACCCGGTCTGTTGCGCCAGATTTTTCCCATGTCTCCATTGTCCTCCTTGTCGATTGATTTTTAATAGCAGGAACAATTTATAAACAGCGTGTTAGTTTGAGGCGCGCCGTGCCGTTCTTTTACATCTGGGCAACTCACCGGGTCGTCCCTACGGGGACATGTTTGTTGTTGCTTTTAAACAAAACACCCCGCCTCGATACTGCCGAAGACGGAGGTTTGGTTCAGGACTCTTCTTCGGTGGTCCAGCTGGCGGGCCCGTGACTTTGCGCCCCCGGATTGCTCCGGGCTTGCTCTTATCGGAAAATATCCCTGCTGGTTCTGTTTCTGCGTGCCGCGGCTGAAACTACTTTACCCCAAAACCATTGTCAAGGTTTCTAATGAAAACAACTATTTCGCCAGAAGCATCAACGAATGAGGCCCAAGTTGCCCTCCACGGAAGATCCCACGCTCATTTACAGGATCCTGTTTAAACATTTTTTCATGCGAAAAAGTCGGGGGGGGGGGGATTATGTCAGGTCAGACATGCTTAGGCGCTAAGTCAAAAATCTGAAAAGTCAAAGATTCGTCACGCTGACATCACTCCGTTGCGATTGGAAATATACTGATCGCAAGGATAAGCCGGCGCCGCCCTCATCTTTACCCATAAGCCCGGCCGGGAAAATGGGGCTCATGGTTGTTCTTCTCTTCCTCTTGCACCAGGAACAGGAGAGAAAAATGGCATGGACTTTGAATATTTCTCCAAAATTAGTCTCTCTTTTCCGCAAGCCTTGCATGGCCAAGGAGGAAGGCTTTAATTAATCCCCTGGCGCCTGAAACCGTCGCCGCACCCGGACAAAACCATGAAAATCCCCATTATGAAAAATCCCAGGTTTCTGAAATTGCGTTGTCACCTGTTAACACTTTTTTGCACCCTTTTTCCTGTTCTCCTGGTTCCCTGCACCGGCGCCGCGAATTACAAGCTTCCGGATTCCGGACAGACCACATGTTATCAATTAGTTGACCCATATGATGAAATTCCCTGCGACGGCACGGGACAGGACGGGGAATACAGCATAAACCCCATGTCGTTTAAGGACAATGGAAACGGCACGGTAACGGACAACAATACCGGTCTCATGTGGCAAAAGGAGGATGACAACCAGAAGTATAACTGGTATGAGGCGTCCGGGACTTATGACGCAACTTATAACAATACCTCGCTTGATGTCTGCGGATCGCTTAACCTGGGCGAACACACCGACTGGCGTCTTCCTACAAAAACTGAGTTGATCGGCCTGGTTGATTACGGCGTTCTTTCTCCGGAACCAGCCATCCAGACCCTGTTTTTCCCGAACACGGAGCTATCAGGCTACTGGACAGCAACTAACGTCCCATCCTATCCGAATATCGCCTGGGCTGTCTTTTTCAATGAAGGTTCTTCTCTCTATAAGAATGCAAGCGATGCCTACTACGTCCGCTGCGTGCGCGGCGGGCAGAAGTCTCAGGTTCTTGTAGACAACGGCGATGACACAGTGACGGACGGCCGCACGGGGCTTGTATGGCAGAAGGACGGGCAGAACAGCATCCAGACATGGGATTACGCCATCGCGCACTGCAAACAACTGCCCCTTGGCGGGTATTCGGATTGGCGTCTTCCGAACGTCCGCGAACTCGAATCCCTTGTAGACGCGGCGAGATCCAGTCCGGCCATAGACACCGATTTTTTTCCAAATACCCCTAATTCGTATTACTGGTCTTCCAGCACATACGTATCATATCCCCAAACCGCCTGGAGCGTTGATTTCGGTTACGGAAAAGTAATAAGAGGAATCAAGGGGAGTCATTACAACGTGAGATGCGTGCGCGGCGGCGTGGGAGGTTCCCTGGCTATTCTGTCTCTGGCCATTTCCGGAAACGGCAGCGGAACCATCTCCGGAACCGGGGTAAGAAGCGGGGACAATATCTCGTTTTCCACCACAACCACAACCACAGAACTATTAGACCTGGACTCAACCGTCAAGCTTGTCGCGATTCCAGACACAAACAAAATATTCACCGGATGGTCGGAAGCATGTGGCGGAACCTCGGACTGCTCCCTTGTCATGGATGCCAACAAGCAGGTTACCGCTACCTTCATTGACGGCGACGCCTTCAAGGTGAAGGTCAACGGTTCTTACTATTCAAAGATAATGGATGCCTATAAAGCGGCTTCAGCCGATCAGAGCATTCTTGCCTGGGATAGCGAATTCAGCGAAACCTTTATCTTCAACGAAGATAAAGCCGTGAAGCTGGCAGGGGGATACAATACCGATTACTCGTCCAACAACGGATACACCATCCTGAACGGCGTGGTCACGATAGTGAGCGGCTCGCTAACGGTTGAGAACCTTGTCATCAAGTAGGGCGGGGAACAATTCAGCATTGTCTCACAGCTGACAAAACCGCCCCTTGATGGGCTATCATAGCAATCATCCCAAAACCGGCAGTTGGAGGTATCCGTAGAGAGCGACTC
This sequence comes from uncultured Geobacter sp., assembly GCA_964536305.1. Classification (GTDB taxonomy): domain Bacteria; phylum Desulfobacterota; class Desulfuromonadia; order Geobacterales; family Geobacteraceae; genus RPRC01. Next base: position 666 of record CAZHVY010000014.1, on the reverse strand, counting down.
GGTCGTATTTCGTTGCTGCTCTTAGCGAAATGGAGCGGCCACAGCCGATACTGTCCGAACCCGAAGGGTGAGTTTATCGGCTATGAACTTAGAGCAGCAGAAAGACGGCTGTCGGAGAGAACGAAGGATGCCTCCACCTGCCGAATCCAGGATCATTATTACTGCCCCCCCCTTGCCGCCCCTTTGACATCGCAAGGGGGAGACAAGGGGGGGGATGGCGGGCTTTCACGCCCTTTCAAAAATCCGGACGGTTACGGCTTAACGGATAAAGTCACCATCTCGCCGCAACGATCCATCACCTCCATGACCTCGGGCATCATTTGACGGGGACAAACTTCGAACTGACGGCGCCGCACTTGGGGCATACCAAGGGAGGCGCCGGCCCGTCATGAATAATCCCGCACACTGCACATTGCCATCTGTCGCTTTTTTTCATGTAGCACCTCCATTCATGCCTCCCCGAAGGAAGGCGGGCAGTATATTCCCCCTTCACCGGAAAGGGGAAAAAGGTCCGTCTTGCGCCTCTAGCCAAGGATCTCCTTGAGATCCGCTTCCGGGGTGGAGATGGGCGCAATCCTGAAGTTCTCCACCAGGAAGTTCAGCACATTGGGGGAGACGAAGGCCGGAAGGCTCGGTCCCAGCTTGATGTTCTTGATGCCCAGGTGG
>CAZHVY010000013.1:71399-78220 GCA_964536305.1 uncultured Geobacter sp. | reverse complement strand
GGTGATGATGCAGAAACGGGTCATTTCAGAAGCGGTACCCGCCGTGGTGTTGATTGCAATGTAAGGAACGAATTGTTCCGTTGACTTATCGAGACCTTCGAAGTCACGGATGTCTTTGCCGGGGTTGGACATCATGAGACCGATGCCCTTGCCGCAGTCATGGGAAGAACCGCCGCCCAGAGAGATCAGGGAGTCGCAGTTGTTGTCTTTCCAAACTTTTACGCCGTCACGTACGTTAATATCGGTAGGATTGGGCTCTGCGCCAGAGTAAAGAACATAGTCAACGCCTTCGGCTTTCAGGTAACCGCCGATTATGTCGGCAACGCCCAACTTGGCGAGACCGGCGTCGGTTACGATGAGGGCTTTTTTGAAGCCGAGGGATTTGGCTTTAGGGCCTGCTTCCTTTGAACAACCAACACCAAGAATGCTAATAGTCGGAATAAAGAAATAGAAACTCTGTTCTGCTAATGCCATTTGTCAATCCTCCATATTTTATTTTTTACAATCAAAACACATTCGGGCAAATGCCCACATACATCTGCTGCATTAGGTTTACTTCGGTCTAAACGTAAAACTACTACGCCCTACTCTTTTTACCACCCCCTCTCTAGGCGAATTCTGGAATCCAATAAACAGTGTTTTACAGATTGCAATTCCAATGCCACGTCTTCCCTGTTTCTGGATTCATCTCAATTACCCGGATTATGAAAGAAAAGTTTCAGCCGATTATTTTTATTGGTCAAAACTGCAATCCATTTTGGAACATCACGTCTGATTATAGAGCAGTGAAAAAAATTCAAGGTTTCCGTGAGGACTTTGAAAGTTTATAGCTTATAGCTGGCGTGTCAAGGCCGCTATGAAATTTATTTTTAATATAGAAGAAGGCGAATCTTTCGGGAGATACAAATGCGCGCAGCGTTAACGGCAAAAGGCAGGAGATCGGTATTTACACAGCAATGTCCGGTTAGCTTTATGCAATACGTCAAGCTCCCCCTCATCCGCCCCTTCGGGGCACCTTCTCCCTCAGGGAGAAGAGATACTGACCAATCCCTCTCCCGGCGGGAGAGGGTGGCCGAAGGCCGGGTGAGGGGTTAAGGCAGGGTTTTAGGGCCTGTGCAATTACCTGACCGGATACTGCTGATATTTACAAGCAAATGGTAGCGGAAGACTACGAGTGCCTAGAGCGGTGAAGACGCGGAACGAGGCATGATAAACCGGGAAGGAGGATGGGATGTTTCTCCAGAGACGGAAAAAGTTACTTTATGTCATATTCCTTAATCTTGCGATACAGCGTGTTGCGCCCGACCCCCAGCTTGGCGGAGACTTTCAGAATATTTCCTTTGTACAGGTAAAGAGCCTGCACAATCGCGTCTCTCTCGATATCTTTGAGGGATTTAACCTCGGCCACCCTGTCTTCCACTTTGGCGACGGATTGGCTGTCAAAGGACAGCAGATCAGGAGTGAGGGCGCCTTCATCGCTCAAGACATTAAGAGCACGTTCTATGGAATTCTCTAACTCCCGGATATTGCCAGGCCAGTTGTATGTTTTCAGCTTTTGCAGGAAATCGTCGGATACGGAAATATTCTTTTTGCCCAGCTTGCGGGAAAGCTTGGTAACAAAATGCCGTGCCAGAGCAGGAATATCATCCATCCTCTCCCGCAGCGAGGCAATGTTTATGGTAATTACATTGAGCCGGTAAAAAAGGTCCTTCCTGAAGTTACCTTTCTGGACCTCTTCCTTCAGATCTTTGTGCGTAGCCGCTATAATACGAATGTCGACCGCAATCTCTCCAGAAGAGCCAATGCGTGATATCTTCTTTTCCTGGATGACCCGCAGAAGCTTAACCTGGGTATAGAGCGGAATGTCTCCGATTTCATCAAGAAATATAGTACCTCCGTTCGCCAGTTCGAATTTTCCGGCCTGTCCGCCCTTCTTGGAACCGGTAAACGAGCCCTCCTCATAACCAAACAGTTCGCTTTCAATCAGAGTATCCGGCAAGGCCGCACAGTTGATGGCGATGAACGGCCTGTCCTTCCTGGCGCTGCCGTTGTGAATCGCCTGGGCAAAAAGCTCCTTGCCGGTTCCGCTTTCACCCGTAAGAAGAACCGTAGAGGGACTTCCAGCTGCTATGCGAGCCCATTTTTTTGCGACGCAGACGGAGTCGCTTTCACCAATGATGTCCTCGAAAACATATTTCGCGGCAAGAGTTCCGCATCTTCTTCCAGACTGCCGCTCCCTGCACTCCCTTATAATAACAAGAACACCGATGGTAGAACCTGTATCGTCGCGAAGAGGAGATATGGTCTGGGTGATTTTTTTTCCTGTTTCTTCGACATAAAGCTCATGGTCCTTATACTCGACCCCTGTAGACAACACCTGAAGCATCGCGGCCGGCTTCTTGATTACGGTTGCGATGTGTTTTCCGATGGAAAACCTGCCGTCAATGCCAAGAGCCTTGGCGGCATGGGAGTTCAATTGGGTAATTATTGCGTTGTTGTCTATAGAAATTATGCCGTCGGAAATTGTTTCCAGGAGATTATTGGAGAATTTATAGGAAACGTAAAGCTTACTTGTCGTCTTGTGCAGACGCAACTGGTTTTCGATGGTATTTACAGCCGCCACCACCAGACCAAGGGTGTGGGGATTGAAGGATTTGTAATCTCCCGAGACGTTGAGAACCCCGACAATCTGTCCTTCAGGGTCAAAAATCGGGGAAGCAGACGTTGTCAGAAATTGATTGGGCTGACAGTAATGCTCCCTGGCGAAAATCTGAATTGGCTTTTTTTCAAATATGGCGGTGCCGATTGCATTGGTGCCCTTTACAGCCTCATTCCAGTTTCCACCTGGACACAACTGTATCTGCCTGGTTCTCCTGATTATTTCAGGATCGCCAATCACCTCTAGAACCAATCCTTCCTTATCGGCGAGGACAACCTGGAAACCTGAACCCTTCATGAAACCATACAGATTATGAATAAAAGGACGCGCAATCTTTATCAGGTGACCTGATTCATGAAGTTTCTCGTTTAACTCTTCACTCTTGGTGTCGCTCAAGACCTGCCCATAAGGATCCACCTTGAAGTTTCTGCATCTCTGCCAGGAATGAGCTACTTCAGGCCGCAGTTTGTGGATATCCAGCACATCGTTGGCAATATACCGATTCCAGGCTTCTTCGATCAAATGGATAACTTGAGCCGACATCCAGGAAACTCCTTACAAATCCGTTAATGGCAAGGGAACTCATTTGTTCTTGAGCATTCAGTCCATATGAAGGGATATGGATAAAACCTGAATTTATAAAGACGTGAAAGGCATCTCGAAACCTTCACAGTCCAGAAGCTATGGAAATGTTTAGTGTATACACTATCCAAACTCAAAGGTCCAGCTTATTTTATAAGTAATTCGACCCGGAGAAATCAAAGGTGAAGCAACACAAGCCAAGAAGTGAATACAAGACTGCCCCGCCTGTGAAAAAAGCGGGGAGAAATAAAAAATCCTGAAAGCGCCACGAAAGAAACATCGCCGGCGCTTTCAGGATCACTTGTGTTCAAGGGAAGAATTACCTCAAATGGAGCGGAATAGGATATTACTCCTCATGTCTCTATTTTCCGGAAGCCCGTCAAAGCAAGCCCTGCATCCTAAAGATCGCTCAGAATACTCTCTCTCTTGGTTTTGTACTCATCTTCGGTAATCATCTTCTTAGCGCGCAGCTCTTCCAGAACCTTCAGGCGCTCTTCAACGGTCTTTGCATGGGGAGGCATGGTCGCCGTTTCCTTTTCACCCATGGCGGCTCTTGCCGCCATGGCGGCAAGGTCGATAACAAGCCAGTCTCTTCTCTGGCCGTCCGGACCCATGTAGAACTCCTGATATGGGTAACTGAGGAGCTTCCACTCATGGTTTTTGGCCAGGAAGCGCGAACCGGGCGACAGAGGATAGACGCGCCTGTCAACATTCGCGTAGTATTTCGCGTGGATGTCGCCAAAGATGATATTCAGCTTGCCATCCTTGTAAAACACCCTGGCAGAAGTGGACATCTGCTCCTTGGCGATGCCGTACACCGCCAGATAATCGCCAACGACCGCGAAAGAGACATCCTCGTCGGGCCCGGCCTGCTCAAGGGCGATCCCCAGATATTTTTCCAGCACGTCCAGCTCCGGTTTCTCAAAGACCGGCGAAGACTTGTCCTTTTTCGGGAGAACAAATTCAAGGGAAGAAAGGGCGGCACGCAGCTGCGAGGATTCGAGAAGGACGGGATGGTCGTTGGGGGGAGTCTTGACACCCTTCATTTCATCCTGCTTGATGACCCTGACGTACTGATCCCTGGACTTGAAAAGCTCCTTGTCGTCCTTGCCCGTAGCAATGGCCTTGATAGTCGAACAACCTGCAGCCATAAGACAAAGGACGAGCAAAACCGCCAGATTCCGTAAAGCGGATGAAAAAGAAACCGGGGAAAAGGCATATTTCATTACGTGCTCCTTGTGGAAGGGTATACGCCGTCAGGGGATGGAATCAGCAAAACAGCATATACTATCCCATCCAGAACGACAAAGGACTTGACATCTGAGCCCTGTATAGCACTAGAAACGGAAGAAAGTCAAAGAAAATGAACCACCTTTGAGCCTCTTGCAAATACCAAGTAAGTCCCCACTCCCTTTACTGGAAAGGGAAAGGAAGAGGGGGCGTGTTTTCAACACTTTGCAAAAAAATCTGGGGACTTTCTACACAACGCTTCGCAATCACTTCTAAGCCGATTCACGCCAAAACAAAAGGGGCCTGTTTTCCAGGCCCCTGAATTCGAATCACATACGTGTATCTTTTGCTACCAGGTGAAGATCGTGCCCAGAGACACAATGTTCTGGGTCTGGCGTGAGTTGTCATAGTAGTGATCCACGGCGTAGGTGTATTCACCGACCAGAAGCAGGTACTTATTGAGGTTGTAGTATACACCTCCGGTTACCGCCTGCTTGGATTTGATTTGATCAATGGCTCCAGCACCTTTCTCGCCGTAGTTGATACCGTACTGCGCGCCAATTTTAGCCTTGCCTATTGTGTAGGTAAGGTGGGTAAGGCCACCATAGGTAAGCTTCTCTTTTCCATGCGCATCAAGGGCGTTACCGTCATCCTGGGTCAGGCCCATACCAATTCCCTGACCACCGAAACCGGAAACCAGGAACTCAACCGGACCGAACCACATCTGAGCGCCGCCAGCTCCGCCAAGTGAAGAAACTTTTCGATTTGCCGCAACTGCAATTCCGCCACCGTCCTGGTTAAATTTAGCTTCCTGATAGAGTCCAGCCAGCCAGCTGTTAAGCTTCCATGTTCCGAAGTCTTTGGCATAGGAAATTTCGGTCTCGAAACGCGGCTGATTGATAGTCTTTGCGCAACCGCCAGCATTGCAAATCTGGCTGGGATCGGCAATGGCGAAGGCGACCTTGAAGCCGCTCATATCAGGAGTAGTATAACGGAATTGGGGTCCAAAGGAGGTATAGGTGTAACCATAACCGATATGGCCGAGGTCGACGCCGCCCCCAGTCATGTTGAGGGGAACGCCATTACCCATGAGGGTCATGTCGGTAAGGATATTCTTCCCTTCATAGAGGTTAAGGGCGCGACCGATCAAGAACTGACCGAATTTGCCGTCTGCTGTAAAGAATACTTCACGAATATCGAGGGAGGTACCGTTATCAACCGGAGATCCAGGTCCAAGCCCGGTTCTGGTACCGTTGTTCTGAATCTGGGGATAGAGGCCCAAACGAGCAGCATAATCGATACCGTTGATGGTTGGCGATTTAACGTTGAACGCGAAGATGCTAGGAAGAAGCCCGGTACGAATGCGGAAAGACTGCATTTCACTGTTTGGCGAAGCCACTTTAGTGTGTCCATTTTTGTACTGCAACTGATCCTTCGCATCATAAACCATGAACACGTTGATCATACCGTCCGTGCTGAACTGCCAGCCGTTCTCACCGCCGACCACGAAAGCCGCCTTCGCGGGAGCGGCCGACATCACAAGAGCGGCGCACCCCACCAATCCCATAATAGCGCTACTGAGTCTAAATCTCTTCATCCTTTTCCTCCTTCTCATGGTAATTAATAAATAGTTCGCTCCACTACAGCCGACCGTTCAAGACTAACGAACATGCCGGCATGCCTGAAGGCATACAAAACACAACAAAAGTCCGCCCAAGAGCGTTTACCTCAGTCCATGGTATCAATACTTTCATTCCCCCTCGACATTCATAACATCATCGCAAATACCACCAAAGCCGGGGAACACCTGACCGAAAGGAGCATCAGGTTTCACCGTCGAGGAAAACGCTCTCCGGTCAGAAACTGATGACCGGATCGCCTCACACCTCCTTCCTGTGTTGGTATAAACCAAAACATCGTTCTGATAAAGCAAATTACATGCCACCCAAAAACCCTGATTTTCCAACAACAAAGGGTTCAGGGAATTACAACATTGTGTTCTATTTAGGAACTCGTTTGCACATTATCCACAATTTTCACCTTTTCGCAACAATTTCATCAATAAAATTTCCCCCCTTGCTCGCCGTGACAAAGGGTCACGGTTTTTCCCGGCGCGGACCGGAGAAAGAAGAACACCGATAACGCCCATAAATGGGCGGAAGGCCGACACAATGAACGCATTACTTATTGTCGAAGGAGTAAAAGATCCCGTTCCGGGATTCTTAGCAGACCTGAAAAGGAGGGTCAATCGCGAAAGGAAAAAGGGCCAACCTTGCGGTTGACCCTTTTCTTTTGATTTGGCGTCCCCTGGGGGATTTGAACCCCCGTCGCCGCCGTGAAAGGGCGGTGT
>CAZHVY010000013.1:0-71389 GCA_964536305.1 uncultured Geobacter sp. | reverse complement strand
CCAACGACCACCTGATTAAAAGTCAGGTGCTCTACCGACTGAGCTAGCGGCTCGTTGTAACGAGACGTGATTTATAATATATTCGACGAAGCGCGTCAAGCAGTTTTTTTCATTTTCCCACTTTTTTTCGTTATCCGCCAAACGGGTTTCGCAGAATGATTGTTTCATCCCTCCTCGGTCCCACGGACACAAGAATAATGGGGCATCCGACAAGCTCTTCCAGTTTTTTTACGTACTTCACGGCATTTTCCGGAAGGTCCTCGAATCTCCTGACCGCGCTGATATCCCCTTTCCACCCGGGAAATTCCTCGTATATCGGACGGCAGCGGGACAACTTCTCAACGGAAGCGGGGATCTCGGTCAGGATAGCGCCCTCACAGTCATAGCCGGTACAGATTCGGACGGTCTCGAACCCGCTCAGCACATCCAGCTTGGTAAGGGCAATTCCGGTAAGCCCGTTGATCCGCACGGCATAGCGCGCGACCAGGGCGTCAAACCATCCGCAGCGCCTTGGGCGGCCGGTGGTTGCCCCGAACTCGCCTCCCGCGGTCCTCAGGGTTTCGCCCGTCTCGTCCTCCAGCTCCGTGGGAAACGGGCCGCTGCCCACGCGCGTGATATAGGCCTTTGATATGCCGATTATCTCGTGAATATCCCTCGGCCCGACGCCGCTTCCGGTACAGGCCCCGCCGGCGCACGTGGAAGAGGAGGTCACGAACGGATAGGTGCCGAAATCGATATCGAGCATCGTTCCCTGGGCGCCTTCGAACAGCACCTTCCTTCCAGCGGCTATGTCATTGCGGAGAACTAGGGACGTATCGGCGGCGTAAGTCCTCAGGATCTCTGCATAACCAAGATATCTCTCGTATATTTCATCAAAACCCAGCGGGGAATCCCCAAGGAATCTCTCCAGGATAAAGTTCTTCTCTTCAAGGAACTCCCCGAGTTTTCCGGCGAATATGTCCGCGTCCAGAAGGTCCATGAGCCGGATGCCCCGGCGCCCTATCTTGTCCTCGTAACAGGGGCCAATACCTCGGCCGGTGGTTCCTATCCTGCCGGCCCCGCTCTTCTTCTCACGAGCCAGGTCGATTCGCTTGTGATAGGGCATGATGATGTGCAGTGATTCGCTCAACAGCAGGCACCCGTCATCCGCCAGCTTGCCGCCGGCCTTGAGCTTCGTTATCTCATCGATGAAGACCTCCGGGTCAAGCACCACGCCGTTGCCGATGATACATCTCTTTCCCGGATGGAGTATGCCGGAAGGAATAAGGTGGAGCACCACCTTGTCGTCGCCGACCACCAGAGTATGCCCTGCGTTGTTCCCGCCCTGAAAACGGATCACGTCATCGGCATACCCGGTGAAGATATCCACAATCTTGCCTTTTCCCTCGTCGCCCCACTGGGCGCCAACCACAACCACGTTCGCCATTGCTAATCTCCAGACAAGGGCCCGAATGACAGGGGAAAATCCTTGCGGCACAGGTCGCTCTTCCTCACCGTTATCCCCTTTCCGTCAGCCACCCTTACGACATATACCTCATCATCGGCGCACCCATCCCGGCCAATGACGATCATGTGCAGAATATTCATCTTCGCGGCATATCCCAGGGAATCTGCCACGTCACGGCGGATTATGTCCCGGGCCGCCGTAAAACCCTTCCTGCGCAACCGCTTCGCCAGCTCCAAAGCCTCGCGGTTGTCATCCTTCTTGTTGCAGATCAGAAAATCCCCGGCCTTGCTCGCCTCCACGTCCGGAAGCTTCTCGGCGGCGGTCAGGAGGGCCATCAGGTTGCAAGCGAAACCGGTGGCAGGCGACGGAAAACCGTAGCGGGCGGTCAGGTTGTCATAACGCCCGCCGCCGCATACCGGCTCGCCGACCCCGGGCACAAATCCCTCAAGGGTTACACCCGTATAGTAGTCGAGCCCGCGTATCTCGCCCAGATCGATGGCCAGATATTCGCTAACACCGTAGATATCAAGTATGTCCAGTACGCGGGATATGTTGTCCAGCGCCCTTTTGGAACGGTCGTTGACCACAATGCGCCCGGCCTCCGCCAGAACCTCGCGTCCGCCGAAGAGACGCGGCAGGGCCGCCATTTCTTCCTTCACCGCATCGGGGACCGGTTCGGTGTCGAGGATCCCGCGCAGCGTGGAACCGTCCTTTTTCGCTATGGCGGCGCACAGCATTTCACGGGAAGCCGGGGAAAAAGCGGCGGAATCCATTATCCCGCGAAAGAACTCCACCTGCCCCAGGGCGACCCTGAATCCTTCAAAACCGATGGCGCGCAACACCTCAACGGCCATGGCCGCCATCTCCGCGTCCGCTTCCGGAGAAACCAGCCCGATGAGCTCGACACCCGCCTGGAAGATCTCCCGGCTCCGCCCCGACTGGCTCTCCGCATGTCTCAGGACCCGGCCGCTGTAGTAAAGGCGGTGCGGGGGGGGATATCCTTTCATCCTGGTGGCGACAATGCGCGCGACCTGGGGTGTTATGTCAGGAGGGATTACCAGGAGCCTGCCGGTCTGGCGATCATCAAAACGGAACACCTTGTCCATGAGCCCCTCGCCCATGGAAAGGGCCATGACGTCCTGGAACTCCAGAAGGGGTGTAATGAGACGCCGGAAACCCCACTGCTCGAAGGTCCTCAGTATCTTTTCCCGGATGTAGCCGAACTTGGCGGCTTTCTCCGGGAGAAAATCAGTAACCCCCTTTGGCAAGGGGGCCTCGATGTTCCTTTGCTGCGTCACGTTTCGTTCTCTCCGTCGCAATCACCGCGCCGGGTGATGGAGATCCGCCGGAATTTCGCGTAGTCCGGCCATTTCAAAGACAAAAGAATCTACCAGCATCGGCAACCCCTGTCAACGATATAATGGCTTCAGTCCTGCCCGTGAACGACACCGGAAAGGGGCCGGCGCTCACTCTCCCCCCCCCTCACAGCAGGCGCTTTGCCTTCAGCCTGCGGAGAAAGCGAACGCCCTGACGATGACGTCGCGTACACGATATCCAGCACATTGCGCACATAACCCTCATCGGAGATCCCCTCCGCGGCCTCCGGTGGAAAAGGCGCCCTTTCCCGGAAATGTTCCGACAGCTCCCCGAAAAGGAGTCGCCGGGCATCCGGGTTCATTTCGTCCCGGCGCAGTAATGCCCGCAGGGCGATTGAGGCCTCCTCTCCAGTAATCACGCGCCTCAGCCCCATGGCCTGGCGCGGATAGTCCCGCAATGTGTTGTATTTGTGGGAGGAGATCCTCTCCAGGCTCGGCGGAGCGCCTTCGGGCAAACGGACAACAATGGTGCCGGCGGCGATATCGCCGATTCTCTGGTTGCGAACCCCGAAAAAACAGACCGCGCCCCCCAGCAGATAGAGTATGGGAAACATATCGATTGTACGCAGGATATTGCGCAGGACGACCTGGCCAGGCTGAAGCTGAAGCCCTCCGGCATCCATCACCCTCAGACGGAAGAGCCTCTTGCCGATGGTCTGGCCGCGCCAGAACCACTCCAGGCACATCCCGTAACCAACGGAGAGAAGGAAGGCGCCGACGACAAGGAGGGCCTTGGCCAGATCGAGACTGATCACGGCAAACAGATGAAGGATGGTGGTCAGCAGGGAAACGGCGCACGAGATGCATGCGGCATCGACGCAGACGGCCAGAAAGCGCACCAGCGGGCCTGCCAGGATAAAGGAAAAACCTATGCCCTCAGGAGTCCGGATCCTCAGGGATGAACACCTGACGTCAGCCATTGGCCCCACCGTGAACGGATTTCTTTCCGGATGCGCCGCCATGGGAGAGGAACATCGTCAGGGCAAGCAGCTCGGCGCAGCCGAAGGCGATCTTGAGTGAATAGGGTAGCACCGGTTCATGGTACTGGGAAAAAAGCGCCTCCACCAGGCCGGCCCACACCAGCATCAGCGCGACGCCGCCCATAAGGGTGGCAAGGTCCCCCCGGACAAGCCGGAACCGCTCCCCGAGGGGAAGCCCCCCCGCGCCTCCCAGCAAAGCTCCGGCAAGAACGAACCCGCCCTGGCCGGCAATGAGGATTGCCGGGATCTCGATGACCCCGTGAGGGAGGAGCCAGCCCGCCAGAAACGCCCCCTTGCCCGCGGCGAGATAGTCCAGAACCACCGCTCCCAGGATCACGCCGTTATAGAAAAGATACATGAGCGTACCGATGCCGAAGGTCAGGCCAAGGGCCAGGCAGGATATGGCTACCCGCGTGTTGTGGGTCATGAGGTAACCGGAAAAGGTCAGTTTCCCGGAGGCCAGGTTACGGTCAACTCCCCTCTCCTCTCTGGCGACCCGTTCCTCCGGATTGCCCAGCAGATGCTCGAAGGGAAGCAGTATCTCCTTGTCGGCCCGATCCAGATGCAGGGTCGCCGCGCCGAAGACCCCCCCCAGGAGGGTCATGGCCAACGCCAGGGCAAATGCCCGGAAGTGGCGGCGGAATGTTGCGGGAAAGGTCCGGAAAAACCAGGTAAACAGGGCAAAGCCCGCGGTTCTCCCGCGCGACCCGTGTATCTCGCTGAAGCTTCGGGCCACCAGGGATTCCAGATAGAAACGAAGCTCGGGATCAGCGGCAAAGCTTCCCATGCGCGCGAGATCGCTGGAGGCTCTCTGGTACAGGTAGTGAAAACGGCGCACCCCGGCCATATCCATCCGCCAGGCGATATCGCTCTCAATCCTGTCCAGGATCCCCTCAAGTTCCTTCCAGAAAGGGGCTTCCTCGGCGACGAATCGATCCAGATCGGCAATCACAGTATCTGCCTCCGCTTCACGTTGAGGTAGCGCGCCGCCAGGGACGCGCAGAACCTTTCCCGGTCCGTCAAAGCCATTTCCACGCCACGGAGCCGCAGGGTCTCCACGGTCCGTCGCAGGCCGTGCCACACCAGGTGCCCGCCCAGCCTGTCATACAGATCATCCGCATCGTCCGCCCCTGAATCCGAAAACAAGGGGTGGGCCGCGGCCGGGCTGACCGAGTGCACCAGGGCCAGGTGACGACCGGCCAGGACTTGGATGGAGCGGCTGAAAGCGTCGGCCAGGACAGGTTCGTCCAGACTTGTCAGGAACAGCAGAAGAGCCCGGCGCCGGAGCCTCGAAGCCAGAAACGACGCCGTTTCCGCGAAATCCGGAGTCACCAGGGACGGCTGGGTCTGATAAAGCGTTTCCCTGCAGACCCCGAAATGACCCATGCCGCCCGCAGCCCGGATAAAGGAGATGGGCTGGTCGCTGAATGTCATTACACCGAAAAGGTCACCCTGACGCAGGGCAATGCCGGCCAGCAGCAGACTCGCGGAGATGCAGGCGTCCAGGAAGGAATCCCCGGCGACGCCGCCCCTGTCCGGCTCCCTCCGCGCACTCAGCCTGGAGGCGTCGATGATGCAATAGACTTCCTGGGTGCGCTCGATGCGGAACTCCTTGGTCACGGGATGGCCCCGCCTGGCGGTGGCCTTCCAGTGGATATCTCCCAGACTGTCTCCCGGCAGGTAGTTGCGAAGCTTTTCAAACTCCCTTCCGCGGCCTATCTGGCGCTGGGGACGGAGCAGCATATCGTTGCGGCGCGTGAAGAGCGCGGCAAGCTTTTTCCGCTCTTCATGGAGAGGCGGATAGACATGGACCCACACACCCGTGTCAAGCGCCGACTGCGCAAGCCAGAGCCCCAGGGGGGAGGTGGTCCGGACGCGGCATCTCCCGATAAGGTGAACACCCCGATCCAGTCCGGTCAGCGGCCATGAGACCGCCATATCTCCCCCCTTTTCCGGGAGGACCACCGGAACAGTGGTCCAGGGAGAAGAGAGGGCGGGGGGGATCTCCAGACCGAGAGCAAGGGACAGCGGGCGCCCCTTCCCATGGGAAAGGCGCACATGGAGAAACGCTTCGCGACGCCGGGCCACATTGAGCCGGGCCGGAAAATCAATGGCGATGCCCTTCACCCCGGCCAGAGACACGACGGCGTCCACTGCCGCGATCATGGAGAGGAGCAGGAGAGCCCCCGCGAACAGCTCCATTCCGTACCCGGTGAAGAGAGGCGCCAGGGACGCGGGAAGAACCGTCAGGCTGAACGCCAGGAGGAGTCTCTGAGCGGGGATGATCACCTGGGCACCGGTATCTCGCGCAGGATTGATTCAATGATCTCCACGGAGGTCAATCCCTCGATTTCGAAATCAGGCTGGACGATGACCCGGTGTTCCAGCACCGGCGCGGCCATGCGGCGGACGTCGTCCGGGGTTACGAAATCCCGTCCCGAGACGGCGGCGCACGCCCGGATCGCCAGGGCAAGGGACTGGGCGGCCCGGGGTCCCGCGCCCAGTTGCACGGCATTATGTGTTCGGGTGGCTCGCACCACGTCGAGGGCATACCCCGCCACCTCATCACGGACAGTCAGTTCCCTCAGAAGCTCCCGCAATTTCAGCGCCTCGTCCGCAGCAACGACGCGCTCCACCCGGTTGGCGGCCAGCATTTCTTCCGGGGCGTCGGGGCCCAGGGTGCGCATCACCAGTGACAGCTCTTCTTCCCGCTCCAGTTGTCCCATGTCAATCTTCAGCAGGAAACGGTCCTTCTGGGCCTCGGGAAGGGGATAGGTCCCCTCGAACTCCACCGGATTCTGGGTAGCGAACACGGTGAACCCCGCCGGAAGCCGGTAGGTCTTGCGATCAATGGTCACGGTCTTTTCCTGCATGGCCTGGAGAAGGGCCGACTGGGTTTTGGCAGGGGCGCGGTTTATCTCGTCAGCCAAGAGGAAGCCGCAGAAAACCGGCCCCGGACTCAGCACGAATTCATTGGTTTTCATATTGAATACGTTGGTTCCGGTAATATCCGCCGGCATCAGGTCCGGCGTAAACTGGATGCGGGAAAAAACCCCTCCCAGGGTTTTCGCCAGGGTCCGGACCAGAAGGGTTTTCCCCACTCCGGGCGCACCCTCCAGGAGCGCGTGCCCGCCGGCCAGCACCGTAATAAGGGCCTTGTCGACGACCTCATGCTGGCCTATGATGACCTTCGCCACCTGCTCCCTGATCCTCCCCGTAACCTCCATCAGCCGAGACAATCCGTCACTCATGCTCTTTTCCTCTCCTCGAGTATCCGCGCAATGGCGCTGTATCCCGCCGCCGCATCCCTTTTGGCGGGAGGCTTCGACCTCTCCCGCTCCACAACCAGCTTCATCCTCTCCCATGTCGCATCGCCTTGCCGGTATTCACGCGAAAAGGATTTCGTCCACTCCCGGAAACAGATATCCAGTATCTCCGGCCTGGGGATGTTCCGGCGCAGCAGGCTTATGAGACCTCCCATGGCATCCCTGTCCGTGATTATCCCCCCGTCTCCGCCTCGCCCCGGACGGAAGCGGGGCGCGAGCGGGATCGAATTCTTCCACACGAAGAGACCGGCCAGGAGAAGAAGGGCCGCGAAAAATCCCGCCAGGCGGTATTTTTTCACCAGCCATATCATCCCCGGGGTCTCAACTACACCGAGATGGGTTTCATCGAATACCGCTGTCCGGTTCCCACCCAGGAGGCGCAGAAGGAGGGCCGGGTATCTCTCGCGCGGCATAGCCGCGTTGCTTGCCGGATATGCGTCCGCCAGCATGACCATGCTCCCCCTTCCCAAAGGACGCTCGATGAGAACTGCCTCGCCGCCCACGGAATAGACGGTTCTCCAGTAATTTCCGTCCGGCCTGAAGACGAGGCTGGACCTCAAGGGAATGCCGGCGGGAAGCCCCTTCTCACCGGGCGCCGGGATCGCCCTCCCCACGCCTGCGCGGGGCGCCTTTCCCGGCGGGGTGTCGTAGAGGATCACGTTCCACCTCCAGGAAAGGCAACCGCACGGCGCGCCATCCGGCCTCCCTCCCGTCTTCCGGCCTGAGGCATTCCCCGGCGGATCACCCCCATTATCCCCTCCCTCCCCTCGCCCCTTGCCCCCCCTTGCGGGGGCAAAGGCGAAGACCAGACGATTCCCCCTCCGGGCAAGCCGCTCCAGCGCATCCATATCCTTTTTCGTTATGGCGCGCATGGCGACAGGGTCGACTCCCAGGAAAAAGAAGGTCGTTCCCGTTTCCTGAGGGAGGCGGTCCGGCTCCAGAAAATTGCGCCGCGCCTCCATGCCGGGCAATCGTCCGAGCGCCAGGTAAAACGCCCTCGTTCCATCGGGATCGCTGCGGAAGGTCGAAAAGGGAGGATAGTCGTCCCCCCTTTCAAAGCGGTTGTGAAGGAGCGAATAGACACCGGCGCCGAATGCGCACAAAAGCAGAAGCAACAGGGCCGTGAACATCCTCCCGTCAGCGCGCATGGGCGGATATCCTCGCGCAATTGGCGACAAAGGCGTCCAGCATCGCTCCATCCACTGAATGCACGCCATACCATACACGCTGAAACAGGGAGACGTTTCCGGAAAAGGCTTCAAGGAGGAGCGGGGTGGAATGGGCCCTTCTCGCCACTTCCCGCTCGTAGTCCCGATCCGATTTGGCCCTGTCCATTACAAGGACTCCTGTTCCGTTCAGATGGGCGATGGAGGCGAAATAGAGGGCCCGAATGGCGAGGCGGGCCTCCCCTTGCGCCAGAAGCTCCTCGGCCAGCCGTCGCCAGCCTTCCACGGCAAGCTCATCGGGGGTTACGGCCTCATCGCGGAGATCCGGCACGGCAGGAACCTCCCCGGACGGGAGGGGAACAAGCGCCCGCCGGCGTTCCGAAAAGCGGCGCCACAGCATGACACCACAGATACTAAGCAGGATTGCGCAAAGCCCCAGCATCACGACCGGGATCGTCCATGGGCGCCGGTCTCCACCCCGGTCGGCCGAATCAGTCTTGGGCGAGGGCTTCATGTGTTCGGCGATCCACTGGAGCAGATCCCTTATCCATTTCCCTACCTGCGTCGCCCAACTTTTGAGAGTCGACAGGATGGAAGCCGGGAACCCGGGGATGGATTGCTTCTCATGCTGACAGGCATTCCGGCTGGAAGGCCATGAGAACTCGGGCCTTTTCATCACATCCGCAATGGCCCTGTCCAGTTCTCCGGCATCTGCGGCGATAACGTCGACTTTTGGATCAAGGGGGCCTGGAATCCCGGGAGACGCCATCGTTGGCGTTACGGCAAGAGCCGTCAGCAGGGAGGCCGCTCCGGCGAATACAGCAACCGTCTTGCCGATCTTCCGGCGAAGCTCCCTCAGTTCGCAAAGGAGATCCGCTCCCGTCTCCACGCACTGGCCGTAATGACAGCGGAGCACATACGCCGCCTTCAGGAAGGGATCTACGCACACGCAGGCAAGAGCCACCAGAAAAGCCAGAAAAGAGGTATTGAAAAAGAAATGGGCGCTCCGTGAAAATGCCGTCTCGATGCCAAGCAGCTTCTTCAGGAAGACGGGAAGCATGACCGCGGCCGCGCAGATATTCATGAAAATAATCAGGATCATGACAAAGGCAATCAGGATTACCAGCAGATTCTGGGCCGGAAAGAGAAGGGAGTGGCGACGGGCGTTTCTGAAAACCGCGGCGGTATCGCCCTCGGACCCGAACACGGTGACGTTCTGAAAAAATGCATAGAACCACCCGAACGGGACGGTGAGAAGCGCCGCCAGCGGAACACAGAGAAGACTCCATGGCTGAAGAGCCGTCTGCGACGTCAAGGCGCCCAGGGTCCGGAATCTCCCGGGGCGGGTATTACGGAGCCTGGCCATGAGCCTTGCGGCAAAAACGGACTGCCGGTATTTCATCCAGATATACAGCAGGGAGAGGATAAAGGATTCCGCCAGAAGGCGATCCGCGCCCGAGGCGCCGGTTCTTCGGTCAATGAAATATAGAAGGTACAGGATGAAGGGCAAAACCCCCAGAAGATAACCGGACAGGTCTGCCGCCGACGCCCGGCGCACCAGTGAAACCGCCTCCTCCATGAGCTCCACCGCCCCTTTTCCCTTTTTCCCGTGACGGAATGCGCTGTCCGTTTTCATGGCCTGAACAGGGGGAGGTCATGGAGCGTCAGGAGGGCATAACGGGTGGACAGGGTTACCAGGACAGCTCCCATGGCGTAAAAGACAAGCCAGACGATGAACACTCCGCATGTGACGCGGAGAAGCGATGTGAGAACCGGGAAGAACCTCTTTCGCGCACGCCGTTTTCCCAGCGGGGGAAGACACGCGGCGCAGGTCATCCTTTCCTCATGCTCTACAATGCACTCCCGGCAAAAATACAGGCCGCAGCCAACGCACCTGGCAACAGCCTCGCGTTGAGGGTGGTTGCGACAACGTTTTTCAGCCAGACGGCTCATGAAGAGAGATCCCCCGACCGGTCCGCGCCCGCAGTTCCGGGAGGGCCGCTGCGCCCTTTATCCCTGATAAGAGAGTAGATACCGGCAACCCCAAGGAGAGCCCCCCAGATGGAAAGACTGATAATGAACAAGGGAAAATAAGGATGCGCGGCCACATCGGAGGCAATCACCGTCACGTCCATTGCCGGACTTTCCTTGCCCCCGGTCTTCAGGACGGTCATAAAGGCGCCGGCGTAATAGGCGGAAAAAACCGAGCAGGTCAGGGAAATGATCGCGGTCCAGACCATCCTTCCGGCCAGGCGGGGTATGGTCCGGGAGCGCTGCTTGATGACCGCGGCCACCAGACAGACGAACAGGCAAAAGGTCAGGACCCCGTAAAAGGCCTTGAACGGCGCGCCCTGGAACTCCATCGCCGTCACACCTGACAAAGCCTGCGCGATGAGCAGGGAAAAAGCGGCATAATGCGCCCCTCCGCCATATGGCGCCGCGCTTTCCCCAGCCTCCGGCGGTTCGGCCATGGCGGAAAAGTGAACCGGTTCCACGCGCCGCTCAGGCGGCGCCGCTGTCCCGGCAAAGGCATCGGGAGTGGGCATCGGTCCCTGAATAGCGGCGACAAGCGGCCGTAGCAGATCAAGGGCCTTCCTTGCCGACCTGATCCTTTTCAGGGTGGGGAGTTCATAGACACCCAGAGGCATGGATATTGTACATCGGCAGGTCGGTCCCAGAAGGGTGTTGACGACTATCCCCGCCAGAAACGCCGCCGCCAGGATCGTCATGGTGACTGTCCAGGGCGCGGCGGCGCCTGAAGAGGAAAACAGGATAATGAGGCAGAAAAACAAAGCGGCGCCCAGGACTCCGTTCCATATAAGCATGCCGTTGGTCCTTCTGGCGGCTATTGCCTTGATGTCCTTGTAGTAATAGCGGGTATAACTCTCCGAATAGCCGTTGGAATCCACGGCCAGGAGATGGTCCTCCCCCATCCAGAGTGTTATCCAGTGGCCCAGGCCGCTTTTTTTTCCGGGGAGACGCCGGTATTTCATATTCCTGTACGCCTATGCACTCTTCACCATCCCGATGAACAGGAACCCCCATCCCGCCACTTGCACAAGGGAAAAGAGGATCGCCAGGACAAAACGGATCTTCGTCCTCGGCAGGATGCTGCCGGGTTTATTCCAGTAACGGATAGACATGAATATGGCAAGGGGGGCGGTGATGATTGTAACGAAGAAAAAGAGAAGGGGCGCCACCGACAGGGTCAGGGCTACCCCGTCGTAAAGTGTTCGACGGGTAACCAGCGCCTCCAGGCGCTCTTCTTCCCGGCCTCTATGGACGCAAGCCGGGCAGAGATTTCTCCCGCCAAGGCGGATCTCGCACAGGGTGCAGAGAAATCGGCCGCACTCCCCGCACACGGACACCGCCTGCCTGCTTTCATGATAAAAGCAGACCGACTCCCCTTCCCCGCCCATCTCTCCGGCCAGGACGGGCCCGCCGAAGCGAAACAGGGCGGGGAAGGTCTCCACCATCAGGTCCTCGCCGCAGGAGGAGCAGGCAACGGCTCTCATGCCGACGCCGGGAAGAAGGGGAACAGGGGTTCCGCACCCGGAGCAGATCGCGGCGTCAGGCCGCGTCATTTATAGACGACCCTTGTGTCGCATATGCGGTCGTGAAGGGCCCTCTTTTCGTCGTCAAAGGCCGCGATTATATACCCTATGGTAAACGAGAGGCTGCTCAGAATCTCCGCGAAATAGCGGCCGCATGCCCTTCCGTAGCTGATGCTCCGCCCGTCGGGATGAACGACAACCAGGCCGAACGCCATCTTTCCCGGTGTAGCGCCGTATCTGCCGAGAAACCAGGTGGTCATGCCCACCGCGAAGGCGAGGTTGGCGACCATGGAGAGACCGCCCGCAACCACGGCCGTGGAGGGGTCTCCACTCTTGCCGAAAGGAAGAGCTATTATGAAGGAAATGGCCAGATTCACCGCTCCCAGTATGAGACCGTCGATGAACTTGGCGACAAAACGGATCCAGAATCCCCCGTAGCGGAAACTCCCGGGTTTCGCGGCGCCCTGCTCCAGCATCTGCACATACATGGGCTTGCAACCGGCGCACACGAGCGAGGGCCCGAAGCGCACCATGTCCTCTCTCGGAAATGGCCTGTTGCAGACGGAACATACAGTCGCCGCCACCGGCTCCTCTTTCAGCGGATTCGAAAGCTCCGGCATGGGCGGCGCGACCGGAGGAGGGATCGCCGCGCCGGAAGGAGGGGGAGGAGGAGAGGACGGGACCTCGCCCGGACGCTCCGGTTCAGGCGCCGCGGCAACGGCTTGCAGAGGGATACCGGCGCCGCATTTGGGACAGCGGATGGAATTCACTCCCGGCGGCCTTTTCGACTCGTCAATCTGGCCCTTGGCGCCGCAGTTCGGACATTCAACTCTCATAAATATACCCCCCAGGATTATTGGAACTCTCTCCGCGCAAGGGAAAGGCAAACTGGAACCATGTAACATTCCCCCCCTCGGCCCCCCCTTCTCAGGGGAAGCCTTTAAGCCTCCCCTGAGAAGGGGACGTCTGGAGGGGTTCAATTCGAAAGAATAAGAACCACAGAGAACTAGAACCATCTAATGTGACTCTGTTACTACACGAGAAACCACTCTGATGTCAACAGGCAATGGGCTCGGATCCCGGTTCGCCGGTCTTTAGCGAGGCGCCCAGGAAGCGCCCCGCCTTACGCTTCCAGGGACTCCAGATACTTCTCCGCGTCCAGGGCCGCCATGCATCCCGTCCCGGCGGAGGTAACGGCCTGACGGTAGAACTGGTCCTGGACATCCCCGGCGGCGAAGACGCCGGCGACGCTGGTGGCCGACGCGTTCCCTCCCTGGCCGCAGCGGGTCTTGATATAGCCGCCCTCCATCTCCAGTTGTCCCTCGAAAAGTCCGGTGTTGGGCTTGTGGCCGATGGCGATGAAGACTCCGTGCACCGCAGCCACTTTGGAAGAACCATCCTTGTTGAGCAGACGGACCCCGGTGACTCCGCTTTCGTCCCCCAGAACCTCCGAGAGGACGCTGTTCCATTCGATGGTAACGTTCCCGGTCCTGCTCTTCTCGATGATCCTGTCGGCCAGATATTTCTCCGCCCGCAACTGGTCCCGGCGGTGCACAAGGGTGACTCGGGAGGCGATGTTCGAAAGAAAGAGGGCCTCCTCCACCGCTGTGCTCCCCCCGCCGATTACCGCCACATCCTTGCCCCGGTAGAAGAAACCGTCGCAGGTAGCGCAGGCGGAAACCCCTTTTCCTTTGAACGCCTCCTCGGATGGAAGGCCCAGGTAACGGGCGGATGCGCCGGTGGCGATAATCAGGGCGTCGCACGTATACACTCCCGAATCTCCCTCCAGGAGAAACGGCCGGCGGGACAGGTCCGCCCTGTTGATGTGGTCATAGATAATTCTGGTTTCGAAGCGCTCCGCATGGCGCAGCATCCTGTCCATGAGGTCGGTCCCGAGGACACCTTCCGGGTCGCCGGGCCAGTTGTCCACCATGGTGGTGGTAGTGAGCTGGCCGCCCTGCTGAATGCCGGTGATGAGGGTGGGCGCCAGGTTTGCCCTGGCGGCATAGATGGCCGCTGTGTAACCGGCGGGTCCGGAACCGAGGATAAGGAGCCGATGATGGTTTGTAGTCATGTTGATTAACCTCCGGAGATTCTTTCAGCTAGGTCAGTGGCAATCCGGACACTCCGGATGAGCCGCTACCGGTTTCCAAATTATCAGCACCCGGCGCAAAATGCAACGGCCGGTAGTGGAGTTGCGGGTTTGACCATCTTTCCGCCTCTGCTAGACTTGCTGGTACAATGGCGCGGGAGAAAGACATGGAAAACGACGGGCATCTCGACAAAAGCATAGCGGGACGCTTCAAATATGCAATCCTTCTTACCTCGCTGACACTGATCGCCGAGATTATCGGAGGCATATGGACCAACTCCCTGGCCCTCCTGTCCGATGCGGCCCATGTCTTCCTGGACCTGTTCGCCCTGGTCCTCTCACTGGCGGCCATCAGGCTCTCATCCCTTCCCGCATCGGACACCCGCACCTTCGGCTGGCACAGGGCGGAGGTCTTCGCTTCCTTCATCAACGGCGCCACGGTCTTTCTCATGGCAATGGGCATATTCTACGAGGCATGTCGACGCTTCCTCGACCCGGAACCGGTGAAGAGCATTCCCATGTTCATAATCGCCGCCGTCGGGCTCGCCACGAACCTGATTGCCGCGTCGGCGCTGCACCGGCATGCCCACGACGACCTGAACGTGCAAAGCGCCTTTCTCCATGTCATCGGAGACGCGGCCACCTCCGTGGGGGTCATCGTCGCGGGTGTGCTCATCCATTTCACGGGCCGGAACATCCTCGACCCTCTCGTGTCGGCCATGATCGGCTGTGTCATCTTCTGGGGGGCCTGGAGGGTGCTCAGGGAATCACTGCACATCCTCCTGGAGGGAACGCCGCGCGGGCTGAAGGTGGCGGATGTGGTGGCAACCATCAAAGATATCAAAGGGGTCCGCGACGTTCACCACCTGAACATCTGGACCATCTGTTCCCATATCATCGCCCTGTCGGCCCACATAGACATGGCGCCGGAACACAAGGGCCGCCAGGCGGAAGCCCTGCGCGCCATCGAAAGAGAGCTATTTGAAAAACACCATATCTCCCACACCACGCTCCAGGTTGAATGCACCCTGTGCGCCGATGCTCCGCTCATAAAAAACCTGCGCCATCAACCACGGGCGGGAAGCGCGAGCCAGCAACATCATGATCATGACTTCAGCGGACATGACCATCACGGACATTCCCATTGAGCTCAACCCATTGAAACAGAGACATGGCTGAACGCATCAAAGGCCGTCCCCTGCAGGGAACGGCCTTTGATTTACCGGTTTTTCCACTGAAACCAAATTGAATGGACCATCAGGTTCCGTTATCTCCCGTGCCCTCCATGACCATGACCGAAACCGCGGGGAGAGGATGCCGCGGCCCTGCCGGTAGGACCTGACGACGGGCCCGCGTGCCGGGCAAAGGAGGGAGCGCCGACCGAGTCATGCCTAGGCGCCGACGGTCTGCTGAAGGAAGGCCTTCCTCCGAAATCCCTCTGGGTTGTCCTCTGTCCTGTATAGGCTGCAGTGCGCCCACCACCGTCATTGCCACTGTATGGCCGGGTGTATGCGGGCCGGGAGGTATGTGCCTGAATCCGGCCTGACGGAGGAAAGTAGGATTGATTGGGATGATTCCGTCCCAGGTCATTCGGCCTGGTGTAACCGGGAGCGGCACCGCTGAAGCGCGAGGGATTGCCGGGCCTGTTATATGTGGGCCCGTGGCCGTAATCGCGTCTGCCGGCATATGGCCGTGAGTACGCCGCCGGCATTCCGCCATGAGGATACCCGGAATGGCCGGGGCGCGAATAGGCATATCCGGGACGGCCGTGGTATCCATTGCCCCACCCCGCGTGCCGGCGCTCTGGCCTGAAGTGATGATAACCGTCCCATCTCCCGTATCTCTTGTAATGACCGTAATAATAGTCCCTGTAATGCCTGATCCTGTGAAACGGATGCCTGCTCAATAGATAAGGGACATCATAGGCATAGATGCTTGACCAGGGGCCGTTGTAATAGGGTGAGGAATACCAGGCATTGCCGGAGAAGAGATAGAAGAGATTATTGAGGAAAAACAGGTCGTACGGCACCCCCACCGCAGTGTAGAAACCCAGTTCGGGGGGCTGTACGAACATGGGCGGCTCTGCAATCGGCGCCGGCTGGTATGGATACGCTGGAGCGCCCACGCCGAAATTTACCGAGGCGCCCGGCAAACCCACGGACACCCCCGCGCTGAAGGCGACGTTGGACGCGAAAACCGATGAAGCCGGCGCCAAAAGGACAAGGGCAAGGCCAATCATGTACCGTTTCATTTTTTTATCCTCCCATCCGTCATACTTCTTATTCATCATGCCGATAGTGACCCGCTGGACTATCCAGTCGCAAGTCCGAGGCTGTGAATGCAGGTATGAAAACGGATGGGAAGCGGCATGGTTTACAAATTTATTTTGCATCCATGCGGCATTCAGCAACAGAAAATCAAGAACCTTTCATATAAGTCATTAACCTGACCGGTGATACCAGCTTGTTCCGCGCCTGTTTGAATGTCTTGGCATCTCTGCGCCTGTGCGTAAGCAGATGCCGTTTTCAGGTTGATTCGGGAAAATGGTAGATTTATCCACACATCCGGCACTTTTCAACAGAGTTACCCACACAGGGGGGCGTCATCCGTGGATTTCTCCTTGTCAATCTCGATGGAGGCGTAGGCGGAGTGGTTGTGGATCGACTCGAAATTCTCCGCCGACACTGAAAACCAGGTCACGTTGTCCATCCTGCGGAGACGGAGCGCCGCCTCCCTCACCATGTCTTCAACGAAACGCGGGTTCTCGTAGGCGCGCTCGGTGACGAACTTTTCGTCTTCCCGCTTGAGGAGCGCATACACGGGACTGCTGCCGCACTCCTCAATAACGGCCACCAGGTCCTCGATCCAGACGAAATCCCGATAGCGCACCTGTACGGTGATGACACCCCTCTGGTTGTGGGCGCCAAACCGGCTGAGCTCCTTGCTGCACGGGCAGAGGGAAGTCACCGGGACGCGCATCTCCAGAATGAAGTCGAAGCGTTCGGCAAGGGACGCCAGGAAGCGGCAGGTGTACTCCATGAGGCTCTTCGCCCCGGAGACCGGCGCGCGTTTCTCGATGAAATACGGGAATTCCATCTCCAGATGGGCGCGGGACGCGCCCAGTTTATCCTTGATCTTCTGGAGGGTGGTTTCCATCTTGTCCAGGGCTATCTCTTTCCGGTGCGCGTTCAGGATCTCCACAAAGCGGCTCATATGGGTGCCCTTGAAGTGGTGGGGAAGGTCCACGTACATGTTGATGCGCGCCACGGTATGCTGGAAGGCGTTGTTCTTGTCCATCACCGTAATGGGATAGGATATGTCTTTCACGCCCACCTTGTTGATGGCCAGCTTACGATAATCCCTGCTCTTCTGAACGTCCCGCATGCCCCTTTACTCCTTGTCCGTGACGACGTAACGAGCCGGATCGGCCATTCCGGCCTCTGAAAAGCCCTTCAGACGCAGGCGGCAGGAATCGCACCGGCCACAGGCGAGACCATCGGGGGAAGGGTCATAGCAGGAATGGGTTCTGGAGTAATCAACACCCAGGGATACTCCCTTCCTGATGATCTCGGCCTTGGTGAGGCCTATCAGAGGCGCATGGATGCGATATCGGCCGGCGCCCTCAACAGCCGCCCTGGTCGCCAGGTTGGCCATGGTCTCAAAGGCGGCGATGTATTCGGGGCGGCAATCGGGATAGCCCGAATAATCAAGGGCGTTCACGCCGATAAAGATGTCAAAGGCCCCCAGAACCTCGGCCCACCCCAGGGCGAATGAAAGAAAGATGGTGTTCCGCGCAGGAACATAGGTCACCGGAATACCGCCCCCCACCCCTTCCTTGGGGACATCGATGCCGGCGGTAAGGGCGCTACCGCCTATTTTCCGCAGATCGATCTCCACGAGCAGGTGCTGCTCCGCGCCCATGGCGCTCGCATTTTCCCTGGCCGCATCCAGTTCCACCCCGTGCCTCTGGCCGTAGGCGAAACTCATGGCGTGGGGCTCGAAACCCTCCGCCTTGGCCAGTGCGAGGCACGTGGTTGAATCAAGCCCGCCGCTGTAAAGAACCACCGCTCTTTTCGTCATGGATATTTCCCTCTCCGTCCCGGTCGCAAATCCGTCTGGCGCCTTCCGGCACGGGCATGATAACGCACTTTCCCCGCCATGAAAAGGCGCTTGAGGATTGGACCGCGATTCCCGGCCGCCTTCAGCAACCGCTTTCTTCAGGTTTGTCCGCCACCGTTTTATCCCCTTGCCGTCCGTACGACCTGAACTTGCCCATGACCCGCGCCATTTCTTCCTCGGGCAGAACCACCGGTTCTCCGATGCATTTCGCCTGGTAGTAGATACGGGCGACCAGTTCGATCTCCTCGGCGACGGCAAACGCGGCGGGCAGGCTCTCTCCAACAGCCACAAGACCATGGTTGGCCAGCAGCACGGCGTTGTACGCTCCGATGGATTCCGCTATGTTCCGCGCCAGCTCCGGAGTGCCGAAGGTGGCATAGGGCGCCAAGGGAACCTTCAAGCCTGAAAATGCCACCAGATAGTGCACGGCGGGGATCTCCCAGTTCAGGCAGGCCATGGTGGTTGCATAGACGGAGTGTGTATGGACGACCGCCCGGATATCCGGACGCTTGTGGTACAAGGCAAGATGGAAATCCAGTTCACTGGACGGCTTGCGCTTCCCTTCAACAACCGTCCCGAACAAATCAGTCACGGGAACATCTTCGGCCGTCATCACCCCGTATTCAATTCCGCTCGGACTTATGGCCACAAGTCCGTCCCGGGAGTTCAGGATACTCAGGTTCCCCCCAGTGCCTGTCGTGAGACCCGCGGCAAGAAGCCTCCTTCCGAAGCAAACCACTTCCTCCTTCTCCACGGCAAGCGCCATAGCACGTCTCCCTTTCATTTCATGATAGTGGATGTTCTACATGTCAGGAGAAGATGTGTCAACGACTGTAAAAGCAGACGGCTGGTTTCAGGGCGACGCTGTTTCAATCGGCGTTGCGCCTGAAAGACACGAACAAAGGAGCGGGTACAGATGAAGACAATATTTTCTTGGATGAGAAAGAGTTGCTGTGATACATATTGATACCTGCCTACAGCGCCGATTGCGGGCTTTTTCTTTTCCTGGTTTTATTGAGCGGCCACCCGGAAACTACGGACGGGCAAATCCGGTTTCTTATTACCCACCATGCAAAGTTCTGACTATAAGGAGAATATATGACGATATTCTATGAAAATTGGCTCGAAAAGGAATACAGCTGCGGAGAGTGCCAGTGGAAGGGTACGGCCAAAGACACAGGGCGGGGAAGGATGTACAGGGAGATGTTCCTGGAACTGTGCTGCCCCGAGTGCTCCTCCTTTCTCGATGTGATCATCTTCCCCGCTGAAGATGGATGCGGCTGCGCGCGGCACGATCTCACCGAAGAACAGGTGAAGGCGCTGGAAGAGGCAAAGGAGCAGGAAGAACTCTATCGCGAAAAATGCCTCTATTCCACGGATCAGCTTCCCGAACTACCCGGCGATGATTTATTCCTGGTGTGGGATCAGGCAGACTCGGAGACAGTGATCCGTCACGGTGAAACTGCCATATGGAAAGAACCTCTGGCATACGAGGCCTTCGACAGATTCGAACAGGTGGCCATCCTCCTCAAGGAAAAATACGGGGCGCGGGTCAAGGACCTCCAACCCGCCGACCGCAGCAAGCTGTTTCTGTACGGCGATTACGCGCCTGCCCTGGAGTACGTGAAAAAGGTTCGCAAGGACCTCTTCGGAGTCGAAGCCGAAGAATAACCGCCGGGGAGCGTCCCAATGAAGATCACGATTCTCGGCAGCGGAACCTCAACCGGGGTGCCCATGGTAGGTTGCCTGTGCCCGGTGTGCGCCTCGACGGACCCCAGGGACGTGCGTACGCGCGCGTCCATACTTATCGAGATTTCCGGCAGATTCATACTGGTGGACACCTCCCCCGACCTCCGACGGCAGGCGCTCCGAGAAAAGATTCCCCATATCGACGCAGTTCTCTACACCCACACCCACGCCGACCATGTTAACGGAATCGATGACCTGCGGGGATACTACCTGATGCACAGGCGCGCCGTCCCCTGCTACGCCACCGCCGAGATCATCGACCACCTGAGCAGACACTTTTCCTACATCTTTTCCGGTTCAGGCGACGGTGGCTACAAACCTCTCCTGGAAGCACATTCAGTCTCTGGGAAATTCAACCTTTACGGCTCGACCATCCAGCCTGTACCCCTTGTCCACGGCTGCGGCCGCGCAACCGGTTACCGGATCGACAACGTCGCCTACCTGACCGACTGCAACCGCATTCCGGAATCATCCATGGCGCTTTTGTCCGGGCTGGATACACTGATCCTGGACGGTCTGCGCTACAAACCGCATCCGAACCACTTCAACATCCAGCAGGCCATCAAGATAACGGAACAGTTGCGGCCACGGAGGACCATCCTGACGCACCTGACCCACGAAGTCTCCCACACGGATGAAAGCCGCCTGCCGGAGGGAGTCTTCTTTGCCTATGACGGCATGATAATTGAATAAGAAACGACGCGCCTCTGGTCTGAATCTCCCATACGACTCCAGGAAATACGGAAGGATCAAATGCGGAAAAACATAAGTCTGCACGGCATAACCGAAAAGGATATCGAATATTATGTTTTTCTTGCCGGCGCCGGCATCTGCGACCGCTTCTCCTACAGCTTCGGCAACGGCGAGCATGAGGAGGTGCGCCTGTTCTCCCCGGGAAACGAATTCGTCATATCCCGTGACGGAATCAGGCACAGCGGAAACGGCGGTTCATTCTGCGAGTACATGTTCGGCATCGACCAGCCTCTGGCCGACCTGGCCAAGGGGGATGTCCTCAACCGGCTCACCATGTACGGCGCCTACTATGGAGAAAATGACGGCAGACTTCAGTTTACGGACAGAACGGAAGGCGCCCTGAGTTACGACAAGATTTTTTTCGACGGCAACGCAATCTGCAACTATTTCTTTTTCCTCAGTTCGCAACGCATGACCGGCTCTCTGAAGCGCCAGCAGAAGGAACTGGTGCGCATGCTCGGTAAAGCGGTTAAACGCTGCTGTTCCGTGGGCAAGGAAGACGACAATGCCATAATCGAGGAAATTCTCTCCATTACAGGCGATCCCAAGGCGCATCTGTTCCTGGTGAAGCTCATCGACAGGAAACACCGGGCGTACCGGGACCTTTTCAGAAGCCTTTATTACGCCAGCAAGAAGATCTCGGACGACGACTTTTACCGGCTGACGACCCTGGCGGAAAACCTGGGCATCGACAGCTATCAGCAGGAACGCATCCGTGTGGATGTCATGTACAAACACCGCGACAACAAGCCAATCGTCGACGGCTACCGGAGCATACTCGTCTCCTGCTACAACCGGGGCAAGATCAGCAGAATGGAGAACGCCCGCCTGACACGCCTCAAGACACTGGCCGTCCGTTCCAAGATTCCGGACGCTCTCTTCTATCCCCTGGACGAACTGCTGAAAAACGACAAATGGATCCTGGTGGACCCGGAAGAGCACGCCTATCTGGCGGAAGTGCGCCAGATCCTGGAAGGACTTTTCCTGCGGGGGCGAAACATCGACAACAGGATCGACGGCGAAGATATGGTGAAGCTCCTGCTGGCTAAAAAACGAGCAACGGAAATCCGCGACCACGCATTCGAGGAGATCCTTCTGGACGCCGGCAGGAGTTGCGACGAGCGCATACGCGACGGCGCCGACCTGTCACTTCTGGAAGAGTTCTCCTCCATCGTAACCTATTTCGATCGTTTCGACTCCACGTCTTCCATCATCAGCAAGATCGCCTTCATGGAAAACGTGCGTATAACAGAAGAGATGCTTCGCAGTTTCCTCGGCAACAAGCGGGAGTTCGACGCCCTTCGGGAGAATTTCTTCGAGGAACTATTCATAACCGAACTCAGCGCCAACCGGTACCTGGGAAAATACGGCGCCAGGAAGATCAATACCCTGTCAAAGGGACTGAAACAGATCGAAGAAAACCGCCTGAGCACTCCGGAGCTTCTGGAGCAGCTGCTGGTCATTGATCATGAGGAAGGTCTCTTCCTGCTCCTGAGAAATCAGGTTCGTGAACGGATCAGAAACTTCTACTCCCGTTACACTACCCAGGCCCACGAAGCGGAACTGAAGCAGGAAGTAGCCGAGATCCTGCGGTCCAGAAGGCTTGTAACCGGGCCCATACCGGACAAGCTCTTCAACGAGGCCATCCTGGCCATAAAGAAAGAGGCCATCTACCTCCACACCATCCTCCCTGCCATCTTTTCCAAATGGGATATCTCCCTCCGGGAGGATTTCCTGGAAAATTCCGGCCTTGACCGTTTCTTCGTAGAGGAACTGGAGCGGGAATACTGCGAGGCGAACCAGATCAGCGAACAGGAACTGAACCGGCTCCGCAAAGGCCGGACATGACGAACCTCTGTCCTTCTCCCTCATCTTCTCCGGTTGCATCCGCAAGTCTTGACTTTCTCTCAATCTTACCCATATGATGCTCCTTGTGTAAAATGAGTACACAAATACGTCGCGCTTTTGGAAAGAACGCCCCGAAACCCGCGACCCCCATGGGGAGGAGGTCATGAAAACCGTCAGGGAAGACATTCTCAGGCTTCAAGAAAAGATAGGCGGTTACGGCAAGGAAAACCTGGAAGAGATACTGTTCGCCTTTGCCGAAGGCGCACGGATCGTCTCCGGCCGGGACCTGCTGAGGATATACCTGGAGGATCTCACCGGCGGGACACTCTCATGCGTCTATGCCTCCGGTCCCCGCGCGGAAGAGATCAGAAACACGACCTTCCCCATTGTCTCCCATCACGCGCTGGTCTCAACGGTGTTCGCCACCCAGTCCCCCATCGAGATTATCGACGCCTCCAGACACTGCCTCCCCCTGGATGTGAAACTCACGGAGACATGCTCCATCGCCGCCACCTGTCTCTTTCCCATTGTGAACCAGGTGCGTTCCATCGGCGTCATGTGCGTAGACAGCGAAGCCGCGGGAAAAATAGTCTCCGATCCGGCCAAGGAATTACTGGCCCAATTCCTGGACGCCATCGCCCCCAGCCTTGATCAGGCGCGGAAATACCACCAGCAGATCCTCCTGACGCGGAGGGTGGAGGAATACAAGAAACGGGAAGCGGCCGCCTTCATGGTGAATTCCGCGGTGCGTCTCATCGACCGCCTCTCCCTTGCCTCGGTGCTCGTGCCCACCATCGGCGGACACGGGAAGACGAGGATGGAGGTCCTGGCCAGCTATTCCGCCGATCCCAGACTGAAGGCGCTATATGATGACCTCGGCTCCATCAGGCTTGGAAGGGGGCGATCACTGGTGGCGAAATTCGTGGGCGACGACGGCCGAATCGACGATGATCAGCTCCTGAAGCCGGTCTTCATCCCGGACCTGACCCAGCAGTTCCTGCAGAAAAGGGCGCTCACCGAAAAGATGTCCCTCCGCTCGCTCTACATGGTTCCCAGATACGAACCGGACACGCGCAAGGTCATCTGCCTGGTCAATTACTACTCAAGGGAAAACTACCAGTTTTCGGAATTCGAGACAGGGATCCTTCAGACCCATGCGGAAATGGTGGAAAGGGTTATCAGGGAAATAGGCGACGAACATCTGGAGATCAGGGTGCTGGCGGAGATCACCGACCTTCTGCGGGAACACAACGAGAAGCTCCATACCTTCCTGGCAAAGGTACTGTCCAAGGCCACGAAGCTCATCGGCGCGGACACCGGCAGCATCGCCGTAGTCCAGGAACGGGACGTGGACAAATGGCTGGTGGTGGAGGACGACTCAGGAAACATCATCGGCGCGAAACACAAGGAATGGCTCAAGAAAAAGATACCTCCTTTCCGCATCGGCGGACCGGAACTGCCGCCGGAAGAGAGGAGCCTGACAGGGTATGCCGCGTGGTCGAAGCAGCCCAGGATCATCGCGGATGTGGAAACCGAAAGCCGTGAAGGCGGGTTTCACTACTCCACCAGCGAACTCCTGAAAAGCGAGATCGCCATGCCCATCATCTGCGACGACGTCGTCCTGGGGGTGATCTGCCTTAACTCCCTGAAGCAGGGATATTTTACCGAGGAGCACAAGCGCATCCTACAGATCATCGAAAGCCTCACCTCGCGGCACATCTCGGACATACAGCAGATCGAGACCCTCCAGAGCCAAGTGCTCCGCCTGACCCGGGATGTCGCCTACAAGGACCCACAGGTCTCATCCTACCGGCTCGGAAACATCATCGGCAACAGCCGCAAGGCCCAGGAGGTGGTGAACTTCATCAACACCGTCTCCATTCCCCTTTTCAACCGGATTGCCTTCTGGAGCACAAACGTTCTCCAGGAGGCCACAATCGGGCTCCCGTCCATCCTCGTGCTCGGGCAGACCGGCTCGGGAAAGGAGTTCTTCTTCAACAATATTTACAACAAGCTGAACGAGATGTACCGGGAAAAGGTGAATCCGGCCGGCGAACTGCCGGTAAAGAAAACCAACATCGCGGCCTACAGCGGAGAGCTTACCTACTCCGAGCTTTTCGGCCACAAGAAGGGCGCATTTACCGGCGCCTACAGCGACCGGAAAGGCATCCTGGAAGAGGCCCACGGCGGCATCGTCTTTCTCGATGAGATAGGCGACGCGGACCCCAAGACCCAGGTGCAGCTCCTCCGCTTCCTGGACAACGGCGGGTTCATCCGCCTGGGCGAAAGCCAGGAGCGCTACGGGCGGGTGCTCCTCGTGGCCGCCACCAACAGAAACCTCCCGGAGGAAATCGCCGTCGGCCGTTTCCGCGAAGACCTCTACCACAGACTCTCGGAGCTGTCCGTGCGCATCCCTCCACTCAGCGAACGGCGGGAGGACATAACCGATCTCGCGACCCACTTCCTCGGCAAGCTGTACCGGACCTATCGGGGCAAGGACGATGAGCGGGACGATCCGCCAGCCCTTTCCGAAGAGGCAAAGGCGCTGCTGGTAAACCACCGCTACGAGGGAAATATCCGGGAGCTGCGCAGCATCCTTCTGCGGGCGCTCTTCTTCCGAAACGGTAACATAATCACCGCTGAAGACATCCATCTCGCCATCAGGGACGGAAACAGGGATCAGAACGAAAACACCCAGTCCAGGCTGGAGGACAAACTCGCGGAGGAGATATTATCCAGCATCGAGGGGGGCAAGGACTTCTGGGAAGCGGTCTACGAGCCCTATTCCAAAAACCGCATCTCCCGGGACGTGGTCGCACTGGTAATAGAACGATCCCGCCAGGCCTCGGGCCGTAGCATGCCCCAGATAGCAAGGCGCCTGAAGGCAGCATGCGGCGACATCCAGAATGACACGGGCGAACGGAAAAAATTCTTTAAATTCAAGAATTTCCTCTACAAGACGATCCGGTTGTAAAGATAATGGAAAACGGCCCGTCAGGGCCGTTTTCCATTATCGAAAATTCCGTGCGCATATACATGCGCATTGCCGAAATCACGACTCCCTCCGAAACTGGAGACAGGCTATTCAGTGCGGCTGGTGATCTCGATCAGGTGGTATCCGAACTGGGTCTTTACAGGCCCCAGGACCTTGCCGATCTCACCGGTGAACACCACCTGGTCGAATTCCCTCACCATCTGACCGGGACCGAAGGTTCCGAGCGCTCCCCCGTTCCTCTTGGAGGGGCAAAGCGAATGCTCCATGGCCACATCGGCAAAAGCAGCGCCTCCTTCAATCCGTTCCTTCAGGCTGTTGCATTCTTCCTCACTTGCCACGAGAATGTGGCGGGCACTAGCTTTTTTCATCCTTTATTCTCCTTATTAACCTAGATTCGGCAGTTGGAGGCATCCTCCTTTCGCTCTGGATGCCCTGTTTCTGCTGCTCTAAGCTCATTTCGCTAATAGCAGCAACGAAATACGACAAAGTCGCTCTCTACGGATACCTCCAACTGCCGGTTTAGGGATTAATGTTCACATCGCGCGCATGGCGCCGCGACAACCATCGAGTCTCGACAGACTATCACACTCGCGGCAAAGCGCCAAGGTTGATGATTTCACCAGCATCCATTCCCTCGGATTTTCCGGTAAACCGCCATGACACTTGAACGTTTGTACAGGCGATTGAAAAGATAATCCGCCGGAAGAAGCAAGGCGGAAAGGGGGCTGCATATGAAACGGTTACTCCTTCTGATCTTTGTCGCGCTTACCATAACCATCAGCGGATGTCTTTACTACCCAGGATATGGCGGATATTACGATACCGGCTACTATGCGCAGCCGGTGGCCCTGGGCGGCGCCAGCGTCAGTCTGAACTTTTCCGATCATGGCGGACAGGGGCGGCGACATCATGGCTATCCTCCTCCTTACTATGGACAAGGACGTCATCATCGAAAATAAACACCGGATGTGGTCGCCGGACTCATGCAAAAAGGCCTTGCGAGTAAAACCGCAAGGCCTTTTGCTTCATTCCTCCGCCTGGGACGGGCGGCCGCGCGCCTCAGCCGGCCTGCACCTCAATCCTGCGCGGCTTTGCCGCCTCAGCCTTGAAAAGCCTGAGCTTCAGAACGCCGTTGGCATATTCCGCACTGGTCTTTTCCTGGTCTATCACCTCAGGAAGCTGAAACTGGCGGTAGTAGTTCATCAGTTCGAATTCCCGGTAGATAGCGCCTCCGCGGCTACCCTGTCTCACACCCCCCTGAATGGTGAGAATACCTTTATCTATGCCGATTTCCAGGTCATCCTTCGGAACCCCGGGCAGATCCGCTGTAATGACGAGCCCCTCTTCCGTTTCCACGATATCCACCGCAGGCCTCAAGTAGCGCTCCGCAGAGCGGGTTTCCTCCCGTCTTTCGGGAGAACGCTGCTGGACCGAATTGGTAATGCTCTTGTCAGTCATTTTGTCATTCCTCCTCACTGGCCTTTTTTGAAACAACCCCTTCTCTTCAGGAAACACTAACGGAGATCTTCCTGGGTTTCGCGGCTTCCGTCTTGGGCAGGTCAACCGCGAGCACGCCGTCCTTATAGCGCGCCAAAACCCTGGCGCCGTCTATCTCGGCCGGAAGCTCTATGGTCCTGCTGAATTTGCCCATGCCCCTTTCGTTGCGGTGCCAGACAACCGCCTTTGCCGTCTCGTCCGGCTTCCGTTCCCCGGAAAGGGTCAGGGTGTTTCGCAGAACCGAGATATCGACGCTCTCCGCGACTACCCCCGGCAACAGAGCTTCCACGTATACGCCGGTTTCATCCTCGCTGATATTGACCAGGGGAAATCGCCTCGACCCGCCGCCAGTGAGAAACTGGGGCGATGCAAGCCTCCCCAGGCCGACGCCTCGAAATGCCTCGTCGATCTCGCGCCTCAGACTGTCCAACTCCCTGAACATATCCCAGCTTGCCATGATATCCGCCTCCTTTTTCTTGGTTACTGATGCTTTCGGTGGAAAGATAATGTCGATTCCGGCGGAGTCAAGGGAGGAGGCGACAGATGCGGCGTTAAAGGAAAAAGAATGACCGGCGCCGTTCACCTTTTCCGCAGATAGCGCAGGAACTCGTCACAGGACAGCTCTTTCTTGCGCACAAGACATTCAATCTGCCGTCCCATGGCGATCCTCTCCCCCTCTTTCATCTGCTCCTTCATGAGGATGAAAAAGGGTATGTTCCTAGTATAGGGATAGAGCCGGAAGCGATCCATGAGCTCGAATGCTGACATATCCGGCAGCATCAGCGTGGAGACGGCAAGGTAGCGGGGTTCCGTGGTCGCCAGGGCGATAGCTTCCTTGCCCGTATAAGCCTTGACAATGCCGAAGCCCAGTGATTCCAGGGCCTTTCCCACCTCCTCCTCACCGCTCCTGGAAACGACTAGGGCCTGCAGGTCCCATACCTCCGCCTCCTCGGTCAGACCGAGAACAACTATTCTCTTGGTCAGATAATCGGTATCGATGGGGAGGGTGAAAAAACCGGCCGCCGGAAAAACGCCTCCTATCCTTCCCTTGATGCTCAGAAAAATGGGGAGTACCGGAATATCCCGCGTCCGGGGGTTCCGTTTCAGTTCGAGAAAGATCTCCCAGCCATCGCTGGAATAGGGTGAAAGGTCCAGCAGTATGCCGAGGGGACGACGCTCTGAAAGCTCTTCCAGCACAGCAGGACGAGCCTGGTACCCACCCCGGGCAAGGTAGTCACAGACGATCCTGCCCCGATCCTCGCATCCGCCCAGTCCAAACAGCCATAGTTCCCTGTCAAGGATTGTGTCCGCCATGCATGCTCCCCGTTTGTTGAGGGCGGAACGGGATTTCTCCCGGCGCCCGCTGAGAATGCTGTAATGATAAGAAGGTTGTAAACAGATACCACATTTTGCGCGGCAGGCATATGAATCTTTAACGTAGCAGACCCGCTTGTGGGTGAAAAAAAACTTGAACTTTTACTGAATAATCGGCATAGTAAACGGCACAAGACGGGCTTTGGCCCGTCTTTTTCTTTTGCCCTCCCCACAGGTCCGGTCCATGTCCAACCGGGACATCCGACTGCTGGAAGGAGCAGGGATCACTCAAAAAAACAGGAGCAGCAAGAATGCAGCAAAAGATTCGCAACATCGCCATCATTGCCCATGTTGACCATGGCAAGACCACCCTCGTGGACGCCATGCTGAAACAGTCGGGCGTTTTCCGAAATAACGAAGCCATCACCGAACGGGTGATGGATTCCAACGATCTGGAGAAGGAACGCGGGATCACCATCCTGGCCAAGAACCTCTCCGTCCGCCACGGAGGATACAAGATCAACATCGTGGACACCCCGGGTCACGCCGACTTCGGGGGCGAAGTGGAGCGGGTGCTGAAGATGGTCGACTCGGTCCTGCTGCTGGTGGACGCCCTGGACGGACCCATGCCCCAGACCAGGTTCGTCCTCAAGAAATCCCTGGATCTGGGCCTCCGTCCCATCGTTGTAATCAACAAGATCGATCGCCCAGGCGCCCGCCCCTCCGAGGTCGTGGACATGGTCTTCGATCTTTTCTGCGAATTGCAGGCCAGCGACGAACAGCTGGACTTCGCCATTGTCTACACCAGCGCCAAGATGGGGTACGCCAAGCTGGACATGGCGGATGAATCGGAGACCATGGAACCGCTCTTTCAGACTGTTATCAACAACGTATCCCCCCCGGAGGGAGACCCGGACGCGCCCTTCCAGATGCTGGTCACCAACATAGACTACAACGATTATATCGGCCGCATCGCCACCGGCAAGATCTTCAACGGCAAGGTTTCCGCCGGAGAATCTCTCTCCCTCATCAGACGCGGAGGCGAGATCCGCAAGGGACGCATCTCAAAGCTGCTCGGCTACGAAGGATTGCAGCAGGTGGAAATCACTGAGGCCTTCACCGGGGATATCGTAACCATAGCGGGTTTTGAAGACGTTGGCATCGGCGAAACCCTGGCGGGCGGAGACGACCCCCATTCCCTACCGTATGTATCCATTGACGAGCCCACAATCGCCATGAACTTCATCGTCAACAGCTCCCCGTTTGCCGGACGGGAGGGGAAACTGGTGACGTCGCGCAACATAAGGGAGAGGCTGGAAAAGGAACTGCGGACCAACGTATCGCTGCGCGTGGAGGACACCGACAATCCCGACACCTTTCTCGTTTCCGGCAGGGGCGAACTGCACCTTTCTATCCTCATTGAGAACATGCGCCGTGAAGGGTTTGAAATGGCGGTGTCCAAGCCGGAGGTGATACTGCGGGAAATCGACGGAAAGCGCCAGGAGCCAATGGAATATCTGGTGGTGGACGTCCCTTCCGAATACCAGGGAACCATCATCGAAAAGATGGGACCCCGCAAGGGGGAGATGGTCGCCATACACCAGATGGGGGAGGTAGTGCGCCTGGAATTCGCTATCCCGGCTCGAGGCATCATCGGACTGCGCAATGAACTTCTCACCGATACCCGCGGCACAGGAGTGGTAACCCACACCTTCCATGGCTACGCCCCCTACAAAGGAGACATTCCCGGCCGCAAGAACGGGGTTCTCATCGCCATGGAAAACGGGGAAACCACGGCCTACGCCCTGGATGCCCTGCAACCCCGCGGCGTGCTCTTTCTGGGACCCGGAGTTGAGGTGTACGGAGGGATGATCATTGGCCAGCACGCCAAGGACAACGATTTGGATGTCAATCCCTGCAAGGGGAAAAAGCTTACCAACATAAGGGCCTCCGGCTCCGACGACGCAGTCAAGCTGTCTCCTCCCCGGGTACTCACCCTGGAACAGGCCCTGGAATTCATCGATGATGACGAGCTGGTGGAGGTAACCCCCACATCGATCCGGCTC
The DNA here is from genome assembly GCA_964536305.1 of uncultured Geobacter sp. Lineage (GTDB taxonomy): Bacteria > Desulfobacterota > Desulfuromonadia > Geobacterales > Geobacteraceae > RPRC01. The sequence continues at coordinate 41,107 of CAZHVY010000013.1, read as the reverse complement.
CGGAAGAAGGAACTGGACCCCACCAAAAGGAAGCGGAAGACCAATTAAACCGGTCGATCAAGAAAACCGGTCGAGCGTCGAACTCCGGCGCTCGACCCCTTCCCGCAACAATCCATTGACAAATCGCTTCTTTTTCTCTACTAACAAGAAGAACATCCGGTTATTCCCGTACCAAGCCGGTCAAGGAGTCCATATGTACCGAAGAGCCGCTTTAGCTCTCAGTGTCTTTCTCTTGTCATCGTCATGCGCCTCGGACAGCGGCCTTAATGTGCCGGCGGAAACCAGCTTCCTGCGGGGCGAAAAGCTGTACGCCCGCGAAAAATACGAGAAAGCGGCGGAAACGTGGCGCAAGGTCAAGGAAGGCAACACATCTCCTCTCCTCAGGACGGTGGCGGAGCTTCGCGTCGCCGACGCGCTCTTTCAGGACGGGAACTACATCGAGGCCGCGGCCGAGTACGAGAATTTCAGGAAACTCCATCCGAAAAACCCCAAGGCACCGTATGCCCTGTACATGCTGGGGGTGAGCAACTACAACCAGGTGGAAAAGATCGACATTGATCAGACCCCGCTGAAAAACGCCGTCACCGTTTTCGAAACCTTCCTCCAGGAATACCCGAACACCGAGATGGCGAAAAAGGCCAGAGAAAAGCTGGCGGAATGCAGGGCGAAGCAGGCGGCCCACGAGATATATGTCGGCAGGTTCTACTATCGGACGGACAAATACGGAGCAGCCATAGGCCGATTCAAGGAGGCGGTGGAGAAGTACCCGGGCGCCCCGGTCAATGACGAGGCCCTGTATCTCATGGGCGACTCATACCTGCGCACGGGGGAAAAGGGAAAGGGACGCGAAACCATGGCGCGTCTGGTGAAGGAATACCCTGAAAGCCGTTTCGTGAAAAAGGCGAAAAAGGTACTCGGGGAAAGCTGAGTTCGACGCTCGTAGCGAAGGTTTGCCATAGATAAGGCGGTTGAAGACATCCATATTCACTCCGGATGACTTCAACCGCCGTTTTCATGGCTACTGGATGACGGGCTTCGACAGCGACCCTTTTACCGGGATGCGGTAAGAGCCGGGGCTGGCCTGGTACCGGGAGAGAAGCATGAATACGAACTTCTGCCGCTCGAGAAAATCCGGTTTCGGCATCAGCTCCAGGGTCAGATCAAGGGGCGCGTTGGCCAATTGGCCGGAAACGGGCAGCGTACCGCTCAGCCTGGAATAGATCCCGGCGCCCTGGAAGGTAAGGCTCTCGAGCCTCCCCTTTCCTTCCACGGCCCTGAACATGCCCCTGACGGAGGAATAGGAGGCGTCCGGCAGCGGCATCCCGCCAATCTTGATGGAACTCACCTCGGCGTTCCGCACATCCAGCTTTACCGCCCCCCGCATCCTGCTCCCTTTACCGCTGAAAGACCCGTCCACAAAGAGACCGCCCTTCACATGGGCGCCGGTGGCGGTCGGGAAGAAGGGGATATCCTCCAGGCGGATTCCCGATCCCTGGATGGAAAGGGCGCCGCTCCGGGGCTGGTAACCCAAACGGAACTCTCCTTTCCCAATCTCGCCCCGGAAAGCCACCGCAACCCTGCCGATGAAGAGGGGAAGTATCTTGATGCGCGCCGACGCGCGGTCCAGCTTCAGCAGGACACCACGCCGGTCGCCCAGTTGCGCGTTTTTCACCTTGATTCCCAGTGGAAACGACTTGCGGAAACCGTCCGCGCGAAAGGCATACCCCTGCCTTTCAAGCCCCCTGACAAGCGCCCCCTCTATCTGCGAGGCGGGAACAAAATGGATGGCAAGGAGGGGAAAGAGCAGAAGCGCTCCGGCGGCGCAGCAGCATATCTTCAGAATGGCTTTTGTTCTCACTTCGGCCCCTGGGGCGCCGCCTTCAGAAGGGCGATTACCAGCGTCAGGTCAAGACGCGCCGGATCATCGAACCGGGTCTTCACATTCGCCTTCTTTACGACAACAGGTCTGTCTCCATTCTCCAGCCGGTAGAGGAGGTTCACGGCCTCGTTTGCGCTTAGGCCTTCCAGTTTCACCTCGGCGGCATCTTCGGTAAAACCTTCACGATCCTCTCCTTGCAGAGGGGTAACGCGGCTTGATTTACCCTTTATCCCCGTCTCATCAATGATCCTGGCGGGCGAATCATCGGGACGTACAGCCGCAAGCCGTCCGGCGAACTGCGTGGACGTCATCTTAGCAGTCAGATAGCGATGTTTCAGACTCATCATCTCCACCAGATCCGACTCCCTGGCCTTGCGCTTTTTTTCCATGGAGGCAATCCGCTCATTTGCGGCAGTGAAGAGGATGAGAAGCAGCAGGACCGCTGCTATACCGGCGCCCCAGACGAGACGCTCCCGCTGCCCCATGCTCTCGTAGCGCTCTTTGAGAAGGTTCAGGTATTTCATTTCGTTTCCTCCGCGAGGGTTCCCCGGAAGGAAAACGAAACGCTACCGTCCGGCCTGGATTTCACCTCGCTCACCTCCGAAGAGGTAAAGAGCCCGGCAAGCCGGGTCTTGAAATCATTCACGGCCTGGTAGGAGCGGGCGTCTCCCTTCAGGACGACCTGTTGCCCTTCGATCTCCAGCTCATAGGCGCCGCCGATATCCTCTCCTTTGGCCAGGGCGATGCCGTTCATGGCCGGAAGCAGATTCCGGGATGACACCCCGCCTCCCAGACGTCGGATCTCGGACTTCAGTTCGGACACCTCGTCCACCGCCTTCTTTCTGCCGGGAAAGACCTCCCGGTATATCTGGCCGATGGATTTGTTCAGTGAAGAGAGGTCACGGTGGACAAAATAGAAGCGAAGCCCCGTTTCTCCCATAAGCAGCAGCAGCAGAAGCCCGGCCAGTAGCGCCGTCAGGCGCAGTTTTCTTTTAAGAAGCTCCCGGCCCGCCGTATAAGCAAGTGGGCCGTGCCGGAAATTCAGAGGCTCGCCCTTCAGGGCAGAGTGCGCCAGCGCCCACGCCCCGGCGTGTTCCAGGGCGGTTCCCCCGCCGGGAAACGACGCCGCCAGTTCCCCGGAAACCGGAAGGGGTTCGAAGACGATCCCCCGCGCGGCGCCGGAAGGAATCCGGGAGCTTTCGCCCACCGCGCATCCGTGGAGGAAAACCCGCTCCACGCTGATCCCCCTGCCGGCCTCAAGGAGCGCCAGGGTGCGGGCTATCTCTTCCACGGCGTCTCCCTCGCCCAGGGCGCGGAACAGGACCGGCTGTCCCCCCGCGAAGACCGCGAGGGAAAACCCGTCGCTGATGGCCGCGACCCCGTCCGCCGTGGTTTCCGGAACAAGCATGTTCCAGGAGAAGAGTGAAGAACCGGCGATTCTCGGCTCCAGGCCCGCCTCTTTCAACTGGCCGATCCTGGCGGACAGCACCTCACGGGCGGCCCATACGGCAAAGACCTTGCCGTCCCGCGCCGGGAGCGCGTCAAAAACCAGGCCTTCCGTGTCCAGGGCGGTCTCCCCCTTCAACTCCAGGGGAAGCACCTCCCGCTGCTTGCGGCGGTCCGGTATCGGCAGCTCCACTTCGCGAAAGAAAAACTTTCCAGGGTCCAGGGAGAGGATGATATCATCCCCGTCTCCGGCGGCGCCGGCCAGTCCCTCAAGAAATCCATCGCGGGATTCCCGGTCTTCCCGTGAACAACGGTCGGCGCCCTGAAAGAAGAGAGCGCCGCCCCGTTTCTGAAACCTTGCGAACCCGATGTGGCCCCGACCTTCTTCAATAATCAGGATATCCATTACAATTCTCTCCAATACAGAACCTTTGTCTGTGAATCCCCGGTCCTGACCACCGCTTCCACAATGCGGACGGTATCACCCACCTGGGCGCGGGACTGGATGCGGAACACGCTCCCCTTCACAACGATCTTCCCCTGGAGGGCAATCCCCACCGTTTCCATCCCGGATATTCCCGCTACCTCCGCCGCGTTTTTGATGGGCGTCTTTTTCCTGTAGTCGATGATACGGCCCGCCAGCTCAGTTGTCATTGCAGGGTCGAGAACGGCCAGCAGTTCCGCCGGGGCGGTATTGATGTTCACCTTGGAAGCCATCCCCCCCTCGGCGTCTCCGTATATGGTCACGTAAGGAAAGAGCTTCGTCAGTATCGCCTCGCTGAAACCGGATGCCATCCGCAGCTCTTCATAGGTAATCAGCGGCGCGTTGGCCGGCTCGAGCGGAGGCGTCAGCGATTTGTAGTACCCGGTTTCGGCGCCCCTGGAGCGGGGGATATCGTCGGCGTCGACCCAGTCCGCCAGTTTGTCCGCCAGGTCCGGTGACAGTTTAAGGCTTTCCAGGAGTCTCTTTAGAATCTCGTAATACGGCTCATTTACGGTTCCATTGGCAAAGACGACGGAATTGAGATCCAGCTTCCCCGTCTCTTCGGTGATGGTAACGGTAAGGGTCCCTTTTTCGTCTTCGAGCTTCTGTGGGGTCGCCCACTGGTCATTAAGAGAGGTATATTCATTCCTTTTCAGGGAAGCGCTCAGGAGCTTCATCGCGACCTCCGCGCCCGAGGCTGCGGCAAGGCCCGCCTGCTGGGCATCGGCAAAGCTCTGGCGCAGAGAAGTATCGATAAAGACATCATGGACGAACTCTCCGGTAACCGCCACCAGGAGCGCGGACACGATGAGGGTTATGACCAGGGCAAAGCCCTTTTCACCTTTCATGACCCGGCCATCCTCGGAATTATGACAGCGGTAAGGGGTGTTTTCTCGTCCTCGCCCGGCAGGAAGACGCTGACACGGATGGCGCCCGGCAACTTGCCGTTCAATTCCGTGTCCCAGCTCTTGACCCAGGATTCCCCGTCATAACACTCCACGAGAAAACCATCTATGATACCCGTAAGGGGATAGGAAACCGGTTTACCCTCCACGAAAACGTCTCTTGTCCTGCGGGTGAGAATGATTTTGTCTCCGGCCTGCTCCAGTGGCTCGTAACGCGCGCGCATGATGTCCGATGAAGGGACGCTGCCGCTAGCCGGAACCGTAAAGCAGGAGAATTCAAGGACTGAGGCATGCATCCCGAAGACATCCCTGTCCTCCACAAGAAAACGGAACCGTTCCTTGCCCTTGGCAAAGTAAACGGAGGAGAGTTCCCTGCGCAGCATGTCCAGGGTAATTCTCGCGTCGCGCAAGGGTTCGCCGCGCTCCCTGACCGCAGTGGTCCCGCGCATCACCGAAAAAAACGTGCCGTAGAGGGCAATGCTGAGGAGGACCAGCAGGACCATGGCAATCAGAAGCTCTATGAGCGTAAAGCCGCCTTCGTCTCCACGGCGCGGCCACCCCTCGCTAGTCCTTGTTGGCCTGATATTTTTCAAGGGAAAGCGTTCTCCTGTCGCCGCTCCAGCTCACCGTGACGGTCACACTCCTGAATCCCGGCACGGCAGTGGTCGCGGTCGCCGTCTTCCAGGAGTAATCCGGCCATTCCGGCCCGAATGTCCCCTCGGTTTTGCGGGCATCTTCTCCGTTGTCGGGAATATCCAGTTCCTCCATCTTTGCCCTTGCCAGGAGAATCGCTATGGTCTCCTCCCGGTCGCGGGACGCAATGGCCAGATGGTAATTTACCGCGGAGATCACGGTAAGCACGACCCCAGCCATGATCGCCAGGGACACCATCACCTCCAGCAGGGTAAAGCCTCTCAACGGACCTCCTCCTTCTCCTCCAGGGAGAAAACCCTGTCCTGGTCCGTACCGGAAAGGACCCCCTCGGTGTAGCTCTCCGCCAGTTCCACCCGGCCGCTGCCGGGATAGACCGCCACGGTATAGAAGCGGTCGCCGTCCTCTGTTTTCAGGTGGAAAAGAAGAAAATCATCGGCGCCCAGTGGACTGAAATCCAGGACAGCCTCCCCCTCGGTAATCTTCCCGAGACGGGAGGAGGTGACATCGGCAAAACCGATCCCTTCCTTGAGGGAAAGATTGCGGAGCAGACTGTCGGTGACCTCCGCCTCTTCGTCGTCGGGAAGGAGGCGGGTAACCCGCAGCGCGCCGTCCAGCAGTGTGATGCGAAGACGGTAATACTGCTTTGTGGAGATGGCCATGTCCTGGAGGTACCGGATGGTTCCGGCCAGCGAGCGGGCCGAGGTCTTCAGGTCGCCCTCGTCACTGAACGGCAGTCGCGGAACCACCAGCAGGGCCGCCACGGAAAGGATGGTTATCACCACCACCAGTTCTATCAGGGTGAAGCCCGCGGTCTTGATTCTCCTGGTCCCAATCAAAGAGTGGTTATCCCCTGTCCGCCACTCAGGACGGTTATGCAAATTGCGATCTGAAGTCAAGAGGGCTCTTTTCCCCCTCTCCCCCGCCCCTCTCCCACAAGGGGCGAGGGGTGAAAACCTGGACCTCTCCGAAGGCCGGTCGAGGGGGGAGAACAGGGACCAACACGTAACACCACCCCCCCTCAGTCCCCCCTTCTCAAGGGAAGCCTTTAAGCCTCCCCTGAGAAGGGGAGGTTGGGAGGGGTTAGACTCAAAAGAATCAGCGTTACAGAGCGCTGCATTCATGTTGAACGGGACACATCTACTGAAGATTCCAGCTCTCGATATCCGCCGCGTTCTTGCCTTCCCCACCTCTCACGCCGTCCGGCCCGTGGGAGGAAAGGTCGAAGTCGCCGTGCTCGCCGGGGGAGAGATAGATATAGTCGTTACCCCACGGATCCTTGGGAACGTTCTTGCTTTCCAGATAGCCACCATCCCGGTATTTCTTTGGAATAACACCCGTACCCGGTTTCTCCACCAGGGCCTGAAGGCCCTGTTCGGTGCCGGGATAGACGCCGTTGTCAAGTTTGTAGAGCTTCAGCGCCGTCTCCAGGTTCTTTATCTGGACCTTGGCGTCAGCGATCTTGGCGTCATCGGTCTGGCCGATGATCTTCGGCCCCACCAGCACCGCCAGCATGCCCAGGATAACGATGACGACCATTATTTCAATAAGGGTAAAACCGGCGTTGCTCCTCAGTGCATTCCTCATGAAAAACCTCCTTCTGTTGTGATGCGTTTACAACTGTCACCCCTCACCCCTGACCCTCTCCCACAGGGCGAGGGGAAAAGCGCGAACCCTCTCCCAGCGGGAGGGTGGACGAAGGCCGGGTGAGGGGAAGTCCCCTCTCCCCTGGTGGGAGAGGGTCAGGGAGAGGGGGAAACTTGCCGGAATATCGCATTCCGCCCCTTTTCACCCTCCCCCCAACCCCCTCCCATCAAGGGAGGGGGAGTATTTTTCAGCACTTTTGCAAAGGCTTATTTATCTAGTAACTATTGATGATCTCGCAAATTCTATTTGTCACGCCCGAGTGCACTTGTCGGGCATCCATGGCTTTCTAATGAAAACCCTTCTGGATTCCCGATTAACAGCCTCGGGAATGACAGAAAATTCTATATATTGAATAGTTACATTATTTAATCAATTGATTCAACTGGAAGATAGGCAGGAGCACCGCAATCACCATGGTCCCTACCACAACGCCCATGGCCAGTACCAGCAGGGGTTCCAGAAGCGACATGACACGGGTCACAGCCGCTACGAATTCTTTTTCGAAGGCCGCGCCTGCCTTTGCCAGCATGGCCTCAAGGGTGCCGCCCCGCTCGCCGACCGCAACCATATGAACCAGAAGAGGCGGAAACAGTTCCTTGTCCCGCAGGGATGTGGAAAGCCTACCCCCCTCCGCCAGCTCCACGCGGGCCTCCTCGAGGGCCGTCCGGTATCTGCGGTTCACCACCACCTCGCCGGTGATCTCCAGGGCACGGATAACCGGCACGCCACTGGCCATGAGGAGACCCAGGATCCTCGAGAACCTTGAAAGGGTGAGCTTTGCCAGAAGAGGGCCCATGAGGGGTATCCGGAGGAGCCAGGAATCACGCCGGAAACGGAAGGTCTCCCGCCTGACGAGCTTGCGATACCAATAGACGAGGCCGCCCGCGACAATGAGTATCGCCCACCACCCTGTGCGCAGCAGGGTACTGGTTTTGATAAGCATCACCGTAATAAGTGGCAGGGCCGCCTTGTTCTGTTCGAAGATGACGACGATCTTGGGGATGACGAAGGCCAGAAGGAAGAGCATCACCCCGGTCCCCACCACAACCATGAGGGCGGGATACGCAAGCGCCGTCATTACCTTGCCTCTGACCGCCTCCTGATCTTCCAGAAAATCCGCCAGGCGATCCAGAATCGATTCCAGGGCGCCGCTCGCCTCGCCGGCGGCCACCATGCTGACATAGCTCTCGCTGAACACCGCCGGTTCCTCGGCCAGGGAGCGGGCCAGGTTCGCTCCCTCGGCGAGCCGGGTGCGGACACGGCCCAGCACCTCCCTCAGCTCCCCCTCCCCTTCCTGATCGTAAAGGGTCGAGATGGCCTCGTACACGGGCACGGAAGAACCCAGCAGGGTGGAGAGACGCCGGGTCATGAGAGCCAGCTCCGGCAGAGGAACGCCCTTGCGGAGGAAACTCTTCGCCTTCCGCTTATCGGACGCTGCCGCCTCGGCCAGTTCCCTTGGAAACAGTCCTTCCTTCTTCAGAACGGCCCGCGCCTCAAAGGAATTGGACGCTTCGAGGACACCGGTGACTGGAGACCCATCGCTCCTGAATGCGCTATAACGAAAGGTCGGCATAATCTTCCTGCGTAACCCTCACTACTTCCTCGATGGTGGTAATACCGGCGGCCGCCTTTTCCAGGCCATCCTCCCGCAGGGTCTTCATCCCCCTGGAAACGGCGTATTCCTTGATCTCACCGGCGGGCGCCCTCCGGATGATCATGGAGCAGATCTCCGAATCTATCAGCAGAAGCTCGTAGATCCCGGTGCGGCCCAGGGTCCCCAGACCGAAGCAGGCATCGCAACCCCTGCCCCGGTAGAGCCTGGGCGGCAGGTCAATGCCCGGATAGGAGCGATCCGGAACGTACTCCTCGCGGCACGAGGGGCAGATCACCCTCACAAGCCGCTGGGCGAGAACGGCCGACAGGGAAGAGGCCACGAGAAACGGCTCGATGCCCATGTCCGCGAGACGGCTGACGGCGGTTGGCGAATCATTGGTATGCAGGGTCGAAAGGACCAGGTGTCCGGTGAGGCTGGCCTGGATGGCTATTTCCGCGGTCTCGGCGTCCCGGATCTCGCCCACCATGATGATGTCCGGGTCCTGGCGGAGGATGGAGCGGAGGCCGCTGGCGAATGTCAGGTCGATCCTGGGATTCACCTGTATCTGGCCGATCCCCTTCAACTGGTATTCGATGGGGTCCTCGATGGTGATGATATTCTTCTCCGGAGAGTTGAGACGGTTCAGGGCGGCATAAAGGGTCGTGGACTTGCCGCTGCCGGTCGGGCCGGTGACGAGGATGATGCCGTTGCTGCGGGCCAGGAGACGTTCCATGGTCTTCACGCCGGAGGCGGACACGCCCATATCTTCCAGGGAGATGAGCCCCTTCTTCTTGTCCAGGAGACGGAGGACCACCCGCTCTCCGTAAAAGGTCGGGATGATGGAAACGCGGATGTCCACGTCACGCCCCGCCACCACGACCCGGATGCGTCCGTCCTGGGGAAGGCGCTTCTCGGCGATGTTCAGGCCGGCCATGATCTTCACGCGGGAGATCATCGCCTCCTGGACAACCTTGGGCGGGGTGAGCATCTTGTAGAGGATGCCGTCAATGCGGAAGCGCACCTCCACTTCCCGCTCGTAGGGCTCGATATGGACGTCGCTGGCCCTTTCCTTCACCGCCTGGAAAAGTATTGAATTAAGCAGGCGAATAACCGGCGCCTCGTCGGTCAGGTCCAGGAGGTCCTTCGGCTCGCTGAGCTCGGTGGCGATGGTGGAAAGGTCCTCTCCTTCCAGTTCCTCCACCACTTCCTGGGCCGAGCCGGACAGACGGGAATACAGGTGGTTAACGGCCTCCAGCACGGACTGGGGATTGGTGACCACCATATCAACGGGCATTCCGTATACACCCCTGATCTCATCCAGAGCCCCGAAATTAGCGGGATCGCCGCAGGCAACCAGGAGCCTCCCCTCTTGTTCCCGCAGGGGAATGACGTGATTGGCGCGGGCGAAGGCCAGCGGGAGTCGAGCCAGAAGGGCCTCATCCACTGCGTTGTCCTCAATCCGGTCCAGATAAGGGAGTCCCAGACGGGCGGCCAGCGATTCCATATCCAGTGCCGGGCTCATGGCTTTCCTTTCAGTTCCTCTTTCCCGTTCGAGCCCGCGGCAGGAGGAAGTGCGCCTCCCCGCAACTCCTTGTTGAGATCGATCGGCGTTTCCGCCGGAACAAGGGATTCGAACTGGAATGTCTGATTCCTGGACACATCAGCCATGTCGGCCGCGTTCCGGATGATGCGCGGTGTGAGCAGGATTATCAGGTTCGTCTTCTTGCGCTCTGTGGATTTGGTCTTGAACAGATAGCCCAGAATCGGGATATCACCCAGGAACGGGATCTTGTCGATATTCTCCTCGTCGCGGGTCTGGATCAGCCCCCCGATAACCACGGAGTCGGTATCCTTCACCACCACCGAGGTCTTGGCGGAGCGCTTGGTGGTCACCAGGTCGGTGGCCTGACCCTTGCTGTCCTTGACCGCCGATATCTCCTGATAGATGTCCAGCTTGATGTACTCGCCCTCGGTGATCTGGGGGGTAATCTTCAGCGTGATACCGGTGTCCTTCCTTTCCACGGACTGCTGGGAGAGGCCGGTGGAGGAAAGGGTGGTGGAAGAAACGAACGGCACGTTCTCGCCCACGAAGATCTCCGCCTCCTTGTTGTCCGAGGTAAGGATATTTGGTGTGGACAGGACATTCACCGCGCCGTTCTCGTCCAGAAGCTTGAGTACGGCGGAGAAATTCACGTTCTTGCTGAAGCCTTCCAGTATCTTGATGACCGACTGCTGCTGCGCGTTGGAGGCGCCGATAAAACTGAACGGGTCCAGAAGCCCGGCCGCTGCGATGGTGCCATCCGTCCCTGCCGCGCCCACGCCCAACTGCATGCCGATCTCGCGCGCCTTATCCATGGAGACCTCGGCCACCAGGGCCTTGACAAACACCTGTCGGCGACGGCGATCCAGTTTCTGGATTACCCTGGCCAAGTTCTGGTAATCGTTGGGCGCAGCCATGATCACAATGGAATTGGTGGCCTTGTCTGGAGCGATTGATATCCTGGAACCCTCGAATGCAACCTGCTGCTGGGCCGAGCTCCCTTGAGGAGAGCTGCCGGTGCCCTTGATCATAGTGTCCAGCACCTTGCTTACATCTGTAGCATCGGCGTTTTCCAAATAATATACATTGATCTTGCTACTGGAGGTGGGAGGCGTTATATCCAGCATGGCAATAAACTGCTTGATATCCGCCTTGTCCTGTTCACTGCCGAATATTATCACGGCGTTGAGGCGGTTGTCGGGAACCAGGAGACCGCCAACACCAGCGCTCTGGCCGGATGATGTCTGGCTCTGGACGGACTGGATACCGGATTTATTGGAGCGGTCCCTGCCATAGATCCACTCGCGCACGATATTAGCCACGTTGTCAGCCGAGGCATGCTTAAGGAAGACCAGCTCGGCGCCGTGATGCCGCAGGTCACCGTCAATGGTCTTGATAATGTCCAGAACCTTCTGGATATTCAGGGCCGAATCCACCACCAGCAGGGTGTTTGCTGGCCCAAAGGAGGCGACGTAGCCGTCCTTGGAAACCACCGGCAGCAGAAAGTTGGCCGCTTCCTGAGATGGAATGCGCGAAAGAGGAATAACTCTAGCCATATACGTCTCGTTCACCGGAATCCGATCTGTGCCGGATAGTATCTTCATTCCTGACTGCTTGGCGGCCGAGGTGGGCACTATCTTGTAGACCCTGCCCGTCTGGACCACGGAAAACCCTTTCAGGTCCAGAACTGAAGTAAACACGTTGAAGGCCTCTTCCCTGGACAGCATGGAAGGGGAAAAAACGGAGATCTTCCCTTTCACGCGGTCGTCGAGGATGAAGTTCTTTCCGGTCAGATCGCTAATGAACTTCACCATGGTAGAAATATCCACATCGCTGAAATTCAGCACAATGCCCTTTGCCGAGGCCGGAACGGGCATGGCGGCCAGGATAAGAAGTGCGGCTGCCAAAATGGTTCGAGCGATAGTTTTCAATGAAAACCTCCAGCTTTTTTCATCAGGCGCGGTTCGGATGCCGTGCGGCATTTTCAGCGCGCATCATCGGATGTCGTAATTGAGCGTCAGGGGGCGGCCTTCGCGCATCAGGTCAAGCCTGATGCTGCTCTGGCCCTTGAGAGACATGAAAGACTGCATGGCCTTATCCGGAGAGTCAATGGCGAAATCGTTTATCCTCAGCAGGGTGTCTCCGTCTTTCATGCCGATGGTGCCAAAGAGACCGCCAGGCTTCACCTCCGAAATGTTGAACCCCTGCACCTTTCCGTCTTTCGAGTTGGGAAGCAGTCGGGCATCGGTCATGGCCTTAGCGGGGTTGTCCAGGATGGCGGAGAGGGCGCGTTGATCGATGACATAGCTCCCAGCGCCCACCTTGCTGGCCAAGCCGCCCTGCGGCGGCGAAGTTCCTATGGCGCCACCCCCCGCCACGCCCGGCACGGCCGTAGGGGCTGAAAGTTTCATGCGGGAGGGGCCGCTCTGGATCTCGACCATATTTCTCGCCACCGTAAGGAGAGGGCCGATCTCGAAGACCTTGTCACCTAAACGGAAGACCTTCTCTTCATGGGTGCTCTGGCGCTGGATCAAGGCGAATGTCTCACGAAAGGAGCCCACCGAGGTACCGATCAGGAGCAGGTCGCCAGGCGAAACCGCCGCCGGGCTCTCCACACGTGTTATGGGCGTCAGGGCGCCTTTGGTCGCCTTGCCGAACAGACCCTTTTCCAGTATGGGAGAAAACGTGGTAAGATCCGCGCTGCCACTCGCCAGTTCAGGTGTCTGGTTCTTGTTCGCCATCAGGGGAAAGGCCCGCGAAAGCCGGTTGGAGATAATATCGGAGGCAATCATGGCAAGAATTATGAGTATCAGAACTGTGATGCCAATATTAAGCGCCTTGATTTTCTTATCCATTAAACAGTCCGATTAGAGATGATAAAATTTTCGTAACTATAAACAATAATGGAAATACTGGCAAGGGAAAAGCCGGGACTTGTTTGTCCCAGCATTGTATGCCGGCACGAACTGCGAGATCAGCGCCAGACCCTTAGAAGACGATAAGTTGAAAACCTGTAAGTGCCATTCGGCATCGTTGCTCCAAAGAAAAACCCGCCGAAGCGGGTGTTTCTTTACTCGCAAAATCATGAGTGACGCACGATCAGTTCGGTTTCAGGGGATATTGAAGACCAAAATAGGTGTGCAGCATATCATCCCATTGATACTGATTGAGGAATGCAATTCTGCTTCCTGTTCCGGTACTTTCATTATATCCGCGATAGTCGGTATCATAGACAACGTTGTCGTAAGGACTTGAACGATCGTAGAAAACGATGGACAGGCCATGTGCGTTCGGCCTTTCCGAACCATGGTATTCTCCGAGAAGCAGCTTGTTGTATGTTGTTTCAACGGAAGAACCAGCGCCATCAATCAGTCGGCTCAGGTGTATAAGATCCACATAGGTTGCGGGAAGCACATCCGGGTCAAACTCCTGCACCTGCGCACGCACATCGGTCAACAATTTCAGAGCTGCGGTACGTGTGGCCGTGTCGGCCATGCTGGAAGTGAGTCTGAGCGCCATGCCGTTTACCGCCTGTGCGAGAGTACCTATACTGGTAACGCCATCGTTTGAATAAAGAGGATCCAGAGCAAAGGCGCTGATGGTCTGGGTTTTGTAACCTCCATCTTCGTAAAACTTCTTGAAGCTCAGCACCATCGCCTTGGCCAACTCCTTCGGGGTGATGGTCGGGTTGTTCACCATACGCGCAAACAGATCGCTGTAGTACCAACCATGGTAATCAACCAATTCCTGGGAAGCAACAAGGATCTTCGCCACGTTCCGGAACTCGTAGGCAGCCTCGAGAACAGCCATTTCGCAGGCGTCAATGCCAAGGATATCGAGCTTGAATCCGGCAGCGGACTCCGCTTCCGCCAGGGCCGCAGCCACGTAGTAGTTGGAAAGGAAATTGGAAGGATTACCGTTGTCCACGTCGTTAAAGATTGATTTAACCCTGCTGCCCTGAAGTGCGTTCTTCCATCCCTGGCCGTGATTCCAGATAATCAAGGCGTAATGATCCGCTGGATAGGCGGTCGCGGAATATCTGACGAAATCGCGCAGGGTAGAGGCCGCGGACATGTCCAGCTCGCCCAGATCGGAAAGGAGGGTCAATGAACCTTTTTCTACCCTGTAGCGCTTCGTATTGCCGCCGTTAGTGTCATGCTGGACGATGAAGGTAACATTTGCGGAAGAACCGACCGTTTGCATCTCCTCAAGGTCCAGCATGGATGCCGTACCCAGATTGTTGTCCGCGTCCAGGTAGACCATTACGGTCCATTTTTTGCCCTCAACCGGAGGAGAGGGATCCGACGAACCGTTACCACCGCAGGAAGATAATACAAACAAAGACAAAAGCAGAGAAAATATTGATGCGAATCTGATGAGTGAAAGGATCATGGGTCGTATCCTTATCTATTGCTGAATTCCTGCATGCAAAACGACATGGACAGGGCTGAATGACTGGTTCTGTGCTGCGCCGCGAAGATGTGCCATGTGATAAACAAAGCAAAATACACGAAAGAGCGATGGTTAATCCATCGCTCTTTCAAGAATACCAAAGAAAAACTCATTTCTGAGAAGCTTTTGTGTCAACAAGAACTCCTCACGCAGAGGATTTCCTCTGCGTGAGGTTTCGTCAGAAGACGTTATTCGATGACGCCATCCGTCCTGATTGCGTTATTCTTGCTGTTGAGTGAATTACCGGCGATGTCATGCGTTGCTACGGTAATGAACACCGGCGCGTCGGTCAGCTTGTCGTCACCGGCAGGAGTTGACTGCAGTGTGAAGCCAACACCGGCGGTAATCTCAATCTGGTTTGCCAAGCCTCTGCCTACTGCTATGTTCTGAACTTCTGTCACAGCAGCTGCTGTTGTCTGGCAGATGCCATCAGCGCCTGCGTCGATAATTACCTGACCGGCATTTGCTGTCTGGCCTACGGCTATACGCTGGACATCATCACCCAGAGCTACGGTAGCTACAACGTGATTTTGCGCCGCGGTCACGCAGACTGCATTAGCAAGACCATTTCCAAGCGGAATGGGTTGGTCGTCCGTGCCAACCCTGACGGATTCCGCGATGCCGTTCGCACCGGTTCCAATCGCACCCATCTGAATCTTTTCGAGTGCCCCGGAGAGCCTGATAGTAGCGATGCGGGTGTTCTCGTTGTAAGAAATGCTGGAGATAGTCACCGGAGTAGCGGTGAAAGCAGCAGCATTGAGGGTATAGTTGGCCGGATCCTGAACTTCGGACTTAACCATCGGCTCGCTGAAGCTGATGGTGAAGAAATCTGCCTTGGCCTGGATGGCAGCGGCGAGAGTTGAACCGAGAATTTTCGGCGCCACTTTGTCAGAAGCAGTCACTATGTTGCTGGACTTGCCTTCAATACCGTCAGCGTCAACGCCCACAACATAGCAGTCATAAGTCAGCTTGATGGAGTTGTTTTCCACGAAGTTGAATTGCGGCAGCGCCTGCGGATCGTATGCAAAAGTCGTATCGGTAATCGGGTTGGCATTGACCTTCGCGGTAGTATGAACGTTGGATCCGTTGCTCCACACCTGGTTCGTGGCGCAGTACAGGTTATAATACTTGGCGCCAGTTGCCGCGGTCCAGCTGAACTGGATGTTGTCGTCGAAGTCGTAAGGCGTCGCGGTAAGCTTCAGTGTCGGCTGGCCAGCAGCAGAAGCGCCGTAGGTGGTGAAGTGAACCTGCTTGATCAGCTTCTTGTCTTTGAGGACCGGTACATTATGCTTGTCTTGGAAGATGTTAGCTTTGACGGTTTCACCCGCAAACACGAAGTCTGCGTCTCTGAACGGCAGACAAGGAATGTTGTGTGCGCCGAGGCCAGCGCTCAGTTCGTTACCAGCTGCGTCCTTAAGCAATGCCTGAGCGCCATCGCCGAGCGATACGGAGTAAACACTGGCTTTGCCAACAGGGTTGATAGTAACGGTCAGTTCCGTCATATCATCATTCCACGCCAGAGAATGAGCTATGTTACCGGATTTGTTGAAGCCAGCCTTATTGCCTTCATAGTACACATAAACGAGGCTGTACAGTCCACCCAGATCGGAAGCGGTGAGGCCCCTGCCGGTGATATGGGCATTAGCCTTGATAGGCTCGCTGAAGGTGAAGACGACTTTGATGCCGCCGGCGGTTGCAGGGTCGAGATCGGCCCAGTTGCTCGGAGAAACCTTGGTGATGAACGGACACATTACGTCGGTAGAACGTACTATGATGGGGTCGCCATCCTGCACGCCGAACCAAGTGGTGCCTTCGCAGTTGGTCCTTTTTATTTCTTGGCCAGTCATCGTCGCTACGCCATCGGCGGTATCGACAACAACTACCCTGTAGTACTGCTTGGCTTCCAGCTTATCAAATGTGAAACGGCCATTTTTGGTGGTTGTCTGTGCAATGAGGTGACCTTCTGCGCCGGTTGAGGAATTGCCGGTCCAGTTGTTGCCCAGAGAATAAAGCAGTACGGCATAGCCGTCAGGCACGTTCTTCATATCAGCGGTGACAGCAGCGCCACTGATGGCGGTCGTAATTTTACCAACGTAGAAGTCGAAATCACCGTTGCCCAACTGGGTAACAGGAGTATCGTGATTAGTAGCATTGGTAGTGGAAACGGACGCGGATACCTCAGTCACGCTAGAAGCGCTTCCCGCAGCGCCGGCGGCCGCTATTGCGCCATTCGGATTGCTCGCGATCCCTGCCTTGGCCAGACTGGTTTCTGCCAGAGAGGAGAAAGCAACGCTTACTTCGGAATATGAGAATTGCGGATAATTGTTTTTACCCGTAACCACGTTCTTCGCCTTACGCAGGTCGATGGTTGCCGAATACTCGCCTGAGTAGCCTGACAACAGGGTCAGGGCCGTGGGGGAGACAAAACTGGTAGCCGGCACGTTGTGCATCACGTACTGGCCGGTTTCGCTGGTTGTCGCCTGTGCCACGCCGATGTCGATGACTGCGCCGGCAATGGGCTCATTGGTGCAGGCATCCTTCAGAATGCCCTGAACAGTGCCCTTCGGCATCAATTCGTTAGGATTCGGGCTGCCGACGGAATAAGTATTCTCGTCGCCGGTACAACCGAACGTTGCCAGCATTGCAGTAGCCAGCAAGAAATACAAGAATTTCTTCATCTAACAATTCCTCCTTCGTCTCAAAAAAGTGCGTAGCCCGAAAGGCTACAGTGAAAACAAATTTCGCCATTCACAGCGAATGGCAGCACGAAAAGCTATTCACCCCCTTTCATGTTTTTCTGCAGGAATCATACTTGTCCTGTTTAAAACGTCAGACAGTCTGAAAAATCCCGCTTTTCCCATACGGTCTCTAGCCAGACTAGACGTCTGGCTGATCCGGCAAGCACAGAAGATGCATAGAATATTCTATTTTATTGTGATGTTAATAGCTTCAAAGGATTAAAAAGTCAATAAAAAATTTACCCCGAGTTACAAAGGCTGGGCATTTATGAATCAACCTCAAGAGACATCAAGTTTTGTTAAGCTACACACATACAATGTACCCATGATTCCCTGGAACCACTCAGGAGCGCCCAGAGATTAGATGCGGGTCATTTACTTTATAGTGAAAACGGAAAAGCTCATTCAGGATGCATATCTTGTATGCAATAATCAGTCCGTATGCAGCGCATATTTCGCGGGAGCTTCGCATCCAACTGAAATTGCATGAATATATTTCGCCTTCTTCATAGAAAAATAAAATATGGTTTTATTTTATTCTGAAAGAAAAGATGCGTTGCTATAATATGGGACACTGAAAAATCGGTGATGCGCCATGAAGCGGATCGCTTGGCGAAATCCTTCCGGAATTCAAGGAACTTGAAGTTTGTATCATGCCAGACTCTGGCTGCATGTCAAACAAATATTTACCGTACCTTAACATATACAAGGGAATACAAAAATGGTAACGGCTCTAATCATCTCCGCCACGCCTGGCGAAATCAATGGCTTGGCCAAGGCCTTCGACGCGTCGCCGGAAGGATGCGCCCTGCCGTGGGAGGTCCTCATATCCACCCATAATAACCACAGACTCCTGTTCGCCGCCACCGGCATAGGCGCAGCCAACTGCGCCGCCGCCACATCTCTTCTTCTTCATGTTTTTTCGCCCCGTTTCCTCGTCATGACCGGCTGCGCCGGAGCCTACCCCGGAAGCGGACTACGAATAGGCGACCTGGCTGTAGCGACCCGGGAGATATTCGCCGATACCGGGGTACTCCTCGCCGAAGGGGTGCGTGACATGAGATACATGGGACTGCCTCTGCTGGAACGGAACGGCGTCCCCTCATTCAACGACTATCCCCTATCAACCCCGCTCCTCAACCTGGCGCGCAAATCAGCAACTGCCCGGGGAATCGCCTTGCACGCCGGAAGCTTTCTGACCGTCGCCGCATGCAGCGGAACCCTTGTCCGGGGAGAGGAACTGCGCGCGCGCTACGGCGCCATCTGCGAAAACATGGAAGGGGCAGCGGCGGCCCTTGTGGCGGCCCGCTTCGGCGTCGACCTCCTGGAGGTGCGGGGGATAAGCAACCACGTGGAAGACAGGGATGTATCAGGATGGGACATTCCCCTTGCCGTCAAGACCGCGGCCGGCTTTCTCGAGCTCTTCATCAGGGAGCTGACCACATGAAAAGCCTTACCCTGGGATTCTCCCCGTGCCCGAACGATACATTCATCTTTCATGCCCTCGCCAATAAACTGCTGGACAACTCTTCCACGGACTTCCGGCTGCGCATAGAAGACGTGGAGACCCTCAACCGGCTAGCCATGGAAGACACCCTGGATGTGTGCAAGGTTTCCTGGCACGCCTATGCCCACATCCGGGAACGCTACGTGATGCTCCGGGCCGGCGGCGCCATGGGAAAGGGGTGCGGTCCCCTGGTGGTGGCAAGGGACAGGCTGACGCCGATGTCCCTGCGCGGGGCGCAGATCGCCGTCCCCGGCCTCCACACCACCGCCCTGCTCCTGCTAAGACTCTTCGACCCGGAGATCAGGGGCATAGGCGCCCTCCCCTTTCACGGGATTATCGAGGCGGTCGCCCAGGGGACGGTTGACGCCGGGCTTATCATCCACGAATCCCGCTTCACCTTCCAGGCCCTGGGACTTCACAAGGTCGTGGACCTGGGAGAGTGGTGGGAGGAGCTTACCGGCCTTCCCATCCCCCTGGGCGGCATCGCCGCGCGCCGCTCCCTGGGACCGGCCATGCTCTCCAAGGTGAACGACATCATCCGCGCCAGCGCGGAGTATGCGCTGCGAGGTCCTGCGGAGACCGATAATTACGTGGCGCTTCACGCGCGAGAGCTGGACACAACGGCGAGGGCGGCCCACATCAGGCTCTATGTAAACGAATTCTCCCTGGACCCGGGTAGAGTGGGAGAAAAGGCGGCGAAGACGCTCCTCGACATGGGAGCAAAGCTGGGTGTGCTACCCCATGGACGTGGGGAGATATTTTTACCTTCCGGTCGATAAAGACGATTTCGCTAGTACATTGTAATGTTTACCCCCCCTGCCCCCCCTTATCAGGGGGGAAAATCCTTTAGGCCTCCCCTGACAAGGGGAGGTCTGGAGGGGTTAGCCTCAAAATCTTAAGAGTGTCAAGGCTCTAGTGACTTGGGGATAGAGAGCCTGGAAACAAGGGTGGCCAAAGTCCGGGAGAGGGGCGCAGCCTCGCTTACCCATGAACGCCCGAAGCCGCCAGCTCTCCGCACTCCTCATATTTGTCATTAAAAACAATAAGTTACAAATATCAACCCGACGTAAAACTTGACAGCGCCCCAGTCCTGTAGTATACGGATAACTCGCCCAAAAAGGAGGTGCCGATGGCATTGCTGACCCGAAGGGGCAAGCTGGCGTTTATAGTCGTCTGCCAGGCCCTGCTCCTTCAGATCCAGACACTTCCCTTGCAAGCAGAAAACATATTGTCTGATCAGAAGAACGAGCACAACGGGCAAGACCTTTCTTTACCGGAGAAGTCCGGAGGCAAGGAGGGAATTGCTACATATTATTCCATGAAGTATGCAGGAAAACGTACCGCGTCGGGAAGCAGGTACAGCCCGCGGAAGATGACCGCGGCCCACCCCACTCTCCCCATGGGAACGAAAGTGAAGGTTGTCCACCTGGGCAACAGCAACGAGGTGATTGTCACCGTAAACGACCGCTGCCGGAAGAGAAGATATCCGACTATCGATCTTTCGCATGCAGCGGCAAAGGAACTGGGTTTTCTCGGAAAAGGAACCGCTAGAGTTAGCATGCAGACCCTGGACGGGGAATCCTAGGAGAAAAATATTGGGCGAACGCAACACAGAAAGGCCGGGTGAAAACCCGGCCTTTCTGTGTATGGATCAGTGTGGACAGAGCTTGACCTCTAGCAACTATTCAGTTGCGCCATTAACCGCGGATAAAAGCCAACACAGAATCGCCTGATTCATAATTTTAGTCAAGTCGGCGCTTTCCCCCTCACCCCTGCCCCTCTCCCGGAGGGCGAGGGAAAACACTAACCCTCTCCCTGTGGGAGAGGGTGGCCGAAGGTCGGGTGAGGGGAAAGGGTGGGACGGCAAGTTAAGGTCCACTATGTAACTATTCTGAATAGTTACAATTTCATTTCTTTTTCTTCCCCTTGGAAGACTTCTTCCCTGTTCCTCCCTTTGAAGACTTTTCCGCCTTGGCTGAGGATTTCCCCTTTTTCCCTTTCGAAGCAGCGGCAGATTTCTTTCCCTTTTTCCCCTTGGAAACGCCCTCGTCCCCATCAACTGAGACCCGGCGGGACTTTTTCCCCTTCTTCGATACCTTAACGCGCTCGCTCCGCTTTTTCGCGCTGGAACGGTACGACCTCTTCCGGTAGACGACCGGTTCCGGCGCCACCTCGTCACGGACGTTGCCGAGGAGCACGGTGGTTTCTTCCATGCGCGGATCAGCCTTTTTCGCCGCCTCCAGAACCTGTTTCGCCTCGTCGGCGCGGCCGGTCTTCATATAGACGCGTCCCAGGGCGTTCAAGGCCTTGGCGTGGTCCGACTTCAGGTCCAGCGCCTTTTTGAAGGCGGTAACGGCGGTGTCGTAGTCCTTGTTGTATTCATAGAGGATGCCCAGCTTGTAGAAGTTGGACGGGTCTTCGGGGGCAAGCTCCGTATTCTCCCTGAGAAGCGCGATGGCTTCCGTGAAATCCTTTTTCTTCACATATATGGCCAGCAAGTTGTTCCTGGAATCCGCGTCGTTTTTCCTTACACGGAGCGCTTCCTTGTAATGTCTTTCGGCTTCTTCATCAAGCCCGTTCCTGCGGTAGAGGTTGGCCAGATCCCGGCGCGCGTCGGCGTTGTCCGGGTCGAGGCGCACGGCCGTGAGGTACTCTCCCATGGCCTCCTTGAAGTTTTTGTTAAGGGCCAGCGCTCTGGCATAACGGTAATGGAGACGGGGAGACCCCTTTTTTTCCCGCAGGACCTCCCGGTATTGCTCGATGGCCTGGGGAACGCTGCCACGAAGCATGTAGATGTCGGCCAGCAACTGGCGGGTCTCGGCGCTTTCCGGTTCATCGCGCAGGGCCTCCCTGTATTCCACGACGGCCTCATCCAGAAGACCTTTTTTCTCGTACAGTATTCCCAGATTGCGGTGAACGCCAGCGGCGCCCCCTTTCAGGAAGACCGCCTCCTTGTAAGAACTGATGGCTTCATCGTCCCGTCCGGCGGCCATGTAGGCGTCGCCCAGCTTCTTCAGGGTCTCCAGGTCTCCCGGCTTTTCCTTGAGGGCCGTCTCCAGCTCGGCTATGGCCTTGCCGTAATCGCCGGACTGAAGGTAGGCGTTGCCCTTGCGCATCTGCTCCATGAGCTCCACGGAGCGGTTCTTGCCGGCGAGAAGGTATTCGTACTCCGCGGACCTGAGGTCGCCCTTTCTTTCATAAGCCTCGGCCAGAAGGAGATGGATCCTCTTGTTCCTGGGGTTCACGGCCTGGAGACGTTTCAGCTCGGAAAGGGCCTTGTCCGCCTCGTTGGTATCCAGGTAAAGGGCCGCCATGCCCAGGCGCGCATCCGTGTCGGCGCTGTTGATGGACAGAGCCTTGAAATATTCCTCTCCGGCCTTGTCCTGCATCCCCTGCCCGCGATAGATATCGGCCAGGCCCGTGTGGAGGGATGCGTCGTCAGGAAGCCCTTTCAAGGCCTCACCGTAATGGTACACGGCAAGGGGATACATCTTCTTTTCGGCGTAGATGCGGGCAAGACCCTTGTGGTAGCGGGGGTCTTCTTTGTCCGAGAGCGCCTTTGTCATCTCCAAGGCCGCTTCGTCGTACATCCCCTTCTGATAATAGATATTGCCCAGATTGCCTCTGGCGCGCGTGAAAGAGGGGTCTTCCTTCAGGCATGCCCGGTACTCCTGCATGGCATCGTCCAGCCTGCCGGCGCGCTCATGCCGCAATCCCTTGACATACAGGCCGGCCGCCCCGTCGGAACAGAGCTCCAGCGCCTTTTTCTCCGCTTGCTCCCTTTCTTCGTCACTCTTTTTTTCACCGACAGTATCGATGATCTTTCGCGCCTGGGTGCATTTGCCGGACAGGCCGAAGGTCCAGTCAAAACCGAAGCTCAGGGAAGCAAGGAGCGCAACCGCCAGTATCGAAGTCTTTTTCATCGCCATCCTCGCATATTATTTATATTCAGCAGGGACCGGATTATACACACCAGCCCGGAAAAGTTCAAATAATTATCGGCGAGTGCTCATGCCGGCGTATTTTCCGGGGCGCGCCGTCGGCCAATGGACCTTCCATCGGAGACCAAAGCCCTTCTTGCCGGCACAAAAGCACCCTCCCCAGACACGATTCACCTCGCATGCGCGCTGCATCCGCCTTATGGGACCAGGTTATTTGGTTGACGGCCGCCGCCCTATATCTTACATTACCGGCGGAACTGAAAGATAATCCGGCCGTTTGGAATGATCCGGAAGTGTTGTAAACTTGACTAACCGCGCCGCGATGAGTACCTGGAAAGAAAGCTCTCCGCGTCAGCGGGAACTACCGGACGGACCGATTGCATAATAAGGAGACTGCACATGGAAACCAACCTGGAAAAGGAAGAACTGAAGATACCCGAGACACTCCCCCTGCTTCCTGTGCGCGACGTGGTGGTGTACCCCTACATGATCATCCCTCTCTTCGTAGGAAGAGAGATATCCATCAGCGCGGTGGATTGGGCGCTGTCGAGGGACAGGCTGATTTTTCTCGCGACCCAGAAGGATGTATCCGACGAAGAACCCTCCAGGGAAGACATATATACGGTGGGCACGGTGGCCATGATCATGCGCATGCTGAAGCTCCCCGACGGCAGGGTGAAGATCCTCGTCCAGGGGCTGGCCAAGGCCAGAATTACGGATTTCGTCGGAACTAGCCCGTTTTTCTCGGTGCGCGTCGAACGGATCACAGAACCCGCGGCGGCCGAACCGTCCATTGAAACCGAGGCCTTCCTGCGCACCATCAAGGAACAGATCACCAAGATCACGTCACTGGGAAAGAATATTTCCTCGGAGGTACTGGTCATCCTGGAAAACATGCAGGATGCCGGCAGCCTGGCGGATCTCATCGCCAGCAATATCGGGCTGAAGGTGGAAGAGGCCCAGAGCCTGCTGGAAATCGTCGACCCCATCGAGCGCCTGAAAAAGGTGAACGACTATCTTAACAAGGAGATTGAACTGCTCTCCATGCAGGCGCGCATCCAGTCCGCCGCCAAGGAGGAGATGGGCCGCACCCAGCGGGAGTACTTCCTGCGCGAGCAGTTGCGCGCCATTCAGCAGGAACTGGGGGAGACGGATGCGCGTTCCGAGGAGATGGCGGAGCTCAGAAAATCCATCGAGGAGGCGAAGATGCCGGCCACGGTTGAAAAGGAGGCCCTGAAGCAACTGGGCCGCCTGGAGCAGATGCACCCGGACGCCGCCGAGGCCAACATGCTCCGCACCTACCTGGACTGGATGGTTGAGCTTCCCTGGAGCAAAGCCACCAGAGACGCCCTGGACATCAAAAGGGCCAAAGAGATCCTGGACGAGGACCACTACTACCTGGAAAAGATCAAGGACCGCATCCTGGAATTCCTGGCGGTGCGCAAGCTGAAGAAGAAGATGAAGGGACCGATCCTCTGCTTCGTCGGCCCACCGGGAGTGGGGAAGACGTCCCTGGGCAAGTCCATCGCCCGCGCCATGGGACGCAAGTTTCTGCGCATCTCCCTGGGAGGGGTGCGCGACGAGGCGGAGATGCGGGGACATCGCCGCACCTATGTAGGCGCCCTGCCGGGGCGCATCATCCAGGGGCTGAAACAGGCGGGCTCCAACAATCCGGTGTTCATGCTGGACGAGGTGGACAAGCTGGGTTCCGATTTCCGCGGCGACCCGTCATCGGCCCTGCTGGAGATCCTGGACCCGGAACAGAACCATACCTTTTCGGATCACTATATAAATCTCCCCTTTAACCTGTCCAACGTGATGTTCATCGCCACGGCCAACCAGATCGACCCGGTGCCCAGCGCCCTGCGC
This sequence comes from uncultured Geobacter sp., assembly GCA_964536305.1. GTDB lineage: Bacteria > Desulfobacterota > Desulfuromonadia > Geobacterales > Geobacteraceae > RPRC01. Next base: position 16,454 of record CAZHVY010000013.1, on the reverse strand, counting down.
GACAGGATGGAGGTGATCACCCTTTCCGGCTATACGGAAGAGGAAAAGCTCCAGATCGCCAAACGCTACCTTATCCCGCGCCAGATCAAGGAAAACGGCATCTCGGACAAGCTCATCTCTTTTTCCGACGAATCCATAAAGACCATCATCTCCAGATACACCCGCGAGGCCGGACTCCGGAACCTGGAAAGGGAGATCGGCGCAGTGTGCCGCAAGGTGGCGCGAAAGGTGGCCGAGGGGGACAAGCGGAGCTTCTCCATCAGCTCCTCAACGGTGGCCGCTTACCTGGGTCCACCCAGATTCATCCGGGAAAAGGAGATGGAGAAAAACGAGGTCGGAGTAGCAACCGGCCTTGCATGGACACCCGTGGGAGGCGAGGTTCTGTTCGTGGAGGCCACGGTGATGAAGGGCAAGGGCGGGCTGACCCTGACCGGGCAACTGGGCGAGGTTATGAAGGAATCGGCCCAGGCGGCTCTCTCCTTCATACGTTCCAAGGCCTCCGAATTCCACCTGGCCGATGACTTCTTCACCAATCTTGAGATCCACGTCCACGTGCCTGCCGGGGCGATACCAAAGGATGGCCCCTCCGCCGGCGTCACCATGACAACCGCCCTTGTCTCGGCGCTGACACGGGTCCCGGTCCGTCGCGATGTCGCCATGACCGGCGAGATTACCCTGCGGGGTAAAGTCCTCCCCATCGGCGGTCTCAAGGAGAAGATGCTGGCCGCCATAAGGGCCGGGATCACAAACCTCGTGATTCCGGAAGAGAACGCCAAGGACCTGGAGGAGATCCCCGGCCACATCCTGAAAAAGGTACGCATCAACAGTGTCGCCACCATCGACGAGGTCCTGGAAATCGCCTTGGAAAAACGACCCATTCCCGCTCCCGCTCCGGAAAAGACCCCGGCGCGTAAACCGAAGGCGCCGGCCCGCGGCGCCGTTCCACGGCGGAAGGCAGTCTCTTGACAGCCACGCGGGGACTCAAGGATATCGGTGAGTTCGGCCTTATCAGCCGCATATCCGGCCGAGCGCCCGAAGGGCCGGGAATCCTCATCGGCATCGGTGACGACGCCGCTGCCGTATACTCCAGCCAACGGCGGGTGAACCTGATCACCACCGATATGCTGGTGGAAGGGGTCCACTTTGATCTCTCCTTCAGCGACCCGTTCTCCCTCGGGAAGAAGTCCCTTTCCGTCAATCTCTCCGATCTGGCCGCCATGGGGGGAGAGCCCCGCCACTTTCTCCTCTCCCTGGCGATACCGCCCGTCACGACCGTGGACACACTGGACGAACTGACCAGGGGCATGCTTCTGAAAGCGGCGGAGTACGGCGTAAACCTCATCGGAGGTGACACCTGCTCATCCCCCGACCGCCTGGTCATTTCCATCACACTTATGGGAGACCAGTTTCCGGAGAGGATTGTCCGCCGTAACGGCGCCCGCAAAGGCGACCTGGTATGCGTCACCGGTTCCCTGGGTGACTCGGCCCTGGGACTGGAGCAACTGAAGAAGGGAATAAGGGCCGGTTACGCGGTGGAACGGCATCGGGATCCCACACCCCGCGTCCGTGAAGGGGTCTCCCTGGCCGAGGCCGGACTCGCCACGGCCATGATAGACATCAGCGACGGCCTTCCCTCCGACCTGGGACACATCCTGGACATGTCGGCGCTCGGCGCGCGGATACGCTTTTACGACCTTCCGTTGTCCGATTTTTTCCGGGAACATACGGCGGGCGCATCCCCGGATTCGGTGCTGCGCCTGGTGGCGGGAGGAGAAGACTATGAGCTCCTGTTTACAATCCCTCCGGGAAAATTCCACGACGTCCGCGGGTTGATGGAAAGGTTGGGGACCTCCGTGACGGAGATAGGCGAGATAACCGCGGAACCGGGACTGGTAATCATAGACACCGCCGGCGAGGTCATTACCCCGCCCCTGTCCGGCTACGACCATTTTGCCTGACCGGACCCTTTTTGCGGGATACACCAACGCCATGGAAGCAGCCGACGTTGCGCAGACACTGAAACACAACGATCCCCGCGAGATATCGGAAACGGAATTTGACAGGATCAGGCTTATCCTGCAAACCCTCACCGGCATCCACCTCTCCTGTTACAAGGACGCCTGCGTAAGGCGCAGGCTCGCCGCCAGGGTCAGGGCCTCGGGATCCAGGACGGGCGGGGAGTACGCCGAGATGCTCCTGTGGGACAAGGCCGAGCCCGCCAGGCTGATTAAGACCCTTACCATCCATGTAAGCAGGTTCTTCCGCAACCCCGATGTCTTCGCGAAGATTCGCCGGTATGTGCTCCCGGAGCTCTTTTCCTTCCGGGCCGCCCAGGGAAGGGAACGTTTGCAAATCAGCAGCGCAGGGTGCGCCCGTGGAGAAGAGCCCTATACCATCGCCCTTATCCTGCGTGACGCCTTCGCGGCCGAGATGTCCGGAACCATGGTCTCCATACTCGCGACGGATATCGACTCGGAGTCGCTGCGGGACGCCGAAAAAGGGGTCTACCCCCCCGAAAGCCTTGAAGACACACCCAAAGCGCTCATGAAAAGGTATTTCCGCCCGCGTGATGGACGCTACCAGATACTCCCTGAAATTCGGGAAATGGTGGAATTCCGCCAGGGCGACCTGGCCGGCGGCGCCTGTCCACCAGAATGCGACCTGATCATCTGCCGCAACGTCCTTATATATTTCGAACGGCGCCGGCAGGAAGCCATCCTGCGCGGCTTCGCGGACTCCCTGCGCTCCGGCGGCTTTCTTGCGCTGGGGAAGACGGAGACGCTTCCGCAGGGAGTCCGGGACCTTTTCCGCGCCGAGTATCCCGTGGAGAGGATATACCGGAGACTGTGAACATCCGGCCGCCCGCCGGGGTCGGCCCATTTTTCAATGAACCTGGATTCGGCAGTTGGAGGTATCCTTCGTTCGCTCCGATTGCCCTATTTCTGCTGCTCTAAGCTCAACTCGCTACAGCCGATAAACTCGCCCTGCGGGCTCAGACAGTATCGGCTGTGGCCGCTCCATTTCGCTAAGAGCAGCAACGGAATACGACAGAGTCGCTCTCTACGGATACCTCCAACTGCCGGTTTTAGGATGAAAGGAGTGAATCATGCGCATCGCAATCGGATACAAGTTTATTCTCGGATTTGTGGTGGTGGTGGCGGCGGTCGCCTTTTCACCAAAGCTCGTGCGGATGCTCGGTTATTCTCCGGAAACCTCCGACATTCTCGGCTATGCGGTCGCCCTCACGGTCGGGCTTATCCTTGGCTGGTTTTTTTCCAAAACATTCACCGCCGATATCTCCCGCCTGAACGAATCCGCCGAGGCCATAAGCAGGGGAGACCTGACCAGGGACCTGACGCCCCGCAAGAGCCGCTTCCCCGATGAAACCATGGATATGGCATTCTCCATCAGCCGCATGACGGAAAACCTCCGCGACCTGGTCATGACCATCCGAACCATCGCGGAAAAGGTTTCCGACTCCGCGAAAATGCTTTCCTCATCCGCATTGGAGATCAACGGCGCCACCGAGGAGGTGGCGATTGCCGTGGAATCCATCTCCGCCGGCGCCGAAAGACAGGCCGGCATGGTAACGGCAAGCTCAAAGGTGATCCACGAGATGGCCATATCCATCGAACTGGTGGCAAAGAGGGCCAGGGAAGCGGCGGGCGCCGCCAGGGAGACAAGCGTCACCGCCCGAAAGGGGGGAGAACAGGCAAACGATCTCATGGAAAGGATGCGCTTTTTCTTCGATCGGGTAGAACAGAGCGGCCGGCAGTTCATCGACTTCAACTCCAAACTGCAACGCGTCGGAAAGATAGCGGACTTCATAGCGGACATCGCCCGCCAGACAAACATGCTCGCCCTGAACGCATCCATCGAAGCGGCGCGCGCGGGAGAGTACGGCAAAGGCTTCGCGGTGGTCGGCGAAGAGGTGAGAAAGCTTTCGGAAGGGACGGGGAGGTCCGCGGAAGACATCGTCGAGCTTATCAACGGCATAAGGGAGGAAAGCCATCGTCTCCAGGACACAATCCTGGAGATCTCCAGGAGCATCGGCGACGGGAAAAAGAATATCGACAGCGCGGCCGTGTCCTTCAGGGAGATCGTGGACACGGTCATGGAAACGGAACGAAAAGCCAACAGCATCGCCGACCTTTCGGCCATGCAGACCGAGGGCGCGGGTCAGATGGTCAGGAACGTGGACGAGATCGCGAAGGTGGCGGAAGACAACGCGGCGGCCACGGAGCAAGTCTCCGCCGCCACCGAAGAGCAGGCGGTGGCAATGCAGGAAATGGCGCAGGCAGCCCGTGACCTGGCTATCCTGGCCGGGGAACTCATGAGAGGCGTCGAGCGCTTCACTCTGCCGCCCAGGGAAGAAACCGCGCCATGAGCCGCGGCCGCGACCGGTTCATCGTCGCCGCTCTCCGGGGCGAACGCCTGGCAATTCCCTTGGGCCATGTATCTGAAGTAATGGAAAACTTCCGGACCTTTCCCATTCCCAGAGCGCCGGCATTCCTTCCCGGTGTCATCAATTCCCACGGCGCCCCCACGCCGGTTCTGGATCTGGCATCATTCCTGTACGGAGATCCTCCGGCGCCGGACGGCGCGCTGCTCATCCTGGACCACCGGACGGCTACCCTCGCCCTGAGGATCGACCGGGTGGAACGGATAATATCCGCCGATGGACCGGCGAAAGATGACGATACCGGTAATGGACTGACGGACCGGTCGATTTATTACAATGAGAGCGCAATACGCACTCTGAACCTGGAACGTCTTGTGGAGATGCTGGAGCAGGAACTGTCGCGCCGGCCGGCGCCGGGCAGCCGCTCCGGCGCGCCCGCATAAGAGGACAGACTGATGGACATGTCCCAGTACAAGGAACTCTTTGTCGCCGAAACCATAGAACACCTGAAAGAGATGGCGGACCTGGCCGTGACCCTTGAAGAGGAACCGGACAACCGTCAGTCGGTAGACAACCTGTTCAGGATGGCCCACTCCATCAAGGGCATGGGCGCATCCATGGGGTACGCTGATATAGCCGAACTGGCCCATGCCCTGGAAGATCTCATGCACAAGGTGCGCGACGGCGCCTTCCGCTTCAGCCCATTGACCTCGGACCTCCTTCTGGAGGGAACGGACCTCCTCACGGCCCTGGTGCGTGATGTGGAAGCCGGAGGCTCGGGAAGCGGAGACATCACGGAGATCAAAGAGAAACTGGCCCTGTTCGTTCAGGCGCCTTCCAGCGCTCCGTCCGGGGAAAAGAGCAACAGTGAAGAGCCTGCCGCTGACAGCGGCCATGTGGTGATGGAAGCGCCCCGCCCACCTGCCGGGGGAGATTCCCACAGGACGGTACGGGTCCGCACAGGAGTGCTGGACAACCTCATAAATGTTACCGGCGAACTTGTAACAAATAAAAACAGGATCGAAAATATCGCCCGGGAGCTGAACGCCCCGCTGCTGGATTCAGCGGTCGCCGACCTTTCCCGGCTCCTGAGGGTCCTTCATGACGAGGTGATGAAGGTCCGTTTGATGCCCTTCGGCGCCATAGCGGACCGGTATCCGAGGGTGGTGCGTGACCTGGCCAAGGTTTCCGGCAAGGAAGCGGCCCTGCGCATGACAGGCAGGGAGCTGGAGATGGACAGGGGCATCCTGGAGGGACTTGCCGACCCCATTCTCCATATCCTGCGCAATGCGGTAGACCACGGCCTGGAGCCAGCCGAAGAACGGCAGGCGGCGGGCAAGCCGCGCCAGGGAGAGATAACAATACAGGTGTCCAGGGACAGAAACCACGCCCTGATTGAAATATCAGACGACGGCCGCGGGATGGACCCGGCCAGGCTTGTCGCATCAGCCATCTCGAAAGGTCTTTTGAAAAAGGAAGATGCACGGCGCATGACACGGCGCCAGGCGTTGGAAATCATCTGCGCTCCGGGTTTTTCCACGGCAGGCCGCGTTTCGGATGTCTCCGGCAGGGGTGTGGGCATGGATGTGGTAAAGACCTCCCTCCAGTCACTGGGAGGAAAACTCACCATCGATTCCGAGCCGGGAAAGGGAAGCCGCTTTCTCCTCTCCCTTCCCCTGTCCATGGCCATAATCCCGGTCCTGCTGGTAGTCTGCTCCGGTCTGACCGTCGCCTTTCCCGTCACGAAGGTGATCCGCACCATCGACATCAGGCGCTCCGACATAATAACCAGCGACAGGAAAAAGCTGTTCCGGCTCGGAGGGGAGGAGGTACCCCTTGCAAGCCTCCATCGCATTCTCGGCCTTCACTTCGCTCCCATGCGCTCGCCAGGGATACCGGCGGTGCTGGTAGAGCGTCGGGGGCGAAAGACGGGACTCGTCGTCGATCGCTTCGTGGGACGGCAGGACGTGTTTGTAAAACCGGTCGGCAGGCCGCTGAACAAGATGGAGGGAATCTACGGTTGCGCCATCCTCGGCGACGGTCAGGTGGTATTCATTCTCGACCCTGAAAAGCTGTTTTAACCCGGAACGCCCCAGAAAATGGCCTCTCACCTCCCCACAACAGGCGAGGAAATGGTAACCTCAAAGGTGCGTCCGTTGGCGGAAAACCTCACGCTGCTCTGCTTAATTTCCACGACCTTCGCTCCACCCGCCATTTTTCCTTCCGAGACAAGGACTCCATTTACCACCGCTCTTCGGGAGGAGCGGTCCTCCTGCCAGGCAATCCCTGAAACAACCGGCGAGTTCCCCGTTGGCGCTCCGGCCTGCTGTGTCTCGCCGACGCTTTCGCCCACGGCGACCGGCGAAGGCCGCGGGGCTGATTCGACCGGGGCGGCAGGGGACGGAGCGGGAGATGCGGGAGGAGCCGAAGGCGCCGGCGCTGGAGGCGACTCCCTGACAACCGGCGCCGGAGACGCGGGCGGAGACGGTTCAGGAAAAGCCGTCGCTCCCGCCTGTACGTTCGCATCCCCGGCGGTACTCATCCTTTCGCTCTCGCCGTTGCGATCCCGCCACAGGAAAAACCCCGCCGCGACCAGGATCAGCGCCAGAAAAAAGATCCCTCCGGCAACAGCAATAAACGGCGCCGTCCGCCTTCCCCTCCGGCCGCCACTACGATAATCATTTCTGAGTATTCCGTCTGAAATATTAACGTTTCCGCCTCCGCGGGCGGCCTTTTCCTTCTCCAGTTTCTTCAGCGCATCCAGTATGAAACTCATACGGTCACGATTCCCCTTTCTTCACGAGTCTGGGAGCGGCGGATATTCCTCCCGCGCGATACAGCAGAAGCAGGGTCTGACTGCCGACCTTGCCGTCGGGCTGCAGACCGTTTGCGACCTGAAAACGGCGTACGGCCTCCATCGATGCCTCATCGAATACATCGTCCAGAGGGCCCCGGTAAGCGCCCGCCCCCCGAAGCAGTTTCTTGAGGGTACGGACGGATTCCCCCCTGGTCCCGACTTTGTTAACCGTCGAAATGTTCAGGCTGTTCTTCCATGGAAGGTAGCCGCGGCCGGACCATATCCCCTCGACTTCTACGGCGCTGACCGGTGGGCCTCCGGAAAAAGGAGGCGAAAGAATCAGGCGCCTCCCTTCCACTCCAAGAAGAGCTACGTAACGCCTCCCTCCTCCCTGGATGGTCATCTCCAGAATCGCCGGGTAGTCCATGCGAAGCAGGGCGCCCATATTTCCCGTAAAACGGGAAACGCGGAAACCGCTTCGGGCGGCAAGCTCTTCCAGACCAACAAAACCGCCGGCTGCTCCGGGCGCCAACGGCTGAACGCCCCAGGCGCGGCTCAGGGCGTTGAAGGCGGCGACGGCGCTCTCACCCTCGGTCTGCTTCGCCAGAGCCACACGCATCTTTTCAAAGGATGGCGGCTCGTCTCGAGGCGCGTCACGCTCCCCTGTCCGGGACACGTCTCCGGCGCCTGAAGTGACGATTGCGCCCGGAAGTCCTCGTATCAAGCTGTAAAGGCCGATAACGGCCAGAACGGCGACAGCGGCCATTCCAGCGTAACGCATGATCTTCCGGTGGGGGGATGGGGCATCCTCCTTCCTGACATCGGCGATTGAGGCGGATGCCATGCCTGAGGTTATCTCACGGGCGTTTTTCGTATAGGCAACAAGAAGCGCCCTGTCGCATACGACGTTGATCAGGCGGGGAAGGCCCCCGGAGAAGCGGTAGATCTCTTTCAATGCGCCCGGCGTGAAGATATCAAGTTGGCGCCCGGCGGCCACTTCAAGGCGGTGAGCGACATACTCCGCCGTATCATCATAATCCATCGGGCACAGGTGATAGCGGACCATTATGCGCTGGCTCAGCTGGCGGAGCTCGGTGCGCCGCAGCTTCTCCCGGAGCTCGGGCTGGCCCACCAGAACAATCTGGATAAGCTTGTCCCGTTCCGTCTCCAGGTTGGAGATGAGGCGTATCTGCTCAAGGACCTGGGGTTCGAGATTCTGCGCCTCGTCAATGACCAGAACAACTGTCCGTCCCTCGGCGTTTTCCCGGAGAAGGAAGCGGTTCAAGGTATCAAGAAGCCTGGAACTCAGCTCGTCTTCAGAGGAAATTCCGTATTCATGATTGATGTTCCGCAGGAGCTCCAGCGCTGAAAGGGAAGGGTTGAAGATGAGAGCAGTCCGGTAGTTGTCGCTGTCCAGCTGGTTGAGAAGGGTTCTCAGGACCGTGGTCTTGCCTGTGCCTACCTCGCCGGTCAGCTCGATGAAACCGGCGTGATTATCGATACCATAGAGAAGATGGGCAAACGCCTCTTTGTGGTTTTTGCTGAGAAATATGAATTGGGGGTTGGGAGTAATGGTGAATGGCTTTTCCCGGAAACCGAAGTAGTTACAATACATGCTGTGCTCCCCGCCGTATGCCGCGTGAAAAAAACGGCCCTGGAACCCGGCCCGGCCGTTTCCTTCACGACCGCCGCATCTCCTGAAAACCGCGCAATCCTGTCTGGGCACTGAATACAAAAAGGCCTTTCAGTATATACTGCCCGCGGTAAGTTCGAAAGCATTTTTTCCGGGAAGTCCGGCACCTTACAGCGCATCTCCATGCGATACCCGGAATGGCGCGCGTCTTCCCTTTTCGAGGGCTTTTGCGTTGCATTTTAGAGACTTTTTGCTATTATCACAGCTCTGCCGCGACCGGACACGCAACCACCTTTCTGATTCCGGCGGAAAAGGGACATGAAACCACACGCATCCCTGAATCTATCAATTGGAAAAAGGTAACCCAATGCGCCTTGCATCCGTATTTGCTTTGCTCTTTTCCCTTGTCGCCGTTTCCGCCTGCCTTGCCGATGCTCGACAATACCGGAAAGAAGCTCTGTCAGCCATTCAAGCCATCGGAAAATACCCGCCTCCGCCTTCCCTGGCCGCGGAATACGCCAGTATCCTTGAAACTTACTCCAGGGCGGAAAGCCTTTCCGGACAGAAAAGGAACGATGAAGCTGGCAAACTGTATGAACTTGCCCTTCTGAAATCATCACTGTATGAAAAAAAGGCGCGGGAACTAGGGATGCCATCGGCAAACGGGGATCAGCCAGCCGCGGCGTCTCCGGCCGACAACAGGCGCAACGATACAGTACCGGGTAAAGTCCCCGCTCCTGAACCTTCCCGGACTCCAGACAGACCATCCACCCAGCCGGCCTTAACAACGCCAGCAGCCATTGACAGCGGTCAGCCCGAAACACCCGGGTCTGCCGATCCTGCGGATCAGGCTGTTTCGCCTTCACCTCCGGATGATATGGAAGACGATGAAAAAGACGGGCCAATAACCTCAAGCCTGATTATCGGAGAAAAAAGGGTCTATACCGTGAAAAGCAGCCAGTCATTGCGTTCACTGGGGGCAAAACTCGGGGTCGATTGGCGGAAAATCGCCAGGGACAACGGCCTTGAACCGTCGAAACCGCTCAAGGCGGGGCAGAAGCTGCGCATCAACACCCTGCGGATTGTACCCAAGACCCGCGGGGAAGGAATAGTGATCAATATCCCGGACCGCACTCTGTATCTGTTCCGTGACAAAAAGCTGGAAAAGGCGGTGCCGGTGGGCCTGGGCATGAAGCAAAACGCCAAATGGGCGAAATGGCAGACCCCGACCGGAAGGTTCAGAATTACCTCCAAGGTAAAGGATCCCACCTGGTTCGTACCGCCATCCATTCAGAGGGAAATGAAGGAAAGAGGAAAGACCGTTATTACCCATGTGCCGCCCGGGAAGAAAAACCCGCTGGGCAGGTACGCATTGAAGACAACCATGTCGGGCATTCTTATCCACGGGACAACGCGTCCGAGCAGCATCAATACCTTCAGCAGTCATGGCTGCATCCGGGTCCATCCGGCCAGGATAGAAGAAATATTCCCCATCATCCGGGTGAACACCGGTGGAGAGATTATCTACCAGCCAGTCAAGGTCGCCCTTTCCGATGACGGCCGTGTGTTTATGGAGGTCCATGCGGACGCCTACAGCCGCATCAAGAACATGGAAGCCGCCGCCAAAGAACAGATCAACATTCACAACGCCGAAGACAGGGTTGACTGGGACAAGGTGCGGGCTTTATTGCGAAGGAAATCCGGTGTTCCGGAGGACGTGACCATGGCTGAGCCGGAAGCGCCTGTACGGGAGGTAAAGAAAGGCGCCGAAATTACGACAGCGATTCAATAAGGATATTTTCGGGGCGCCGGACTTATGGCTTCCATTCAGTCCAAGCGGAAATCCGCATCCGTCAGACCGGCATTCTTTTTCATGCGATGAAAGTTGATGACGGTCCTGTCGCCATTGTTTTCCTCCAGCACGAGACTCTTCAGGCGTCCGTCCCGCCACAATGAAACCTTGATCTCTCTCATCGCCCCTTTTTTCCGGGGGATTATCCCGACCGTAACCGTTCCTCCCCGCCTCTCCGCCCGCACCTCGAATCCTTCGGGAAGACCCTTTACCGGCCGTTCCAGAAAGCCGAGCCACCTGCCAAGCCCCTGTTCCGGCGGCAACGCAATATTCTGCCGCGCACCTTCATCGGGAAGCCTGAGAGTCAGGGTGGAATCCTTGAGAAGGATACGGCTTGCATATGGGGCATGGAGTTCCATGAAGAAGGCGTCAGGCTTCCTGAAAAGAACCTTTCCGCTGGCCGTCATCTTTTTTTTCATAAGAGAAAGCTGTTTTTCCTGGGTTATTTCCGCGGAAAAGTCGTTCACTCCAACAAAGGCGCGGCGCAGGAATTCCAGGCCTTCCACCCCGGTCATGGATGAAGCGGATGCGTCGTGGGGCAGGTGAACAAGGGTAATGAAGAGTGGAATCAGAAACAGCTTCTTCAGAAACATGGAAAGAGTCCTTTACATAAAATCCCCAACACCCTCAGAGCATCCCCATGCCCAGGGTCAGGTCCGCCGTTGCCAGCAGTTGGTCATCAACGCGAGCCTCTCCCTCCAGGAGATACAGTCTGCCGAATGTCTTCACAATACGCACTGATATCATGATTCGATCTCCAGGCTGGACCGGTCGATGAAATCGCGCGCGGTCCACCGCCGCCAGAAAGCCTCCCTCGCCACCCTTTTCAGCGGCGGCAATGCCCCCCAACTGCGCTATGGACTCCAGCAGAAACACCCCGGGATATTGACCGGTTTCGTGCGTTACACATTTTACTCCGGAGGCCTGCCTGCCGGAATCAAGTGACAAAATACTATCAATGAAAAGAAAGGGCGCGCGATGGGGAAGATATGCCGCCGGGGCGGACTCAAGGTTATTCCGCGCGGGTGATGTCGATTCCATAGAATGGGCCCTCTGGTGACGCCGCATAATGGGATACGGCTTCACTTGGCGATGAAGCAAGGATGAGAGAAACCAGCGCCGTCCCTCCCATGGCGAGGGAACGGCCAAGGAGCTCCGAGATTTCCAGGCGCGGGACAGGCGGCAGGCGTTCCAGGAGAGCGGGCAACCCTCCGGCCGATCCGGACAGGGAAATCCGCGACGGGATAGCATTCCCACCCGCGAGCCGGTCCAGCCCTTCGGATTCGCGTCCGGGGAGAAGGCGTCCGATGGTACGGATAGCATCAACCTCCGCCCTGATCAGAGCCCCGCGCCTTCGGGCCGACTCACCCTTTTCCAGCACCAGGATCCCGGCGCCTTCACCGAATCCTCTCCCATGGCGGCGCAGTTGCCCCATATCCCGAAAGGCGCGGATCATGACCGGGTTGAGCTCGTCAACCCCCCCGGTCAATACCACGTCCGCGCGATCTTCCTCCAGGAAGCGGCACGCCATCTGGAAGGCGGACTCCGCGGAACAGAAACGCTGGACATAGCTGACATTCGGACCCTTGAGGCCATGCTCGATGGATGCGTTGCTCGCGGGGGCATTGGGAACGGTATTGGGGAAGAGCATGGGCGCCAGACCGTCGTTTCCCCGGATCAGGTATCCGCGAAGAAACTCCTCGGAATTGGCGATTCCCCCGAAGCCGCATCCAAGAACAATGCCGATTCTCTCACTGCCAACAACGGCGGGGTCCAGGGCCGCGTCACGAAGGGCCATGCCGGCCGCCACAACCGCAAAGAGGCTGCACCTGTCGAATTTCCGGGCCTTCAGGGGAGGCATGAAGTCCGAAGCGCGAAAACATTCCGCCCTCCCCCACAAATGGCCTTCCTCCCCGGCAACGTCCGGCGGTATCGGCCTCAGGGCGGTCACCCGGGAGACGATTGTCTCCGTGAGGGGTTCCAGTCCTACCCCGGCCGCTGTTATGGAGGCAAGTCCGGTAACTACGATTTCCGTACAGAACCCGCTCATATGGCCACCACCAGGGTTGTGGAATTGCCGCCAAAGGCAAATGAATTGGAAAGAGCTACGGATGCGGCGCTGGCGCGCCTTCCTTCGTGGCAGTAGTCCAAATCGCACTCCGGGTCCGCCCCGCGGAAATGCAGTGTCTGGGGAATGAATCCCTCATTAAGGGAAAGCACGGTTGCCACGGCCTCTATGGCGCCCGCGGAACCAAGACAGTGTCCGGTAAGCGCTTTTGTGGAAACCAGGGGAACGTCGGCCGCCCGGGCGCCGAAAACCAGCTTCATGGCCCTGGTTTCCACAACGTCATTCAACGGAGTCGCTGTCCCATGGGCATTCACCCAGCCGACCTCATCTTTTCCAACTCCTGATCTCGCGAGGGCGTTTTCCATTACCCGCGCAGCCTCAACACCGGTCGGTTCCGGCGCCGTCATATGATATGCCTCACCGACAGCCGCATAGCCAAGTATGTATCCGAAGATACGGGCATTGCGTCCCAGGGCATCCTCCTCGTTCTCCAGAACCAGGAATGCGGCGCCTTCACCCAGCGACAGTCCCCGGCGACCGAGGCTGAAAGGGGCGCAGGGTTCCGGGTCGACAACCCGCAGAGAATTGAACCCGCCATATGTGAGGAGAGAAATGGCATCCGAACCTCCGCAGACCACCGCTTTCAATTGTCCGGAGGCCACGAGATCCGCCCCCCAGCCTATGGCCGTGGCCGAAGAAGAACAGGCCGTGGTAATGCTCCCCTGATATCCTCCCAGGCCGTAGCGATGGGCTATAGCCGTGGCGGTTCTGTCCGGCAGGATACCACGCAGAAGGGATGGACGTCCTTTCTTCCCCTCGAGGATATCTTTCAGCCACAGCTCGGCATGAAACATTCCCGCAGCGCCGGCGCCCAGTGAAACGCCTATTTCATATGGAGAACAGCAGCCCATAACACCACTTTCGGAAAGGGCTTCACCCGCCGCAATGACACCGAACTGATCGGCTCTCGACAGCCTTTCGGCGGTTCTTACGTTAAAATAGGCCAGCGGGTCATAGTCTCTGACCTGCGCTCCGATGCGTGACTGGAACAGGGAGACGTCAAAAAGGTCCATATTGCCGATGGCGCTGATGCCTTCCCGCAGATTGTGTGTAAAGGCAGGGATATTCCCGCCGGCTGCGCAGAATATCCCCAATCCGGTAATGGCGATTCTTTTTTTCGTCATGGATTCCTTTTTCGCGGGTTGTTCTCAGACAATGCCGCCGTCGACAATGAGACACTGCCCGGTAATATACGCTGCGTTTTCCGAGGCAAGGAAGGCGACCGCGTCGGCAACCTCGCCCGGTTGCCCGATGCGGCGTAGTGAGGAACCGCGGACAATGGCGTCAACCACTTCCGGTTTCAGGGAGGCTACCATGTCCGTCTCGATGAGACCCGGCGCGACCGTGTTCACCCTGATGCCTAAAGGTCCCACTTCTCTGGCAAGGGAACGGGTGAAACTTATGGCCGCCCCCTTGCTTGCAGCGTAGTTGGACTGGCCGGGATTCCCGGTGAAGGCCGAGATGGACGCAATGTTGACAATCGCGCCCTTTTTCCGTGAAACCATCTTTCTGACACCCCACTTAGAACAATGAAACAATGGATAGAGGTTGGCCTCAATGACATCGGCCCAATCGCATTCCGACATCATGGCAAGGTATCCGTCACGGATTATGCCCGCATTGTTTACCAGGACATCGATATGGCCGGAGGTCCCGGCAGCCTCGTCCATCAGGGCAATGGCGCCGGCCGATGTTCTGACATCGGCCTTGAGCACCCTTATCTCTCCCGGCAACCCGGAGGACTCCTCAAGGAGAGTGCGAGCCGCTTCTTCATTCTTCAGATAGGCCGCGGTAACCAGCGCGCCCTCTCGGGCGAAACGAAGTGATACGGCCTTGCCGATCCCGCGGGTGCCTCCTGTAACGACAACCTTTGTACCTTTGAATTCCATTGTTTCCCCGAATGAAACCAATACTTTTTCATGCATCCCCATGGGGAGAGTCTACCTTTTCCAGACGCTCTTTGTCAAGATTGGCCGGCTGAGCCGGCAGGAAGGGATGCAAAGGCCCCGTGAAACGTTATCCATTGACAAGCGGCGTCCACTTGGCCGGCGTTATTGTAATCGACAACCAGGCAAGCATCGCATACAATGATCCCGTTCCGGAACAGACGGATAAACCGGTATTTGTGAAAGAATATCGGCAGGAAGGAGGAATGCAATGAATATCAGCAAAGACGCCGGCGCCAACACGGACGATAGGCCCTCTCACCCCAAGGGGTGGCATATAAAGTCACGACTGGAGAAACCGCCCGGGTATCCCGACCGATTTGCCGTTCCTGACCACCTGGTGGGGTGGGAAACAGATTACCCCAACTACGACCCACCCTACTATGTGTCACCCGTTGTGCTTGCCAACGATTCAACCATCAACGCTAAAGGGTGGGCGGACCCTGAAGAGATATCTCTTCTCTCGGCGCCTCCCCGCGAGAGCTTTGAGGGCGTGCTGACCATTGATTCCCGTGGACGCCCGCTGAACCCCATCGGGAGGACCGGCATGACGGGAAGAGGGCTTTTGGGAAAATGGGGCCCGAATTACGCCGCTGATCCAATCATAACGAGAATCGGCCTTGATTCCGGAATCATTGAATTGCTTGCCGTGCAGAGGAAAGACAACGGCCAGTGGGCAATACCCGGGGGGATGGTGGACAAGGGAGAGGAAGTCACCCGGACACTGGCCCGGGAGTTACGTGAGGAGACCGGCGTAGAGCTGGATATGTCCAAGGGGACCCTGAGTTACCAGGGCTATGTGGATGATCCCAGGAATACTGACCATGCCTGGATGGAAACCACGGCCCGCCATCTGCACATCGGCGGAGAGAGGGCCCGGCGTATGAACCTGAAAGCGGGCGATGACGCAAGGGCCGCAAGATGGCTGCCGTTGACGCCGGACACGGTCGGAAAGTTGTACGCGAGCCACAGCCTGCTGATAAAGACCGCCATGACCAAAATGCTCCAGGATAATCCCTTGAGGCTTACAGAACCGGACCTCAAAATGATAGCTGCTCTGGTCAAGACGTTGAAACATTAAACCAGTAAAAGACCATTTCACGCAAAGCCGCAAATCCTCCGGCAGTGCAGGAATTATTTACAGCAACAAGGGAAAAAAATACCCCGATTTCTCTGGGCGCATCAGAATGTCGCCGGAGAAGCCGGGGCTCATTGCAGGAGGGTCTACGGAATGCTTTTTACCTCAAGCGCCACTTGTTTTCAATATAAATAAAACTAATTTACTTCAAATATAATCGCATGCGTTTTACGGATCTCAAAAAGCATACAGAAATATTGGCGCTGCATTCATGTCCCAGGGATGAGTGGATGGGATAACATGTTAAGAATATTCGTGATTTGTGGAGGAGAAAGGTGTCATTAAAAAGCTTTCGAATTGCCGGGGCTCTTGCCATGTCAAGCGCGCTGCTCAGCATACCATTTCTGATACTGTCCTATTATTTTTCCAGAGACGACCTTCCCCATGAGACCTATTATCAGTCGGCCATGCACGTTACGGGTATCATTATCTTCACCAGCGTCACATACTTGCTGAAAAAGCTCCTTCATGACCGGCATTTTTTCCAGGACGCGGATAATTACACCCCAATCCGCAAAACTGGTGGTTTGAAATGGTATAACAGTTTATAATCCTTCG
>CAZHVY010000012.1:0-78651 GCA_964536305.1 uncultured Geobacter sp. | reverse complement strand
AGCATGCGCATGGTGGTGGTCTTGCCCGCGCCGTCGGAACCGACAAGGCCGAACAGTTCACCCTCGGCCACGGACAGGGTGAGGTTGTCCACCGCGGTCAGGGCGCCGAATTTTTTCGTCAGGTTTTCGGCTTGGATGGCGTACATGGGCATGGATGATGGTGAAAAGTAAAAAGTGAAAAGTGAAAAGTAAAAAGTAATGAGTGATAAGTAACAGCTAGTGTTGCTGGCGGTTGGCGGTTTTTTGCCGGTCAATTTTTATCTCCGTGTCCGCGGGCATGCCTGGTTTCAGTTCCCCGTTCGGGTTGGGCAGGGTGATCTTGATGCGATAGACCAGCTTTACCCGCTCTTTGGGCGTCTGCACGCTCTTGGGGGTGAATTCCGCTTCCTGGGAGATGAAAGAGATCCGGCCCCGGTAGCTCTTTCCGGGCCAGGTGTCGGTAGTTACGGTCGCCTCCTGTCCCACCCTGACCCGTCCCAGGTCGGTCTCGCTGATGTAGGCCCGCAGCCAGACCTCGTCCATCATGCCCACGGTCACTACCGGCGTCCCCGCCGTTACCTGCTCTCCCGGCTCGATATTCTTGGAGAGAACCAGGCCGGAAGCGGGTGAGCGCAGTTCGGCGTACCCCAGCCTGGTTTCCGACAGGGCAAGGGCCGCTTCCGCGCCGGCGAGGCGTGCGCGGGCCTGGTCGATGGTCTCCTTGCGCGGGCCGCTTCTTAGCAGGTTGAGCCGCTCCGTCGCTTCGCGCACGCTTGCCCGGGAGGCCTCGTAGGCCGCCCTGGAAGCGTCGAAGTCGCGGGCCGATATGACTTCCTTCTTATACAGCTGCCGCTGGCGGGCGAAATCCACCCGGAGGCGCTCCGCATCGGCCGAAATCCTGCGCAGTGCCGCGTCCGCCTGGGCGATCTCTTCCCTGCGATAGCCCGTCTCCAGTTCGTCAAGGGCGGCCCGGGCCGCTCTCACCTCGGCTTGGCGGCCTTCAGTTTCGTGTCGCAGATCCTCCGGATCCAGGCGCGCAACGACCTGCCCTGTTTTTATCTTTTCCCCTTCGTCCACGAGGCGTTCCCGCACCCGTCCCGGGATCTTGAAGCTCAGTTCCACCGTGGTCACTTCAATATTGCCCGATACCCGCAGTGTTCCTGCCTGCTCCCTGTTTCTGAACCCGAAGAAAACCAGAACGACTGTTGCAAAGACAAGCAGAAATATAACGGCGAGCAGAAGCTTTTTCTTCATACCATCTCCTTTGCTGCTGTTCCATGGGACCGGTTTCTAAGGAACTGTAAACAAAATAACATGGGAATCTTGCATCTCATCTTCGGGTCATCTTCGACAGGACCTCAATCACCAAATCCTCAACGTAGCCCTGCTACGTCTGCGGTTTGGTTCAATCAGTTCAGCCAAATCTGAACTGAATCTGAACGCAATATTGACCATGCTATTCATTTACAGATCCTAAGGGGTTGCGCTGGCTTTTTCGTACTGCTGGATGATCAGGAGAATGCCCCAGGGAAGGGTGATGACGATGCCGAAGAAGAGGGCAAGGGTTCCGCTGCCTGCCAGCAGTCCGCCCACGAGAACGGCCAGGAGCCAGGGAACGGGATGGTTCTGGATGGTGGCGAAGCTCCATTGCACCGCGTCGATGGCGTTGGCGTTCCGGTCCACGACCCGGTAGAAGCCGGGCGCGCCGAGGACGGTTACGGCGCACTGGGCCAGCCGGCCGAAGAACGGGACGTGGCCGGCCGCTATCATGGCGATGAAAAAGAGAAGCGCGTAGACGAAGGCGTTGCCGAAGCAGTCCCACGCCGAGAAGAGACTGGCCGTTTCCGCCTTGCCGCCACGGTTGAGCTTCATCAGTCCGCGCAGGTAACCGGCAAAGAACGCCACGTTGACGATGGGTATCCAGCCCACCAGGACGAAGACGAGGGTGAATACCACAAGATCGCCCAGGTTATCCTTCCACAGGTTCGTTGCGCGGTTGAACAGCGCGCCGAAATCTTCCCCGGTTGGAGGGGGCGGAGGCGGGCCGGGCGCCATGCCGGTTGGCGGTACCTTGCTGAAGCAGAAGGGACAGGATGAACTCCCCTCGACGATTTCTTTTCCGCACGAACTGCATTTCATTGCCCTTATCCTCCTGGTCAGGTTATCGGAATATTCCCTCCGTGCGGGGCAAAGTTTACGGCGTTCCCGGAAAATATGCAACATGCGCTGCTTTCCGGATCTGGAAGAGATCGTCTGCCGATTCATGGAGGACTGGTATACTGTGCGGAAAAGACCATTTCACGGTGGGACCGGCGGGCGAGGGCCGGGAAAAAGGAGGGGTGACATGAAAGTGTTGAGACGGATAGCAGCGGTGTTGACCTGTGTCGCCTTTCTCGGCGGCTGCTTCCAGGTGGAGACCAGGGTCCGGGTCAATCCGGACGGGAGCGGTACGGTCGAGGAAAGGATGCTCATGAGTGCCAAGGTGATCAAGCAGATTGACGAGATGTCCAGGGCCTTTGCCGGACCGGAAGGGAAAGCGGCGCCCTTTAACCTCCATGATAAGAAGGAGTTGCGCAGTCGGGCGGAAACAATGGGAGAGGGGGTGGAATACGTTTCCAGCGATGATATCTCTTCCGACGGATATACCGGTTACCGGGCTGTCTATTCCTTCCGGGACATAAACAAACTCAGGCTGAGTCAGGAGACGACGAAACCGGGTGCGGGAGGCTCAGGGGAACAGGGAAAAGCCGGCGGCAAGCCCTTTCTTTTCCAGTTCACCGCGGGAAAGTCGGCCCGGCTCGTAGTGATACCGCCGCCCGATAAGGCGCCTGAGCGGAAAACCGCCAAGGAGGGAGGTGAAAAGCCCACGGCCGGGGAGGAAGGCCCGAAACAGGCGCCGACTCCGGAACAGGAAAAGGAGATGACGGAGATCATGAAGGGGATGAGGTTTTCCATGGTGGTAGAGGTGAACGGCAAGGTCATTTCCAGCAACGCCACCCATCGTGAGGGCGGACGCATCACCGTTTTTGAGTTCGACCTGGCCAGGTTCGGGAACGACCCGGAAAAGCTGCGTCTTCTGAAGACGGCGGATCCGGCGAATTATGCCGACGCCAAGGAGTTGATGAAGGCCTTTCCAGGCATCAAGGCGGACCTGAATGAACGCATTGAGGTGGTATTCACCAGGTAGCCTTATTGCGCCCTTCCTGTTTCAGGGCATGAGGCGGTAATCTCCGTGATGCCTTGGCGCAAGGTGAAACATCTTGGGACGCCGTTCCCCATTTTTCTTCTATTTCCATTGATAACAAATGTTTATGTTGATCCTTTGCCTGGCGAACCCGTATCCGTTGCGGGAAAAAAAGAATTTCATGTAATCCGGCTAAAAGTTTACTTGGAAATAATTAGAAAATTTTGTAAGGTACGCACGGATTATCAAACCGTCTTCAGGGGGAGGCATGCTCGCCAAGGTAGTCGGCAGTTCGCTCGTGGGCATCGACGCCATTCTCGTCGATGTGGAGGTGGATATCTCGCAGGGGCTTCCCCAGTTCGCCACGGTCGGACTGCCCGACGGCGCGGTCAAGGAGAGCAAAGACCGGGTGAAATCCGCCCTCAAGAACTCCGGATACGAGTTTCCCAGCCGCAGGATTACCGTGAACCTTGCCCCCGCGGATATCAGGAAGGAGGGGACAGCCTTCGACCTGCCCATCTCCATCGCCATCCTGGCCGCCACCGGTGTGGTGAAGGCGCAAAGGCTCAGGGACTACCTCCTCTTGGGAGAACTCTCCCTGGACGGCAGGGTCAGGCCTGTGTGCGGGTGTCTGTCCGTTGCCGTTACAGCAAAGAAGGCCGGGTTCGCCGGCGTTATCGCGCCTCGTGAAAATGCCCGTGAAGGTGCGGTTGTGGAGGGGGTGGACGTCATCGGAGTCTCGGAACTGGCGGAGGTTGTCCAGTTTCTCAACGGCGAGATGGCGATCGAGCCCTGCCGGGTTGATCTCCGGGAGATATTCCGTGATACCTCCGGATATGATGACGATTTTTCCGAGGTGAAGGGCCAGGACCACGCCAAGCGCGCCATCGAGGTGGCCGCCGCCGGCGCCCACAATATCCTCATGATAGGCCCTCCCGGCTCCGGAAAGACCATGCTGGCCCGCCGCATCCCCGGCATCCTGCCGCGCATGTCCTTCGACGAGGCCATCGAAACCACAAAGGTTTACAGTGTCATGGGGGTGCTGGAACGGGATCGGGCCCTCATCACCCAGCGGCCTTTCCGGGCGCCCCACCACACCATCTCGGACATCGGCCTTATCGGAGGAGGAAACACCCCCCGGCCCGGCGAGGTCTCACTGTCCCACAACGGCCTTCTGTTCCTGGACGAGCTGCCGGAATTCAAGAAGCATGTTCTGGAGGTGCTCCGCCAACCCCTGGAAGACGGACGCGTCACCATCTCCCGCGCCCTGACCTCCATCACCTATCCATCACGCATCATGCTTGTCGCCGCAATGAACCCGTGCAAATGCGGCGGCGCCGGGCCGGGTTCCGAGGGGTGTTCGTGCACCCCCCGCGAGATACACCAGTACCGTTCACGCATCTCCGGGCCACTCCTCGACCGCATCGATATCCATATAGAGGTTCCAGCGGTGAGGTACCGTGAACTGGCGGACCGGAGCGAAGGGGAGAGTTCGGCCGGGATCGTGAAGAGGGTGGAGAAGGCTCGGGAGATCCAGCGGGAGCGCTTCCGCGGCACCAAGGTCCACAGCAATTCCCAGATGTCCCCCCGTCAGATCCGCAGATTCTGCGAGCCCGACGATGCCGGGCGCCGGCTTCTGGAGCTGGTAACGGAGAGGCTCGGTTTTTCGGCCCGCGCCTATACCCGCATACTCAAGGTGGCCCGCACCATCGCCGACCTGGAGGGCTGCGTTGCCATCCGCGAGCCCCATCTGGCAGAGGCGATCCAGTACCGGAGCCTGGATCGCAAGGGGATTTAGGCGCTGATTGCCGCATTGATCGGTAAAGAAATATGTTCCTGGCCGCTGCTTGACATGATGCGGAAATATATTACTATTCTCAAGTACTTATGAGATGATTGGCGCTTCCGGAAGTATCCGGTTCGCGTTGCTGTTCAGACCAGGTTCAACTGGTCTTGTAATTGTTTCATCATTCCGGTTCGCTTGCTGAACCGCATTCGGAAATCATATGAAGAGCCCGTCCATTACCGTACAGTTGATCCATATCCAGGGTCCCATGAAGGGTGAGATCCAGGAGTTCAGTGACGATACCGTTTCCATTGGAAGACATCCCTCCTGCCGTCTCCTTTTTCCGGCGGACCTGACGATTGTTTCCAGGAAACACGCCGAGATAATACGTGAAGGAAACCGGTTCCGGCTGGTTGACGCCAGCTCAAATGGCACCTATGTGAACGGAAAAAAGGTGGCTGATTGCATTCTCAGGGAAGGTGACGTCATCGAGTTCGCCGAGGGAGGGCCGAAGGTCAGCTTTCTCACCAGGATATCCGCTGACGAGGCCGTTTCCGCAAAGACCGTTTCAAGGCCAGCGGAGGTGGCCCCTCCCGTGGAAACTCCCGCGCCCTTCGAGAGGGATCCGGAGCCAATACCGCATCAACAGCCGGTCATTGAGCTGCCTCTGCCTGAACCACCGGCCATGGTCGCTCCCCCTGCGTCCGTTCCGGCTTCCGGCGCCGGACCGACGCCGGATGAGGCTGTTCGCAACGTCCAGGTACCACTCATCATCCAGTATGGACCGACCATCCGTTCCTTCAGGGAATTGCCTGTGGTTATCGGGAAAAACCCGGGGTGTGATTTCGTGCTGGAGCATTCCGGTATCCTCGACCGTCACGCCCAGATATTCTATTTCAGGGACTGTTACTGGCTCAAGGACCTGACCGGGCAGAAGATGATAAGGGTGAACGGCGTCCCGCCGGATCCGCAGGTGGTCTTGAATGCCAATGACCGTTTTTCCCTGGGACCCGCGGGACCGGTTTTTTCCTTTCTCGGTGAAGGACGAATCATGGAGGCCCTGGATGCCGGCGAAGAGCCGGTTGAGAAGGGCGCAGGGGAAGACCGGGGAGAAAAGGGGAGTCCGGAAGGCAGGGAAAAAGGGAGATCGGGAGGTTTCTGGTCCCGGATTACCGGTAGATAGAAGTTCCATGCCAGTTATGAGAGCCGTTTCGGAAGGAATGCCATGAGCCCTGTGCCGGATCTATATGAAACCACGTCGCTTCTGCCGTATTTGAACGGCGACGCCTGCGTGAGGCTCTGTCTGACGGACCCTGCCGCGTCAGGAGACGGGGGCTGCTTCCCCTTTTTCATCCTGGATGATTCGGACCCGGTCACCAGGCTTCTGGCGGGCCGTTTCGTGACCGGCGGCGGGAGCGTTCTGAAGAGGGTTTTCCTCCTCATGGGAAGGGATCGCTATTTACTTCCGGTGTCTTCACCCTGGCCTGTTTCCAATCCGGACATGGACGCGGCGTGGAGCAAGGCCCTTTCCTGCCGCGAAAGCGGGCCTGATGATACCGCCCCTTTGTTCCTTGCCGGCAGGGCCGGCCCTGCCGGGTTTCTCCCCTTTTCCCCCCTGTTCTACTGTACGAAGAGGGACCTCTTCTTCCACCCTCCCTGCCCACTGTGCGGAAGCCCTCTCCGGCTCTGCGTCGATGACCATCTCCTCGCCGGGCGCTCCCTCCAGCCGTATTCTTCGACTACATACCGCTATCTCTATTGCGGACAATGCGCTGGCCGGGAAGATGCCGCATTCTATATCTATGAAAGGGACCACTCCTCGCCGCCGGCGCTCCGGGATTGCCGGGACCTGGTGAGGAGCTTCTCCTCTCCGGGAGCGACGGCCTCACGGGAGACCATGTTCCCCTGCGGCGAATGTCCGGAGCGGCGCGTATGCTTTGGAGCGGAATTCGCGGCGGATGGGCGTATCGTTCCCTTTTCCTTCTATCCCTTCCACCTGCTCGTCTTTGACGCCTTTACCCTGCACTCCAGGGAATTCCTTTCCCTTATCTCCGGCGCTTCCTTTGATGAAACAGGGGGCCGTCTCCATCCTCTGCGGGACCGGGCCCGCCTGGACTGCCTGAAGGCCTTCCGCGGGGACACGCCCTCGGCGACGACGCTCTTTCCTTTCACGGATGCCCGTTGCTGGCTGGAGATTCTCTATCTGAAGCTGTCTTTTCTCGAAGACCTGCTGTTGAGGGCGGCCCGGGTCTCTTCGGACATGAGCCTCTCCCTGGATGCCGTCTGGGTCAGGCTTCCGGAGCGGAGCGACAGGCTTCCCTGCTGGTGGAACTTCAGTATCGGGGTTGTGGACATCATCCGGCCGCGACCAGCTTTTTTGTCCTTTGCCGTTCAGACTTCCGCTGCTTCCCTTCTCCATGCCGGCCTGATCTTCTTTTCCGTCCTGCTCGCCAATGGCAGGCAGGACGCCGCGGAGGTCTTTCGTGCGCTGGAAGGAGGGATGGGTGGCGAAGGAGACTCCGCGGACCGGCCCTGGGAACTTCCCGACGGCGATTCCGTGTTCGCGCCGGAGAATATCTTCCGGGATCCCGGCTCCTTCAGGATTCCGGCGTCCTGGCGTTCCCTGTGGCGCCGGGCGTTGCTCATCGGTTTTCAACTGCTGCGCTCTTCACGGGACGGAGATAGCGGCCGGGGGTGGGAGGCGTTTCGGGAGGATATGCCGGC
This sequence comes from uncultured Geobacter sp., assembly GCA_964536305.1. Taxonomy (GTDB): domain Bacteria; phylum Desulfobacterota; class Desulfuromonadia; order Geobacterales; family Geobacteraceae; genus RPRC01. The sequence goes on along the minus strand of CAZHVY010000012.1, from coordinate 70,978 downwards.
GCTCCGCTCGGATGTGCGGCGCGCCCTTTTTGCCCAGGTTCCGGAAGCGCCTGAAGAGGCCGCGGGTAAGGCGCCTCCTCCCGATGGTCAATGGGTCCACGACCTCCTGATGCGCATCGCCGGCAGGTGGCGTGACGAGCAACATGCAGCCCCGCCTCCACCTCCGCCGGAGTCCGGGGCGCCTGACGGGATCATGGAAACGGTCATCCTGTCCGGAAGCCGTGAAGACGGTGATTTTTCGGGTTTCATGGATACCGACGAGTTTATGGAGACCATCATCCTCTCTCCGCGGGACAGGGCGGGAAATCCTGCTATTCCACCGCCCGGCGAATGTGATGAAGCCGTGCCGGAGACGCTCATCATAAAGACCGACCGGCCGGAACCGGCGAACAATGGGCGGGAGGTTGCCGGGCCGCCAACGGAGCCTCCCGGACAGGCTGAACACCCTGAGCCGTTGGATACCCATTCCGGTGAAGAGGAGGGCCTGGCCGAGACGGTTATCCTGGCGCCTCGCGGGAGAGATCCCCGGATGAAGGGGAGGAGTGAAAAAAATGGTGCCTGAACCGACCATTCCGGACCTTGAGAGCGGGGTACGCCGCGCCCTTGCCGGCGGTTCTCCGGACCCGGAAGGAGCAGTGGAAGGATATCTGAACGGAGAACTGGGCCATCTCGGGCCCGAGGAGAGGTCTGCCCTGGTTGAGGCTCTGGCGCGACGTTTCGCGGGAAAGGAAATGGCCGGGGCTTCATCTTCGAACCTTGATGGGCAGTCAGCGGCGCGTTTCGTGTCCCTCCTTCTGGGCAAGGATGTCCCGGCGCCGGACGCCGGGGATGCGGCGGAGAGGTTCTCGCAGGCCCTGAACACCGTATTCGATACACTCAATCAGATTATCGGCGTGATGAACAGCGCGTTTTTCGGCAGGAGTCCGGAACTGGAGACCATCCGCCAGGTCATCGGCGCCCAGATGGAAGAGGGGGAGGGGGAGACGTCGCTGAAGGACTATCTCGAACAGATACGGACCGCCTTTCTCATCGCCCACAACGCCTTTCAGGAGTCATCCAGGCAGGTGGCCGGAGAGATACTTTCCCAACTGGATCCGGATGCGTGCGAGGCTGCCGTTACCTCGGGACTGAAGATAGGGCCCATGCGCAAGGCCGAGGCCTTTGACATCTACCGGCAAAGGCATCTCGCCTGCAGACAATGGCTCGATTCGGGAGGTTTTACCGGGAAACTGCTGCGGGAGCTGGAAAAGAGCTGCCGCCAGGCCAGTGAAATCCAAGGAAGGAGCAAGCCATGATGAGATCCGTTATTCTGATGAAGCTGTCGCTTGTATTGCTTTGTCTCTGTTCCTGTTCGGTTTTTTCGGGTTCGAAGGACAAGGGGGATGCCGACAGACCGGCAATACCATATGAAAAGGAATCCATCATCCTGAACATCAACAGCGACCCCCAGCTGAATCTCTACCAGGGCCAGCCCCACTCCCTTGCCCTCTGCATCTACCAGTTGAAGGATCCCAACGCCTTCAACCAGTTGAGCGAGGAGCGGAACGGTCTTTCCAGGCTGATGCAGTGCGAGAGGTTCGACCCGAGCGTGCTGTCCAGCAAGAGAATCTTCATTCACCCGGCCCGCCAAGTGAAAGAGGTCAGGGACAGGGCGGAGGGCGCGCGTTACCTGGGAATCGTGGCGGGTTATTACACCCTTGAGAAGTCACGGGTGGCCCGCCTCTATCCCATCCCGCGTCCCGGCTTCTTCGGCGGATCGAAGGAACTGGTGATCAACCTGGATCTCGGACAGCGGCAGATCCAGGATGTGAAATGAGGCGGTCGCGATGTATTGGCTCGGTGGTGAATTAATGAAGGGCGCATCCGGCCGCCGGAACCCGAATATCGAGGAATAGTCCATGGACATAGAAAGACCCCTGTTCTGGCATCAGGGGCTGTTTCTGCAGCCCCAGCATTTTCAACTGGCGCAGCGTTGCTCTTCCGCTCTTCTTGTCCCTTTTTACGAATATCTGGCGCCTTACCTCTGGGGCGCGGGCGAGCTGGAGATCCACGGCGCTTCCCTGGGCGCGCGGACCTTCATGGTTACTAAGGGCAGTTTCCTTTTTCCGGACGGCGCCTATGCGTCCGTGCCGGAAAACGCGCTCCTGGAACCGCGACGTTTCGATGATGCATGGATGGAGGGCGGCAAACCTCTCACCGTGTACGTGGGTCTGAAGGGATGGAATCCGGAGGGGGAGAACGTGGCCGTTGTGGAGAAGGAGGATACAACGGCCACGGTAACGGCTCGTTTCATTTCACCGGCCGATGCCGAACAATGCCGGGATCTCCACGGGGCGGGCCCTTCGGCTCCCATAAAACGGATGCGATATGTCCTGAAACTCTTCTGGGAATCGGAAATCGACCAGCTGGGGGATTATCAGCTTCTGCCCATTGCCATGCTGGAGAAGAACGGGGACGAGATAATCCTCTCGGAACGCTTCGCGCCACCTTCCCTGGTCATTTCCTCATCCGGGACCCTGACCAGGATCGTCCGGGAGATCCGCGACCAGCTGGCGTCCCGGGGCCGCCGGCTGGAGGAGATGAAGAGGCAGCGGGGCATACAGACGGCGGAGTTCGGTTCCCGCGACATGGCCTATCTGCTGGCGCTGCGCTCCATGAACCGCTACATCCCGCAACTGGCGCACCTGACGGAGGTGAAGCAGGTTCACCCGTGGCTCGTCTACTGGCTGCTGAGGCAGATCGTGGGAGAGTTTTCCACCTTTTCCGAAACGGTCACCGTGCTGGGAGAGGTAACGGAGAGCGGTGAACGCCTGCTGCCGGTCTATGACCACCGCTCCCTGGGCGAATGTTTCCTTGCAGCCCAGTCTCTCATCACCCGGCTGCTGGACGAGATTACCGCCGGTCCGGAATATGTGCTGCAACTCCTTTACGACGGCACATACTTTGCCGCTGAGATGAAACCCGCCCATTTCGAGGGCCGGAACCGCTTCTACCTGGTGCTGCGCACCGAGGAAAACCCGAAGGAGGTGATCCGCTCCATGTCGCTGGCCGCCAAACTGAGCACCAGGGAGCACATGCCGATCCTGATTGCCCGCGCCCTTCCGGGCATCGGACTGGAACATCTTCCGCTTCCTCCCCAGGAGCTGCCGCGCCGGGCATTCTCGGTCTATTTCGCGGTCGACGGCCATTGCGACCAGTGGCTGATGCTGGAGAAGACGAAGAATATCGCCCTCTACTGGGACAAGGCGCCGGAGGACCTGGAGATCGAGCTGATGATCGTGGGAAGGGGATGATTTGGAAAGTGATAAGTGAAAGGTGAAAAGTGAAAAGTGAAAGGTGATAAGTGATGAGTGATGAGTAATTAGTAAAAAGAAAAAGTCCTTCTTTGGGGCTTAAGCTTGGGAAGAGAAGATGGCGGAATGGAGATTTTCATGCATCTGACCGACTGTTTCATGGAACTGATCGCGTATGTGGTCTATTTTCGTAAAAACGTTGCTTCGCGGCAGCCCGCCTTCGAGCAGGTGAAGGCGGATATCCATCGCCTCCTTTCTGGGAGTGACGGCGTCGCGGCAAGGGGTGGTTTCCCGAGGGAAGACTGCGAACAGGCCCATTTCGCCGTGTGCGCATGGGTGGACGAGACGATCCTTGATTCGCCCTGGGAGAGCAGGACCCTGTGGCAGCGGGAACAGTTGCAGCGGGTCTATTACAACACGACAGAGGCCGGAGAGGAGTTTTTCGAGCGGCTGAACCGGCTGGGGCTTCACCAGAGGGATGTGCGAGAGGTCTATTATCTCTGCCTCGCCCTGGGATTCAGGGGCCGCTTCATCCATCCCGGAGACGAGTTCCTCCTTGAACAGTTGAAGGCCTCGAATCTGAAGCTGCTGGTGGGCGGACCCATGGGAATTCCCTCTCTGGAAAAGGCGGATCTGTTTCCGGGCGCTCTCCCTCTGGAAGCTCCGGCCATTATTTCCCAGCCGCGCCGTTTCCGCTTCTCAATGCTCGCCGTTGGCGCCGTTATCGGACCGGTCGCCCTTTTCTGCCTTCTTTATCTCATCTACTGGGTTTTTCTGAACAGCATCTCGGAAAAGATCCTCAGGGCGGGGGCGTGACATGAAAGGCGCATTTCTTAAATTCATCAGGTTTTTCATGCTGGGGCTGGCGGCTGTCATCGTCGTCCTGCTGATCTTTCTCCTGGTGCTGTTCCTGGGATGGCCGAAATGGGTAAGCATCTTTCTCCTGCTGGGGCTGGCGGGGATATTCCTCGGCGTCATGTTCTTCAAGAAGCTGATGCTCCGCCGCCGGGAGCGACGTTTCGTGAGCCAGATCATCGAGCAGGACGAGGTCATGGCGAAAAACCTGGCGGCAAAGGAGCAGGAAGAGCACAGGGCGCTCCAGGACCAGTGGAAGCAGGCCGTGGACATGCTGCGCCGCTCCCATCTGAAAAAAGCGGGAAATCCCCTCTACGTTCTTCCCTGGTACCTGGTAATCGGCGAAAGCGGTTCGGGAAAGACCACTTCCCTGAACAGCGCGCGCCTCTCCTCGCCGTTCGTGGAGGTGAACCGCGCCTCCGGCATATCCGGTACCCGAAACTGCGACTGGTGGTTCTTCGAGAAGGCGGTGATCATCGATACCGCCGGCAGATACGCCATTCCCGTGCACGAGGGAAGGGATATGGACGAGTGGCAGCAGTTCCTCTCCCTGCTGGCCAGGTATCGCAAGAGGGAACCGATTCATGGTCTGATTGTCACGGTGGCGGCGGACAAGCTCCTGGGCGCTCCCGGAGATGTCCTGGAGGAGGACGGCAGAAAGATCCGGAGGCGCATGGACGAACTGATGAGGGTCCTCGGCGTGAAGTTTCCGGTTTACCTCCTGGTGACCAAGTGCGACCTGATTCAGGGGATGGCGGCCTTTTGCCGGCAGCTCCCGGAAAAGAGTCTGGAACAGCCCATGGGCCTCGTCAACCAGGACCTGACAAAGGATGTGGCCGGTTTTCTGGATAATGTCATAACCTCCACCGGAGAGCGCCTCAGAACCCTTCGCCTCCTGCAGCTTCACCAGCCGGACTCCAGGGGCTCTGAAGCGACGGGGTCGCTCCTCTTTCCCGAAGAATTCGAGAACCTGAAAAAGGGCCTGGATTCCTTTGTCAATTCCGCGTTCAGGGAGAATCCGTATCAGGAGACCCCGCTTCTCCGCGGGGTATTTTTCAGCAGCGGGCGACAGGAGGGGACGCCTTATTCCCACTTCCTGAACGCCCTGGGGCTCATCGGCGAGAAGGATGTGCTCCCCGGTACCAGCAAGGGCCTGTTTCTGCACGATTTTTTCTCAGTGGCGCTGCCCCGGGACCGCGGCCTCTTCGCTCCCACCCGGCGCGCCCTGGAGTGGAGCGCGCTCACCCGGAACCTGGGGCTTGTCTCCTGGTCGCTCCTGAGCCTGGCCCTCATCGGGCTCCTTACCTATGCCTGCGTGAAAAACGCCTCGACGATAGAGGACGCCTATGCCGCCCGGCCGCCGGAGATGAAGGGCGAACTCAGGACGGACCTTTCCACCATGGAGCGCTACCGCCTGATGATCCTGAAGGTGGAGGAACGGAACCGCAACTGGTGGATTCCCAGGTTCGGCCTTAACCAGAGCCGGAAGGTGGAGATGGAGCTGAAGGCCCGTTTCTGCCGGCGCTTCCATGATCGTTTCCTGGTTCCCTTTGACGGGGCCATGAATGACAGTATCGCCACCTTTTCTTCCGCGACTCCGGAGGTGACGGCCAGCAGCTATATAGAGCATGTGGCGAGGCGCATCAATCTGCTCACGGCGCGGCGGGAAGGGGGAGACTTGAAGGCTCTCCAGTCCAGGCCGCTGCCCGGTTTTTTCCTTTCCGGCTATGACCGCGGAATGGACGACGAAACCAGAAAGCAGTTCGGATTTCTCTTCCTCAATTATCTGCTGTGGCGTACCGACACGACCGACATAGGCGCGGAGACCGCCACCCTGCAACGGCGTCTCGTACAGTTGCTCGCCCTGCGCCAGAACAACCTGGACTGGCTCATGGAATGGTGCAACCGTCAGGGAGCGGTTCCCTCCATCACCCTCCAGACCTTCTGGGGCGGCGGCGTATCCGTGCCCGGAGAGAGGAGCGTTCCGCCCGCGTTCACCCGCAAGGGAAAGGAGCTCATTAACTCCTTCCTCGCCGAGATTGTGGCGGCGCATCCGGAGCCGGGCGCCCTTGAGAGGCCCAAGGCCGCCTTCGAGACATCCTGGCGAGGCGCTTGCTACGGTGCATGGCAGGCATTCGCCTCCTTCTTTCCCCGTGGCGCGGAGCGGCTCCGGGGCCAGAAGGAATGGCAGGCCATGGCGGAAAAGATGCCTGGTGACCAGGGGCCTTACCTGGCCTTTTTCAGAACCCTTGTCACGGAGCTCGCTTCCCTTTCCGATGTGGAAGGCATGCCGCCGTGGCTTCGGCAGGTCTACCGTTTCCAGTTGCTGAAGGCGTCCGGAGCGGCTGGAACCATCGTCAGCAAGACCGCCGAGGAGGGGCGCAAGCTTATGGACAGGCTGGAAAAGGCGCTGGGCTCAAACACCGGTGGAGGGGCCGCCGTAGAGGCCCAGTCTGCTCTGTCCAAGGCGATTCATGACTATCTGTCGTCCCTGTCCACCATCGGCCCCTACACCAGGTCCAGGATGCAGTCTTACCAGCTGGCTCTGCAGGCCTTCAGTGACGAGCCTGCTGACAAATCCCCCTTCAAGGCGGCCGATGATGCGCTGATCCGTATCAGGAACTCCATGGGCGGGGTCCCGGATGAGACCTTCCTGGCCCTTGTCCGCGGACCTTTTTCCTTCCTGTGGGCATTCGTGAGGATGGAGAGTTCGTGCGCCCTCCAGTCCCAATGGGAGGAAAAGGTGCTCCAGGAGGCCCAGGGGGGTATGGACGAGCAGATGATGCAGTATCTGCTGGAACAGGAGGGGCCGGTGTGGAAATTCATGAAAGGGCCCGCCTCCCCCTTTATTGGCTGGAGTCCGGGGAGGGGTTACTACGCCAAGGAGTCCTTTGGTGGCACGCTTTCCCTGGAACCGGTGTTCGTCGCCTTTCTCTCCAAGGGCGCGAAGGTGAAGAAGCCGCCGCCGGCGGCGAAGCAGAAAACGAACTTCGCGGTTCACATCAAGGGCCTTCCCACCGACTCCAATCCCGAGGCAACCCTGAAGCCCCACCTGACAAGGGTGGAGTTGCAGTGTTCCACCGGGACCCAGTCCATGGAAAACCTGAACTATCCCGTGAGCAAGACCTTTGCCTGGACCGCGGACGGATGCGGGGACGTGCTGTTTCAGGTGGAGATCGGTGATGTGACCCTTACCAGGCGGTATTCCGGGCCCCAGGCTTTTTCAAACTTTATCAGGGAGTTCCGCGGCGGCAGGCGCACCTTCTATCCCGGCCAGTTCCCCGCGGAGAGGCGGGCCCTGGAGCGCCTGGGGATCAGGTATATCCGCGTGAACTATCAATTCAGCGGCGATCTGTCGCTGGGCGGGGGGGGCGGCGCCGGCGCCGCCAGGACCGTCCTGCCCGGGCAGGTCCCGAGGAGGATAGCGCGTTGCTGGGACTGATCCGGGGCGGACAACGCTGGCGGTGGGCCGCCTGCGGCAAGCATCCGGTGGCCAGTGACTATTTCAGACTTGGGGAGTCCTTTGCATCGGCCGGGTTTTTCGCGGACTGGATGGAGAGGGGATACCATGCCTTCACCGGGAGAGAGAGGAAGTCAGTGGACGCGGCCACGGCTTGCGGGTGGCGTTTCTGGGCGGCAGGGGAAAAAAGGAACCTCGTGTGCGGCTTGGTGAGGGATTGCAACGACAGTATCGGCCGTCCCTATCCGTTGATGGTGGTGGGGGAGGGGCCCCTCGGCCGGTGGGAGGATTCGTGGGAAACCGTTCCGTCCGCCTGTGAGAGGGCCTGGGGCTACATCGAGTACTGCATCACAAAGAATGTCAGGGACCTGAAGCAACTGGAGCGGGAGATTCTGAATACGCCCCCGCCGGCGATGGATCGGACGGGAGGAGCTGAGCCGGTTCCGGCCTCAACCGGCTTCGGGACCGACCCCGGTTTCGTTATCCCCCTGTATGAAGGGGCGGAGTATGATGTGTTCCGTCTCACGGCGGAGCAGACCCGCGGCAGGATAGATTCGGTCGCCGAACTTCACCGCCTGTTGAAGAATCGCGGACCGGAGGCGCCAAAGGCGTTTTTTATCGGGGGGAGTTTGGAAAAGACCTGGGCCATCCGTTTCAAACGACCTCTCCTGTATACGGATTTCGGCGTCCTGTGGTCTGTTCCGCGGCTGGAGGCGGGCTCTTTCCGCTCCACGGTCCTTTCAGCCTGAAATGCAGTGGATGGAATTGCCGGCGGATGAAAGTGTGAAAGGCAGGTACCAATGGATACCAAGGAACTGATACGAGCCGGGCGGCTTCAGGAAGCCCGCGCCAGGGCGGCGGAAGAGGTGAAGTCTTTTCCCTCCGATATGGCGAGAAGGACCCTCCTGTTCCAGATACTGGCCTTCTGTGGTGAATGGGACAAGGCGGAGCGGCATCTTGACATTCTTGCGGAACAGGACCCCAGGGTGGAGACGGGCGCGCAAGTGTACCGGAACCTCATGGCTGCTGAGAGGAAACGGGAGGAGGTTTTTCAGGGAAAGGCCCGTCCTGACCGGATGTCGCGGATGCCGGAATGGCTGGAAGAGCTTTTTCTCGCCCGTGAGAAGCTCGCCGCCGGCGAAGCTGAGGAGGCGGCCGCCATTCTGCGGAAGATTGACGGTCAAACGCTCTCCCTGTCCGGCGTCGCCGACGGGAAACCTTTCAAGGGGTTCAGGGACGCGGATGATTTCCTGGCCCATTTCCTGGAGGTGTTCATCCACGATTCCTACATCTGGTTTCCGTTTGACGCCCTGCTGGAGATCACCGTCTCCGCGCCGAAAAGCCAGATCGACCTTCTCTGGACGCCGGCCCGCATAGCCTCCAGGGACGGCCTGGCCGCAGGCTGCTATCTGCCCGCCCTCTACCCCGGCGCCCATGGTTCCGGAGACGATCGCATCCGACTGGGAAGGATCACCGCCTGGCGTGAACCGGGAGGGGGGATCACACTGGCGGAGGGCCAGCATCTCTTCCTGGCGGGAAGAGAGGAAAAGGCCCTTCTGGAGACGCGGGAGATCGTGTTTCACGACGGGAAAAAGGGTGAAGTATGAAGAATGCCATTGATCTCGAAACGATCCTGAAGCCCATTTCGCAGGAGATACCGGCGGGCGAAGACCTTCGCTACTCCCCGGTGTACGAAGATATCAAGGAGGCGCGCCGCTCCGAGGACCCTCTGTCCATGGGAGACTGGCAGCGGGAGCTGAAGACGGCGGACTGGCGCAGGGTGGCCGCACTGGCCGCGGATGCCCTTTCCACGAAGACAAAGGACCTTCAGGTTGCCGCGTGGCTGTGCGAGGCCCTGGTGATGGACGGTGGCTTCGGAGACCTCTCCCTGGGACTCCGCGTCATGAGCGGGCTCCAGGAGCGCTTCTGGGATACCGTCTATCCCCTGGTTGAAGAAGGGGATCTGGAATACCGCATCGCCCCTTTCGAGTTTCTCAACGACAAACTGTCAGCCGCCATCCGCGGGACTCCCCTCAATGATCCCTCTGCTACCCCTGTCTGTTCCCTTAATACCTGGCATGAATCCAGGGACGTGGGATACGAGTCGGATACGAAAAACCGCTTTGGTGATGTGGATGAGCGGAAGCGCCAACGCCGGGACGATCTGATTGCCGAAGGGAAGATGACGGCGGAGGCCTTCGACGCCGGGGCGGCCCAGTCTTCGCCGTCTTTACGCGCCTCGCTTCTGGAGGGACTGGCCCAGTGTCGAGAGGCCTTCAATGAACTGGACCGGGTGACGGAAGAGCGCTTCGGCGCCGAGGCGCCGCGGCTTTCGGACATCGGAGAGGCCCTGGACGAGTGCGAGCGGCTGGCCGGCAGGTTCTACGGGGAGGAGAAGGCCCAGGCCGCCAGAGCCGCGGCGCCGTCCATGCCGGTTGCCGACGCCGCGTCCGCGGGGCCGGATGAAGAGCCGGTGGAACCGCTTTCCCCGCCGGAGGCGCCGCCGGACCGGCAGGCCCCGGCCATTCCTCCCTTGGTGACTCCCGCCTCTCCGGGCGGCGCCTCCCCGGAGCAGGACCTGTGGGAGGAGGCCGTAAGGATGCTGGAAGGAGGAGGGATGAAAGAGGCTCTGGCGCTTCTTCTCTCTGCGTCCTGCGCCTCCCCGTCGGAGCGGGAACGGAACCGTTATCGTCTCCTGATGGGGAAGATATGTCTGAGGGCCGGCCGTCCGGACCTGGCGCGGCCGATCCTGGAGGGCCTTTCCTCTCTCATTGAAGAACTCCATCTGGAACGCTGGGAATCGCCCCTCTGGATTGCCGAGGTGCTTGAGTCCCTGTACCAGTGTCTCACCAGCGGAGAGCCCTCCGGCGATGACTCCGGCAGGGCCGGCGAGCTGTTCCGCCGCATCTGCTCCCTGGATGTAACCAAGGCAATACTCTACAGAAATTGAATTCTTCATGAAAGGAGGATCTATGCCAAAGAAAGAGAGCACGCAGCACAAGATTGACCGGGTCAGGGCGCCGAGGGTCCACATCACCTATGACGTGGAGATAGGCGACGCCATCGAGATGAAGGAGATTCCCTTTGTGGTGGGGGTGCTGGCCGACCTGTCGGGCAAGCCCTCCGAGCCCCTTCCCAGGGTCAAGGACAGGAAGTTCGTGGAGATCGACCGGGATAACTTCAACAACGTCCTGGAGGCCATGAAGCCCCGGGTCGCCTTCAAGGTGGATAACAAGCTGAGCAACGACAATACGAAGATGGCGGTGGAGCTTCGCTTCAAGTCCCTGGACGATTTTCACCCGGAACAGGTGGCCCGTCAGGTGGAACCGCTGCGCAAGCTTACGGAAGCCAGACGGCGCATGTCGGATCTCCTGGGCAAGCTGGATGGCAACGACAAGCTGGATGAGCTTCTGCAAGAGATAATCAACAGCACCGAGTCCTTGCAGCAGGTGGGAAAAGAGGCGGGAGTAGAGACCTCGCCGGAAAAACCGGACACGGAATAACAAAGGAGGTGATGACCTATGGCCGAGCAGGAAAAGGAACAGCAGGTCCAGGCCGCGGAAGTCGCGGAAGCCGTTGAAGAGCGGAGCCTGCTGGACAGGATAATCGAGGACGGGCGTCTTGCGCGCGATGTCGCCCAGAAGGAATACGCGCGGGACCTCGTAGGGGAATTCGTGAAGCAGGTCATGGACGGCGCCATTGTCGTGTCCAAAGACACGGAGATGATGATCAACAGCAGGATAGCGCAGCTTGACCGTCTCATCTCGGACCAGCTCAACGAGATCATGCACCACAAGGATTTCCAGAAGCTGGAGGCCTCATGGAGGGGGCTTGCCTACCTGGTGGACCAGACCGAGACCGGGGAGAAGCTCAGGATCCGGGTCTTGAACATCAACAAGCAGGAGTTGCTCAAGGACATGGAAAAGGCGGCTGAATTCGATCAGTCCAACCTGTTCAAGAAGATCTACGAGGAAGAGTTCGGCACCTTCGGCGGGGCGTCGTACGGCTGTCTGATCGGGGATTACGAATTCGGCAACCATCCCCAGGACCTTTCGCTTCTGGAAAAGATGTCCCAGGTGGCCTCATCGGCCCATGCGCCGTTCATCTCGGCGGCTTCGCCGGCCATATTCAATCTGGAGAGCTTTACGGAGCTGGGCAATCCCCGTGACCTGGCCAAGGTCTTCCAGAGCGTGGAATACGCCAAGTGGAAGTCCTTCCGCGACTCCGAGGATTCCCGCTACGTGGGGCTCTGCCTCCCCCATACCCTGATGCGGCTCCCCTACGGCCAGGCAACCGTGCCGGTGGAGACCTTTGATTTCGAGGAGAACGTGGACGGGACCGATCACGGTAAATATCTGTGGGGCAATGCCGCCTACGCTTTGGGGACGCGCATAACCGACGCCTATTCCAAATTCGGATGGACCGCCGCCATCAGGGGAGTCGAGGGGGGCGGCCTGGTTCAGGGGCTTCCGGTGCACACCTTCCGCACCGACGAAGGGGAAGTGGCCCTGAAATGTCCGACGGAGATAGCCATCACCGACCGGCGTGAAAAGGAACTGGCGGATCTGGGGTTCATCCCCCTCGTTCACTGCAAAGGCACTGACTTCGCGGCCTTTTTCAGCACCCAGACCTGCAACAAGCCCAAGGTGTACGACAGCGATGCGGCCAACGCCAATGCCAGGCTTTCGGCGCAATTACAGTACATCATGGCGGTTTCCCGTTTCGCCCACTATCTGAAGTCCATCATGCGGGACAAGATCGGCAGCTTCATGACCAGAAAGAATGTCGAGGACTACCTGAACCGGTGGATCAGCAACTACGTCCTCCTGGACGACGACGCCGGGCAGGAGATGAAGGCCCGCTTCCCCCTGCGGGAGGCCAGGGTGGAGGTGGCGGAGATACCGGGCAAGCCGGGCGCGTACCGGGCGGTTGCCTTTCTCAGGCCCCACTACCAGTTGGATGAACTGACGATTTCCCTGCGCCTGGTGGCCAACCTGCCGCCGCCGGCGAAGAAGTAACCATGCTCGCTTCCGCTTGTATGGCAGCCGTGTCATCAGAAACGCACAAACAAAAAGAGGAGGTATGAGAAATGGCATTTGACGCGTTCATCAAGATCGAGGGGATTCCGGGTGAAAGTACGGACGACAAGCACAAGGACTGGATCGAGGTGCTTTCCTACAGTTGGGGGGTCTCGCAACCCAAGTCGGCCTCCGCCAGCACGGCCGGCGGCGCCTCGGCGGAGCGGGCTGATTTCCAGGACTTCTCCATCGTGAAGGCCCTTGACAAGGCCTCCCCCAAGCTGGCCCTTGCCTGCGCCCAGGGGAAACACATCAAGGAGGTCATTCTGGAGCTCTGCCGGGCCGGGGGCGACAAGGTGAAATACATGGAATACAAGCTGAGCAACTGCATCATCACCTCCGTACGCCGCGGAGGCTCTTCCCATGGCGGCGAGAACTTCCCCCTGGAGGAAGTAGGCATTGATTACGGAAAGATCGAGTGGACCTACACCCAGCAGAAACGGGAGGATGGCAGTGGCGGCGGACAGGTCGCCGCCAACTGGGACCTGCAGGCCAACAAGGGATCCTGATAAACCTCGCGGGAGAGCGCCATGCAGGACAGACCATTCCTACAGGCATCCCTGCTGGACAGGCTCATCGACCTTGAACCGGAGTTGACCCGCGAGCCTGTCCAGAACCGCGTTCCCGCCTTTTCCCAGGTGAGGAAGGCGGTGATGCGCGACCTGGAGAACCTGCTGAATGCCAGGAGAACGATCCAGCAGGTTCCGGAAGCTGATATCCATCTGGAATCATCGCTGTTTACCTACGGCCTGAGGGATTTTACCTCTCTCAATCCCAGGAGCCCGTCGGTTCGGATCCGGATCCGCCAGGAGATAGAGCGGACCATCTCCCTCTTCGAGCCCCGCCTGAAGAATCTCACGGTGCGTTTCGACGTGCCGGGAGAGAGCGAAAGGACGTTGCGTTTCAGGGTTACCGCGCTCCTGGTCGTAACCCCCCTTACCGAGCCTGTGGCCTTTGACACCTATCTGGACATCAACAGGGGCGAGTTTTTTATCCCCGACTGAGACGGGCATGGATGACGATATTCTTGCATATTACGAACGTGAACTATCCTTTATCCGCGAGATGGGAAGCGAGTTCGCCAAAAAGTACCCCAAGGTGGCGGGCAGGCTTCTCCTGGAGCCGGACAAGTGCGAGGACCCCCATACCGAGCGACTTCTGGAGGGGTTCGCTTTCCTGTGCGCGCGCGTCCACAAGAAGCTGGACGATGATTTTCCAGACATCACCCAGTCCCTGCTCAGCATCCTCTATCCCCACTACACAAACCCGATACCTTCCATGTCGGTGGTGACCTTCGACCCGATTCTGAAGAACGTCCCTCCCGGCGGTTACCGCATTGAACGGGACACCTCCCTCTTTTCAAAGCCGGTTCAGGGGGTCCCGTGCCGTTTTTCCACGTCCTACCCGGTAACCCTTCGCCCCCTGGAGGTGGTTTCGGCGGCCCTCGAAGACCCGAAGAAACCGGTACGCGACGCCCGGCAGGTCCTGTCGCTTCGCCTGAAGGCCCACAACGGCTTCACCTTCGCTGACCCGGGGTGCGCCAGCCTCCGTTTTTTCCTCAACGGCCAGCGACAGCACGTGTCTCATCTCTACGAACTTCTCTTTAACAACGTCCTGGCCGTTGAATGCGAAGGGGCCGGCGGCGCGGGCGGCCATGAGAGACTCTCCCTTGAGCCTTCCTGCGTCAGGCCCGTCGGATTCGAGTCCGAGGAAAGGATGCTTCCCTATTCGGCCAGGACCTTTCCCGGGTATCTGCTCCTCTTCGAGTACTTCTGTTTTCCGGAAAAGTTCCTTTTCTTTGACCTGACGGGACTGGATCGCCTGCGCGGGGGGCGGTTCGGCGACACCATCGATATCAGATTCTACCTGGACAGGCCCGCCGGGGCCGCCCTGCTCCTTTCGGCTTCGACGTTTACTCTCCATGCCACGCCGGTGGTCAACCTGTTCCGCCGAATCGCGGAACCGATCCGGGTGGAGCACCGCAAGACCGAATATCCGGTCATACCGGACATCAGGCGCGTGGAGGCGACGGAGGTCTTTACCGTGGACGAAGTGGCGGCCTCAAGGGCCGCAACCGCCGAGACCCTGGCGGAATACCGGCCTCTCTATTCCATCCGCCACCACCGGGAGCCGGAGGATGAACAGGGCGGCGGCGCATTCTGGCACGTTCAGCGGCGGCCCTCGGAACGGAAGGGGGACAGCGGAACCTCGGTCTATCTCTCCTTCAGCGATCTCCGGTTCCAGCCGGCCGAGCCTGAGGCCGAGACCCTCACCGTTCATGTTACCTGCACCAACCGGGACCTTCCCTCCCGCCTTCCCTTCGGCGACGCGGGGGGCGATTTTGAAATGGAAATGGCCGCGCCGGTGGCCCGCATCTCGTGCCGCATCAAGCCGACCCCCACCCGTCGGCCGGCATTGGGAGGGGCGTTCCAGTGGCGGTTCATCTCCCACCTGTCCCTGAACTACCTTTCCCTTGTGGAGGGGGGCGAGGATTCCCTGCGTGAGATCCTCAAGCTGTACGATTTCGAAAATTCACCGGTAACAAGGCAGCAGATCGACGGCATCGTCTCCCTGGCCACCCGCCATGTGACGCGGCGCATGGGGCAGTCCTTCTGCCGCGGCGTGGAGACCACCATTACCTTTGACGAGGAGAAGTACGTGGGCTCGGGGCTCTATCTGTTCGCCTGCGTGCTGGAGCGATTCCTGGGCCAGTATGTGTCGGTGAATTCCTTTTCGCGGATGATAGCCCTCACAATCCAGAGGAAAGAGAGGTTGAAGGAGTGGCCCCCGAGAAACGGCAACCAGATTCTTTTGTAGAAAACCTGCTCTTCGACGAGTTCCGCCGGCTGTCGTTCTTCCGCTCCGTGCAACTCCTGGAGTCGGTTTGCTCCCATAAAAAGCCCCTTGGGGAGGCCCTTTCTCCCGAACAGGAAGGGGTGCGCTTTTCGGTGAAGCCGGGTCTCGCTTTTCCCGCCGGCGAGATCTCGGACCTGAGGCGCGCCGGGGAGGACGGAGCGGCGCGCATGCAGGTGGACTTCATGGGGTTGATCGGACCATCCGGGGTTCTGCCCCACTGGTACACCACCCTGGCCATGGAGCGGGCCGCGGCCAGGGACGGCGCCTTTGCCGCGTTCCTGGACATCTTCCATCACCGGCTCATTTCCCTCTTCTACCTGGCATGGAAGAAGAACTTCTTCATCGCCCACTATCGCCCAGAGGCCGGTGACCGCTATTCCCGCTACATCCTGAGCCTTCTGGGCCTGGGCACGCCGGGTCTGGCGGCCAGGGTCGGCTATCCTCTGGAGTCACTGGTCTTCTGCGGCGGCCTGCTCTCCCGCCAGACGGCCTCCGCCGGAACCATAGAGGCTGTGGTGGAGTATTGCATCGGGGCGCGGGCCTCGGTGGCCCAGTTTCTCCAGCGGCCAATCGTGATCGAACCGGAGGAGAGAAGCTGCTTGGGGGTCGCCAACGGAAGTCTTGGGGTGGACGCGGTGTGCGGTTCCATGGCGTGGGAATGCCGGACCTCTTTCCGTGTGGACCTTGAGCCGATGGGTTACAGAGATTTTGTCGGCCTGCTGCCGTCGGGAGACCGGCTGAAACCCCTCTTTTCCCTCATCAGATACATGGTGGGAGCGGAATTCGAGTTCGGGATCCGTCTTTATCTGCGGCGGGAGGAGGTTCCCATGTGCAAGCTGGGTCGTGATGATCCCCTGGCGCCGAGGCTGGGCTGGTCCACCTGGCTGGCGCCCCTTGAGGGAACGCTCGCCGAAGATCAGGGCGTGACCTTCGAAGAGGCGACCATGCCGGCCTGAACCGGCGGATAATCTGTAATTATTCAGCACAACATGAAAACGCGGGCAAAGTCTCTCGCAGCCAAGCGCATTACTCGTAATTTGCAGTCATAGATAGCGATTTTTCCCCTCACCCCTGCCCCTCTCCCCGAGGGAGAGGGTGACCGAAGCCGACTAATCGAACAGTACACAGTGGAAGTATTCCTTGTTAAGGAGAGATTGATATGATCCATTCCGACCTGAAACAGCTTATCGGGAAGCTTAATCCCACCTGCCGCGGCGCCCTGGAGTCAGCCGCGGGACTCTGTCTTTCCCATACCCACTACGAGGTGGATGTGGAGCATTTCCTCATGAAGCTGCTGGAGGCGCGGAATACCGACCTGTCGAAGATCCTCCGCTACTTCGAGATTGATGAGGCCAGGGTGTCGGCCGATCTGAGCCGGGCCCTGGAGGGCTTCAAGACAGGGAACGCGCGCACGCCCGCCCTCTCTCCCGCCATCCCCCGCATGATCCAGAATGCGTGGCTGCTGGCGTCCCTGGATTACCGATCCGGCGCCATCCGTTCCGGCCACATACTCCTTTCCCTCCTTTCCGACGATGAGTTTTCGCGGATGATAACGGCAAGTTCGGAATCATTGAGGAAGATTTCAGTGGAGACTCTGGCAAAGAGCCTTGCCGATCTGTCGGCCGGTTCCGGTGAGGATGCGGAAAGCGCGGGAGCGACGGGACCGGCCGAGGTGGGCGGTCCGCGGACCGCTCCGGCCGGGACGAAATCCCTGGATCTCTTTACCATCAACCTCACGGAAAAGGCGCGCAAGGGGGGAGTGGATCCTGTGCTGGGCCGGGACGCGGAGATCCGGCAGATGATAGATATCCTCATCCGCCGCCGCCAGAACAACCCCATCCTCACCGGTGAGGCGGGCGTGGGCAAGACCGCCGTGGTCGAGGGGTTTGCCCTCCGCATTGCCGAGGGCGACGTGCCGCCGCCGCTCAGGAACGTGGAGATCCGCACCCTGGACCTGGGTCTCCTCCAGGCCGGGGCCGGGATCAAAGGGGAGTTCGAGAACCGGCTCAAGTCGGTCATTGAGGAGGTGAAGGGTTCGCCCACGCCCATCATCCTCTTCATCGACGAGGCCCATACCCTCATCGGAGCGGGAGGGTCGGCAGGTTCCGGGGATGCTGCGAACCTGCTGAAACCGCCCCTGGCGAGGGGTGAGCTCCGCACCATCGCGGCCACCACCTGGTCCGAGTACAAGAAATATTTTGAAAAGGACGCGGCCCTTGCCCGGCGTTTCCAGGTGGTGAAGATCGAAGAGCCTGACGAAGAGAAGGCCGTGATGATGATGCAGGCCGTGGCGCCGTTCCTGGAAAAGCACCACCAGGTCACCATCACCGCCGAGGCTTTGCGTGACTCCGTGCGCCTCTCCCGCCGCTATCTCCCTTCGCGGCAGCTGCCGGACAAGTCGGTAAGCGTCCTGGACACGGCATGCGCCCGGGTGGCCATAGGTCTCACCACCAGTCCCCCGGCCGTGGAGGAGGCGACGCGACTCATCGCCCAGATAGAGCGGGAGGAGCGCCTCCTGGAGCGGGAGACCCTGATGGGAGCGGACCATGGAGATCGTGTCAAGACTCTTTCCGAACGTAAAAAGACGGCCCAGGCGCGTCTTGAAGAGCTGACCGCCCGCTGGAACAGGGAAACGGAGATTGCATCACGCATCAACGACCTTCGCAAGGAGATACAGGCAGCCCACGACCAGAACCCGGTTGACAAGTCTCTGGCGGCGAAGCGGAAGAAACTGAAGGCCGCGGAGCAGGAGCTGAAGACCGTCCAGGGGAACGATCCGCTCTTCCAGATAGAGGTTGACCCGCAGATTATCTCGGAGGTCATCTCCGGCTGGACCGGCATAC
Organism: uncultured Geobacter sp.; assembly: GCA_964536305.1. GTDB lineage: Bacteria > Desulfobacterota > Desulfuromonadia > Geobacterales > Geobacteraceae > RPRC01. The sequence continues at coordinate 52,593 of CAZHVY010000012.1, read as the reverse complement.
CCACGGGCCGGATGCTGGTCAATGAGATCGATACGGTCCTGAGGATGGACGCCCTGCTGGGAGAGCGCATCATAGGACAGGACCACGCCCTGGCAGCCATCGCCCAGATGATCCGCACCGCCCACGCCGGCATCGAGGACCCGTCCAAACCCACGGCCGTGTTCCTCTTCGTCGGACCCAGCGGCGTGGGCAAGACCGAGACCGCCCTGGCCCTGTCCGAGCTCCTTTACGGCGGTGAAGAGAACGTCATTTCCATCAACATGTCCGAATACCAGGAGGCCCATACGGTATCGGGACTGAAGGGTTCGCCGCCGGGTTACGTGGGGTACGGTGAGGGGGGCGTCCTCACCGAGGCGGTGCGGAAACGTCCCTACAGCGTGGTGCTCCTGGACGAGGTGGAGAAGGCCCATCCCGACGTGATGGAGCTCTTCTACCAGGTATTTGACAAGGGGACCCTTGAGGACGGGGAGGGACGAAGGATCGATTTCAAGAATACCCTCATCATACTTACCTCCAACCTGGGTACCGACACCATCATGAAGGTATGCGCCGACGAGGAGACCATGCCGGACTGGCAGTCCCTCACCACCATGATCCGGCCGGAGCTGCTGAAGCACTTCAAGCCCGCGTTCCTGGGCCGCCTGAAGGCTGTCCCCTATTTCCCCATAAACGACAAGGTCATGCGTCTCATCGTCAGGCTGAAGCTGAACAGGATCGCGAAACGGATGAGGGAGAACCGCAATGTTCTGTTCAGTTACGACGAGGGGCTCATCGAATCCATTGCGGCCCGCTGCACGGAAGTGGAGAGCGGGGCGAGGAACGTGGACCATATCCTCACCAATACCCTGCTGCCCGAGATGTCGAAGGAACTCCTGTCGCGCATGGCCTCAGGAGAGAAGCTGTCGGAGGTCAAGGTCGGTCTGGGGACGGAAGGGTTCGTGTTCGAGGTGAAGTAGAGGTTCTGTTTCAGGGAGGATGTCATGGCATATTCACAGGACAACAGGCTGATAGCCGTCGATACGCCGCTCGGCAAGGATGTCCTGTTGCTTGCGGGATTCCGGGGAACGGACGCCATATCGCGCCTGTTCAGCTTTGAGCTGGATATGATCTCGGAGAACCACGGCATAGCGTTCGAGGACATTGTCGGCAGGAACGTCACGGTTTCAATTGTCCTGCCCTCCGGGGAGAAACGCTACTTCAACGGGATCATCTCCCGCTTCGCCCAGGGAAGGGGGGGCGGGGAGCAGGGGGGGGATCCCCGCTTTTCCTCCTACCGGGCGACACTGGTTCCGTGGCTGTGGCTGCTGACAAGGACCTCCGATTCCCGTATTTTCCAGTTCCTGTCTGTTCCCGACATCGTGGAGAAGATCCTCAAGGAGAACAGCCTCGCTGATTACCGCATAAACCTCCGGGGGCGCTACGAAAAGAGAGATTACTGCGTCCAGTATCGCGAAACAGACTTTGATTTCATATCCCGCCTCATGGAAGAGGAGGGGATACAATATTTTTTCGAGCATGAAAACGGCAAGCATACCCTGATGATTGCCGACTCTCCCCAGGAAAACAGGCCTTGCCCGGAGCAGAGGAGCGCCCGGTACCAGCTGAGCGGTGAAGGGTGGACCGAGGAAGACGTGATAACCGCTCTGGAAAAGGCCCAGGAGATCCGTCCCGCCAAGTACACCCTCAATGACTTCAACTTCGAGATCCCCAATACCGACCTGAAGGTCAACGTCCCCGGCAGGGACAGGCTGGGGCCCCAGGAGCGGGAGATCTATGACTATCCGGGCCGTTACGCCAGGTGGAACGAGGGGGACCGGCTCGTGAGGATCCGGATGGAGGAGGAAGAGGCGCGGATCACAACCATCAGCGGCGAGAGCTCCTGCCGGGCCTTCAGCAGCGGTTACCGCTTCACCCTGACCTCTTTTTACCGCAGCGACATGAACAACAGGGAATACCTCCTAACCTCCGTGGAGCACCGGGCAAGCGAGGCGTGGGAGGGGAGCTCGGGACTGACCTATGCCAACCGCTTTACCTGCATCCCCATCGATGTGCCGTTCCGCCCGCCTCAACTGACGCCGAAACCCTTTGTGCGCGGTTCCCAGACCGCCATTGTCGTAGGTCCCGCCGGGGAGGAGATCCACACCGACGAATATGGCAGGGTCAAGGTGCAGTTTCACTGGGACCGGGAAGGAAACAGGGATGACAGGAGTTCGTGCTGGATCAGGGTGGGACAGGTGTGGGCAGGCGCGGGCTGGGGCGCCATGTATATTCCGCGCATCGGGCACGAGGTGATAGTGGATTTTCTTGAAGGCGACCCGGACAGGCCGATCATCACCGGCCGGGTCTATCACGGCATGAATATGCCCCCTTATCCGCTTCCCGAGGAAAAGACGAAGAGCACCATAAAATCCAACTCCTCCATGGGGGGAGGCGGATTCAACGAATTCCGCTTCGAGGACAAGAAGGGGCGGGAAGAGATCTATCTGCATGGCCAGAAGAACTGGACTATCAGCATTCTCAACGACAAAAACCAGACAATCGGCCATGACGAGACCCTGAAGGTGGCCAAGGACCGGACGAAAAAGGTCGGCGAAAACCAGAGCGAAACCGTCGGTATCAACAAGGAGATTGCGGTCGGGGCGAACCACTCCGAGACTATCGGCGCGCTCATGGATCTGACCGTCGGGGCCAGCAAGACGGAAACCGTATCCATCAATTCCACGGAGACCGTGGGCGCGATGAAGATCCTGACCGTCGGCGGGGTTTTTCAGATCAGCGTCGGCGCGGCCATGAACGAGACCATCGGCGGGGCGAAAGGCGAGGAGATCGTCGGGGCAAAGGTGGTGGCCGTGGGAGGGGTGAGCTCCGAGAATGTGGGAGGGGTGAAGTCGGTAAATGCGGGCGGAAGCATTTCCCATATCTCCGGGGGCGCCATTTCTGAAACCGCCTCCGGAAACGTGAGCGTCACCGCCGGCGCAAGCTTCCTCGTCAATGCGGGGGGGGACGCTGTCATAAACGCCGGCGGCCAGTTGACTCTGAAGTGCGGCGGCGCTTCCATCACCCTCAAGAAGGGCGGGGACATCATCATAAAAGGGAGCAACATAACCATCAGGGGGAGCGGCAAGATCGGGGTCAAGGCGGGCGGGGCCGTTACCGTCAAGGGAAGCAAGATATCCAATAACTAGCCGCTATCTCGCGAAACCGCTTTTCAGGGGAACAGGCAATGAAAAAGGAAAACTCAGCGCGCCGGATCCATTCCGCGCGGGAGAAAGTGTCGTATGTGCCGTCCGGAGGAGAAACCGGGCCAAGGGAGGCATGCGCCGGTATTGTCGTCGGCAAAGTGGTCGCCATGTCCGGGGACTCCCAGCCGGTTGTGAGTTTCGGCAATTTCCCGGACCGGAGGCCCATGGTCTGCCGCTCGGTTGTTGATGTGGACGAACAGAGCCTGGGCCGCGAGGTTGTCGTGCAGTTTGAAAATGGCGACACTTCCAGACCGATCATCATGGGTATCCTGCGGGCCCCGGCCGTCGCGGGGCAGGATGTGGAGGCCCCTTCCGGGGGCACGGCGAAGAGACGCATCGAGGTGGACGGCGAGCGTATCCTCCTGGCCGGGGAACGGGAGATCACGCTCCAGTGCGGCGAGGCCCGCATTACCCTGACCAAGGCGGGAAAGATACTCATTCACGGCAACTATGTTCTCACCAGGTCGAGGGGCGCCTGCAAGCTCAAGGGCGCAACCGTCGACATAAACTGATGGGGTTTGGGGCGCTGTATGTGGCAGATCGATAACCTGACACCGTTCGCCGCCGAGCGCGCCTGGGTGCGTGACCGTAACGGCGCCGAGATCTGGCTTGTGGCGGTCAGGTGCGCCTTCGACATCGCGCCCGACGGCGCGACCAGGATTTCGGAAGAGCAGACGTCCCCCGTGCTGGCCCCCGAGTATGTGGGGGAACCGGGAGGCTCGAGTCTGAGGTTCGATACGGACCTGCCGCGGACCAAGGTCGCCACGGACGTCATTCTGCACGGTCACGCCCATGCGCCGGGAGGCCGCATGGTAAAGGAGCTGGAGGTCGGGCTCATGGTCGGGCCGGTACGGAAGTTCCTGCGGGTTACCGGCGACCGTCGCTGGCGCATCGGGGCGACCGGCATGTCCATGTCCAATCCCGCGCCGTTCGTCAAGATACCTCTTGTCTACGAGAGGGCCTATGGCGGCGCGGACGCTTTTGCCGGCGACGACGCCCGTCCTGCCTGGGACATGCGCAACCCGGTGGGTTGCGGGTACGCCCTGAAGGAGTCGAACCTGGAAGGTGTTCCCGCGCCGAATATCGAGTATCCGCGGTCTCCGATGGAGAAATGGGACGACAGGCCCCCTCCGGCCGGTTTCGGGCCCGTATGTTCCCATTGGCAGCCGCGGGCCTCCTTTGCCGGTACCTATGATGAACAATGGCTGAAATCACGCATGCCGCTGCCGCCGGAGGACTTTGACGACCGATTTTTCCAGTGCGCGCCGGCGGACCAGCAGGCGCCCGGTTTTCTCTCGGGAGGTGAGCCGGTGTTTCTCAGGAATCTGTCGCCGGGCGGAGACCTGCGTTTCCATGTGCCGAGGGTGAGCATCGGTTTCGAGACGGAGTTTTACGATGGTGCGAGAGTAACCCATAAACCGCCCCGGCTTCACACGATTGTCCTGGAGCCCGATTTTCCACGCATTTCCCTTGTGTGGCACACGGCCCTGCCGTGCCATTCCAGGGTGAGGGGCCTGAAGCGCACCATAATCTGGATAAAGGAGCTCCTCCCCAAAGGGGAGACTTTCGACGGGGCCTCCTTGGAAGAGGAAGAGTAGCATGACCCGGACAGTGATCACGGGGATGGGGGCGTCAACGCCGGTGGGCCGCGACCCATGGGCGGCCGCGGCGGCGGTGCGCGCGGGAATAAGCGGTTTCGCCGAACATCCCTTCATGATGGATACCGCCGGGGCGCCCATGAGGGTTGCCATGGCGCCGTGGTTAGGAGGCGATTGGGGGGGAGTGGAGCGCATTGCCGCATTGCTGCTGCCCGCCATGGAGGAGGCGCTTCGGCCCTTGGACGCCCCTTCCTGGCGGAGCGGGCGGCTGAAGCTGTCCCTTGAACTGGGCCTTCCGCCGGCGAGGCCGGGATTGCCCCCGGATTTCATGGAGAAACTGGACGCTTCCATAAGCGAGTCCTTTCCGGAAAGGTTTGTCTCCAGGGAGACCTTTCCGGTCGGGCACGCCGGAGGTCTGCTGGCCCTTCAATCCGCCCTGGGAAAGCTTTCGGGAGGCGCCGCCGACGCCTGCCTGGTTGTGGGCGTGGACTCTTACATCATTCCGGAGACACTGGAGTGTATCGAAGAGCGGGACCAGTTCCACGGGGCCGGACCCCTGAACAACGCCTGGGGATTCGTGCCGGGCGAGGGGGCGGGCGCTCTGCTCATCATGGGGGAAGACAGCTCCAAGGGCCTGGGGATTCCCATACTGGGCAGTGTCATTGGGATGGGCGAGGGCCGGGAGACCAACCTGATAAACACCGATTCGGTCTGCATCGGCGAGGGGCTTACCGCCGCGTTCCGCGCCGCGCTGGGCATGCTTCCGGCGGGGATGAAGGTTGATAACATCTTCTGCGATATGAATGGAGAGCCTTATCGCGCGGATGAATTCGGTTTCACCGCTCTCCGTGTCAGGGAATACTTCCAGTCTGCGGGTGATTTCACGGCGCCCGCTGACTGCTGGGGTGACGTGGGCGCGGCCACCGGCCCGCTGTGCGTATCTCTGGCCGTCATATCCCATCGGAAGAAATATGGAAAAGGCCCTCTGAGCCTGGTGTGGGCCGGTTCCGAGAGCGGCGAGAGGGCTGCGGCCCTCATCCTCGCCATGGAAAAAGGAAAGCCATGACATGCCGGTAACAGTGAAGGTAAACGGCGCCGCCAACTCCCTGGTGCACAAGGGGAGCAACGGCATTTCAACCGCGACGATTCCCGATGTCTGCAAGACCCCCACTCCGGGGGGACCCGTGCCGATGCCCTACCCGAATATCTCCCAGTCGGCCATGCTGGCCAAAGGGACGACCACGGTGAAGGCGGACGGCATGATGATTGCCGTTAAGGGCTCGGAGTTTTCCATCAGCAACGGCGACCAGCCCGGCACTGCCGGTGGTGTCAAGTCCAATGTATTCATGAAGGAATCCACCTGGCTCCTCTACTCCTTTGATGTGAAGATGGACGGGAAGAATGCCTGCCGCCTGACGGACAAGATGTTCCATAATCACGAGAATACCGTGAACATGGGCGGGGTCCTGCAGCCGCCGGTGGTGGTGGTCGAGGACATTAAGGACGCATTGTGCGCGGAGTTCTGCAAGGAACTGAAGAAAGGCGGGACACGTTCCTACGACCTGGAGCAGAGGCTGCGGAGGAGCAGGAAGTTCAAGAACCTCGGCGTAAAATTCGCGCCGGACACCTCGGTGTCCCACGTCTTTCAGGGCCTCGCCAGGACGACCATCCCTGACGCGGCGCTCTTTGTGGCGGGAAAGATAGTGAAATGCTTCGATTTCAAGTTTCCCGGCGACCGGTGGCGGGGCGACCAGTACGAGCGGCAGACGCGCCTGGCCAAACGGGTACCCGAAGAGATCAGCAAGGGTGAGTGCGGCTGCTGAGATCCAGTCCGGCGGAAAGGGGATGCGACGGGATGATTCCTGAGGAACTGGTTTTCGAGAAGTACGGCATCGAGTATATGAAGCTCTGCTGCGACATCACCGTCTATTGGGTCGGTTCCGTGTTCGAGCATGTCGAGGGTGTGCTGCGTTTTCATGAAAAGGCCATGGAGCTTATGGGCCCCGACGTCCGCTTCTATGAAACCGGGGAAATGGCCGGCGCCTTGCCCAGGGAGTCCGATACCCTCTATCTCATCCCCCACTGGCTTCAACGGTGCGACCGGGGCCGGGAAACATACATGCTGACCCTGGAGACCCACACCCTGCCCAACATGCCGTCCGACAAGGCTTTTGATTTCTGGGCCATAGAATATCCCGAGATCCCGGTGGGCGCCATGCGCCTCGTTCTCCCGGTTTCGTACGCGGAGGACGCGCCGGAAGGCCTGGCGAGCCTGACGCGGATGCTTTCGGAGAAGCTGGACTTCCATTCCGGTCATGCCGGGTATGCCGTGAACTGGGATTACAAGGGAGAATACGCCGCCATGTCGCGCGGACGCATGTCACGTTTCGCGAGACGTTTCCAGGGGGTCGACCTGCCTGACATCGCCTGTACCCTGTGCGCCATCCCTTCGGGTTTCAAATGCGTAAACTGGCTGACGCTTCTGGGCAGAGAGCTGCTGGCCGGGACAGGCGGCCCGGATGAGCTCCGGTCCAGGCTGCCCGCCGGTATTCACTGCGGAGAGCTGGGAAAAGGCGTTCTCATCCAGGCAGGGGCGAAGCCGGGTCTGGGGGATGTGAACCGTCGGGATTTCCTTCCCGCGTATCACGCGGTGGGCAGGGCGCTGGAAGAGCTGCGCTCTAGGGAACACCCGCCTTTCCTGAAAAACAGCAGGGGTGTTGTTGATGAGGACGCCACCGAAGAGTGGCTGGGGCGCTTTGACAGCTGACGGGAATGTCCGGGGCAAAACGGGAAACCCATGATGAAAATCCTGAAACAGCGCCGGGAGTTCTTCTTTGCCAGCGGCTGCAACCGCCGGGTCCGGGATATATGTCCATGATTATAGAATCCGTTATCAACCAGCATGCGGAAGAGGCCGCGTTCCTCTGGTTTCTCCGCGACGCCGCCGTGCGCGGCCTCCATTTTACCCTGGACAGCCTTTTTGAGCTGGATAGCAGGGTTGACGCGCACCTGGACGGGCTGCTGTGCGCCGGCGAGGGTGGGTGGAAGATATGCCTCGACGCCCTTGAAGACGGAGAGGCGGGCGAGTTTTTCGCGGCTGCTTTTCTGGCCTTTGAAAGCGGTGTCCGGGAAAGGACCGCTAAGGTCCTGGAGGCCGGCCTCCCTTTCCGGACCCTGTGCCGGGGTATCATCTCCGCCCTTGCGTGGCTTCCGTTTCAACAGGCGGAAGGGCATATCCGGTCTTTGCTGGGCGACGCCTCCGCCGGATTGCGCCGGATTGGCCTTGCCGCCTGTGTCGCCCATCGCCATGACCCCGGAAGGGATCTCAATGAAGCTCTGGCCGGTTCGGACCCTGCCCTCGCGGCTGAGGCCTTGAAGGCGGTGGGCAGATTGGGGAGAAAAGACCTGCTGCCGTACGTCCTTGACTATCTGGGCTCGCAAGACATGGAACTCCGCTGCCGCGCGGCATGGTCCGGCGCCATGATCGGCGACGCCGGGTCGGTGGCTGTCCTGAAAGAATCCGCCTGCGCCGGGGCTTTCCGGGCCGAAGAAGCCGCCGGGGTTGCCCTGATCCGCATGCCGTTGCCCGATGCCCTGGAATGGCACGGGGAACTGGCGGCCGAAGCGGGCGCCGCAAGGCTCGCGATATCCGGCGCGGGGGTCATTGGCGACCCGGTACTGGTCCCATGGCTGCTGGAGAGGATGTCAGCCCCGGAACTGGCGCGTGCGGCGGGAGAGTCCTTTGCGATGATCACGGGCGCCGACCTCGCGTCCGGCGACCTGGAAGGGGGGTGTCCGGAAGGGTTTGAACCGGGACCTACGGAAAATCCCGAGGACGAGGATGTGTCCGTAGATCCGGATTATGACCTTCCCTGGCCTAATCCGGAGGCCGTGGGCCGCTGGTGGGGGGAAAACAGGGGCCGGTTCAGAAGCGGGGTCCGCTATCTTCTCGGAGAACCGGTAACCTGGGAAAATCTGCAACGGGTCCTGAGATACGGCCGTCATCGACAGCGCCACGCGGCGGCGCTGAGCATGGCCATAACCAACCCCGGACAACCTCTTTTCGAGGTCCGGGCGCCGGGATCCGTGCAGAAGCGGTTGCTCGGGCTGCGCTGAGACAGATTCGAGAGAAAGGCCATGAAAGGCACAGGAGAACATGTCTCCCGCTGAAGGAGGAAATACACCGGCGGCGCCGGCGGGATTGGCCGGGACCGTGTTGGCGCGGGTCGTCAGGGGAAGGGCGCGGGAGGCGGAAAAACGTTTTTCCTCCACCTTCACCGTTGGACGGAGCAGCGAGTGCGATCTCCGCATAGGGGAGGGGTGCGTCAGCCGCGTCCATCTGCAGGTAGCCTTTGACGGGGAACATTGGCGCCTGAGGGACCTGGGGAGCGCCAACGGGACCTTTATGGCAGGGGCGCCGGTAAGGGAGGCGCTCCTGACGGATGATGTGGAGATCGAGCTGGGAAAAGGCGGGGTCGTCATTGCCCTGACCCTGGAACGGGAGGCCTCCCCGGAACCGGAGCAGGCCTCTCCAGCAGCCAGGGAACTGGTCACGGAGACGCAGATCATCCGCCGTTATTTCGAGAAGACCTCCACGGAACCGGCCGGTGAGCAGACCATGATGTTCCGGCGCGCCTTTCAACGGGCGGCGAAGAAGAAGTCCCGGAAGTACCATTACATTATCGGTTTCGCGCTCCTCCTCCTCTTTGCCGCCGGCGGGGTGATCGCCTGGCAGAGCCAAAAGCTGCTCAGGCTGCGGAAGACCGCGGAGAACATCTTCTATACCAATAAGTCCCTGGAGCTGCAGATCGCGAAACTGGAGGAGGTAGTGCTGCTGCATGCGGACCCGGCCCAGGTGGCGGAACTGAAGGCGAAGCGCCTCAAGCTGAAGGAGATGGAAAAGGAGTACGACAGTTTCGTCAAGGAAATCGGCGTGTACCGGAAGCTGCCCGAGGACGAGCAGGTGATGCTGCGGGTAGCTCGGACCCTGGGAGAGTGCGAGGTGAACGTTCCCAAAGGGTTTGCCGACGAGGTGCGCAGGTATATCAAAATGTGGAAGAGTACGGACCGGTTGCGGCAGTCACTGCTGCGGGCGCGCTCCAAGGGGTACGAACGGCTGATCCCCCGCGTGATGATGGACAACAACCTGCCGCCCCAGTTTTTCTTTCTGGCCCTGCAGGAGAGCAACTTCAACGAGAGGGCCGTGGGGCCGGTCACCCGCTTCGGCCATGCCAAGGGGATGTGGCAGTTCATCCCCCAGACAGCGAGCCGCTATGGCCTGCAGGTGGGGCCGCTGCGCGACCTTGGGGTCTATGACCCCCAGGACGAGCGTTTTGACGGGGTCAAGTCCACCATGGCCGCCATGAGGTATATCCGCGATCTGAACAACACCGAGGGGCAGGCGTCCGGCCTGCTGGTCATGGCTTCATACAACTGGGGCGAGAATAACATCCGGGACATCATCGCCCGCATGCCGGAGAATCCCCGGGACCGGAACTTCTGGCGACTCCTTTCCTACAAGGATATTCCCAGGGAGACTTACGACTATGTCTTTTCCATCTTTTCAGCGGCGGTTATCTGCGAGAATCCGAGGCTGTTCGGAATAACCGCGCCCTGCCCGGCGGCTACCCGCCAGGGAGAATGAGCCGGTGGCGGTAATGATAAGAGCTTATTACGGAAAATCCGATGTGGGGCTGCGGCGGCCCAACAATGAAGATGCCTGGCTGGTGGCGCCGGACCTTGACGTGTGCGCCGTGGCGGACGGGATGGGGGGCGCCGCGGCCGGCGAACTGGCCAGCAGGATCTTTATCGAGACCGTGCGGGAGCTCTTTTCCCGCAATCGTCCGAAAAATGAAGAGGATGCGCTCGAACTGGCCCGGGAAGCCTTCCGCTTCGGCAACCAGCGGATTTTCTCCTTTGCCGCGGCCAATGAAGGTCATCAGGGAATGGGATGCACCGCGGAGCTCATGGCCTTTCACGATGATCGTTACGTGGCGGGCCACGTGGGCGACAGCAGGACCTATCTTTTCAGGGACGGTATCCTGCGCCGCGCGACCCGGGATCACTCCCTGGTCCAGAGTCAACTGGACCAGGGGCTCATTACCGAGGAGGAGGCGCGCACCCATTCCATGAGACATGTAATCCTCAGGGCCCTTGGCATCAGCGATACGCTTGCCCTCGACCTGACCCGAGGCGCATGCCGGGCCGGCGATGTCTTTCTCCTTTGTTCCGACGGATTGACCGACATGGTGGAAGACGAGGTCATCCGTGATATCCTGGCCTCCGGCGCCCATCCATCCTCCAAGGTCGATGCCCTGATAGAACGCGCCAAATCAGCGGGAGGCCTGGACAATATCACGGTAGTCCTGTGCCTGGTCCTGCCGTCATGAGACGCTTCTTCTCCTTCCTGTTGCTGGCGCCTGCCCTTATCTCGCTGTTTTCAGGCGACTGCGCGGCGGAGACGGTTCAGTTGGGGAGCTATCCTGCGCCGGTCATGGAAATGAAGGAACAGGTCACGGACTGGCTGAAGGGGGAAGGTTTCAGGGTGTCGCGGGAGAACTTCGAACAAGGGACGGTCGTTCTGGAAGCGGCCAGGGCGCGGAAAAGGGTGCGCATCGGGATAGAGCCACGCTCGCCCCTCGCCTCTTCCCTGTTTCTGGAGGGCATGGCGGGCCCGGGAGGAGACAGGGCCGTTGCCGCCCGCCTGAAGGAATACCTGGATGCCAACGCCGCTGCTTCTGGCGCGAGGGCCGGTACGGTTTCTCCGCCCCTCCCGGGAGGGGTGGAGTCACGGGAAGGGGCGGTCTTCTGTCTGAGAGCTTCGGTGAGCGGTTCGCCCATGGGGTTTTCCGGATTCGCCGTTGACAGGCGCGGTTACCTGGTCTCAACGGCGCACGATCTCAACGGAGTGCGCTGGGTCGTGGTAGGTTCGGGCACGGGCGATGAGGCCCGGGGAGAGGTGGTCTGGCGTGATGTGCGGCGTGACCTCAGCCTCATCAAAGTGGGAAGGACCCTCCATAGTATCGTCTCCATCGGCGAAGGGCGCAGCAGTCCGCGGATCGGAGAGAGGATTTTTCTCCTCTCCTGTCCGGCGGGCAGCCGTGGGGCGATGGCGGCGGGCGTCATCGGCGATCCTCCGGCGATGGTGAATGGACAGCCGCTCTGGCAGGTGGACATGCCTGTTTCGCCGGGCGACAGCGGAAGCCCTGTCTTCGACGCTCAAGGCAGACTGGTGGGAATGGTCAAGGGACGATATCGCGGGACCTTGAGGAGAGGATTCCTGATCCCCCTGGATACGATCCGGGACTTTCTGGGAAAGGGTGGACTATGAATTTCGGCCGGTATCGTGTCATAAAGGAGATTGGCAGGGGCTCCATGGGAGTCGTCTACCAGGCCGAGGATCCCAATCTTGATCTTCTGGTGGCTTTGAAGGTGCTGCGCCGGGATCGTCTTTCCAATGAGGCCTTTGTGCGCAGGTTCCTGTCCGAGGCAAAGGCCCTGGGCCGTCTCGACCACCCCAACATAGTCCGCGTCTACAACGTGGACCGGGACGGGGACAGCGTATACATCGCCATGGAGTTCATCGAGGGAGAACCGCTTTCTTCCGTTGTGCGGGAGAGGCCGTTTTCTCCCCAATCCCTGGCGGAGTTCGGAGCGTCCGTCGCGGAGGCCCTGGACAGCGCGCACCGGAGGGGGATCGTGCACCGGGACGTGAAGCCGAGCAATATCCTCCTGAAGGCCGACGGAGGGTTCAAGATTACCGACTTCGGCATCGCCCGCATCGAGGACCCTTCCGCGCCGGAGCAGACGCAGGCCGGGGAGATCCTGGGAACCCCGGCCTACATGTCGCCGGAGCAGGTGCTGGGGCGCACAGTGGACGGGAGGTCCGACCTCTTCTCTCTCGGCATCATCCTCTATGAACTGGCCACAGGCGCCCGGCCCTTTGGCGGAGAGGGAATACACGCCATATTCAACGCCATTACCGGAGATAGCCCGCCTGATGTCCAGGCCGCGAACCCGGAGATTGCCAAGCCCCTTTCCCAAGTGATCATGAGGTGTCTGCGCAAAAAACCGGAAGAGCGTTACCAGGACGGCCGTGAGCTGGCCCTGGCCCTCAGGGCGACGGCAGCGGGGGAGAAGGGGCCCGATCCCGGCGGAAAGCGGTCATCCCCGCGCTTATCCGTTGCGCTCCTGGTTGTCTTCCTGCTTGTCGGTATGGCGGGCGGGGTCTGGTACTATATCTCTTCCCGGAACGAACCGCGGCGGACAGCCGTAAAGATGGAGAAGATTCCCGAAAAGCCGCTGACTGCCCTGCTGGAGGTGCAAAGCACGCCGCCGGGCGCCAGGGTCTTCGTGGACGGAGATCTGCTTGGAATGGCGCCGTTGAGGCTTGAGCTGCCTCGGGGAAAACATGAGGTGCGCCTGAATCTGGCCGGCTATCACGAGTGGGAGGCGCAGGTGGATCTGGGAGAGGAGGCGCCGCCTCCCCTTTCGGTGATACTGGCGCCCATGGAAAGGTGACAAGGAGGCAGCATGAAAAGGTATCTGATGAAGTTGAACATCATGGCCGCGGGGCTTGCGGTACTGCTCTCCCTGGCTGGCGCGGCCCATGGGCAGGTGCGTCCCGGTCAGACGGCGCCGCTGTTTTCCGCGAAGGACCTCAAAGGAAAGACCCTCGACCTCGCTGCAATGAAGGGAAGGCCCCTGACCATCCTCTATTTTTTCGATGCGGGTTCCCGTCCCAGCCAGGAGGGGCTGTTAAGCCTTAACCAGCTGGCGCGACAGCACAAGGCCGACATGAGTGTCTGGGCGATCACCTCGTCTCCCGCAAACCAGGTGGCCCGTTTTGTCTCCATTGCCGGTCCGGGCTTTCCGGTCATTGCCGGCGCCTCCAATGTGGCGGGACTCTACCAGGCCAGGCAGGTTCTTCCGGTGGTGTGCGTAATAGGTCCCGGACTGAGGGTCCTGGATTATTTCCAGGGTGGCGGGAAGACAACCGAGACGATGCTGGTGAGAGTTGCGGAGCGGGAGCTCCAGCGGCGCAAGACCCACGTGGCGCAGGCCATCGCCGGCCAGGTGGCCAGGAAAAACCCGCGTAACGCCAGGGCAAGGGCGGTGGTGGGGTACGCGGCTCTCAGGGACTCTGACCTGAAGAAAGCGGAGGCGGTCTTCACCGACCTTTCCCGTCAGGAAGGGGATGGGGAGGTTCTTGGCAAAGAAGGGCTTGCGGCGGTCTACAGAAAGCGCAACCAGAACGACAAGGCTCTCCGACTGGTAAGGGAGGTCGAGGAAAAGGCGCCGCGTCGAGCCTACGGCCACGTCATCAAGGGTGACATCCTGTATGAGCGGAACAGGAAAAAGGAGGCGGAGGCGGAGTACCGGAAGGCGGTTGCCAAGGAGGAGGCGGAACCGTATCATGATGCGGTCCGTTACAACCAGTTGGGCCGCTATTATTCCACGGTCCGCAAGAGCAGTTCCGCCCGTGAGATGTTCGCCAGGGCGGAGGAGATAGATCCTTATTACGTGGAGGGGACGACCAACAAGGGTCTCAGCCTGGAAAAGGAAGGAAGATGGGGCGAGGCCCTGAAGGCCTACCAGCAGGCCCTTGCCGTGGATTCCAGGGACATGTACGCGGGGGTTCTCGCCAGGAGAGCCCAGGAGATGCTGGACCTGGAAAAGGACGCCAAGCGCAAGGACAGAATGGATCGCCTGGTTAAGGAACTGGCGGAGAGATTCCGGAGCCGCAAGGACGAGAAGCCGCCCGAGGACTCCTGGACTTCCCGGCCGACCATCCTCACCTTCGTTGACTTTGAGGAAAAGGGAGGGCTGCCGGAGCGGGAAGGCTTCGGCGCCGTTATTACTTCCGAGCTTACAAACCGCCTGAACGCCTCCGGCAGGGTGAAGGTGGTGGAAAGGGTACTCATGGAGCGGCTCCTGGAAGAGCTGAATATAGGCAGTTCGGAGCTGGCCGATCCCGAAACCGCGCTCAGGCTCGGCAAGGTGCTGGCCGCCAGGCTCATCGGAACCGGCACGCTCACCTTCCTTCCCCAGGAAGCGGTGTTCACATTCCGTCTTATAGACACTGAAACATCTGAAATCCCCGGGCTTGTGACAAGGCAGCTGGGGCAGCAGGCATCCCTTGACAGGGAAATCCTGTCGCTGAACCGGGACATCCTGAAGACGGTAATTGAAAAGTATCCGTTGCGGGGGTATGTAGCAAAGGTCTCCGGAGGGGAATCCATAATAAATATAGGTTCCCGCCAGGGTGTTGTGGCCGGTACCAGGTTCGACGTGCTTGATGAGGCGGAAACCCTTCAGTACCGAGGCAAGACCCTTCGCGGTTCGATGAAAAAGGCCGGACAGGTGGAGGTGGTCGCGGTTGAGCAGGATTTCGCGCGGGTCAAGCCGCTGGGGAATATGCGGCGCTTGAAGGAGGATGACAAGGTACAGGAGCGTTTATATGAGACGGCGGCACGATAGAAAAGGGCTCTCTTGGTGGTGGTCGCTGCCCTGCCTCCTGGCGGCGTTTTTCTGCTGTTTCTCCTGCGCCTCCTCCCCTGTCGTCTCCCGTGAAACCGCCGGCCAGGGGCAGACGGTCGCTGTCTGGGAGCTGGAGGACGTGAGTCAGGGGCCCTCGGCGGCGCCCGTGGGAGAGATCCTGACGGCGCGGGTGATGGAGACACTGCAAAGGAAAGGTGTCTACAAGGTGGTGGAGAGGACGAGGCTGCTGCGCGTCCTGGAAGAGCTGCGGCTCGGTTCGTCGGAACTGGCGGATGAGCGCGCCCGCTTGCGGGTCGGCAGGTTGATGGGCGCGCGCTTCATGGTGTTTGGCGGATACCAGATTGTGGGCAAAAGCATGCGTCTCGATCTTCGCCTGGTGGAGGTGGAAACAGGCAGGGTTCGCAAGGCCGTTAGCCGCACAACCCCTTCATCCAGTGGTGTTACAGGATGGCTGGAAGCGGCGGGAAGCGTTGCCGGAGAGCTGTAGCCGTAGACATCAGCTATTGCCCGGATTGACGGCTAGAATGCGCCGGTCAGCATCAGAGCCACGGAAAAACCGGTGAAATGGCGTTCCGGCTGAATGTATGGATAATTGGCGTCGTCGTCGTACTTCAGGAAACCTCTGACGTCCAGTCCGGCTTCCAGATGGGGGGTGAAGGCGTGGGTCGCCTTTACCCCCAGTGAATATCTGCTTCTTCCGCCGATGAAGTTGGCCGAAGTCTCATGATAATCGTTCCTGGACCGGCAGCGCGCCTGGAAGTAGGGCTCGATGATGGTCGCCTTGTCCAGAAGGCGCTGAACCGCCAGGTCGGCTATAAGTTCATCGCCATGGATGTTGTGCGGTTCCGCGTCCAACCCCCCCAAAGCCGAAGCGGTCTTGCTCCTGTCCCGGAAAACGCCGCGCAACGTGGCGTTTATGCTCCATCTTTCCGCGGGCGCGTAATGGGCGCCCAGGCCCACCAGCGTGAAATCGCCTTCCTGATGATGATCCGCGCCCCTGACCCTGTCTTTTCCATACCACGAATGCCTGGCAAAAAAGCGGGAATGGAGATCCTGCGAAAAATGGTAACGGACCTCGCCGGACAGGGTAACGATATCGCCGGGGCTGTAGTCGGTGACGCCGATGTCAGCGCTGTAATCGTATTCGCCTCTCCAGAGATAACCGAAGCCCAGGCCCGCTACCCAGTTTCCCCATTCCCTGGCCAGAGTCACGGTGGGGTTTATGTTGAACCCTTCGCCGAAGGTGTTGATGGAGAGGAGGTCCGGGTCCATTACCAGGTCCAGTTCGTCCCTGGACAGGTTTGTCTTGCCGGTGGGAAGGTTGAAGTCAAGTCCAAAGAGGATGTCCACCGGCAGACGCTCGGTTATCTGCCAGGAGAGCGAGAGCTTGGTGTCCAGCAGGTGGCCCAGGGAGACGGCGTCCCGGCCGGAAGGGCTGAGGCGGGTGTCGGTATAAGCGGTCAGCAGGGTCGCGGAGAAATCTCCGGCCCTGCCGTCGATGCGGAAGGGCACGGAGATCTGTCTCGCATCGCTGTCCCTGTTGTCGCTCCACCAGTCGAAACTGAAGCCGGTCTGCATTCGCACATCGGCGGCTGCGCACATAACCGCATGGAAGGTGATTACGGAAAAGCACATGGATACAAACAGTTTTTTCATGGCGGAGTGACCTCGCGAAAAGTATCGTTCTTGTCTGACTGCGGAATGAATCACCTGCTTTACAGGCGAACCGCTATTTCCACTGTGTTAGAGTCTACGTTTCCCGCCGCGTCCCTGGCCCTGACCACGAAATAATGGGTTGTTCTAGGAGAGAGACCGGTGACGGAAAACGAGGTAACGCCTGCCTGGGTGGTGAAGCTGGGGGACGCGTAGTTTTCACCTCCGGAGGATGTGGCGTGATAGACCAGATAGACGATGTTAGCGGAAGGCGTGACGTTGTCCGAGGCCTGATTCCACGACAGGTTTACCATGCCCCCGGCTGCCTGGGATATATTGGCGGATACCAGGCCGGCGAAGGTTGGCGGAGTGGTATCCGATTCCCTGGGAGTGGTTGCCGATTTTTCCACGGTGTTGGCATCGGTATTTCCCGCTTCGTCCCTGGCCCTGACCACGAAATAGCAGGTTGTTCCGGGAGAGAGCCCGGTGACGGAAAAGGAGGTGGCGCCTGCCGGGGTGGTGAAGCTGGGTGATGCGAAGTTCTCTCCGCCGGGAGAGGTGGCCATGTAGATGAGGTAGACCATGGAACCGGCGCCGGTTCTGTTGTCGGAGGCCGGGTTCCAGGAGAGATCGATGCTGCCTTCGGTTCCCGCCGGAACGGTCGCTGATGCCAGGCCGCCGAATGTGGGCGGCGAGGTGTCGGGAGTCCTGGCCGTAGTGGCCGATTTCTCAATGGTGTTGGATTCCTGGTTGCCGCCTTCCACGTCTGAGCATCGAACTACGAAATAGTATGTGGTGCCAGGCTTGAGCCCGGTTACGGTATATGAAACAGCCCCCCTTGCCGTTGTGAAGCCGGGGGATGCGAAGTCTTCTCCTCCGGGGGTTGTCGACATGTAAATCAGGTAAGTCAGTTGCGAGGAAGGTGTCACGTTGTCCGTGCCGGGCGCCCAGGAAAGATCTATGCTGGTGGTAGAGGCGGTTCTGGCGGAGACCAGTCCGGCGAAAGATGGCGGCGCCACGTCTTCCATGTTAAGTACGAGGGTAAGGGGCCTGCCGTCCAGATTTGCCGAGGCCTCCTTCCGGTATTGAACGGTTCTCTGGTTTAGCGCCTCCACGAGGAAGCGCCTGTTGCCGCCGTTGGGAACGGTGAAGCTCTCGGATATGAATGACTTGCCCGTGACCGGAACGTCCCTTGTAATGGTTGTCATGTCGGGGGCGCTGATGGTGAACACGATGTGGGTTATATCGGAGGGGATCGCGGCCGTTGCATCGCCAGGCGACAGCATCCGGCGCATATATCCGCCAAGCCCGGAGAGAAGCGGGTATTTTTCAACGGAGACGCGGGCGGTTTTTCCGTCTTCTCCGATGCGGATGTTCACCGTGGAAGCGCCTGCCGAACCGGATGATGAGCCACCGCCGCAGCCCGCTACAAATGTCGCCAGTGAAAGGGCCAGAAGCAGCAAGAGAGGTTTTCGCATTGAGTCCTCCTAGGGGCGCGGTATTATCGATCCTTGGGCGCGGCAGGGAAGTTGAGCTGTATGTTTGTATCGGTGGATGTCCCCGGAAGAGGCGCCTTCACGTCTCTCATCTCTTCCTTGGGAGTCAGTTGATTGGTCAGGGATGTGTCGTTGCGAAGGGAGCGCAATAGATCGGCGCTCCTCTTTTTCGTGGCGATGAGACCGAGATCGTGCAGTTCCCGGAGAGCTTCTCCGGCAAGGCAGATGCCGGGATCCTCCTTCAACGCCTTTTCGTAGAGGGAGGCCGCCCCCTGGTAATCCTTCCTGTCTCCGGCGTCCACTCCTTCGAAGAGGGACATGAGGGCCTTTCTGTTGGTGGAGCACGGTTTTCGCAGTTTCGCTTCCACATCCGGCCCTGGCTCTATTTTCAGAATCCTTATTATGTCGAACAGCAGGGTCTTTTCCAGGCGGAACAGCTCATCAAGCGGGCCGTCGGCCGTGGAAACTCCCATGGGGGCTTCGGTCGGCACATCCGTGGTCTCGGACTGCAACCTGAGTTTCGACTCGACCCCGCCAATATCCCCACCCACCAGCCTTCCGGCGCCCAGCAACCTCCCGACGCGGGGCGCCGTGCCCGGTTCGACAATCCCGGAGGCGCCCAGTCCCAGTTCTTCCAGAAGCGCCTGGAGCATGGCCCTTTCCACAACCTGAAGTCCCTCCACCTGGGAGAGGTCGGTTATGAGCATCAGGGGAAGTCCCTTGCGCAGCGGGTTCAGGTCATCGTTTCCCGAGAGGTTCCTGAAGTAGAGCACCGCCAGGGAGTTTTGCGCCGCTTCGGTCTTGAGAGCCTTTTCTTCCTGAGCCAGCTTGCGGGCCTGGTCACGGAGATCCGGAGTGACAACCTGGCCTCCAAAGGAACCTGCCGGTAATACAAGCAAAATGGCCAGAAAGAGTGGAACATGGCAAAACCTTTTCGCTATCATTGGTTCACCTCGATGTTGTGTGGTAATGAAGAAAGAATAATACCATTGAGTCCAAATACAACAGTCCCGAGCCATTATTCACCGCTCGGACGACAGGCGGCGCCGCCGCTGCTCCGTTGCGTGAAAATGTTCCGTATAATGGATCAATAATTATAATTAATCAAACAGATATTGTTGTGTAATGCTTCCTTGATTTCATGGCGCACGCGGCTGCGAGCCGTGCCGAGCTGGTCTCCGGTCTCACGTCTTCAGCAAGCGGATGCGATCTGTCATCACCGCTGAGGTTTAGCGCCTCTTTTGAGAGGCTCATTTTTTTCCTTTGTGACCTTTGGGGCCTTGTGTGAAACCGGCATTTCCATGGCTTATGAAGATGTCTTGTTCCGTCTTGACACAGCCCGTTTATCTGTGTATGCATTACACGGATCTATTACTTTTTGAGGAGGGAATCATGAAACTCGCCGCTTCAATCGTTGCCGTAGCTGTATTGTCCGCATCCGTAGCCATGGGCGCCGCGACCAAGAGCTATCAGGTTACGGGGCCTGTCCTGGAAGTTAAGGGTGATGTTATTGTAATTCAGAAGGGGAAAGAAAAATGGGAGATCAGCCGGGATAAGGATACAAAGGTGACCGGCGACCTCAAGGCGGGATCGAAGGCGACCGTCTTCTATCAGATGAAGGCGACGAGCGTCGAGGTCAAGGGCGCGGAGAAGAAGGTGGAAAAAAAGACGGAGAAAAAGACGGAGAAGAAATAGCCGGTTCTGGAAAACTGACGCAAAAAGGGGGCTCCTTCCGGAAGCCCCCTTTTTGCGTTGGCGATGTTTTGTCCGCTGAAGGGATACTATCCCAGTTTGTGCAGCAGCGGAACTATCAGCAGGGATACGATGTTGATGATCTTGATCATCGGGTTTACCGCCGGGCCGGCGGTGTCCTTGTAGGGGTCGCCGACGGTGTCGCCGGTTACGGCCGCCTTGTGGGCTTCGCCGCCCTTGCCGCCGTGGAAGCCGTCTTCGATGAGCTTCTTGGCGTTATCCCATGCGCCGCCGCCGGTGGTCATGGAGATGGCGACGAAGATACCGGTTACGATGGTGCCGACGATAACGCCCCCCAGGGCTTTGGGGCCGAGGGTGAATCCGACGATGACCGGCGCCGCGATGGGGATGATGCCGGGGATGACCATTTCCTTCAGCGCGGACTTGGTGACGATATCGACGCAGGAGGCGTAATCAGGTTTGGCCGTGCCTTCCATGATGCCCTTGATCTCCCGGAACTGACGGCGAACCTCGGTGACAACGGAGCCGCCCGCCTTGCCTACCGCCTCCATGCAGAGGGCCGCGAAGTAGTAAGGGAGGAGGCCGCCGATGAAGAGGCCGACGATGATGTACGGATCGGACAGGGAGAACTCGATGTTCTGGCCCGCCAGTTTCAACTCGTCCACGTAGGAGGTGAAGAGGATTACCGCGGCCAGGCCGGCGGAGCCGATGGCATAGCCTTTGGTAACCGCCTTGGTTGTGTTCCCTACCGCGTCCAGGGGGTCGGTGACCGCGCGGACCGAGTCGTCCAGTTCAGCCATTTCAGCAATGCCGCCCGCGTTGTCGGTGATGGGTCCATAGGCGTCCATGGCAACGACGATGCCGGTCAGGGAGAGCATGGAAACAGCGGCAATGGCAATGCCGTACACGCCGGCGCACTGGAAGGCGACTATGATGCCGGCCGCAATGACAATGACCGGCGCCGCGGTTGACTTCATGGATACGCCCAGGCCGGCGATGATATTGGTTGCGTGTCCGGTGGTGGATGCCTGGGCGATGTGTTTGACCGGAGCGAATTCGGTGGCGGTGTAGTATTCGGTGATCCAGAAGATGGCGCCGGTGACCACCAGGCCGACGATGGCGGATATGAAGATATTCATGGCGCTGTAGCCGGTGGGGTTGCCTTCGGGGAACATCCGGACGGTAACGAAATAAAAGGCGATACAGGCAAGAACCCCCGATGCGATGAGTCCCTTGTACAGCGCGCCCATGATCTTCTGGTTTCCTCCCAGCTTTACGAAAAAGGTGCCGATGATGGAGGCGATGATGGAAATGCCTCCCAGGATGAGGGGATAGCTGACAGCGCCGTCAAAGTTGTTGAAGGCGATGGCGCCCAGCAGCATGGCTGCGATCAGGGTAACGGCATAGGTCTCGAAGAGGTCGGCTGCCATGCCGGCGCAGTCGCCCACGTTGTCGCCCACGTTGTCGGCGATAACCGCCGGATTGCGGGGGTCGTCTTCGGGGATGCCGGCTTCCACCTTGCCCACCAGGTCCGCGCCCACGTCGGCGCCCTTGGTGAAGATGCCGCCGCCGAGCCGGGCGAAGATGGATATGAGGGAGCCGCCGAATCCCAGGCCGACCAGCTGGCTGACCACGTCTTTTATCGGAGCGCCGGGCATGATCTTCTGCAGAACCATGTAGTAACCGGCGACGCCCAGCAGACCCAGTCCCACCACCAGCATGCCGGTGATTGCGCCGCCGCGGAAGGCAACGTTGAGCGCCTTGTGAATGCCGGATTTGGCCGCTTCCGTGGTCCTGATGTTGGCCCGCACCGATACGAACATTCCGATGAAACCGGTCAGGCCGGAGAAGATGGCGCCGACGGCGAAGCCTACGGCGGTTTTGGCGCCGAGTGTGAAGAAGAGGAGGGCGAACATGGCCACGCCCACGATGGCGATAATAGAATACTGGCGCTTCATATAGGCGCCCGCGCCTTCCTGGACCGCGGCGGCTATCTGCTTCATGCGGTCACTCCCCTGGGGGAGTTTAAGGATCCAGGTGGCCGAAAAAAGACCGTAAGCCACCGCCGCCGCGGCACATGCCAGGGCGAAAACAACTGCGTACTGTTCCATGCAATAATCCTCCTTATATGTAGCCTTTTCCAGGCTGGAATTGGTTGTCCAATAAAGCGACTGATTCATGCATAAGCGCCAACTAGTTATAGGAAAAGCGATACTTTGTCAATCGTAAAGTGGGGCGGTCCTTTTATTCGTCTTGCCCTTTTCCGTACCGTTCCTATATCATTTGAAGGTGGCGGAAGTATCCGGTTATCCGCCCGACACATCGGCGCACGGAAACAATCTCGAGGTGATCCATGCTGAATCCAGGTTTTGTCAAAGAACTGCGGAATATAGTGGGAAGCGAACATGTGACCCTGGAAAAACAGGATCTTGTCTGTTATTCCTATGACGCCACCCGGATGGAGTATCTCCCCGATGCCGTGGTCTTTCCCGCGAATGCCGAGGAGATAAGCCTTATCCTCCGGCTCGCGAACCGCGAAACGGTTCCGGTGTTTCCGCGTGGCGCCGGGAGCGGCTTTTCGGGCGGCAGCCTCCCCAAGGGGGGCGGAATTGCCCTGGTCACCACCAGAATGAACAGGATTGTAAGGATTGACACGGACAATCTGCTTGCCGTTGTCGAGCCGGGTGTTGTTACGGGAGATCTCCAGAAGGCGGTGGAGAAACTCGGCCTCTTTTATCCCCCTGACCCGGCTTCGCTGGCATTTTCCACCATCGGGGGCAATGTGGCCGAATGCGCCGGAGGCCCGCGAGCGGTTAAATACGGGGTGACCAGGGATTATGTCCTGGGTCTTGAGGTTGTGCTTCCAACCGGCGAGATCATCACCACCGGCGGCGAAACATACAAGGGGGTGGTGGGTTACGACATGACCCGGCTCATGTGCGGCAGCGAGGGGACTCTCGGTGTCATCACCAGGGTCATACTCCGCCTCCTCCCGCTTCCGGAGACCCGCGCTACAATGCTGGCCGTATTCGATTCCACCGACGGGGCGGCTGATGCGGTTGCGGCCGTCATTCGCGGCAGGATTATCCCCACTACCCTTGAGTTTCTTGATTATTCCGCCCTCGCATGCGTCGAGGGAGAGTTTTCCTTGGGGATCCCGCCGGAGGCGCGGGCGGTGCTCCTCATGGAACTGGATGGAGAGAGGGAGCTGGTTGAAAAGCAGGCCTCGCGCATCGGGGAACTCATGCGTCCGCTGGGTCTTGTTGATTTCAGGGCCGCCGCCGACGCCGCTGAGGCGGAAGAGCTGTGGAAGGCCCGAAGGCTGGTGTCGCCGGCTCTCAGGAAAGTCAACCCGGACAAGATCAACGAGGATATCGTGGTGCCCCGGAGCCGCTTGCCGGACGTCATCCGAAGGATAGACGCCATCAGGGAGAAGTACCATATTCCCATAATCAATTTCGGGCACGCCGGTGACGGTAACATTCACGTCAACATCATGATCGACAGGAGCAGGCCGGGAGAGAGCGAAAAGGCAGAAAATGCGGTGAGGGATGTCTTCCGGGCGACCCTGGACCTGGGAGGCACCATGTCGGGTGAGCACGGAGTCGGCCTCAGCAAGTCCCCCTATCTTTCCATGGAATTGACCGGCGCCCAGATCGCGGCCATGAAGGCCATAAAGAAGGCTCTGGACCCCAACAACATCCTGAATCCGGGAAAGATATTTCCGGAATGAAAAGAGAAAAAATCCCGCCATCTGTTTAACAATGCAGACGCAAGAAACTTCTGTCTGAAACTGGCGCCTGACCCATGAGAATTGACTTTATGGACCCTTTGAAGAGAGTAGAGCAGGAATTGAAGAAGTGCGTTAAATGCGGCGCCTGCCGGGCCCACTGCCCGGTGTTTTCCGCTCTGAGGCGGGAGCCTGCCTGCGCCCGGGGCAAGATCGCCCTGGCGGCCTCCGCCCTTCACGGAGAGGTGGAGCTGGACGGGCGTACCCGTTCGGACATGTCCAGGTGCCTTTTGTGCGGCAGGTGCGTGTCCAGGTGCGCCAATGACGCGCCGACCGATCTGATTGTTCTTGCCGCAAGGCAAGCCCTGTCGCGAAAGAGGGGCATGTCTCTATTTCAGCGGATAGTATCGCTTTTTCTGCTGAATCGGGGGCTTATGAAAGCCGGCGCGTCTCTGGCCCGCCTCTGCGGGCCGGCGCTGTTCAGGAAGGTACCCGCTACATCCGGGCTGAGGCTCCGCTTTCCTTTGCCGCTTGCCGGCGGTAAGCGGCACATCCCGAAGATTACGCCGAGGCCCTTCCTTTCCCGTTATCCAGAGGTCATGCCGGGTGATCCGGATAGGCCGCGGGTCGCCTATTTCGTCGGTTGCATGACCAATTATCTCTACCCGCGGATAGGCGAAGCCGCGATTTCCCTTCTGAAGGGCCTCGGCTGCACCATCATCATTCCCCGGGACCAGCATTGCTGCGGTTTTCCCGCCCTGTCCGGCGGCGATACGGCTACGTCGCTGGCCCTTGCGGAACGTAACCTGGCCGCCCTGGAAAGACACCGGCCCGATTTCGTCATGACCGCTTGCGCCTCATGCGGAGGCGCATTCCACCGCATGTACCCCCGCCTGCTGGCGGACAGATATCCGGAGCTGGCGGAACGTTGCGGTATCCTTGCCGAAAAGGTGGTGGATGCCTCTGAACTTCTGGCAATCCTTGGCTTCAGTCCCGGGACGGGAGGCTTTGGAACGGGGTTGAGGGTCGCCTACCATGACCCCTGTCATCTGCTCTTCCGGGGGATAACCAGGCAACCAAGGGATTTGCTGAAGGCCGCGCCGGATATCACCTATGTTGAGATGGAGGATGCCAACGCCTGCTGCGGACTTGGCGGGACCTTCAGTGTCCATCACTATGAGACCTCCATGAAAATCAACGAACGTAAATCCGAAGCCATCCGAAAGGCGTCGCTGGATGCGGTGGCGACCGCCTGCCCAGGGTGCATGCTGCAACTGGAGGACGGACTCCGCCGGGGTGGAGAAACGACGCGAATCCAGCATATTCTGGAGGTGCTGGCGGGCAGGATAAATTAACCTAAAACCGGCAGTTGGAGGCATCCTTCGCTCTCTACGGATACCTCCAACTGCCGAATCCAGGATTAAAGCTGTAAAGTGTTTTGGAGCGTATGCCTCTTGTTCCCGATACGGCCGTTTTATGTAGAATAAAGACTTTTTTATTGACATTAGAGATAAATTTTTGAATAGTTGCTTTCATGCGAAAATGCATCCCGTCGCGGAGATGTATCACCGAAGAAGCAGGAGTCCCCAGATGAGCGAGTACAATATCGGCGCGAAGCTCAAGAGCCTTCGCCTTTCCAAAAAACTGACACTGCAGGCCGTTGCCAAGGAAACTGGCTTTTCACCGGCCCTCATTTCCCAGATTGAAAACAACAACGTATCACCTCCCATAGCCACGCTTTCCAGGATTGCCAAGTTCTTTGACGTGAAGATCGGCATGTTTTTCACTGAGAGCGAGGAGGAGTGCAAGTTCGAGATAGTCCGCAAGTCCGAGCGGAAGGAGATCCCCAGGGTCATATCTCCAACCGGCACAAGCCACGGCTATTCCTATGAATCTCTTTCCTACCGGAAGCAGAGCAAGAAGATGGAGCCGTTCATCCTTACCCTGAACGACACCGTGTCCGAGTACACTACCTACAGCCACGAGGGTGAAAAATTCCTTTACATCCTGAAGGGCACGGCCGAGATATGGCTGGACGAGGAGCGAGTTACCCTTGAGGAGGGTGACAGCATCTATTTCGATTCCACACTGAAGCACCGCTTCCTCTCCAAGGATGGTTCCGAGGTCAAGATCCTTTCCGTAGTTACCCAGTAAGCGATTTCTAAAATCGTTCGCATATCCTGCCGGTTCAAGCCGCGCTCCGTCAGTGGGCGCGGCGCCTTGATTTCTCTACATGGTTTGTGCCCCTTATTTCCCCTTTGCCGCCGCCTTTTTTTTCTTGACTTCTCCTCTGATAACCAATTAATGTTCTGCACATTTCCGGTCGATTCCCGCCTTCCGATTCCGCATCTGCCTCTGATTATGCCGGGTTCCATGCGTTAACGCGGCCGCGCGAAAAGACCGGGTTCGCGTATCTTTCGTTGATACGAATCTTGTCCCGGCATGGCGACTGCCTTTGCCGGCGATTTCAGGGAGGGATCAAGTGATCAATCGTGCGGCATTAATGATATTTTCATTCTGTTTTCTTGCCGGTTGCGCGGCGAATCAGGGCGCGATTTCCTCATCCGAGGAATATGTCGAGATAGAGAATCCCGCATTTACCATGTCTCCGGGGGCTTCTCCCACCATCTGGGTGCCGCGGAGCTACGTGGACAGCGGGATTCCACGAGGGGGCGAACTCCTTGAAAAAGGGTACGAATCGGTCAGGGGAAAACTGTCCGACGGCGCGCGCCAGACGGCTGCCGGCGTGCCAGAGCCTGTTACTGCCTCTTCCGTGCCTTCCGCTGCTCCTTCCGTTCCAGCCGCTGTGCCGGTTTCACATCCCGTTGTCTCCCCTGCGCGGCCTGTCGTGAAGGCTGCTGAGGCGCCCTTTCTCAAAAGCCGCATCCTCATAATCGAGACGGAGAAGAACGAACTTTCAGTAAGATTCGGCGAGGCCTTGAAGCGGTTGTCCGCCGGAACGGTCCTCGACCCGGCCCAGGCCGCCTTTGTCGCGCGCTATGCCAGTCTCGGCGCTCCGGCGGAGAGATCCGCCCTGGCGGTCAAGTTGCAGGAGGATTTTGGCGCCGCTCTCGTCATATTCCTTTCCGCCCCCAACGGGACGCTGCCGGGGAAAGCCGTTAGCGCCGAAGTGCGCGAGGGGTATGGCGGAACCATGCTCAGGATGCTGACTGAAGTGATATCTCCCTATCCCGTGAATGACGCGGATAAGCGGGACGCGGCCATTATGTCCTCTCTTCGCGGGCTGGCTGCCGGGGTGAAGGAGCTTGCCGGTCTCGCGCCATGGTATGCCAAGGTGGTTTCCGTAGAAGGCGAACGGGTTTACATCAACGCCGGCAAGGAAACGGGAATTGAGACAGGCCGGAAATTGAACCTCTATCGAGGCGGGAAGGTTGTGGAAAAACTTGGCTTCGCTCCAGGCCCGAAGGTTGGGATTGTCGAGATAACCGGTTTCGTCGGCACGGACGGGTCGTTCGGCATTTTAAGGCAGGGCGAAAAGGCGCGGGCATCCGATCTGGTCGGAACGGAATAGCCATAGTTGCTCGTTGAGCGGAGCCGAAACGAGTAGAGTGGAAATTAGCAGAGCCGGCATCTGCCATGCTCCGTATGCCTTTCCGCTCATCAGCACGCTACATTGACCCGTAACGCCCGGGACTGATTTTTTGCTGTGATGATATTCATGATGGACCGTCTTGCGCTGTCCATCTATTTTCCATGAGGAGGCAGTCTATGAGAAAAACGGTTTTTGTTTCACTGGCGGCCGGTCTGCTGCTGGCGGCCCCGGTCCTGGCGGCGGACGCTACCCAGGCAACCGCTCCGGCCTACAACACCGACTACCAGCCATCGCCCGAGGTCGCGCCCGGCGTATACGGCAAGATGGAGACACCGGTGACCAGCAAGTTCAAGCTTTCCATCGGTGGTTTCGTCAAGCTTGATTATGTCTATAATTCCGATAATTTCGGACCCTCCGGCGCGCTGACTCCCGGAAGCGGGAGGATTCCCAAGGCGAGCAGTATCGAGGGCCAGACGGATCAGTCCCTCTTTACCGCCCGTCAATCCCGTTTCTGGCTCAAGATAGGAGGTCCCGGTTTTGCCGGGGCAAAGACGAGCGCGCTTATCGAGGTTGATTTCTACGGCGATCCGTCCGCAGCCGCGGAAAGCCCGCAGGTGCGGATGCGCCAGGCCTGGGGCGCCATCGATTGGCCAAGGACCCAGATTCTGTTCGGTCAGGCCTTCGACATCTTCGGGCCGATGGTTTCTTCTACCGTTGACTTCCGCCATGGCGCCGCCTACGGTACCCCGAACAATCCCCGCGTCCCTCAACTCCGGCTCACCCAGAAGGTGGACCTGACACGGGACAATTCGCTGAAACTGGTGCTGGGCGTCCAGGACCCCAACCAGAACGGCAACAACAACGCCGGAGGCACCCTGGCGACCGGGTCATTCGGTTCGGCGGTTAACGTGGCCGGCCAGGCCATGCTCGTCAGCAAGGCGCTCGGTGTCTCCCCCGGATTATGGGGCCTTTCCATGAATCCCCTTACGGCGGGATTCTTCGGCCTGTACGGCAATGAAAAGGTGCTGGTGGGGGCGGCGAATAATAAGGAGTCACTGGATTCATGGGGTTGCGGCTTCTATACCTTTGTTCCCCTGCTCAAGTCGGCCGACGGGAAAAGCAGGGCTATGACCATGTCCTTCGAAGGGCAGGCCTACATGGCCGCGAACATGGCGTTCAACTCCGCGACCGCTGATACCCTGGTGGGCACGACCGCCGATCCGAAGCCTGCGAAAGGGTATGGTTTCGCGACCCAGTTGATATTCTATCCCATTCAGGACCTGGGCTTCACCGCGGGGTATCAGAGAAGGGGCGCCTCCAACTATTCCGACTACTCCAACCGCAATATCGCCATCAATTCCAATCCAGCGAGGACCTTGACTGGCGCCGACTTCCTCAAATTCAGCAGCAATATCTATTTCAATGTCGCGTACGACCTCAACGCCGCCATACGACTTATGGCCGAGTATCAAAACGTGAATTCCCGTTACGGCAACAACCCTGCCGGCACATCCGAATCAGGAACCGCCAATATAGTCCGTATGGCATTCCTGTATTTCTTCTGATATCGCGGACCATTGCGTAATTAACAACGGGGAGCCTTCATGCTCTCCGTTTTTTTTTGAAAGAGAACTGGCGCCCCTGATTAATTACTACAGCCATGCTTTGTTTTGAAGAGGAAATGCCCGGTATTGAACGTGACCGGAAGGTGCGCCGGTCAGGTAAAGGAAAGGGGACCGCATGGAAAATGAAACCGTTTCCCAGTCGGAATTGCCATTGCGCAACGGCAGGGTATATCACCTTGATCTTGCCCCCCACGAGTTGGCGGGCAATGTACTGATTGTAGGAGATCCGGACCGGGTTCCCTTCTTTTCCGACGAGTTCCTGGAGGAACGGGAAACGGATCGCTTCCACCGGGGACTGCGAACCATTACCGGCCGCGCCCGCGAAACGGGGCAGCGGATAACAATCACCACGTCAGGTATGGGTACTCCCTCCATGGAGATTGTCCTTAACGAACTGGTGGCGCTGAATGAACTGGATTTTTCGACCCGGAGGAGGAAGGACTCCTTCACCCCCTTGCACATCGTCAGGGTCGGCACCAGCGGAGGGCTCCAGCCTGATGCGGAAACGGGCACACTTGTTGTTACCGATTATGTTGTCGGACTGGACAATACCGGTCTGCATTACGATGTTCCACCTCCGGATGCGGAATGCGAACTGCTGGAAAGGCGCGTGAGGAACTTGATAGAGGGCGCCTCGCTGTCTGGCGCCAGATTCCGGGGAGGTTTCCATCCCTATGCGGCGCGGGCTGACGTCAGGCTGCGGGTTGCCCTGGAGAGGGAGGCTTTGCGTACAGGGGCGCCATGCAAGAGAGGGGTGACGGTTACCAGCCCCGGGTTTTTCGCCGAGCAGGGCCGAGGCATTGCCAGGGTTTCTTCCACGGTACCGGACATGGCGGCACTCATGGCCTCCCTGGATACGGGGATTCCCGGGCTGAGGGCGGAGAATATGGAGATGGAAGCAAGCTTTTTCCTCCATTTCATGGGGGGCCTCGGATATCGGGCCGGCGTTGTCTGTGTTGTTGTCAACAAACGCCCGGACGGAAGTTTTCTGGCCGACTACGGGGAGCATGTGCGAAAAGCCGGGCTGACGGCCTTGCAGGCATGCGCCGCGACGAATCCCCGCCGGGACTGAACCTTCAACGATTTGAGGCGGCGATGCCTGCGAAGGTATCCTGAACAGTGATAATGGGAGGTTTCATTTATGGATGATAAAGACCTGGACCGTATACGCGGCTGGTTCGCCGGGTACTGCCAGTCCTTTTACTCCGTGGATATGGAGGATCAACGCAATATCCTTCTCAAGGAAGAACATACTCACCGGGTCTGCGCCAATATCATCAGGATTGCCGCGGCGGAAGGTCTGGGATCGGAGGACCTGAAGCTGGCGGAAACCATTGCGCTGCTCCATGACGTCGGCCGCTTTGAGCAGTACCGCCAGTTCCGCACGTTCCGTGACGCCGTTTCCGTAAACCATGCCGCTCTGGGGGCGGAGATCATCCGTGACGTGGATCTGCTGGCCGGGCTTTCTCCCCGTGAACGGGATCTGGTGAATGATTCGGTAGAGAACCATAATGTATTCAAAATCCCCAAAGCAATCCAGGGTGAACACCGGTTTTTCCTCCAGCTGGTTCGTGATGCCGATAAGCTCGATATCTGGCGGGTGTTCAGCGAATACTACGGGCAACCGGAAGGCGAGCGTTCATCCGCGGCGGGACTCGGTTTTCCGGATCTTCCGGAGTGTTCTCCCGAGGTCCTGGAAAAGCTCGCGGGCAGGGAGACGGCCAGGCTTTCCCAAGCCAAGACACTCAATGATTTCAAACTGGTGCAGCTTTCCTGGATCTTCGACCTCGTATTACCGGAATCTTTTAACATGGTTGCCGAGAGAGAAATTGTTGACGGCATTGCCTGTTGGCTTCCTGACACGGAAGGCGCGCGGCTTGCAGTAGCAACTGTACGATACTTTGTAGATGAGAGGAGGCCGCTTTCTCCAGTTAGTTCCATTGCATCCGTACCTCAATCATCTTGACAGACAAGCTGCTTGAGGGTAAGAAGGTTCTAATTCATTTTTTTCAGCAATAACCCGCACTTTCGGAATATGGTCTGGAAACCGCCATGCCGTGAAGAACGGAACGGAGGGGAAGAAGATGTCACATGATTGTTCCCGTCTCAGGGCCTTCTATTCTTCGATCAACAAAGAACTGCTCATTATTTTTCTGCTGGTTGCCATTACCGGGATCATCTTCTTTTTTGTCTCCAATCAGAGGGCGTTTCTGAACTTCATGTACCTGCCCGTGATTCTCGGCGCCTATTTCTATGGAAAGCGTTACGCGACCCTTGCGGCCCTCCTGTCACTCATACTGATCTCGGTTGTTGCTTACGTGTATCCCGCAACCTTCAGTTCCGGGGGCGCCTCCCCCCTGCACCGCTGGCTTGATATCGGGACATGGGGAGCTTTTCTCCTGATAACCGCTTATCTCATGGGCCTTCTTTATGAAAAGAAAGAGCGGACGAAGAGAGAGATCCGTAATACCTACCAGGGGATAATAGAGATGCTCTCTCTGGTGATTGATTCCGTTGATCAGCACACCCACAGCCACTCCTACAGGGTTTCCGCTCTGGCGGAAAGGATCGCCAAGGCAATGGGATGCGCCGAACAGGACGTGGAAAACATCAGAATAGCGGCGCTGCTCCACGACCTGGGCAAGATTGGAGTCAGCCGTGAGATCCTGGTGAAAGCCGGTGAGCTGACCCGGGAAGAACGGGAGCACATGAAAGGACATACAGTCCGTGCGGCGCATATTCTGAAACCGCTGGGCGGGAGGGTAACGGACCTTTTGCCCATGATACTGGGTCACCACGAGAAATACGACGGCAAAGGCTACTATTCTCTGGTGGGCGAGGATATTCCCCTTGGCGCCAGGATTATTGCCGTTGCGGATGTGTTTGACGCTCTTACGTCGGATCGTCCCTACCGCGAGGCCATACCCGCGTTTGTCGCGAAAGAGGAAATCGTCGCCGGCGCCGGGACCCACTTCGACCCGGGTGTTGTCAAGGTGTTCGTGAACATTTTTTCTGTCCTGGAAAGGGGGGACGTCTCCGCCTCACGGGCGCTTCACGCCTGAACACTTTTTCCGTGGCCCGGCCTCGCCAGAATTGTGTTGACAAATGGGAATAGAGCGGTTTATATAAATCAATTCCTCAACAATCGTCCGTGTTCATACCTGTCAGAATCATCCCAAATCAGCGAAACATAAGCCTCGACATCGATAGATTTAGAACCAGAATGGCCAATACCCTTTAAACCGGAATACCCTTGCGATGACACCCCGAACAGGCTGAGTCCTGCCGTCCCTATGTTTCCGAAACCGCCTTTTGCTCATTTTCCTATGGAATATCGTCATGCATAATCACGGCGTTTTCTTCACCGGCTGAATGACGCCCCGTATTGCCGGATTCGAGGCCCTTTTCCGGGTCGCTCTCCGGGAAAAGGGATGCGTGCCGGATACGTGCCGCTGAACCGTAATGAGCGCCCTTTTCACGGGCGCCCCCTCATGCCCAGTAAAAGATAGTCGAAACCATCGGTTCCGTATTAATTAATAGATATGCAGGCGCAATTTCGCCGGCAGGAGAAAAGATGAATTTACAAGAGTTGAAAAGCAAGAAGATAAACGATCTGACCTCAATCGCCAAGGGTCTGAGCATTGAAGGGGCCTCAAGTCTGCGCAAGCAGGACCTGATCTTCGCTATCCTGAATGCCCAGACGGAAAAGAACGGCATGATCTTCGGCGAAGGAGTCCTGGAGACATTGCCGGACGGTTTCGGCTTCCTCAGGGCGCCTGATTACAACTACCTGCCCGGCCCTGACGATATATACGTGTCGCCCAGTCAGATACGGAGATTCAATCTGCAGACTGGTGATACCGTCTCGGGCCAGATACGCCCTCCCAAGGAAGGTGAGCGCTATTTCGCTCTTCTCAAGGTGGAAACGGTCAACTTCGAGCCCCTGGACGGGATAAGGGACAAGGTCCTTTTCGACAATCTGACCCCGCTTTATCCCATGGAAAGGCTCAAACTGGAGACGGCGCCCGATAATCTCCCCACAAGGGTCATGGATCTTATCGCCCCCATCGGCAAGGGGCAGCGCGGGTTGATTGTCGCCCCACCCCGTACCGGCAAGACCATGCTTATCCAGAACATCGCCAATTCCATAGCCCTGAATCACCCCGAGGTCTACCTCATCGTCCTTCTCATCGATGAGCGGCCGGAGGAAGTTACCGATATGCAGCGTTCCGTGAGAGGGGAGGTTGTTTCCTCCACCTTCGATGAGCCGGCGGCCCGACATATCCAGGTGGCTGAAATGGTGATTGAAAAGGCAAAGCGACTGGTGGAGCACAAGCGCGACGTGGTGATCCTGCTGGACTCCATCACCCGTCTCGCCAGGGCTTACAATACCGTCATCCCTCCCTCAGGCAAGGTGCTTTCCGGCGGTGTCGATTCCAATGCCCTCCATAAACCGAAACGCTTTTTCGGCGCGGCCCGCAATATTGAGGAAGGCGGTTCCCTTACCATCATTGCCACCGCCCTCGTGGATACCGGCAGCAAGATGGATGAGGTGATCTTCGAAGAGTTCAAGGGGACCGGCAACATGGAGCTGCACCTGGACCGCAAGCTGGTGGAAAAGAGGGTCTTCCCCGCCATCGACATGAACAAATCGGGCACGAGAAAGGAAGAGCTCCTGATAGACAAGACGGCGCTTAACAGGATATGGATTCTGCGGAAAGTGCTCCATCCGATGAACGTGGTCGACAGCATGGAGTTTCTTCTCGGCAAGCTGGTGGAAACGAAGACGAATCAGGATTTTCTCGACTCCATGAGCAGGTGAAAAATTGCTTGATAAAAAAAAATGGAGATGGTAACGTTCCATTCTTCTGATGTAGCTTAACGAGATGATAGAGTAGTCTGCTTGCGCAAGGAGGAAGCAATGAAAGAGGGAATACACCCGAAATATCACGAGGTAACGGTGAAGTGTCTGTGCGGCAATACCTTTCAGACCCGTTCCAC
This sequence comes from uncultured Geobacter sp., assembly GCA_964536305.1. Taxonomy (GTDB): domain Bacteria; phylum Desulfobacterota; class Desulfuromonadia; order Geobacterales; family Geobacteraceae; genus RPRC01. The sequence goes on along the minus strand of CAZHVY010000012.1, from coordinate 18,482 downwards.
GAAATCCGAGATTACGACGGAAATATGCTCTGCCTGCCACCCATTCTTCACGGGTAAGCAAAAGCTGATCGATACCGCCGGCCGTGTCGAGAGGTTCAAGAAGAGATACGGAATGTAACCGGTCTTCCGGTGCGCGGATGGAAAGAAAGGGGATTTTGTCCACGGCGAAATCCCCTTATCTGTTTCTCGCCGGGACAGGTCATCCGCCGAATCCGGGACCTATGGTCTCTGCGTCTTCTTAAGGACACCCATGCAGGTCACACTTGTCAGCCACACCCCTGATCCCGAGCTGACCGTAGCCCTTGCGGCCAGGCTCTGTTATTCGCCGGTCTCCATCGCTGATTTGAGGGAGCGCCTCTCCGGTTCCGATATCCGGAAATTCCTGGAAAAGATCCTTGCCCTCGGCCACCTGTCCGTTCTGGAGCATGCGTCTTTCACCTTTGGAATCGAGGGGATTTCCAGGGTTACCACACACCAGCTGGTGCGGCACAGGCTCGCTTCTTTTTCCCAGCAGTCCCAGAGGTATGTGACACACAAGGAGATGTTCGAGGTGGTGGTCCCGCCGGCCGTCTCCGCAGATCCCGTGATGGCTGAGAGGTTTTTGTCGCGGGTGCGGGAACTGCACTCCTTCTATGGGGAAATGGTCGAAGCTGGAGTCCCTGCGGAGGATGCCCGATATATTCTTCCCAATGCCACGGAGACGAAGATTCTGGCTACAATGAACGCCAGGGAGCTGCTGCACTTTTTCGGTCTTCGTTGCTGTGAACGCGCCCAGTGGGAGATCCGGTCTATGGCTGTCGAGATGCTGAGGCTGGTGCGGTCCGCGGCGCCCGTTCTCTTTGAAAAAGCCGGTCCGGGCTGCCTTTCCGGCGCCTGTCCGGAGGGAGAGATGACCTGTGGCCGGATGGCGGCGGTCCGGGAGTTTTATGGATCTCTCCAGTAGCGCGCCCCGGCCGACGGGGAGGAAAGGCTTGAGGTCTATGGAGAAGATAAATATCGGAGGGCAGGCGGTGATCGAAGGTGTGATGATGCGCGCCCCCCGTTCCATTGCCATTGCGGTTCGCAGGCCGGACGGCGAGATTGTGGTGAAAAGGAACCGGGTGGCGCCACTTTCCGAGCGCTATCCGGTGTTGAAACTTCCTCTCCTGCGTGGCGCGGCGGCCCTGTTCTCTTCGCTGGTTATCGGCATCAAGGCGCTCAATTATTCTGCCAACGAGGCCATGGCTGAAGGGGACAAGAAAGAGGAGATAAGCACTCTCGCCATGGGCGGGACCATGGCGGTCGCGCTTCTCTTCGGCATCCTCCTGTTTTTTATCCTGCCTCTCTACATAACGAAGCTGCTCGTTCCGGTGATTGGCGATTCAAATCTCGTCTTTAATCTGGTGGACGGGGTCATCCGGGTCATCGTCTTTCTGCTTTATATCCTGTCGATATCCAGGATGAAGGATATCCAGAGGGTATTTCAGTACCACGGAGCGGAGCACAAATCCATTTTCGCCTTCGAGTCCGGGCTGGCCCTCACAGTGGAAAACGCAAAACGCTTCAGCCGGCTGCACCCCAGGTGCGGGACCAGCTTCCTGCTTATCGTGATGCTGGTGAGTATTTTCGTATTTTCCCTCATTCCCGAACCCTGGCCGTTCTATCTGAAGGCAGGGGCGAGAGTGATTCTCCTTCCCCTGATCGCGGGGATTTCCTATGAGTTTCTGAAATGGAGCGCCAGGAACGACAGTTCTCCTCTGGTCAGGTTCCTTATTACCCCCGGCCTTGCCCTTCAAAGGCTTACAACCCGTGAGCCGGATGACGATCAGGTGGAGGTGGCCATCCGCTCCATGCAGGAGGCCCTGGAGGAAAACGGTGGTCACAAAGACGACAGACTGGTGGTGTAGGAAGAGATATGCTGCATAAGATTGAAGAACTGGAAAGGCGATTCGATGAGCTGGAATCCCTCCTCGCGGACCCATCCGTGCTGGGGAACCAGGTGGAATTCCGTCGCCTCAGCAAGGAGCATTACGAGCTTTCGGCCCTGGTCTCCACCTATCGGGACTACAAAAAGATAGTCGCGCAGATGGACGACAACAGGGAGCTTCTGAACGAAGCTGATCCGGAGATGCGCGAGATGGCCGAGGCGGAACTGGAGGAACTGGAGGGGAGCAGAGAGAGACTCGAAGAGGAGATAAAGCTCCTGCTCCTTCCCAAGGACCCCAATGACGACAGAAGCGTGGTCCTGGAGATCCGTGCGGGCACCGGCGGGGATGAGGCCGCCCTGTTCGCGGGCGACCTTTTCAGGATGTACAGCCGTTACGCCGAATCCAACCGCTGGAAGGTGGAGATAATCTCTTCGTCGGAGTCCGCCCTTGGCGGCTTCAAGGAGATTGTGGCCCTGGTGGAGGGGCAGGGTGTCTATGCCCGCTTCAAGTATGAATCAGGAACCCATCGCGTGCAGCGGGTTCCGGACACGGAGGCCCAGGGGCGCATCCACACCAGCGCCTGCACGGTCGCGGTCCTTCCGGAAGCGGAGGATATCGACATCGATATCAATCCGGCCGACCTGAAGATCGACGTCTACCGTTCGTCAGGGGCGGGTGGCCAGCACGTGAACACAACCGATTCCGCGGTGCGCATTACACACATTCCCACGGGCATTGTTGTCGCCTGCCAGGAAGAACGAAGCCAGATAAAGAACCGGGCCAAGGCCATGAAGGTCCTGAAGTCGAAGATGATGGATATCATGGTGAACGAGCAGAACGCGAAGATGGCCGCTGACAGGAAGCAGCAGGTGGGGAGCGGCGACCGGAGCGAACGTATCCGGACCTACAACTTTCCCCAGGGACGCATGACCGATCATCGTATCGGATTGACCCTCTACCGGCTCGATGCAATCATGGCCGGGGACATCGGCGAGATAATAGATTCCCTTCGCGCCCATTATCAGATGGAAGCGCTGAAGGCCCAGAGCGAAGCCGCCTGATTCATGAGCGAGGTATGGACTATTCTCAAGGTACTTACCTGGACCAAGAAATACCTGGCCGGAAAAGGCGTGGAGAACGCCCGCCTCGAGGCGGAATGGATGCTCTGCGCGGCCCTGGGAACGGACCGTGTCGGACTTTACGTGAACTATGACAAGCCCCTAACTTCCACTGAGCTGAACGGATTCCGCGGCATGGTCGGTCGCCGGGCGAAAAGGGAGCCGCTCCAATACATATTGGGAAGTCAGGATTTTTTCGGGCTGGACTTTGAGGTGACTCCCGGAGTCCTGATCCCGCGCCACGATACCGAGACTCTGGTGCGGGAGGCCCTTGCCAGGGCGCCTGGCAACGCGACCATTCTGGATATCGGAGTCGGAAGCGGTTGCCTAGCCGTTGCCCTGGCGAAGAATCTTCCCGGCGCCGAGGTCACCGGTGTGGACCCCTCACCCAGGGCGCTGGCCCTCGCGGAAAGAAACGCGCACCGGCATCAGGTCTCCCTTAACCTGCTTTGCGGTTCCCTGTTTGAGCCGGTAAAAGGCCGGCGTTTCGATCTTGTCGTCTCCAATCCTCCCTACATTCCCGCCGTTGACCTGGCCGGGCTCCAGCCGGAGGTGCGGGACTACGAGCCCAGGGAAGCGTTGGACGGAGGAAGCGACGGGCTGGAGTATTACCGGCGGATCATACCCGACGCGGCCGCCCATCTCAACACCGGAGGCTGGCTGATCATGGAAATGGGGATTGGACAGGCTCGGGATGTCCTTGAGCTGTTGGAGAAAAGCGGTGGTTTTTCAGAGGTTTTTACGGCCATGGACCCGGGAGGGATCCAACGGGTGGCCGGTGGAAGGGCAAGGTAATGGCGCGTAGTCGCCAGCATAGAATAGTATGAGGTAAATAATTGGACAAGCTGATTATCAAGGGGGGCAAAAAGCTGACCGGAGACGTGACGGTCAGTGGCTCGAAAAACGCATCCCTTCCCATCTTTATCGCCACCATCCTGGCGCCCGGCGTCCATGAAATCAGGAACGTTCCTTTTCTGCGGGATATCAACACAACCATAAAGGTCCTCGAAAGCCTCGGCGCATCCGTTGAAGGCAACGGGAACGTGGTGAGGATCGACACCTCGCGTATCGCCAGTCACGAAGCTACCTATGACCTGGTGAAGACGATGCGGGCGTCGGTGCTCGTTCTGGGACCGCTGCTGGCGCGATTCGGAAAGGCCCGTGTGTCCCTGCCCGGTGGCTGCGCCATCGGCGCCCGTCCCATAAATCTCCATCTGAAGGGATTGGAGGCCCTTGGAGCGGATATCAGCCTGGAGCATGGTTACGTGGAGGCAAGAGCGAGACGGCTTCGCGGGGCGCGTGTCAATTTCGATATTTCCACGGTCGGAGGTACGGAGCAACTGCTCATGGCTGCCGCCACCGCCAAGGGAGAGACCATTCTTGAGAACGCGGCCCGAGAGCCGGAGATACTGGACCTTGCGGAAATGCTCTCCAGGATGGGAGCGAAGATCGATGGCGCCGGTACGGACACTATCCGCATCACCGGGGTCAGCGAGCTTCAGCCCGTTACCCACTCGGTCATGCCCGATCGCATCGAGGCTGGAACTTTCATGGTTGCGGCCGCCATTACCGGCGGAGATATCCGCATCCACGGGATGCGCCCGGACCATCTGGATGCCCTGGTATTCAAGCTGCAGGACGCGGGCGTGGAAATATCCCACAAGGACGACGTCGTCCGGGTGAAAGGTCCGAGAAGGATCAGGAGCGTGAATATCAAAACTCGCCCCTACCCGGGTTTTCCCACCGACATGCAGGCCCAGTTGATGGCTCTGATGACGGTTGCCGAAGGGACCAGCGTCATTAGCGAAAATATCTTCGAGAACCGTTTCATGCATGTTTCCGAGCTCCTTAGGTTCGGCGCCGATATCATCATCGAGGGAAATACTTCAACGGTAAAGGGCGTGAAAAAACTTTCCGGCGCTCCCGTGATGGCGACGGATCTGCGCGCATCGGCTTCACTGATTCTGGCCGGACTGGCGGCGGACAACACCACCGAGATCTCGCGCATCTATCACCTGGACAGAGGCTACGAATCCATCGAGAAGAAACTGTCCGGCCTTGGCGCCGATATCAAACGTGTCAAGGAGTGAACCGGGTGGCGAAGGGCACTGACAAATGACCGAACAAATAACCATTGCAATTCCCAAGGGGCGTATCCTGCAGGAATCCGTCGCCCTGTTCAAAAAAATCGGCATTGATTGCGACGAGCTCCTTTCCGACACCCGCAAGCTCATCTTCGAGAACCAGAAGCAGAAGATGCGCTATATGATTGTCCGCGCAACCGATGTTCCCACCTATGTGGAATATGGTTGCGCTGATCTCGGGATAGTGGGAAAGGATACCCTCCTGGAGCAGCGGAAAGACCTGTACGAACCCCTAGATCTGAAGTTCGGCTACTGCCGGCTGGTTGTGGCGGAGCCGGCGGAGCTTTCCCGTACCGATGACCCGTCAAGCTGGACGAATATCCGTATTGCCACCAAATATCCCAATGTCACGGAGAAGTATTTTGCGGCCAAGGGGGTTCAGGTGGAGATCGTAAAGCTGTACGGATCCATAGAGCTGGCGCCGCTGGTGGGACTTTCGGAAAGGATTGTCGACCTGGTATCCACCGGCGAGACCCTTCGCCAGAACGGTCTCGTGGAGGTGGAAACCATAGCGGACATTACCTGCCGCCTGATTGTCAACAGAGGAAGCCTCAAAACCAAATACAAGCGGATCTCCAGGATACTGGAAGGTCTGGAAAAGCACATCTGAAGGCCTGGTTGCGAAGGGATTCTCCCATGGCCGCGGAGTTGAACTGTTATGAAATTTCTCCATATCCAGGATGCGGATTTTGAGTCCGGCTTTGCCTCCATCCTTGCGCGCAATAAAGATACGGGCAAGGCAGTGGAAGCGGCGGTTCAGGAGATAATCAACGATGTCCGCTGCCGTGGGGATGAGGCCCTGCTGGGTTTCACGCGGCGTTTCGACCGTCTGGATATTGAAGCCAGGGGACTGCTCATCACCGAGGCGGAAATCGACCGCGCGTTTCAGGAGGCAGACTCAGGGGCGATAGCTACCCTTCGTCTCGCCGTCCAACGTGTCCGCCGGTTCCATGAGAAACAGAAGCAGAAAAGCTGGCTGGACGCGGAAGAGGACGGCGTTCTCCTCGGCCAGAAGGTCACGCCTTTGGAGCGGGTGGGGATTTATGTGCCGGGAGGCAAGGCGAGCTATCCCAGCAGCGTGATCATGAATGCCGTTCCGGCCCGTGTCGCGGGTGTTTCCGAGATCGTTATGGCGGTCCCCACTCCCGATGGCGAGATCAATCCGCACGTCCTTGTCGCCGCGCGCCTGTCCGGTGTTGACCGGATCTTCCGCATGGGCGGGGCGCAGGCGGTGGCGGCTCTGGCCTATGGCACGGAAACCGTCCCCAGGGTGGACAAGATTACCGGGCCGGGCAATATATATGTCGCCACCGCGAAAAAGCTGGTTTTCGGGCAGGTTGGAATCGACATGATCGCCGGACCCAGCGAGATTCTGGTGATCAACGACGGCAGCGGCAATCCGGCGCATATCGCGGCGGACCTCCTGTCCCAGGCCGAGCACGATGAGATGGCTTCCGCCATGCTTATCACCACCGACCGGACCTTCGGCGAAGCGGTCGCGGCGGAGGTCGGGAGGCAGCTTGCCCTTCTTCCCCGCGCCGGAATCGCGCGCCGGTCATGGGACGATTACGGGGTCATTATCGTGGCCGGGGGGGTGGCGGAGGCGGTTTCCTTTTCCAACCGGCTGGCGCCGGAACACCTGGAACTGGCGGTTGCCAATCCCTTCGAGATCCTGCCGGCAATCAGGAACGCCGGGGCTATCTTCATGGGGCACTTCACTCCCGAGTCCGTCGGTGATTACCTGGCCGGACCGAATCACACCCTCCCCACCGGCGGCACTGCACGGTTTTTCTCACCCCTTTCAGTGGACGACTTCGTTAAGAAATCGTCCTTGCTCTATTTCTCGGAATCAGCGCTGGGCGCTCTGGGGGAGGATATCATTCGTCTCGCCGGGCTTGAAGGTCTCGACGCCCATGCCGCATCAGTGAAAATTCGAATTCCAGACAGGAAGTAATCATGAGCTATCTGCGTTCCAACATATCTTCCATGGCAGGTTACGTACCTGGATTTCAGCCTCCCGACGGCGAATCATTCATCAAGCTCAACTCCAATGAGAATCCCTATTCCCCTTCGCCGTCCGTGGTCCGGGCGATCCTCGCCGAACTGGGCAAAGACGGGGCTACGCTGCGCAAATATCCAAGCGCCTCCAGTGATCATCTGAGACGGATCGCCGGCGAACTTTACGGGTTCGACCCTTCATGGGTGATTATGGCCAATGGCTCGGACGAGGTGCTGAACAATCTGATCCGCGCCTGTGCCGGAGAGGACGAGGAAATCGCCTATGTGCATCCTTCCTACTCCTACTATGTGACCCTTGCCCAGGTCCAGGGCGCGAGGGTCCGTACCTTCGGCCTGACTGGAGATTATCGTGTGGCGGACTTTCCGGACCGCTATGAAGGAAAGATATTTTTTCTTACCACGCCCAACGCCCCTTTAGGGTTTTCTTTTCCCATCGACTACATTGAGGAACTGGCGGGACGCTGTTCGGGTATCCTGGTGGCCGATGAGGCCTATGTTGATTTTGCCGACGAGACTGCCTTGGAACTGGTCAGGAAATGCGACAACGTGGTTGTGACCCGCACACTATCCAAGAGCTATTCCCTTGCCGGTATGCGTCTGGGGCTGGCCATTGCGCGACCGGGGATAATCGCCGCCCTGGACAAGATCCGCGACCACTACAATCTTGACAGGCTTGCCCAGGCCGCGTGCGGAGCGGCCTTGTCCGACCAGGAATATTTCCGTGACTGCGTCCGAAGGATAAGGGAGACGCGGGAGTGGTTTTCCGGGCAACTGCGTGGCATGGGCTGGGAGGTGATACCGTCCCAGGGAAATTTCGTGTTTGCCGTGACCCCGGACAGGAACGGACGCAGGGTTTACGAAGGGCTCGCGGCAAGAAGGATTCTGGTGCGTCATTTTTCCGATCCGTTGCTCTCAGGCGGACTGCGTATCACCATCGGCAGTCGCGCCGAGATGGAAACGACCGTTGCCGCGTTGCGGGAAATGGCCTGATATCCAAAGGAGGCTTACATGTCCAGAACCGCCGTAGTGGAGAGGGTGACCAAAGAGACCAGCATCCGCCTGTCATTGGGCCTGGACGGGACAGGAGAATCGAAGGTGTGCGCTTCCGTGCCGTTCCTGGACCATATGCTGGACCTGTTTGCCCGCCACGGGCTGTTCGACCTCCAGGTGGAGGCCCGGGGCGACACTGATATCGATTACCATCATACGGTGGAGGACGTGGGGATCGTCCTTGGTGAGGCGCTGAAGCGCGCCCTTGGCGGTAAAGAGGGTATCCGGCGCTACGGCCAGGCCACCGTGCCCATGGATGAAACCCTGGCCGCGGTGGTGATTGACCTGTCCGGACGTCCATACCTCTGCTATAACGTGCCCCTCCCCAAGGTGAAAGTCGGAGATTTCGACGTGGAACTGGTCCGGGAGTTTTTCCAGGCTTTCGCCAACAGTGGGGGGCTCAATCTCCACATCAACCTGCTGTATGGAGAGAATATCCATCACATTATTGAGGCTTGTTTCAAGGCATTCGCCAGGGCGCTGGACGGGGCTACCCGCATCGATGAAAGGATTACGGGCGTGCTGTCTACCAAGGGCAAGCTTTAGCCGGGGATTTCCAGCAAAATGAAACGCGGGCCGCTGATCCTTGTGAAAGCCCGGCCGGAGGGCATCAGCGCCTGATTCCGCGAGGTATTGATGATAGCTATAATCGATTACGGCATGGGCAACCTCCGTTCGGTTCAGAAGGGGTTCGAGAAGGCAGGTTTTGAGGCGGTTGTTACCTCTGACCCGAAGGCCATCCTGGAGGCGGAGCGGATTGTCCTCCCTGGCGTCGGGGCCTTTCGCGATTGCATGAAGAACCTGGAGCAGGGTGGTTTCATCGATCCCATCCTTAAGGTGATCAATGAGGGACGGCCGTTTCTCGGCATCTGCCTGGGGCTTCAACTCCTCTTCTCCGAAAGCGAGGAGTTCGGCCTCCACAGAGGTCTGGGTCTTATTCCGGGCAGGGTGCTCCGGTTCCCGGCCGGGATGACCCGGGAGGGGGAAGAGCTGAAGGTTCCCCACATGGGCTGGAACAGTCTCTCCATAAAACTGTGCGACGGCTTGTTCAACGGGATCCCGGACGGAGCGTATTTTTATTTTGTCCACTCATACTATGTTATGCCGGAAGATCCGTCGGTGATTGCCGCAACTACCGATTACGGCATGGAGTTCTGCTCTTCCGTAAGGAAAGACAACATCGTTGCAACCCAGTTCCATCCGGAGAAATCACAGGAACGGGGACTTGCTATTCTCAGGAACTTCGGGGAGATGAAATGATAGTTATACCGGCCATCGATTTGAAGGACGGGCGGTGCGTCCGCCTGGAACAGGGGCTGATGGAAAGGGACACGGTCTTCTGCGACAGCCCGGCGGAACAGGCGCTGCAATGGCAGGAGCAGGGAGCGGAGCTGCTTCATATTGTGGATCTGAACGGCGCCTTCGCCGGTGAGCCGAAAAACCGTTCGTCCATCGAGGCAATTGTAAAGACCATAAACATTCCGACCCAACTGGGGGGCGGCATCCGCGATATGAAGACCGTCGAGGCGTATCTTTCCCTTGGTGTCGGGAGGGTCATACTGGGTACGGCGGCCCTTCGCAATCCCGATCTTGTCAAAGACGCGTGTAAATGTTTCCCCGGCAGGATTGTGGTGGGTATCGACGCGAAAAACGGTATGGTTGCGGTTCAGGGATGGGCCGAGGTCACCGATATCCGGGCCGTGGAGATGGCCAGGGAATTCGAAGGCTACGGCGTCTCGGCCATCATCTACACGGATATCAGCCGTGACGGCATGCTGAGCGGTCCCAATATCGAGGCTACCAGGGAACTGGCCGAGGCGATCTCCATCCCCGTCATCGCCTCGGGGGGCGTGTCCCGGATGGCCGATATCGAAAATCTTATGGCAATCGAGGCGAGCGGTGTAATCGGTGTTATTACCGGCAGGGCAATCTATACCGGCGCCATCAGCCTCGCCGAAGCGGTCGCCTTTACCGGATCGGCCAGAAAGGCCTGAACTTAATTATTTATATTCTGGAGAGGGCTGATGCTGACGAAACGAATCATACCGTGTCTCGATGTCAAAGGCGGGCGCGTGGTAAAGGGAGTCCGGTTTCTCGAATTGAGGGATGCCGGCGATCCGGTCGAGATAGCAGAGATGTATGACCGGCAGGGCGCCGATGAGCTTACCTTTCTGGATATTACCGCATCTTCCGATGAGCGCGACATAATTATCGACGTTGTGCGCCGGACAGCGGAAAGGGTCTTCATGCCCCTGACCGTAGGAGGCGGAGTGCGGACGGTAGAGGATATCCGCCGCCTTCTGAACGCGGGAGCGGACAAGGTCTCCATCAATACCGCGGCCGTCCATCGTCCGGAGTTCGTGAAAGAGGCCGCCGAGCGCTTCGGTTCCCAGTGTACCGTGGTGGCCATAGATGCGCGCCGGGTCCAGGGCGAGGAGCGATGGGAAGTCTATACCCATGGAGGGAGGAATTCCACCGGTCTTGATGCAGTGGAGTGGGCGCAAAGAATGGAAGAGTACGGTTCGGGAGAAATACTCCTCACGAGTATGGACCGTGACGGGACCAGGGACGGTTATGACCTTTCCCTGACGCGCAGTGTCGCCGATGCGGTATCGATTCCGGTTATTGCTTCAGGCGGCGTGGGCGGTCTGGAACATCTTTACGACGGCTTTTCAAAAGCCGGCGCCAGCGCCTGTCTTGCCGCGTCAATCTTCCACTATCGGGAATACACCATTTCCCAGGCCAAGGAATATCTGGACCAAAGGGGTGTGGCGGTACGCATATGAATGAATCCGGAACTTCAACCGGCTTGTTGACGGAAAAGGACGCCATTCTGGAACTCCTGTACCGGGTCATACGCGAAAGAAAGATGAATCCCGGGGAGAAATCCTATACGGCTTCGCTCTTCAGAAAAGGTCTTGACTCCATTCTGAAAAAGACGGGAGAGGAGGCCACGGAACTGGTGATCGCCGGCAAAGGCGGAAAGAGGGAAGAGATTGTCTATGAGACCGCGGACCTCTTTTATCATGTTCTGGTTCTCCTGGGTTTTTACGAAATAGAGCCGGAAGAGGTGTTCGCGGAACTGCGCAGGAGATTCGGGACATCCGGAATAGCGGAAAAAGAATCGAGGCAGGCTTGAATGCCGGAAGATTGTCCGTTATTTCAACGCATCTTCAAATATTTCGCTTGACAAGATGAAATTGGGTGTTAAGATACGACTTCTTTACGCTGCAACCCCCTGTCTACATCTTAAGTTCTTCATATAAAGCAAGAAAAATTCAAATACAGGAGGGAGGGGAATATGGATGCCGGGAGTAAGGGTAAAGGAAAATGAATCATTTGAGCTCGCATTGAAAAGGTTCAAGAAACAGTGCGAGAAAGCCGGAATTCTTTCAGAGGTCCGGAAGCGTGAACATTACGAAAAGCCGAGTATCAAAAAGAAGAAAAAGGCTATTGCCGCCCGCAAAAGGGCTCTGAAAAAACAACGGAAGATCACTGAGTAAAATACTGCGGTGGTACTTGAAAAATCTCCGGGAGAACCGCGCGTGCGCGCGGTTGATATTTTCTCCTCCCGGTACCATGTTTAAATAGGTAGATGGACTGTGGGGGCGATCTGATGGATTCGCCCCTACTTTTAATTTCAGGACTGATCAGAGAGCGTGGGATGAATTCCGTTGATGTCCTGATATGGATTATTTTGCTGCTTTTCGCGGTAAAGGGATTCATGAAAGGATTAGTCAGAGAGGTTTGTTCATTCGCGGGGATCTTTCTGGGCGGCTGGACCGCCTTTGCCTGCCACCGGCCGCTTGCCGAAGTCCTTTCGCCCAGGATTAACCTTCCAACCGCCGTGATTCCTTTCCTTTCCTTCGCCCTGATCTTCGTGGCGCTCGGCCTGCTTTTCATTTTACTGGGACATCTGTTGACCGCTGTTTTCAAAATGGTATTTCTTGGTGGAGTTAACCGGATTGGCGGTGTGTTGCTGGGGTTGGCGCAGGCCGCTCTTGTGCTGTGCCTTCTGCTTCCCTTCGCCTGCGAAAAAAGGCTCCCGTTGAATGTCTCCGCAACCATAGCTTCATCCCGAGCCGCGCGCCCCTTTCTTATGTGCGGAAAAGGGCTTTTCTCCCGCTGGAGGTCCGCTGGAAGGTCACTTGAGCCTGGGAAAACCCTGCCGACGGGCCGCGTGCCCGACAATCTCCGCGGCATTTGAAGTGAGATCCAAAAATCGGAATAATACTCCATGATTCCAGATGAAAAAGTTCGGGAGGTTCGTGAAAGGGCATCGATACTCGATGTCGTCTCCGACTATGTCGGATTGAAAAAGGCCGGCGCCAACTATCTCGGCCTCTGTCCTTTTCATGCCGAGAAGACTCCTTCGTTTACCGTCAATGCGGCTAAAGGCATGTTTTATTGTTTCGGTTGCGGCGCCGGCGGAGATGTGGTCAGCTTTGTGATGCGGATGGAAGGTCTCGCCTTTCCGGAGGCGCTGAGGAGTCTTGCCCGGAGGGTGGGGGTGGACATGGAGGAACGTCCTCTGTCCCCGAGGGAGATGCGTCTGCGGGATGAGAGGGAGACGTTCTTTCAGCTGCACGAGATGGCGACGCGTTTTTACCAAAAGATCTTGACGGATCAACCCGAGGGTGCTCGCGGACGCGACTATCTTGTGAAGAGGGGAGTGGACGACGAGACGGCCCGGGCCTATCGCCTCGGTTTTGCGCCTGATACCTGGGATGCTTTGGCGCGCTTTTTGAAAGAAAAAGGTGTGCCGCTGGATTCCGCGGAGAGAGCGGGGCTTCTCAGGAAGAGGGACAGTGGAGGGTTCTATGACGGCTTCAGGAACAGGCTTCTCTTTCCCGTCACTGACATCCAGGGCCGTCCCATAGGATTCGGTGGACGTGTCTTGGATGACGCGATGCCCAAGTACCTGAATTCACCCGAATCTCCGGTCTATCACAAAAGTGATGTCCTTTTTGGCCTCGGCATGGCAAAGCACGCCATCCGTGAAAAAGGCGCGGCATTCATAGTGGAAGGCTATTTCGATCATCTGGCTCTCTTTCGCGCTGGATTCAGCAATGTGGTCGCCACCTGCGGAACGGCCTTGACGTCAGGCCATGTGAAAGCCCTGCGACGCTTTGCTGACAAGGCCTACCTGCTTTTTGACGGGGACAACGCGGGGAAAAAGGCTGTTACGCGTTCGTTGGATATTTTTCTGGAGGAGAATTTTCCCGCATGCGTAGTACAGTTGCCCGACGGAGAAGACCCTGATTCCTTTATCGAAAAAAACGGCGCGGATTCTTTTTCCGGGATTGTAGCGGAGGCGCTCCCGGTTTTCGAGCACTACTTCAAGGCCCTGTGCAGGCAAAGCGACATTTCCGGAGTCGGAGGGAAGATAGCCGTCCTGGATGAATTGGTTCCCCGGATAAAAAAGATTTCCGATGGAGTAGAGCGGGATTTGTATGTAAGAGAAGTCGCCCGTTTTCTTGGCGTTGAGGAGATTGACGTAAGGAGAAAACTGGGGAAGGCCGAACAAGGGCGCCCCGTTGCGCCTGTGCGCCGCGAGCGGCGCGGCGCGGGGTCGACACCGGAAGAAATGCTTTTGTGCCTCATGGGAAAATATCCGGAGGTCGTTCGTATGATTGCCGATTTCGGACCGGACAGGATATTCCGTGAAGAGCTCCTGAAAGTTGCGAACGGCATCATTGAGTGCTCCGTCGAGGGTGATAGAATTGACTGGCCGCGAATCCTCGACACCATTGACGTCAGGGAGGAAAGAGGACGTCTGGCTGCCTTGTTTGTTGAGGAGGGGCATCTGGAAGGGATGGATGTGAGAAAAGCCTTCGAGCAGTGCCGTCGAACTCTCGACAGGATTGCCTTGAAGGAGATAAAGGAACTGACCCTGGAACTGGCCAGGACCGAGACCGACAGCGACGCATATCATGCGCTGCTGAGACGTATAGACGCCTTGCGGGAGAGAAAGTCCCGGTTGACATAGGCAGTGTGGGACGGGTAAGCCAATCGCAATCGATTGTTTTTTACTAAGAGGTGAACTGGATGGCAAAAAAGAGTATGGAAGAGGTTAAACATTTGATCGACCTTGGGAAAGAGAAGGGGTTTCTGACCTATGATGAGGTCAATGATCTCCTTCCCCCGGATATTGTTTCCTCGGACCAGATTGATGATGTCATGAGCATGTTCGGCGAGATGGACATAGAAGTCGTCGATTCCGCCCAGAAGGTGAAAATTCCCAAGGTGAAACTTGACCTTGAGGATGAGGAGGAGATGGAGGGAGAGCAGGAGGAGGTTGAGTTCGAGCCCGGAGTCCTTGGACGAACCAGCGACCCTGTTCGCATGTACCTGCGAGAAATGGGATCCGTTTCCCTTCTTACCCGCGAGGGCGAAGTGGAGATTGCAAAACGCATAGAAGATGGCGATCGTGATGTGGCCAGGGTGATCTATACAACCCCCATTACCGTGAAAGAAGTAGTTGCTTTGGGCGATATGCTGGAGAATTGCCAGGTTTCCGCGGCGGAGATCAGCAAGGAGGTGGAAGAGGAGGAGCTGGAAGAGGGCGAGGAAGACGTGCAGAAGAACCGCCTGCTGGAGGTCATCGGCATTATCCGCACCCATGACGCAAGCATGGACGAACTCCTGATCTCTCTCGCCAATCCCGATCTTCCCCACGAAGAACGTGAAAGGGTCGAGCTGGAACTGCACGAGCTGAGGGAGAAGACGGCGGACCTTCTGAAATCCTTGCGGCTCAAGGACCGGCATATCGAGAGAGTCGCCCAAAGACTGAAAGAACTCGCCGGTAAGGTGGAAAAGGTCGCGGAGGAGCTCCGGGAACTGGCTGAGGAGAATGGCCTGCCCTTTGAGACCCTGATGAATCTCTGTCAGTCTCCCACCGGATGTGGAGAAATGCGCGCCATGTTTCAGTCAGTGATTGACGTTGCCGCGGAAGATGTTGAGAGACTGGAGAAAAAGCTCAAGTCCGTGCGCAAGAAACTTGAGAGAGTTGAGCATGAATCCGGATTTCAGGCAGTTGAGCTAGCCAAGGAGATAAAGGCCATAGAAGAAGGTGAGAGAAAGGCCAAGGAAGCCAAGTCCGAGCTGGTGGAGGCGAATCTGCGTCTTGTGGTCTCCATCGCTAAAAAATATACCAATCGTGGTCTCCAGTTTCTCGACCTGATCCAGGAGGGGAACATCGGTCTCATGAAGGCCGTTGACAAGTTTGAATATCAGAGGGGCTACAAGTTTTCCACCTATGCGACCTGGTGGATCCGTCAGGCCATAACCCGCGCCATAGCTGACCAGGCCAGAACGATTCGTATACCCGTTCACATGATTGAAACCATCAACAAGCTTATCCGCACCAGCCGTCAGCTTGTTCAGGAGATCGGGCGCGAACCGTCGCCTGAAGAGATAGCGGAGCGGATGAGTCTGCCTCTGGACAAGGTGCGGAAGGTCCTGAAGATAGCCAAGGAGCCGATTTCCCTCGAAACTCCCATCGGTGAAGAGGAGGATTCACACCTGGGCGATTTCATCGAAGACAAGGGAGTTGTCTCTCCTCTGGAGGCCGTCATCAAGGCAAACCTTTCGGAGCAGACGGCCAGGGTTCTTTCCAGTCTGACGCCGCGCGAGGAGAAGGTGCTGCGCATGCGTTTCGGTATCGGCGAAAAGAGTGACCACACCCTTGAGGAGGTTGGCCAGAACTTCGAGGTGACACGCGAGAGGATCCGCCAGATTGAAGCAAAGGCTCTCAGAAAGCTGCGTCATCCGAGCAGAAGCAAGAAGCTGAAGAGTTTTGTTGAGTAGCTGTTGCGCTGTTCATGAACAGGGTCGCGTCGAAACATCCGGCGCGGCCTTTTTCATGCCGCCCACATGGAAAGGCTGGTTAGATTCATGGAAAGGGAATATTTCGCCACCGCGGCAAAGGGTGTGGAGGAGGTTCTTGCCGCTGAAATCCGTTGTCTCGGTATTCGTGATCCTCTTGTGGAAAAAGGGGGGGTCCGCTTCCGGGGCGATTTGGCCGCGTGCTACAAGGCAAACCTGTGGCTGCGAACCGCCCAGCGGATACTCATGCCGGTTGCCCGGTTCCACTGCGATTCGCCGGAAAGCCTTTACGATGGGGTGCGATCCGTGCCCTGGGACGACTATCTCACACCGGACATGACTCTGGCTGTCTCCTGCAATCTGCGGGATTCTTCCATAACCCATTCTGGATTCGCCGCTCTCAAAACCAAGGATGCGATTGTTGATTCCGTCCGGGATTCCAGGGGACGCAGGCCCAATGTGGACACCGATGACCCACACCTGCTGGTCAACGTTCATCTTTCCCGGAACCAATGTACGGTCAGTCTGGACACGTCGGGCGCAAGCCTTGACAAACGTGGATACCGGTTGGACACGAAAGAGGCGCCACTGCGCGAAACGCTTGCCGCGGCTCTTCTGGAACTGTCGGGCTGGGACGGTTCTTCTACTCTTCTGGATCCCATGTGCGGTTCAGGCACCATCCCCATCGAAGCTGCCCTCAAGGCATCCCGTCGCGCCCCGGGGCTGCTTCGTTCACGATTCGCCTTTCAGCGATGGCCCGGCTTTGATGGCTCGCTCTGGCAAAGAATGCAGGGAGAGGCCTGCGAGCAGGGGCTTGCCGGCCTTGATTTTCCGCTCCGCGGATCCGACTCTTCGGCCGGGGCCATAAGAAACGCCCTGCGCAATGCAAGGCGCGCCGGAGTAGAGCGGCTCGCAAGCTTCAGTAACCTGGATTTCGGGGCTGCGGTTCCCCCCCCTCCACCGGGAATGATCATATGCAATCCCCCCTATGGGGTGAGGTTAAGTGACGAAGAAGTTTTGAAGCCACTCTACGCGAGGCTGGGGGATGTGCTGAAAAGACGCTTCAGCGGTTACACCGCATATCTGCTGGTGGGCAACTCCTCCCTTGCGTCTTGTGTCGGGCTCAGGCCATCCCGCAGGATCGTTCTTTTCAATGGTCCCATCGAATGTCGTCTCTTGCGCTATGAGTTGTACTGAACATCCTCGGTTCCTTTGCCTTCAAACAGTAAAGAGTGCGCCGGAAACTGTTCGATAATAGAAATATGTTCTGAAAAATAACATTCATTTCCCTCCCGCGTCGTTCCTCTGTTTCTCGCCCCGCTTCCACTAATCACGGAAAACGTCCCTAAATTGAACATCGTTTTGATTCTTTCCGCCATATCTGGCCGGACTTTTTTTTATCCTTTCTTGGCACCTTAATTGCTATCTACAAAACAACGTTTTGCCTTCCTCGGATTGCCGGTTAATGATTCACGTTCACATTTGTCTGTTATTTAAAGATGTCGTTGCCGTTCCGA
Organism: uncultured Geobacter sp.; assembly: GCA_964536305.1. Lineage (GTDB taxonomy): Bacteria > Desulfobacterota > Desulfuromonadia > Geobacterales > Geobacteraceae > RPRC01. The sequence continues at coordinate 900 of CAZHVY010000012.1, read as the reverse complement.
GGTGATGGTTTTTCGGTCAATTTTTATGGAAAGGAGGGTTGAGGTGGTAAGGGTTTGATGTGTTGTTGATTTTCATTTCAAAGCTTGTCTTGGTTGGGGAAATCTATTTTTATTGAGGGAGGAAAAAAGGATGACGTTAGCACTTCTCGTTTTGATCAGCATGATGTGGATTCCCGTAGGTATGATGTTTCTGGGCGCTGGCGAGCCGAAAGGCACTGGTTTCGTGACCGCAGTTGTTGGTATTCTCACTCTTATTGGTGCAACTATTGAATGTATCATCGGTGGGCCCAACTTTACACCTGCTCCTTTTGCAGCCGCTCCGCTCTTCGTTTTCGGTATTCTGTACCTGCAGGTAGCCTATGCTCTGCTGGCCGGTCTGGAAGACCTGCGCACACTTGGTAACGGGGCACTGGTCGTTGCAATTATTTGCCTCGTCTATACGATTCTCTATGCAACCGGCACTGTGAAGCCAGACGGAACAGCTCTTATCGCCAAAACGCCTTATCTTGCTTTCATGTTCGGTTCTTTCACAGTGCTGTGTCTGTCAGTAACCGCACAAGCCTATGGCAAGATTGGCGCAAAGCTCCCTGCGTGGCTGCTGATTATCCTGAGTTTCACTTCTCTGCTGGTTCCGGCTTTCGATCTTATGGGCTACGGAAAGCTGCCCTTCTAAATCGATGCTGAGAATGTAAAAATGAGCCGCTTATCCCGGCAAGGGCTAGGCGGCTTTTTTTGTCTGTTGATTCGAGGCGGGTGGGACGTTTCCGAGAAAACTCGATACGCTTTTTGTTGATAGTGTTATATTTTTTTTGGTGTAATTTTTTCAGTTGCCCGGCTTACTTCTAATGAGAAATAAGGTTTGCTTTTATTGGTATTGTTGCTAGAATTGCCGACGAGAGA
>CAZHVY010000011.1:0-82925 GCA_964536305.1 uncultured Geobacter sp. | reverse complement strand
GATCTGGTCGGAAACAATACGGCGGCGGCCCATTGGGAAGTGGACTTCACCAACAGGGAGGGTTACCGCCTGCAGTATAGCGGCGTTGCCGTCCTTACCATCAAGGGCGGAAAAGTGGTCGAGGGAACGGATTTCCTCTTCGCCATGAATGAACCGATCGGCCGCCTGTGGGGCGATTCGAAGCCTGAGGCGTAACCGGAAAAACCTGCAACAGGAGGTCGGTCCGTAGTCAGGTAATTTGCTTCACGATAGAACCGGCGGCTTCCTGCCAACCCACGGCTGCGCCTTTTCCAGCTGGCCGGCGAGTCTCAGCAGTTTCGCCTCGTCACCATAGCGGCCGATGAACTGGACTCCGCACGGCAACCCCTCCCTTGTCCAGTGCAACGGTACGGACATGGCCGGCTGTCCGGTCATGTTGGCGATGAAGGTGAAGGGCATCTGTCCTCGCATCATGCCGGCTACGAATTTCTCCAGTGTCGCGCAGGCCAGCTTCCGACTGGTCAGCATCATCCCGCCGACAAAGGAATTGATTATCCTCATCGAAAACAGGTCCGATTTGCACGGCTGCTGCGATCCGACAGGGACGGGTGGCTCACCCAGGGTTGGGGTGAGCACCAGATCATATCGGTTCAGTATCCGCTCCATTATTGTCCCGAACTCCCTCCATCTGCGCTTCGCCTTCACGAAGTCGATCGCATGCAGGCTCCGCCCCATGCTGTACATGGTGAAGGTAGCCTCCTCCAGATCACGCTTCACCAGGGCACGCCCATGCAGTAGGATCAGTTTGTCGACAAGTGCGGCGGCATTCCCCATCACAATGATGCTGTAGCACAGCGCCGCATCTTCCTCCCTGAAGTCGGGATCTGCTTCCACGACTTCATGACCCAGATCTCCGAGCAGGGCGCATGCTTCTTCCACCGCCCTCACGCATTCCGGATGGATGTTCTTTCCATATGCCGCCCGCATATAGAAGGCTATCCGCAACTTCCCCGGCGTGGTATCCACTTCCTCGATGAAAGGCCTTTCCTTGGTGAAAATGCCGTACGGCGCTCCGCTTTCGAAGCCGCTGACGGCATCGAGCATGGCGGCGGAATCGCGCACCGATCGCGTAATGACATGGCTTTGGGACATGCCGTCCCACTCTTCATCGAAGTCGGGTCCCACCGGTGTGCGCCCCCTGCTCGGCTTGAGACCGAACAGGCCGCAATAGGACGCGGGGACGCGGATAGATCCTCCCTCATCCGTGGCTGACGCAAAAGGTACGATTCCCGCGGCCACCGCCGCAGCCGATCCTCCGCTGGAGCCGCCGCAGGAGTAACTGAGGTTCCAGGGGTTCCGCGTCGGCCCGAAGGCCTTCGGCTCGGTGACGTACGCAAGCTTGAATTCGGGCGTGTTCGTCTTCCCGAGAATGACTAAACCGGCATTCTTGAAACGTACCACAATTTCCGCGTCATACCGGGGCGTGTACGCCTTGAGCAGTGAGCTTCCGCAGCTCATGGGGACACCCCTCAGGGCGTGGTGCGCGTCTTTCAATAGAAAGGGGACCCCGCTGAAGGGCGCATCTCCGCGCAAGAATTTTGCCGTTTCTCTTGCCAGGTCGTAGGTCTTCGTCACGATGGCATTCAGTTTGGGATTGAGGCTTTCAGCACGGCGAATAGCCTCTTCACATACTTCAAGGCCGCTGATTTCACCCTTTCTGATCAACTCCGCCAAACCAATGCCGTCAAACTGATCGTATTCGGGAAATGAAGCCATAGTGACCTCCCGTCAGGATCCTTACTGTCCAATCTGAAACAGGGCTCTGAAATCACCTTGATGTAAACTGTATTCCTTTATCCGTGCCGTTACAGAGAGAGTCTCTTCTTTTCTTCTTCAAGCATCAGATGTCTTGCGTTTAATAGTACCTCGATGACTCTGAATCTCCAGATATCGTTAATAATAATTTTGCAATATCTAAAATTGACGTAAGCCTTTTCGGTGATATGGTGGACACATACATACATCGTGAATCCGGTCGATGTACTCCTGTTTCAGCTTGTACCGTATTGCTGATCCGACTCTGCACGGAAAGGAGGCGGTATTACATTGAACGTCTCACATGACATTTCGTCGGATCGCTACGATGTCATTGTCATCGGCAGCGGGATGGGCGGCCTTACCGCCGCAGCCCTGCTGGCAAAGGAAGGGCGCAAGGTGCTGGTGGTGGAACAGGAAGAGCAACCCGGCGGACATGCCCGCACCTTCACCCATGGACCCTACACCTACGACAGGGCGTTGCACCTGATAATGGGATGCGCCGAATCCAGTCCCCTCGGCATAGGCATCATCGATGCACTCCTCCGTCATCTGCGCATCCGCGACAGGTGCGAATTCCTTCGAGTCGATCCCCTCCTCACCGCCCACTTTCCCGACTACCGCATCCGGCTCCCCGGCACCATGGCGGGATACAAAGAGGCCCTCATCAAGGAGTTTCCTTCGGAGGCCACAGGCATTGAGAGACTGACCAACCTGTACGCGGACATCTACAGGGAACTCGTGGCGTTTCCGATTCTGCCCGGAATAAAAGGGTGGCTGCGCGCGCTCGTGAAGCAACCGCGGCTCTTCCGCTATGCGAACGCCACCCTGAACACCGTACTGGATTCCCACCTGTCAGACCCACGACTCAAGGCCATATGCGCAAGCCTCAAGCCGTATGTCGGGCTCACGCCCTCTCGGGTTTCCTTTCTTCTCTGGGCCGCAATGATGGCAAGCTATCTGGAGGAAGGGGCCTTCATCTGCCGGGGAGGCTTCCAGAACCTCGTGAATGCCGTTGCCTCCTCGCTGGCGGAAAACGGAGGGGAACTGGTTTTGAAGCGAAGAGTCGCAAAAATCCAGGTCAGGGATGGCAAGGCACGTGGGATCGAATTCGACAATGGGCAGGTCGCGGCCGCTCCCATCGTCATCTCCAATATGGATGCCGGGCAGACGTTCGCGGAACTCGTCCCTGAATCAGAGCGGCCGAGCCGCTACCTGCGCAAACTGAAGGGGATGACGTTGTCGCCCCTCGTAGCGAAACTGTATATCGGCACGGACCTGGATGTCTCCTCTCTGGGGGTCACCCACGAAAACGCCCTCTATACCTCATGGGACCTTGAGGCCACCGGCTGGCTGAACATGATGAACCGGATACCCAGTTTCGTCCTGATCCCAACGGTGACGGACGGTTCTCTGGCGCCGCCTGGCAGGCATGTGGTGATTGTCGCGACCTTTGTCGACCCTTCAACTAATCCGGAAACGGCCGTGACCCCGGACAGCGTCATTTACAAGAGGCTTCTGGAAGCGGGGGAGACAGTCCTCCCAGGTCTGGGCGGGCATATCACCGACGCGGGAGGCAGCGCAACCTTGGGTCCGATCTATGGGTGGGAAGCGATCCCGAAACAATCCGGCGTGTTCCGGCCGGGGCATATCACCCCCATCTCCGGACTGTACCTGTGCGGGCACTGGATCCAGCCCGGTCACGGCATCTGGACCGTGGTCATGTCCGGCATCAGAACGGCGCGCATTATTCTGAACAGGGGGACTTCGCGGGGAATGGATGATTTGGGGTTGTAAACTTTGTGGTGTGCACGATGCCGGCAACCGCGGGAAGAGTTGTCGTTGTCGATTGATAATGATTCACTTTCAACGAATATAACCAGTCCCTCATCAGGTTAATCCGGAGAGAAGACGAGTTCAGGTAACGAAGAGTACGGGAAAGGTGGCTAACCTTGGGACACTTGGTGGGAAAGGATGTTTTTCGCAAGCTGGGCAAGAAGATTGATGGAATGGAGATACGAGCGCCGTGGAACGAGAAGCTGCATGCCATTCTCAAGGATCTTTACACGGAGGAAGAGGCCGATGTGATCATCAGGATGCCCTACGGCCTTTCCACCTTCGAGGAGTTGGAAAGGGCAACCGGTTATGAACAGGCCAGGTTGCGCCGAATCCTGGATGCGCTGACCAAGAAGGGCCTGGTGGTGGATCTCTGGATACTTGATGCCTATCGCTACACCATCTCTCCCATGGTAATCGGAATCTTTGAGTACACCATGATGCGTGTTGGGCCGGACCTGAACAGCAGGGAGTGGGCAAAGCTTTTCCATGAGTATATGGTAGGCGACTGTTCTTTCTTTTCCGCGAATATTGGTAAAGGCGACCGAATCTCGATCATGCGTGCGCTACCGTACGAAGATGCGGTCAGGTCCGATGAGCATATGGAGATTCTGGATTATGAAAAGGCGTCGGCCATCATCGACGGAGCGGACAAATTTTCTATCGGGTTCTGCAGCTGTCGCCATGAGATGATGCATCTCGGTAAGAAGAAATGTGATGTCCCCATTGAAAGCTGCAGCCAGTTCGGTTATGCGGCGGATTTCATGATCAGGAACAATCTTGCACGGGAAGTGACGAAAAGCGAGATGAAGGAGAACTTCGCACGGGCCCGGGAAATGGGGCTGGTGATGGCGGCGGACAATGTACGAAAGAACATGAAATTCGTATGTCTGTGCTGCAAATGCTGTTGCACCGTCATGCTGGCTATCAGAGAGGCAGGCTATCCGCATGTGATAGTAACCTCGAACTACATCGCCGGGATTAACGGGGACACCTGCATCGGCTGCGGCAAATGCACCGACGCCTGCCCGATAAAAGCGATCACGATGATCGATGAGGACAGCCCCGAGGAGAAGAAGAAAAAGACACCCCGCATTAACACGGAGATCTGTCTCGGCTGCGGCGTATGCGCACTCAAGTGCCCGAAGGCCGCGTGCCGGCTGGAAATGCGGGCAGAGCGGGTCCTCCATCCCGAGACCACCTTTGAGAGGATCATCCTCCAGTCTCTGGAAAAGGGTACCCTGCAGAATCAGATCTTCAGCAACCCCGAACGGATCGACCAGAAGTTCATGCGCGCCTTTGTCGGAGCATTTCTCCGGCTTCCGCCGGTAAAGAAGGCTCTCATGAGCGAAAAAATGCGCTCCGGATTCCTTAACGCCATGAAAGAGGGGGTGAAAAAGCAGGGAAAGGAGTGGGTCCTGGAGATGTAATCCTGCAATCCGTCACCGTGCCGCGTGGAAAGAGGGTCCGTTATGATGAGCGCGGTTGCCGGGAACTGCCCGGAGCGCGGGAGGTGGCACCTGTTGGAACAGGGGAGTAGGAAGAGCGGTCGGAAGGGACTCGGAAAAAAACTGCTATACCATCCCGCATCTCCATCTCCCCACCTGTCCGGATATTTGCATTGACAATCAAACGGGCCTCCCGTATCCTTTCTCTACAATTGAATAGAAGACCTTCTTATCAAGAGTGGTGGAGGGATAGGCCCTGCGAAACCACAGCAACCGGTCCTGAAAAGGACGCCAGGTGCTAAATCCTGCCGAAAGGCACAGATGAGAAAGGCGCTTGAAACGGACCAGGAATCCCGAAAGCCCCTTCTCATCCGGTGAGAAGGGGCTTTTCCATACTACACGTTACGTCCCGGGTACCCCATGTCGGTCGGCATCGTCGAAACGCAATTCGTTACCTTTGATACGGAACTCCGCCTGGAGAGCGGCAGGATCCTCGGCCCCATCACGCTCGCCTACGAGACCTACGGCGAACTGAACAGCGACCGCTCCAACGCAGTGATGATAACCCACGCCTGGACCGGAAACGCCCACGTGGCCGGCAAAAACAGCGAAGACGATCAGAAGGTGGGCTGGTGGGACGCCATCGTCGGCCCGGGGAGACTGCTGGATACCGACCGCTATTTCGTCATCTGTTCCAATATCATCGGCTCGTGCTACGGCTCCACCGGCCCCACCTCCATCAACCCCAAGACCGGCAAGAGGTACAACCTCTCCTTCCCGGTGATTACCGTCCGGGACATGGTGCGCGCCCAGGCGCTGTTGCTGGATCACCTGGGGATCGACAAGCTGCTTACCGTGCTCGGCGGAAGCATGGGAGGGATGCAGGCTTTGGAGTGGGCCACCTGCTATCCGGACAGGATCGCGTCGGCCATTGTTCTGGCGACCAGTGGCAGGCCCTCTCCCATGGCCATCGCCATGAACGCCGTAGCGCGCTGGGCCATTTTCAACGACCCCACCTGGAAAAAGGGGGAGTACCGCAAGAACCCCAAGGACGGTCTGGCCCTGGCCCGAGGCATCGGCCACATCACCTTCCTGTCCGATGAATCCATGTGGAACAAGTTCGGTCGCCGCTTCTCGACGCGGGACGGCCTCTTCGATTTCTTCGGCCGCTTCGAGGTGGAGCGCTACCTGTCCTACAACGGCTACAACTTCGTTGATCGCTTCGATGCCAATTCCTTCCTCTACCTGGCCAAGGCCCTGGACCTGTACGACGTGGCCTGGGGGTGCGAATCACTTCACGAGGCCTTCTCGCCGGTGCAGGCGCCCATGCAGTTCTACGCCTTCACCTCGGACTGGCTCTACCCTCCCGCCCAGACCGAGGAAATGGTCAATGTCCTGAAAGAACTGGGCAAGCCGGTTGAATACCACCTCATCGAATCATCCTACGGACATGACGCCTTCCTGCTGGAACACGAAACATTCGCGCCGTTTGTAAAGGACTTCCTGGAAAGGGTCTCCGGCGGAATCCGGCCATCCCGCCTCCACCCCCTGCCATAACCTTCAGCCCGCCCAAGATATCCTGAATTCCGCCGTTTCCTTGACCGCAGGGAACAGCAGCCGATTGAAGTAGCCGATTGAATAATCTTTTTCCGGCCCTTTCCGGTTGCCTCGGTCCCGTTCCATGATACAATCCAGACCCGTGGATGCGCCGCCCCCTTTCGCGGAAGGAGCAGCCGCACGGGCACGAGAAAAAAAACCGACAGGAGGTATATGCATGCAGGTCGCCATTGCCGGATTGGGACGCATGGGAAGCAACATGGCGCGAAGGCTCCTGCGCGGCGGCCATGAAGTCGTCGCCTGGAACCGGTCCCCCGCAAAGACGGAGGAAATCGCCAATGAAGGAGCAAGGCCGGCCTTTTCCTTCAAGGAGCTTGTCGAGATTCTCGCGCCGCCAAGGCGCATCTGGCTGATGCTGCCGGCCGGCGCCGTGGTTGACGAGACCATCGGTGAATTGATGAAGCTCCTTTCACCCGGTGACTGCCTCCTGGATGGGGGCAACAGCTACTACAGGGACGACATCCGTCGAGCGGAGACGCTGGCCGCCCGAGGCATCCGCTATATGGATGTGGGGGTAAGCGGCGGCATATGGGGACTCAGCGAAGGTTACTGCCTCATGGTGGGCGGCGCCAGGGAAGACTACGATCGTCTGGAACCGCTCTTTGCCACCCTGGCCCCAAAGGACGGGTATCTCTACTGCGGCCCGGCCGGGGCGGGTCATTTCGTGAAGATGGCGCACAACGGCATCGAGTACGGCATGATGGCCGCCTACGGGGAAGGTTTTTCCATCCTCAGGGCCTCGCCCTACGGCGACGGGCTCGACCTGGCGCAGGTCTCGCGCCTCTGGAACCGTGGCAGCGTGGTCCGTTCCTGGCTGCTGGAGCTGGCCGAGACGGCGTTCCGGCAAGACCCCGGCCTGGTGGAAATACAGGGCTACGTGGAGGATTCGGGCGAAGGGCGCTGGACGGTTCAGCAGGCAATCGACAGCGGGGTTCCCGCGCCGGTTATGGCGGCCGCCCTGTTCCAGCGCTTTCGTTCCCGCCTCGGCGACAGCTTCGGCGACAAGGTGCTGGCGGCGCTGCGCAACCAGTTTGGCGGACACGCCGTTGTACCGGCTGATTCCATGAAAAGGCCGGACGGCGCCGGCGCGGGCGGAGTGACCCCGGCCGCCGCTGACAAGACGCGCAAATGACCGGAGGGGACACCATGACCAAGACCCCGGATCACGCACCCCCCCAGCCGTCGCCCTGCGGAATCGCCATCCCCGCCAATTGCTGCCTGGTTATCTTCGGCGCATCCGGCGACCTCACCAGGCGCAAGCTCATCCCCGCTGTCTACCGGCTGTTCCGCCAGAACCTCCTCCCCCCCGGATTCTTCGTTCTCGGCCTGGCCCGCACCGCCATGGATTCCGACCGCTACCGGGAGCTGCTGCGGGAAGCCACCCCCGATGAATGCGTCGGTGAATGCTGGCGGCGCTTCGCGGCGTTGATTCACTACCAGGCCGTGGACTACGGAGATCCGTCATCCTGCCGGGCCATCCTCTCGGAAATCCTCCCCCCCCTGGAAAAGGCAGCGGACACCGGAGGGAACCGGATCTTCTACCTGGCCACCCCGCCCCCCGTGTACGAGGCGGTCATCAAGGCCCTGAGCCTGTCGGGCCCGGCCGCCCATGACGATGCCCAGGTCAAGGTGGTTATCGAAAAGCCCTTCGGCAATGACCTGGAATCATCGCGAAGACTCAACCGAGTCCTGCTCGGCGCCTTCCCCGAGAACCAGGTATACCGCATCGACCACTACCTGGCCAAAGAGACCGTGCAGAACATCCTCATGTTCCGCTTCGCCAACTCCCTTTTCGAACCGCTCTGGAACAGGCGATACATCGATCACGTGCAGATAACCGCCGCCGAGACCATCGGCATAGAACGCCGCGCCGGATACTACGAGGAGGCGGGCGTGCTGCGGGACATGTTCCAGAACCACATGTTCCAGTTGCTGGCCCTGACGGCCATGGAACCCCCTTCCCTCTTTTCAGCCGGCCGGGTGCGGGACGAGAAGGCAAAGACGCTGCAATCCATCCGCCCATTCCCCCTGGACCGCCTCGACCAGTGCGTGGTCACGGGCCAGTATGCGGCTCAGGACGGTTCCGCCATAAGGGGATACCGCGAGGAGGACGGCGTTGCCGCCGACTCCCCCGTGCCGACCTATGCGGCCCTGAAGGTCTGGATTGATAACTGGCGCTGGAACGGGGTTCCATTTTATCTACGTTCCGGAAAGAGGCTGAAAAGACGCGTCACGGAAATCGCAATCCGCTTTCGTCCCGTCCCCCACATGATGTTTTCCCGCTCCATGGGGGGCGAGATCGAGGCCAACACCCTGGCGCTCCGTGTGCAGCCGGATGAGGGAATCACGCTGGAGATACAGGCGAAGCACCCCGGGTCCCGAATGTGCCTGAAGCCGGTTAACCTGGATTTTTCCTATGGCGGCGATGTCTCTCTCGGCGCCTACGAACGGGTGATCCTGGACTGTATGGAAGGCGATCAGATGCTGTTCGTGCGCGAGGACGGGGTTGATCTGAGCTGGTCGCTCCTTTCTCCGCTTATCAGGGCGCTGGAGGGCCGGAGAAAACCGCCGGAGTCGTTCTTCTATACCGCCGGGAGCGAAGGGCCGGAGACGGCCGGGGCGCTCCTGGCAAGAGACGGCCGGAGGTGGAGGGCGCTGTGAGTCCGTGGTCCGTGCCCATTGTCCGTGTGCCGTGTATGGATGAGAAGCGGGCCATAGAAATAGCGAAGTCCGCGGACCAGGTCGCTGTCCGGGGAGCGGAGCTGTTCCTGGAAGCGGCGCGGCGCGCCATCGATGAAAGGGGGCGCTTTACCGTGGCCCTTTCCGGCGGCTCTTCCCCTGCACCCCTGTTCCGGACAATCGCGGAACAGGCCCCGACTTCGGGCATCGACTGGGGCGCTGTGCATGTCTTCTGGGTCGACGAACGCTGCGTCCCGCCCGGCCATCCGGACAGCAACTTCCGCATGGCCCGGGAACTCCTCCTCTCCAGGCTGCCGGCGCCCGGCGCGGTCATTCACCGCATTGCGGGCGAAATGCCGCCCAAGGAGTCGGCCATCCGCTACGAGGAAGACCTGTCCCTCGCCTTTGGCGGCGACCAATTGCCGGTCTTCGACATGCTCTTTCTCGGCGTCGGACGCGACGGCCATACGGCCTCGCTTTTCCCGGGAATGGCGGACAAGGGGGACCAAGGCCGGAAAGCCGTTGCCATGTATGCGGAAAATCTGGACAGCCACCGGGTCACCCTGACCCTGCCGGTCATCAATAACGCGCGCCGTGTGATTATCATGGTGACCGGCGCCGGCAAGGCGGACATCGTGGCGGAGATCCTGGAAGGGAAGAACGCCGGGCGCTATCCTGCCGGCAGGGTTGCGCCCTTGCGCGGGTCCCTCACCTGGCTGCTGGACGCAGACGCAGGAAAAAACCTGAGGCAATTTCACGGGAAAACGCAGGGAATCATGGAGAAAATGAGCATGTGGGAACGATACAAAGAACACCTGACCTGGCATCCGGAAATCGGCATGCTACTCGACATCAGCGGCATGAACTTTCCCGCCGGTTTCTTCGAGACCTGGGAGCCTTCCCTTGTAAAGGTCTTCCGTCAGATGGCCGAACTGGAGGACGGCGCTGTCGCCAATCCCGACGAGGGAAGGATGGTGGGCCACTACTGGCTGCGAACGCCCTATCTCGCCCCCACCAGGGAGATACAGGAGCAGATAGAGACAACAATAACCGGCATCAGGGATTTCGCCGCCCAGGTCCACAGCGGAGAGGTGGCGCCCGCCAAAGGGGGCAGGTTCTCCCGCTTCCTCCTCATAGGCATCGGCGGATCGGCCCTCGGCCCGCAGTTTCTGGCTGACGCGCTGGGGAACTCCGGCGAGCCGCTGACGCCTCATTTCTTCGACAATACCGACCCCGACGGCATGGACCGGGTACTGGCCGGAATCGGAGACGGCCTTGCGGAAACATTGACCCTGGTCATCTCCAAGAGCGGAGGGACAAAAGAGACGCGCAACGGCATGCTGGAGGCGGCCGCGGCCTACCAGCGGGCGGGACTGGATTTCGCCGCCCATGCCGTCGCCGTTACCGGCGCAGGGAGCGGACTGGATCGCCTGGCGCTTGAAGGAAAGTGGCTGGCCCGCTTTCCCATGTGGGACTGGGTCGGGGGACGCACCTCGGTAATGTCTGCCGTGGGGCTCCTCCCGGCCGCGCTCCAGGGGATCGACATAGATACCCTTCTTGAGGGGGCCAGGTTGTGCGACGCCCTGACCCGCATGCCCAACAGCCGCCACAATCCGGCCATCCGGCTCGCCCTCATGTGGCGTCACGCAACCGGCGGAACAGGCGAGAAAGACATGGTCATACTTCCGTACAGGGACCGGCTGCTCCTCTTCTCCCGCTATCTCCAGCAGCTCGTCATGGAATCCCTGGGCAAGGAGAAGGACCTGTCGGGCGCGGTCGTCCACCAGGGAATAGCGGTCTACGGCAACAAGGGCGCCACCGACCAGCACGCCTTTGTTCAGCAACTCAGGGACGGCGTCAACAACTTCTTTGTCACCTTCATCGAAACACTCCGGGATCGGGAAGGGAGTTCCCCTGCCGTCGAGCCCGGCGTCACCAGCGGAGATTACCTCAGCGGATTTCTGCAGGGGACCCGGAAGGCCCTTGCGGAAAAGGGCCGGGAATCGCTCACCATCACGCTCGAAGCCTTCGACGCGCGCTCCGTGGGAGCGTTGATAGCCCTCTACGAACGGGCGGTCGGTTATTACGCCTTTCTGGCGGGGATCAACGCATATCATCAACCAGGCGTGGAGGCTGGGAAAAAAGCCGCGGGAGAGGTACTCAGACTACAGGGAGAAATACTGGCGCATCTTCGTCAACAGGCGGGAAAATCCATGACAGCCGAAGAGATCGCAGCGGCCATCGGCGCGTCGCATGCGGAGGAGTCCGTATTCCGGATACTCCTCCACGCCGCCGCCAACGTGGACCACGGTGTGCTCATGGAAAAGAAGAAACCTTTCACGTCCAGCAGATTCGGGTCGGTGTAACTTAAACGGCGGTTGCCGTCATCCCTGCCAGGCAGGGGATGTCTTCAACCGCCGAATCCGGAACCAGACCGCGGGCGGCCGCACCGGACCTCCCCTACTTCAATGCGAAGCAGACCTTCAGAACCACCTGATACTCGCTGACCATGCCGTCATCACCCACATGGCCGCGGATCTCCTCCACCTCGAACCAGGAAACACGCTCCAGCGTCTGATGGGCCTTGGCAAGGGCGGCCTGGATGGCTTCCTCGATCCCCTTTCTGGAGACCCCGATCACTTCGATCTTCTTGTAGACCCTGTCTTCTCCGTAGTGCATGGCGTCCTCCTTCCGATAAAGATGATTGTGTCTTTCTGAAGGTTAACACCGCCCGACGACCTGTAAAGGGAATCTTTTCCTTTTCTTTACCAATGAAAAAGGATAAAACCGCTCAATCCGGCGGCATACAACCCGCCGGATACCGCCGCCGCTGGAGGTGAACATCTTGAAAACGATGGAATGCCGGGAAATGGTCAGAGAATGGCTCAGAGAGGGACGCTTTGACGAACGGTTTCCGGAGGTTTCGGCCCTGCGCGGCGTGGAGCAGCCTCCGGAATATCACGGCGAAGGTGACGCCTACGTCCACACCATCCTCGCCATGGAAGCGGTTGCAGATGACGCGGACCAGAGGGTTTTCTGGGCGGCGCTCCTGCACGATATCGGCAAATCGGTAACAACGGTTTTCAAGGAAGGGCGATGGCGATCAACCGGGCATGCCGAGGCCGGAGCGGAGATGGTCCCGGCGGTCATGGAAAGGCTGGGCCTGCCCGAACTGGCTGTCGACGTGGCCTGGCTGGTGAAGCGCCACCTGTTCCACTTCAGCTGGAACCTGGACGGCCCGGCCCGGCCCACACGCAACCAGCGCAAGGTCATGGAGCACCCCCTGTTCCCGCTCCTGCTGATGGTGTGCCGGGCGGACGCCGACGCATCCCTCGGCCGGAGCAACAAAGGGGACAAGATAGGGCTGATAGCCGGGATTTACCGGGAAGAATACCAGGACCAGGAAGAATGGTAAAACAGGTTTCCACTTGACCTGGATTCGGCGCTTGGATGAATCCTCGATTCTCTCCGCGTAACGTCTGCACTTTCTGAAAATTCAGGCAAAATCCCCCATCCCATCAAGGGAGAGGAAGCTGGTTCTGGTCGACCGCGCAACAATGCTGAAGTTACCTCTCCGCTTGCCTTTATCAGGTTCAAGGGAATGAGGCAATCAAAGCCGTGCTTCATGGAAATCAGCGCCATTCGGGAGCCGGCCCCGCATACGGCTCACCCTCGACCTTACCATATCCCGCCAGGCAGGCATCTTGCCCCGCGAATGATAACTGCCCGAATAACCGCCCCATTTTCACATCCCGACATATTTATCAAGAGTAAACAATTCGCAAGGGGTATTTTTAAAAAAATACATTATATTAATTATAACAATATACTTTGAAATACAACTTTCACCACTCCATGTACTACATTCCAGACAATATGAGTGTTTAGGCCAGCTTTTATCACAGGACCATCTTAATAACTCATTAACACTCGTCCTTGCCCAGCCTATAGAACGATATTCTACTTGACATGGCACTTTGACTTTTTTACTATGGCTCAAAATTTTGCAGTCTCTATCAATCCAAGACGGAGGAAGAAATGGCGCAGAAACCGGTAGAAGTCGTAGAGGCGTGTGGCAATGCGGGGATGTACAAGGCCAATCTGGGTATTCCCAACTGGCTGGTGCGAAGTTTCATGGCGGGACTTTTTATCGCGGTCGGTGGAGCGCTCTGCACCGTAGCCGGCACAGGCCTGGACAAATTCATGGGCCCCGGATTCAAGTCCCTGATCGGAGGGGCGGTCTTCCCCATCGGCCTTATTGCGATCGTGCTGACGGGCATGTCGCTCTTTACCGGCGACACCATGTTGATCCCCATGGCGGTCTGGCAGAAAAAAACCACCTGGAGCAAGGTGTGGAGCGCGTGGTTCTGGGTCTATGTCGGAAACTTCCTGGGCTCCCTTTTCTGGGCGTACATCATGGTGTACGGCCCGTTCGTCAAAGGCGGCGGCTTTGAACTTACCATTTTCGGAAAGAGCGCCATCGCCGTTGCGGAAGCAAAGACCCTCCCGTACATCGCTAACGGCGCGTGGGGTCTCTGGTCCTGCTTCCTGAAGGCCATAGCCTGCAACCTGCTGGTCAATGTGGCGCTGCTGCTCGCCTTTTCATCAAGGAACATGATCGGCAAGTTTTTCGGCATCTGGTTCCCCATCATGGCATTCGTCGCCTTGGGCATGGAGCACTGTGTCGCCAACATGTATTTCATTCCCACCGGCATCATGCTGGGCGCCAATGTTACATGGGCTCAATTCATCCAGTGGAACCTGATACCCGCTACGCTGGGTAATATCGTCGGCGGCTTCTTCTTTATCGGCGCAGTCTACTACTGGTCCTTCCAGAAAGAGCTGTCAACAGCCAACGCCTCCTGACAGGCGCAAAAAAACCCGGCAGGCGGTCTGCGGCCGCCGGCCGGGCCCGCATATTCCCCTGGGCGCCCCCATTGAGACTCCCCCTAAAGTCGGGGGCGTCCAGAGGAATCATGCTTCCCCATGCTTCAGGATTCTGAACCTCTTCCCCTCACACTTCACCTTTCGACTTCCACCCTGCCCTACAGAAGCACCTTTACCGCCGAGAGCACGGCGTCATAGTCCGGTTCCGTGGTAATTTCCGGGACAATCTGTATATAGCGGATTATGTCCCCTTCGTCCACCACGAAGACTGCCCTGGCAAGCAGCTTCAGTTCTCCGATCAGGACGCCGTAACCGGTAGCAAATGAACGCTCCTGGTAATCGGAGAGCGTGGTGACCCGATCAACGCCCGCCGCGCCGCACCAGCGGGCCTGGGCAAAGGGAAGGTCCATGCTGATGGTGAGCACCGCCACCTTGTCCGGAAGCGCGGCCGCCTCTTTGTTGAACCTGCGGGTCTCAGTATCGCACACGGGTGTATCCAGCGACGGAACCGCGCTCAGCACCTTGATCTTCCCCATGTAATCAGCCAGGGTGACCGGGGCCAGTCCGTTGTTCACCACCCGAAAGTCCGGGGCCTTGCCTCCAGCCTTCAGTTCCGGTCCCACCAGGGTAAGGGGATTGCCTTGAAACGTGATGATTCCCTTTCTTTCCTCCATATTGTCCTCCTTTTGATGGTGGAGCTTCCAATCAGCGCACGTTCAAGTGTACCATAATGCACGGCAAAGCAAGCCTCAACGCTGAAGCCGAGGCCTTTTCCCCGGCGCCGGGAGGGTCAGGTCCGGTCAAGAACCTCCCTCAACCTTCCGAGAAACTCCGAAGGCATGACAGGCTTGGGCATGAAGTTGCATTCGTCGTCCAGAACGCCCCTTGCATCAAGAGTATCCGTTGCGTACCCGCTCATGAAAAGAACCTTCATGCCGGGTCTGATTTTTACAATCTCGCCGTAAAGGGTCTTCCCATCCATATTCGGCATGATGACGTCAGTGACGAGAATATCGACTTCTTCACCTCTTTTCATGAAGGTTTCCAGCGCCTCCCTCCCGTCCGACGTCTCGATTACCCTGTACCCGGCGTCCTCCAGGATCGTGCGGTTCAGTTCTCTCACCAGGTCGTCATCCTCCACCAGCAGAACCGTCTCCTTCCCGCCCGGCGCCTCTCCCGGCGCCCGGGACCCGGCCGCCTCCTGTTTTTCCTGATCCGCCAGCGGCAGATAGACGCAGAAAGTCGTTCCCCTGTCCAGGGAACTGTCTACTGTGATAAAGCCGTTATGCTGCTTCACGATTCCATAGATGATGGACAGGCCGAGACCCGTTCCCTTGCCGACGTCTTTGGTGGTAAAGAAGGGATCGAAGATCTTCTCGCGCGTCTCTTCATCCATGCCGTGACCTGTGTCGTGAACCATAAGCTTCGCATACCTTCCGGGCAGCCCGGAGCCGTTTCTTTTTACAAAGCCTTCGTCAATCAACCCGAAACCGGACTCCAGCGTCAGAACTCCTCCCGCCGGCATGGCGTCCCTCGCATTCGTCACCAGATTCATCAGCACCTGTTCGATCTGGCCCTTGTCCGCCATGACGACCAGGTCCATGGAGGCTGTCTTGACCCGGAAGTCGATGTCTTCGGGGATCAGCCTCCGCAGCATATTCCTGACCCCGTTCACCACCTCACACAACTCGATGGCGCGGACATGGAGAATCTGCTTGCGGCTGAACGCCAGCAGCCCCCTGGTGAGGTCCGCGGCCCTTTCCGCGGCGGCCAGGATCTGTCTCATGTGATGAGCAAGGTGGTTACCATGCCCCAGGCGCATGGCGACAACCTCGGCGAAGCCAATGATAGCCGTGAGGATGTTGTTGAAATCGTGGGCGATGCCGCCCGCCAGTTGCCCGACCGCCTCCATCTTTTGCGCCTGATGGAGCTGCGCCTCCAGACTCTGCATCTCTTCCCCGGCGCGAATCTGTTCCGTGATGTCCTGATTGACACCCCGGACCCTGGCAACCCTCCCTTTCCCATCGCGCACCACCTCTACGATAACAGAAATATGCCGCGACTCCCCGTCGGCTCGGATGATGCGGTGTTCAATGCGGCCTGCCGGAGACATATCGCTGCCATCCAGGGATCGAGCAATAAACCCTGCGACCGTTGGGATGTCTTCCGGGTGAACGAACTTGCGGGCGTAATCCTCGAGGGACATGAAGACCCCGCCTTCACGTTCCAAGCTCGTGCCGTACAGGGCGTAAAACTGGTCATCGAATCGAAACATGCCGGTAGAGCCGTCAAACTCCCACTGAACCAGGTTCGCCATCTCCATGGCCAGCCTGAGCCTGGCCTCGCTCTCTCGCAGAGCCTCCTGGGTGCGTTTAGTCCCGGTGATATCGGCAAAGGTGACCAGGATAGCGGGAGCTCCCTCATATTCCATGGGCACACTGGAGGCAATCACCCAGATGTCATCACCGCTTTTGGTGATCAGCCGGTATTCGAAATTGCCGGATACCGCCGCGCCTCTTTGCCACGCCAATCCCCTTTCGCGCGCCATGTCCCGGGACTGGGGATGGACGAACTTCCAGAATTCCATCCCGGACAATTCAGCCGCGCTGAATCCGCAGATGCGCGTAGCCGCCGGGTTGGCGTAGACGATTCTATCCCCGCGGATGACGATGATTGCATTGGGAGATATCTCGATGAGGAGACGGAATTTCTTCTCGCTCTCCCGCAGGGCATCCTCCATCTTCCTACGCTCGGTGATGTCCTGGACAAAGGAGCAACTGAACGGAGAGCCGGCATACTCCAGGTAGTTTACGGTAACCTCCACCGGCAGCGTTGTCCCGTCCTTGCGGAGATGCTCGTCCTCGAACTTCCTCTCCCCTTTTGCGCGCAACGCGCGGCGATGTTCTTTCCACCCTTCCCCGGCGATGGACTTGGCGATGTCGGAGAATCTCAGGGAACAGAGCTCTTCCCTGGTATATCCCAGCATGCTCGCGCCGCATTCGTTGACATAGAGTATTCCTCCATCCTCCGCACCCCGGTAGATACCTATGGAGGCGTTGTCAACGATGAACCGGCTCATCCACAAGGCCTCATCGGCCCGCCTGCGGTCGCTGATGTCGGTAGCGAAACAGCAACTGTACTCCCTCCCTTCGAACTCCAGGAAATTGCACTGGACTTCCACCGGATAGACACGGCCGTCCCGGGCGCGGTGACTGGTCTCGAATCTGCCATGCCCCGTTTCCCGAAACCTGTTCCATATCTCGGACCGTTCAGGTTCATGCAGTCCGTGATAACTGGGGTCGATGTCGCAGACCGACATGCGCGTCAACTCCTCGCGCGTATAGCCCAGGGCGCGGCAGGCAGAGTCATTGACATAGAGAATTCTCTGGTCGGGACTCAGCCAGAACACCTGTATGGAGGCGCAGTCAACCGCGAACCGGGTGAAACGCAGCTCTTCGCAGTACTCCTGGCTGTACTCGGTCACCTGGTAACCGCGTTCACGCAGGAAAGCGCGGACCTCTTCCATCCCCTGACCATTGTCATCTATAGCGAAAACGGATTTCATGCAAGTAGCCCTCTGAATCGCCGGATCCTGAATGCGGCCCCGTATCCCCAGCCCCTATCCCCGGAACAGGATTGGTTTTTCATGAGCCATATCGGCCTTCATGGCGATCTTCCCGAAAAGGTATGCAGGCTGCCGGAAACGTCATTATACATGTATTTCAGCAAAAGAAAGGAAAGGATTGGGCTTCACGGGGAAGAAAAACCTCTGAGACACGCGGAAAAAGGAAAAAACGGATGCGTGCCGGAGAGTCTTGGGTTACTATGCTTCCCTCGATTCCCAATTACAATCAACCATGCTTTCATTAACCTGATTGAGAGAGCGACATGACAACCATCGATGACCTGTTAAGGAACAGCCTTGCGGCGGCGCCCATGAAAACGGCCATCCGCTACAAGGAAGCGGGCGCCTGGCGCGAAATCTCCTACCGCGAACTCCATGCCCAAGCAGATGGAATCGCCGCGGGTCTTGCCGCCGCCGGGTTCGGGGCCGGAGACCGGGCCGCAATCATAGGGCCGTCTTCCCCCCGGTGGGTTGCCTCCTATTTCGGGATTCTGCGGGCAGGGGGTATTGTCGTTCCCATAGACAAGGAGCTGAAGAGCGCCGAAGTCCGCCACATCCTGGCGGACAGCGAGACCCGGATACTCTTCATAGATCCATCCTTCCTGGAAATCCTCCTGGAAAAGGACAACGACCTGACCAGCCTGGAGCAGATCGTCCTTTTCGACGATCCCCTCAGGAAAGAATCCCCCCTTCCGCCGGAGTTCATGATTCTTGGTGAAGTCAATGATATCATCAAGGAACTGCCGGACGACCTTTCGTTACCGCCCGGGTTGCGTGACCGGTTGCGCTCCGTTGCCTCCAGGATATCCTCCCATCTGGCGGAAAAGACGGATCTCCAGGCCGCCGGAAAACCGGAAAACCCGGTTTCCCCCAACCGAGCCAACAAAAAACAGGCCTCCAGAGCCGTGCGCATTGTGCGCCTGCCGGAGTTCTCCCGCAAAGAGGAACTAGCTCCGCCTGCCCATACCCCCGGCGACCCCGCCCTGATCCTGTACACCTCCGGCACCACCGGACGATCCAAGGGCGCGGTGCTGAGTCACGGCAATATAGTCTCCAACATCCGCGCCGCCGCAACCCATTTCCAGGTGGACGACACCATGCATACGCTGTCGTTCCTTCCCATCAACCATGTCTTCGAGCAGGTGTGCGGCCTTCTCCTCCCCCTGTCGGTCCAGGGCACGGTTTCCTTCGCGGAATCTCTGAAAAAGCTGGGGGAAAACCTGGCCGAGGTACGCCCGACCTTCTTCACCGCCGTCCCTGCCGTGTACCGCATGTTCCACGACCGTATCCTGAAAAACATCAGGTCGAAGAAGGTTTCCAGCCTCCTCTTCTCCCTCCCCCTGGCGCGCCGGCTTGTGGTATCCGGCATCCGCGCCAATCTCGCCGGCGGGACAATGTTCATCAGCGGCGGAGCGGCCCTTGACCCGGCCATCGCGCGCGGGTTGATAAAAATGGGATTCGACATCTATCAGGGATACGGCGTTACCGAAACCTCGCCGGTAATTTCGGCGGAATGCCCCGGCAGAACCCGCCTTGGCTCGGTCGGCCCTGTAATGGAGGGGATAGAGGTACGCATAAACCGGCCCGACGAGGATGGCGTCGGCGAGATCCTGGTGCGCGGACCCAATGTCATGCAGGGATACTACAGGAATCCCCAGGCCACGGAAGAGGCCCTCGCGGGAGGCTGGTACCGCACCGGCGACCTGGGAAAGCTGGACAGAGAAGGGTTCCTGTTCATCCGCGGCAGGGTAAAAAACCTGATTGTCACTCCCAACGGCAAGAACGTATACCCTGAAGAGGTGGAAACTGAACTCCTGAAAAGCCCCCTGATCGCCGAGGCAATGGTGTACGGCCACAAGATAGACGCCGTTTCCGAGGAGGCGCACGCCATCATCTTCCCCTGCCAGGATGCCCTGGACGAGCTGGAACGGTCCAGGAACCGGGGCCCCCTCTCCCAGCCGGAAGTGGAGGAGATCATCCGGCGGGAGGTGCTCGCCGCCGGAAAGTGCCTGGCCGATTACAAGAGGGTGAAGAAATTCACCCTGCGAGAGGACGAATTCCCCAAGACCACCACCCGCAAGATCAAACGCTACGCCGTGGAGGCGGATGTTTCAACCGGATGACTTAGAGCTTGTCCGTAAATAGCGTTACGAGAGAACGCGCCCGGATTTATTCCTCGTGGTAGCGCAGCACCACCAGGATGCAGCTGCCGTCGGCAATGGCATTGATGCCGTTTTGCCGGCACAACTCCACCGCCCTGTCGCTCTGGGCGCCGGGCTGCATCCAGATGTTTTTGATTCCCTTGCGCGCCGCCAGCTCAACCACCTTTTCAGTTATGGCCGGAGGGGTGATAACCGAGATGCTTTTCACTTCATCGGGCAGGTCCATGACCGACGCCACGCATGGCATCCCCTCGATCTCCTTCTCCTTCGGGTTGACCGGTATTACCCGGTATCCGTTCTGGCGGTAGCAACGTAAGACCTTGTTGCCGTACTTGTCCCGGTTGGCGGAAGCGCCCACGACTCCGTATGCCTCTGCATCCAGAAAGATATCGATAAGTTCCGGCGTGTTCATGTTTTCCTCCTCTTTAACCTCTTGATAACGTCATGGTGATATACTATAACAGCCCCGAGTCCCTTTGTCGCCGCATGGGGTGAAATCCGGCGACACAATTGTAATGCCTTTTCAAAGATTCCTCGGGAGGAAGAAAGCATGAAACAGAATATCCTTGAGAAAGGCGCCATCGTGCAGCGGGACGGAGAGACCTTCGCCGTCAAGGTCCACATGCCGGGCGGGTACACAAACACTGAGGAACTGCGAAGGATCGCCGACACGGCCGAGCGACACGGAGTTCCCCAGATAAAGGTCACCAACGCCCAGCGCATCTGCCTTCTGGGCATTCCGGAAGAGAAACTGGACGCCATCCGCGCTGACCTTGGGAACCTGGATGAAGGTGGCGTAGGACTGTGCGTCCGATACGTGAAGATGTGCCCCGGCGCTTCGTGGTGCAAGCGGGCGCAGCGCATCACCAGGGATATCGGCATGGAGATGGACAGGCGCTACCACCGCCTCAAGGCGCCGTGGAAATTCAAGATGAGCGTCTCGGGCTGCCCCAACGACTGCTGTGAAGGCTTCATTAGAGACCTGGCGCTCATAGGCGGCCCCAAAGGCTGGAAGATCCTGGTCGGCGGAAACGGGGGAGCCAGTCCCCGCATGGCCCGGACCCTCGTTGAGAACCTGCCAACGGACGAAGAAGCCCTGGCAGTTGTCGGACGGATTGTCTCCTGGTTCAGCGCAGTGGAAAAGAAATGCCGCATCGGCAAGATAATCGAAGAAATGGGGATTGAGGACTTCCGGAAAGAGATACTCTGAGGAAAAACTCATCCCCAGAGTTATACAAGCAGCAGGAAAATTCAAGGGAAAAGGAGAATGAACATGCCGGTCATTAGTGTCGATATCAGCACCATTACAACGGAGAAAAAGGCGGAGCTCGTGAAAGAACTAACAGCCAAGGCCAGTGAAGTAACGAAGATTCCGGAGGAAAAATTCATCGTGCTCATCAATGAAATGCCCCGGGAAAATATCGGGATCGGCGGCAAACTGCTGTCGGAGATCATGAAATAGACCCTGCCCGGCGCAAATTAAATGGACGGCCTTCTCGACCATACCATTTTTTTGCGCCGAATCAGATACATCCTCACCCTCCTTAACCGCGGCCATTCATCCCGCTCCATTTCAACCGCTTATCTCCCCTTCAATCAATAAACCTCGCCAGGATGCGCCTCCATTCTGTTCATCCCGCTTAAATCCGCCCTTGCAGGGTTCTCCGTTTTTTCCTGAAGTTGTGCTATAGAATGTCCGACGGTTCATTATTACAACATCGCGGAGATTGTCTATGGAGATGGATGTAACATTCTGGCGGGGACTGCTGGGGCTTGCGCCGCTCCTTGTCTACATTGTGCTGGTTTTTCGCGGGATTGATATCCTCCCCGCCACAGCGGTATGCGTCGTCATCGGCGCTGCGCTCAGCGGCCAGACACCGGTTTCTTTCGGAATGGCTCTGGCCGACGCACTCGGTTCCTTTCTTGCGCTGGTTGGTCTCATCATCATGCTGGGAAGGGGTCTGGGCGAGGTCCTGAACGCCACCGGAGTCTCCCGCGTCATCGTGCACCGCATCATCCACACCATCGGAGTGGACACGGAAAGGAAGGCAATGTTCGGCATCATGCTCGCGTGCCTGGTAATCGTCGGCCTCCTGGGCACCATGGCGGGAGGAAACGCGGTCATTGCTCCCATCGTCCTCCCCGTCGCCGCCGCGGTCGGACTCTCCCGAAGCACCGTCGGCGTCATCTTCCAGGCGGTAGGCGAGGAGGCATTGATCCTGGGCCCATTCACCCCGCCGGTGATAACCCTTCTGGGACTCACGGGCATCAACTACGGCCAGATGATCCTGTTCGTCTCTGGCCCGGTGGCGCTCATCACCCTCGGGGTAACCTGGCTGGTTATTCAGCGCATCCAGCGCCGCACAAGGGATACGGCGCCTTACGAAATCCCGGCCGAAACCGGGCGTTTCGAGCCATCCCCGCAAAGCCGCCGCGCGACATTATTCTTTGCGGCCTCCTTCCTGGCGGCTGTTGTGTACGGCATCGTAGTCAAGGCCCCCACCTCGTTCGTGGTGGTCATCATGCTCGGCCTGTCATTCATCACCGGCCTGTCCGGAGGCCTGCGCCCGGACGGGATACTGAAACTGGTAACACGGGGGATGGCGGGAAACGTATCCCTGTTCCTCCTGTTCGTGCTCCTGGACCCCTTCATCCGGTTCGTGGAAAAGGCCGGCGGGTTCGCGGCCCTCACCACCCTCCTCAAGCCCATGACCGAGGCGGGCGGCAAGCCCGCAATCGTCATCTCCGGAGGCTTTCTCGGCGCCTTCGGCATCAGCGGCGCCACTGTGGCGACCCTCAAGCTTCTCCATGAGATGTTCACCCCCCTGCTTGAAGGACATGGCGTTTCCATGCTCGCCTGGTCCCTGGCCCTGGTGGTGGCTACCCGTGTGCACAACTTCGTCTTTCCGGGCGCTAACATGGTCAGCTCCCTGGGCTTCGCCGAGTCCGACGACATGCGCTCCATGCTGCGCAACGGATGGATCGTGGCCGCCTGCCAGCTCACCTTCCTGACAGTGTTCAGCCTGTTGTTTGCGTGACTCCCGTAGTTCCGGATCACCCGCCGGAACAAGCGCCTTGTAACGTTAATAACCACCCCACCCCAGCCTTCCCTTCTCAGGGGGAAGCCTAAAAGCCTCCCCTGAGAAGGGGAGGTTTGGAGGGGTTCGACTCGAAGAAATAAGAATTACAGAGCGCTATGGCCTGATCTCGACAACCGTGCCATCCGGCGCCAGCTTATCTATTTCCTCGATCTCGTCGTCCGTGACGGCAATACACCCTTTCGTCCAGTCAACCCCGGCGTGGGCATCGCCAACCCAGGATAAGTCTTTCCTGATCCCGTGAATCATGATGTCTCCACCCGGAGACACGCCCCGTTCCCTTGCCCGCTTTTTGTCTTGGTCGTTGGGATAGGAAATATGAAGCGAGCGATGGAAGTAGCTGTTTTTGTTCCTGGAGTCTATTTCATAGATACCCTCGGGCGTCTTGTTGTCCCCTTCCATCTCCTTTGGCCCGACCGGATTTCCCCCCAGCGCTATCCTGTAGGTCTTGATCACCTCACCCCGCGCCAGCAACATCAGTTTCCGGGCGCTCTTTTCTATCACTATCCTGTCCACCGGCCCGTTCAGAAGCGCATACGCGAAGACCCTCCGTTGAAGCTCCTCCCTATGCTTGCGCAGTTCGGCGATCTCCGCCTCCCTCCCCTGCAGCTGTTGCCGGAGCTCTTCAATACGCGCCTGACCCGCGGCAATGGTCTCATCCTTCAGGGCGGAATTATGGATGGTGAATATCATGGTCTGACTGCTTCTCCGGTAATCGCTCGCGGGGTAATCCCTTACGAGCTTTTCGAAACACTCCAGGGATTTCCGGTAATCCTTCCGTTCATTTCCGGGATACGAATGGACGATACCCATCTCGAAAAGAGCCCGGTCGGCGGCCGCGGGATATTTTGCAAGTATCCGCAGATAGCTGTCCAAGGAGGCCTCATAGCTGTCCCGGCGAAAAAGGTCATTGGCCTCCTTGAAGTCCGCCCCGGAATGATATCCAGCATTGTAATGGACGCACCCGGATGTCAGCATAACAGCCGGCATGACACAGGCAAGCAGAATGGAACGGAAACCGGCCATTCCCCAATGTTTTACAGCCACTTGGGCCGATGATTTCCCCGTTTCCATAAACTCTGCCACCCCTCTGGGAAGATAACTGGCGCTGCCTGCGTCGATGCCCGCCGGAGCGTCTTCATCCCTGAAAGCGCCCGAGCCCCCCATGGTGGATAATGAAACGGCAGGGTTTCGCCTCCCTGCCGCTCCATCATCCGGAAGACCGGTGAAGGCCCCGGAGATCCATTGAAACAGACCTATTTTTTCATTGATTTCTGGAAAGCGGCGTCAGCCTTTTTCGCCTTTTCATCGGCGATCCTTTCCCTTTCAGACGCCGCCTGCTCCGCCTTTTCGGCTCGGGCAGTAGCATCATCGGCCTTTACCTTGGCCGCATCGGCCGCGGTCTTGGCGGCTTGAGCGTCCTGCAGCGCCTGTTCGGCCTTCGCGTCAATCAGCTTCTGTTCCGCCTGTACTTTCTCCAGTTCACCCGATGTGGCGCAACCGAGCAGAGTAACAGGGAGAACAAGCATCATCGTCATCAGCAGAAGAGATTTCTTCACACCATATCACCTCCTTTCCCCTCATATAATGCCGGCCCTATCCCTTGCCGGCAGGCTCAATCACAATGCCGTCCATGTCCAGATCAATCTTCAGGCGTTTGACCGCCGCCCTGGCGGCCTTGAGATTATCAAAAGGGCCGGCGATGACACGAAAGCCCTTGCCCCTCGACAACACCCTCGCCGGAATGGGCGGCCCCTGGTGGCTGATGATGGCGGCAATCCTCCGGGCGTCAATCTCCTCACCCACATCGGCGGCCAGCACGTACCACGCATCCAGTTTCAGCTCCGGAGTCTCAGGTGCGCCGTACAAGGTGTCCGGATGCCCGACCTCCACGGGTTCGTCATTTCTCTTTTCATCTCCTTCAGTCACTTCCAGGATGGGCACCGGAATCCCCCTGGCCTCGGCCTGAACCCTCCTTACCGTTTTCCAGTCAATCCCGCGATCCGATTTCTTGTCGAAATCCTTCAGTTTCGCATATACCTTTTCAAGCTCGGCGGCGCCGCCCCCTTCCAGGGGAGCATGGGCTTCCAGGTAAAGCATCCCATTGCGCCGGCCGATGAGATACGGCTGGTTGATGATGAGCACTGGTGTATTGACGGGGGTATCCCTGTAGAGTCTCCTGATGTTTTCCGGATATAGCCGCATGCAGCCATTTGTCGCCTTGAGACCGATGCTGGCCGGTTTGTTGGTTCCATGGATCAGATAACCGGCCCTGCTAAGATAGAGCGCATATTCTCCCAGGGGATTATCCGGGCCGGGAGGAACTTCCGCCGGAAGAATATCCCCTTTTTTCCTATGATCCTCGGCAATGGAAGCGGGAACTCGCCACGTCGGCCGGGCCGCCTTGCGCGCGACGCGCATCTGGCCGGTGGGCGTGGGCCGTTCCTCGGTGCCGACACCTACCGGGTAGGTCGACACCGCCAGGGTCTTTCGATCCCCCTTGAACTGAAAGATGCGCATGGTGGCCAGGTTAACCACAATCCCTTTTCTGGGGGCGTCCGGCAGGGTAAAACTGAGGGGAAGCAGTATGCGCTCTCCGTCTTCGGGCGTCCATACATCCACCCCCGGATTGGCCGCGCTGACTGCATTGATTCCCAGACCGAAGTGTCTGGCGATGTCCGGAAGGGTATCGCCCTTTTCAGCCCTGATGACCGCCAGCCGACCAATCACATCATCCCCTCCGGCAACCTGGAAATGATTCTTTTCCAACTCCTCTTCAGGATGGCCTGCCAATACGCGGAACTTGTCCTGGACAATTTTCATCACGGCGCATCCCTGGAGAGAGATGATGAATACGGACAGGACAAGGAAACGAAGACAACCGGATAACTGGGTAAGATTCATGGTTCGATACCTGGGGAAACAAGGCGCCTTTCTCACAAGCAAGATCTAGATTCGCGTCATCAGGACAAAAGAAAAGCCGGGAGCAAATATCGTGTGATATTTCGGCAACCCGGCTGTCTCTGTAAGACCCGTAGGCTTTCCGCCCCATTCTCGCGAATGGTTGAGTATTATCGTATACCACCAGGCGTCAAATGCCGACCGCGTCCCCCGCTGACCGGCATGAGCCGCCGATTGGAAAGGGAGCGCCTCTTTCGGGCTCTTCCGAGCCTGTGAAGGTGCGGGAAACAAAAAAGCCGGGACCGAACATCGTATGATATTTCGGCAACCCGGCTGTCTCTGTAAGACCCGTAGGCTTTCCGCCCCATTCTTGCGAATGGTTGAGTATTATCGTCTATCCCTGGAATAATGTCGTGCATCATTATCATTTCCTTAATGATTTGTCAAAAATTATCTTCACCGGATTGACAGATGGATTCAATACACCAGAAGGCCGGTGGGGAAATCCGGGAAGGCGTCTTACCCGGATTTCCCATCATTCCCCGCGAGCTGATTCGATTGTTGCGAGAATCCCATGGTACACGCGGTTCGCTTCCTTCCGGGATACCAGAGTGTCGGGAGAACGGAGCGGGAAGACCAGGTCCGTCGGTTTCGAGTATCCGCGACTCTTCGATGTCCACCCGCGAACCGTGAAAGCCCTGAGGTCGGGCGAAACCGGGACATCTTCCGTTGATATCCCGGAGACGTTTCCCTTTGGATCCGCCTTCGGAATCAGCCCGACGACCTTCCCGATGCGGGAACGGGGACCTTGAAGAAGGAATCGGACCGTACCGTCAGGAAGGTTTTCATCCCATCCGGCCAGGTTGTACTGGATCGCCAACCGGAAAATCGAGGCGCGGAATCCCACCTGCTGAACCGCTCCCGTGACCAGGCCCTGAACCGCGGTAATCCGGTCATCCGTATCTTCGCTGACCCCTTGGTCGGACAAAGGAGGCGCCGCGTGAACTGTACCGTTCAGAGCCGCTCCCGTCACCAGGACGATCTGCACCAGGAAGAGAAGGAACAAACGCCGCAAGCCACAGCTGGAAAGGAAAGTACTCATGTGCAATCTCCTCTGCTGAACCCGACGGATTCAGCCTCGTCATAAAGTGAATTGTCACGGGCCGCTATGCAGTCGGCGAAAAACTACTTCTCAGGAGGAGTCAGGGCGAACCAGCGGCTCAGGCTATCAGTCGGCAGTATCCCCAGGCCTCCACCATCAACCATCCCTTCATGGGTCTTCCCGTGACATCGAAAGGTCGAACGTTCTTCCGCGACGGCAGCTCACCGGCCGTGGCCGGACCGGTTCGGACGATCACCTCTTCCCTACAGATACCGAAGCAGACATCACCTCCCGGCAGATAGCAGACCCCGCCGAACATGCGTTTCTTCTCCAGGTTGCCCCATCGGACGATCAGTGTGTCGATGCGCCGTTCAATGTTTGTGTCGCAGGCCATTGACCATACTCCGGGAATTTCCAGAAGACATGTTGCAAGAAAACAGAAACGCGCAGGTTGCGCGTCCGATCTCCTTCGAACCGCAGCATATATTGTGGACATCAATGGGCATTCACGCAATCCAAAAGCTCTTGTTGCCCCATTTCAGCAATGCCGCACCAGTAAACCGGCCAGTTCCCATCAGTGATTGGATTCTGGTTGTTGACAGCGGGTATAGAGTAATTATGTCCGGAAAAATAGCGCCCCCGGTACTGGGCCTGCTTCGTTTTGTTCGTTCCGAGCGACGGAAAAAGGTCTGCCAGGGAATGGTCCAGAAATCCTTGCGCAGAATACGCCGCCGAAAAAGTATAATAGCCTTCGAACTGTTCCGGAGTGGTTGCGAGGTCATAGTTCAAGGAACTGTAATCGACCGGTTTCATTGTATCTCTTGCAACAGCAAAGGTCCTGAAGGCAGGGTTGTTGCCGAAGAACGGACTGATGGCGGGCGTTATTACAAGGACATTGGAAGGCGACAGGATACGGTATTCGTCCATATGAGTATGCGCGGCAAGCGTCAGTGCGATAATCCCCGGATACGTGGAAAGAATTCCCAGAAACCGTTTCTGATAATCCTGGTTCCACATCATCGTGGCAGTTGCAATGCGGCCGTTGGTGTCAACCTTTTGGGCGGTTGAATAAATGTCCGCGCCGGGCGGGATATGCATCAGGAGCCACACTTTTTTACCGGCAGACCTGGCTGATGAGAGACGTGACTCAAGCCAGGAAAGTTCGGCGTCTGCCGCACTCTTCTCGATATCATGGAATTGAGCGGAAAAAATAACGGTGTTGAGCCCTATCACCATCAGATTCGTTCCTGGCGGTTCCGCGGAATAATAACCTCCAGCCTTGAAGGTATTCAGAAATTCCTGATGATCCGCGGCGCCGTTCAGAAATTTTGAATAAAAAAGTTCCGCCGTATTGCTGAGAAAAGCGCTATCCGGCCCAAGCCCTGAGTATGAATCGCTGTTTCCGACAGCGAACACGACCGGAATGTTCCCCGCGGAAGACCTCACCTGATCCATGAAGAAGGTAACCGTCTTGTCAGCAAAGGCCTTCATGGCCTCGATGTCCGTGGCATCCGGAGGGTCATGGCGCCCGGAAAGAGCGAAAAACGTTTGCGGAAAGTTATGGCCTAGAATATCACCGGTATAGATGATGAGCGGGCTCGATCCCAGGTCCCGCCTTATGTGCGAGAGTGAAAGGGCAAGCAAGGGGTAGTTGGTGTCGCTACCCCATGCCGAAGGCGCTTTGATGCTCGATGTCTCAAAAATGCTCGCCCATTGGCCGACATCGGCGGAGACAAGTTTCTGGAAAAGAGATGGGTCATAAAAAGGATTGAAATGGACATCCGAGAAAACAATCACGGAGATTCTGTCATTTTTGCCGGTCGGATCTTCGGTCCAGCCACCGCATGCCGCAAGCTGAAACTGGAGTATCAGGGCAAAAAACAGGCCGATACACCTGAAATTCCTGTAGAACACATCCACATCAACCTCCCTTTATATATCTTATTAAC
Organism: uncultured Geobacter sp.; assembly: GCA_964536305.1. Classification (GTDB taxonomy): domain Bacteria; phylum Desulfobacterota; class Desulfuromonadia; order Geobacterales; family Geobacteraceae; genus RPRC01. The sequence continues at coordinate 53,827 of CAZHVY010000011.1, read as the reverse complement.
CAGCCCTCAGAACACAATGCCGTCTTCTCCCAGGGTGAATGTCACCCCCTACACATGGGAAGCAACCAGGAACGGCTTTTCTCCGATACGGACCCTGACTTCCGCGGTAAACCTGTCGTTCAGCCTTTATGCTGGCGTTTCCGGGCAGTTCAAACCTCTTTTTCAGCGTCAGGCGTGCTCCTGGCAGCAGCTTTGACACGCATCCCAGGTTCCACGTCACCGGTTATCCTGAGCGTTCCGTCGATAGCCACGTTGCCGGTTGATAGAAGAGGATTCTTCAGTCATTTTAGGCCCCTATCGCCGTCTGCCATGTGCATCCCCCCCGCCGTTGCCCGCTGAAGAAGGGATTTCATGTCCTTCAGAGCAAGATTTTTCCTTTTGTATCGGAACTTTTCAGCTAAACTTTAGTTTGTGGAATTCTTGGGACAATTCTTAATGGCAAGAATTTATAGGTACTTTCGCATGAGAGATGACCTGTAATTCCGGCGCGCTCCCAGGCGACCCGGGACAAGGATGAGGAGGAAAACCGGCTTCCATAGGAATCCGCGATTCGTATTATGACCGTCAGAACAGCCGGGGGGAAAATTTATAAAGGGGGGGGTACGAAGCAATGAGATGTTACGTACGAATATTCTGGGACAACATGCCGCAGAATCGAGCCATCATCCTCTTTGAGGATGGCGGGGAAAGACGACGTCGCTGGTCTGTTTTCGCCGCCATTCCGACATTTCCCTTGCTCCACGCCGGCGGCGGAGGGTACTGGAGAAGGGGGCCGGTAGATATGGCCGGCGATATTACTCTGTATGAAGGCCAGGAAGCGGCCCTGGGCCAGGGCGGCACCGTTACCTCCATTGCCACCCTTCACCAGGTTGACCGTTTCCCGCTCAGAATAGGCGACCGTGGCCCGCTTGAATTTGGTATGAGCGTTTCCCCGACCCAACCTCTCCCAACCTGGGAGGCGGCCCAATATCCGGTTTGAGCCGGGGATAAAACAAAGAAAACAGGGGTCTCGCTATCCTCCGGATATGCCCAAGTTTCACATCCGGCCGCAGCTGAAGTTAGGCAGCTTGTTGAAGCAGGGCCCCACTGATGGAGATCAGCTTCTTCCGGTGTACTTGCCCAAGCGATACTTACATGTTGTTCCCTTGCCACGGGAATTGCCTCGCCGATTGACGGAATCGGCATACTCATGTTACTCATAAAACAGGGTATACTATCGAGCAGTTACAGTTTTTCGTTTTGATTTCTTGCGCAGGGTCGCAAGACTCTTCCCATCAGGTCAATCAGGCGCATATTATTGCAGGGCATTCCATGGGTTGATGCAATTCCCGTTCAGCGGCACGGGGGAGGTTCAGGCTAATGTCGGTTGATTATCTCGGTTTTTTTCTCGATATCGGTGTGGATGTAATCGTCGAATCGCTCCCCGAGCATGACTCTCTTCCGGTCCCGGTCTATGGGGTTACTTTGAAAAAGGATAGTCGCGCAGAGACCTTTGTCATAAAGGGCGACCCCTCATACGAAAACCCGTTCAGCCAGGAAGACGCATCCAGAGCGCTTAACATCTGCGTGAAACTCCATGAACTCGGCGCATACCTTTCACCCTCGACTGCTTCAGACTTCAGGGATATAGCGGAAAGACTGAAGAAGCTGCTCGGTACCGTTCACTACAAGGACTTCTTCCGCCTTGCCAACGAGCAGACTCCTGTCCTGCAAAATGAAGAACCCGCCCTGGATGGTGGCGCCGAAGAGATTCTTGGTCGTTATGGGCGTTAAACCCAGGGCGCACCCACCCCGATAAAACCTGAAAGGGCAGCCTCCGAGGAGACCGCCCTTTATTGCAAACAATTCAAATAGTTACTACACTTCTCCCTGGAGCGCCGGAAGGAGCTATCTAGCGGCCGCTTTCAGCGGCCTATCTGCCCCCAAGCAGCTCCGCCATCTCCAGCAGCCGGATGAATTCGGCGCGGTAGCCCATATCGTCCGCCCCCTTGGCCTTTCGTGCCATGTCCAGCGCCTGAGCGTAGTTCGCCTTCCCCTTGTACTCCGACTTGCGCAGGAGCATCCCCCACTCGGCCACGGCAGCAGCAAAGCGGATGTTTTCGCTTGCCTTGCCGATACCCGTCACGGTGGCTGGAATCTTCCGGGTAAGTTCCTTGCTCACGTCACCATCGGGCTTTTTGTATCGGAAACGGATGGTGGCAAGCTCCGGGCTCTTTCTGGCGCTATCCTTGATACGCACGTCCTGGTAGGTCAATTCCTGCTTCAGATCGGCCCCGTCCCTGACCGGAACTATCTCGTAGAGGGCGGTTACAGTGTGGCCGGAACCCAGCTCTCCGGCGTCCTTCCTGTCGTCGGCGAAGTCCTCGGCGCGCAGCATCCGCTTTTCATACCCTATCAGGCGATAGGACTTCACCTTGGCCGGATTGAATTCCACCTGCATCTTGACGTCCTTGGCGATGGTCAGCATGGTGCCTCCAAACTGGGAAACCAGCACCTTCTTCGCCTCCAGCAGGTTGTCGATGTATGCATAGTTGCCGTTTCCCTTGTCAGCCAGCTTCTGCATCTTGGAATCCTTGTAGTTCCCCATGCCGTAGCCCAGCACGCTCAGGAAGATGCCGTCGTTGCGCTTCTCCTCAATGAGCCGCTCCATCTCGGCGTCGCTGGAAGCGCCCACGTTGAAGTCGCCGTCCGTGGCCAGGATCACCCGGTTGTTCCCCCCCTTGATGAAATTTTCCTTGGCGACCCTGTAGGCGAGCTGGATTCCCGCGCCGCCCGCGGTGCTGCCGCCGGCCTGGAGGCTCTCCAGCGCCGCCAGTATCTTGTGCTTCTCATCGCCGCCGGTGGATGGCAGCACCAGACCGGCCTGTCCGGCATAGACGGCGATGGCCACCCGGTCCCGGGGTCTCAATTGTCCCACAAGCAGCTTGAAAGACTTGATCAGGAGAGGGAGCTTGTTCTCGTCGGACATGGAGCCCGACACATCGATGAGAAATACCAGATTGGCGGGAGGGAGGTCGTCCATGGGAATCTTCACCCCCTGGAGCCCGATAAGGAGCAGTTGATTTCCCGGCTGCCAGGGCGCGCCGGTCAGTTCGGTGGTGAAGGAAAAGGGTTCACCCTTCCCTGGCTGGGGATAGTCATAGTCGAAGTAGTTCACCATCTCCTCGATCCTGACAGCGTCAGGCGGAGGAAGCTTGCCATTGGTGATAAAGCGCCTGACGTTGGTGTACGAAGCGGTGTCCACATCGATGGAAAAGGTGGAGAGGGGGTTCTTCAGCACATCAAGAAAGGGGTTTTCGGTGACGCGGTCATAGCCCTCGGTATTGAACTCCGCCGGAGACGCGGGCTGACGCGGCGGCATGGCCGACGGAGCAGCTTCGGCAGGGGCCATCATGGCGCGCTTGTGCATGGCCGGAGATGGAAGCGGGGGAGGAAGGGGCGCAGGGGCCTCTGAAAGATACGCTTGATCCCTCATTTCCTTGTGCATGCAGCCGGGAATGAACAGAGAGGCAGCCAGCAGACAGAAAACAAACCTCGAGTATCCAATGAATCTCATGCGTTCCTCCTTCCATGCGTGGTCAATATGGCAGTTCTTCTATCCGGCGGTTCTTCCCTTCCCAATAACGGAGGGAAGACAAAACCATTTTGGAAGGATAAAGTTCGTGAGGGTACGCGTCAAGCGATTAGTCGCTTCTGGATACCCTTTGCCTGCAATTAGGTTTCTTGGCCACACTCGCCTCAGGCAGGAAAGCCTGTTTTTTAGTTATACTAAAAATAGTATTGACACATTTTCTCCAAGCGAGTATACGATTTGTGTTACATAAAAACTAAATCGTATTACCGGTTCCGAATAAGGAACCATCGGAAAGGGACTTGTCATGCATATGGCCGACGCGCTTCTCTCCCCCGCTGTCGGGGGCGCCATGTGGGCTGTCTCAGCGGCCGCCGTCGCCTGGAGCTCCGCTAAGGTTCGCTCGGATATGGACGAAAGAAAGGTTCCGCTCATGGGAGTGCTTGGGGCATTCCTTTTCGCGGCCCAGATGATCAATTTCACCATACCGGCCACCGGTTCCAGCGGCCACCTGGGGGGAGGCCTCCTGCTGGCAATACTGCTGGGTCCCCATGCCGCCTTTCTCACCATTGCCTCGGTGCTGGTGGTCCAGGCGCTGTTCTTCGCCGACGGCGGCCTTCTCGCCCTGGGGTGCAATATCTTCAACATGGGTTTCATCACGGCCTTTATCGTATACCCTCTCATCTACGTAAAGCTCACAGGCGCCAATCCCTCCCGGAGGCGCATGGGGCTGGCGATCATGCTTTCCGCCATCGCGAGCCTGCAACTGGGGCCGTTCTGCGTGGTCCTGGAGACATATCTTTCCGGCATTTCGGAACTGCCCTTTTCCGCCTTCCTGTTCATGATTCAGCCGATTCACCTGGCAATAGGCATTGTCGAGGGCCTGGTCACGGTCGCGGTGGTTTCATTCGTCCGCCAGGCCCGGCCCGAGATCCTGGAGTCAGCCCTGCACGCCAGGACTGCGGGCAAACATCCTCTGCGCCGCTTGCTCCTTTCCTTTTTCGTTGCCGCCATGCTGACCGGCGGTATTATCTCCTGGTTCGCGTCGGAGAGCCCGGACGGACTGGAATGGGCAATAGCCGGAGTAACGGGCCAGGAGGGACTGGCTGGACCAACAAGGGGGATTTCGGCCGCCCTTGCTTCCATCCAGGAAAAGACCTCTTTCCTGCCCGACTATACCTTCAGGAAAACCGTGAAGTCAGCGGCGCGGCCCGAAGAGAACCCTGCCGGAGCTTCAGAGGGCCGTCTCGGGACCAGCGTAGCCGGTATTGTCGGCTCGCTACTGACCCTGGGGCTCGCATGCCTGCTCCCCTTCCTGCTCCGGAAACGCCACGGGGAGACCTGATCAGGAATGCCCGGACCCAGGGACCTTTAAGGTGGAGGCAAAGGGAGATTGCTGTATTTTCTCCCTTTTTTCATGGACGGACTATGGCTGGGATATTCGGAACACACATTGATTTCAGGCTTCTCGACCGGCTCTCCGGGCACGATACCGCCGTTCATCGCCTGGACCCGCGCGCGAAGGTCCTCGTGACCTTCTTCTTCATCGTCTCGGTGGTCTCATTGGGAAAATATGAGATATCCGCCCTCTTCCCCTTTTTTCTCTATCCCGCCACGATGATCGCCCTGGGCGGCCTGCCCGCCCTGTTTCTCGTCAGAAAGACCGTCCTTGTCCTGCCGTTCGCCGTGGCTATCGGGATATTCAACCCGCTCCTGGACAGGCATGTCATGCTGCATGCGGGACCGCTGGCCATCAGCGGGGGATGGATCTCCTGCGCCTCCATAGTGACGAGGGCGGCCCTGACCGTGTCCGCGGCGTTCATCCTGATATCCGTCACCGGCTTCCCCGCCATCTGCGGCGCGCTGGAACGCCTCGGCATGCCCCGTGCGTTCGCCGTACAGCTCCTCTTTCTCTACAGATATATTTTCGTCCTGATGGAAGAGGGTAAAAGGATGTCGATGGCAAGGGATCTGAGGTCCTTCGGCGGGAGCGGCCTGGGGATGAGGCACTTCGGTTCCCTGGTGGGCCACCTGCTGCTCCGCACCTGGGAGCGGGCCGAGCGTATCCATCGCGCCATGCTCTCCAGGGGATTCACCGGCGAATTCCATCCGCGCCGCCCATGCCGTTTCGGTGTCCGGGAAATCCTGTTTATACTGGGATGGACGGCGCTGTTTCTCCTTTTCCGCCTGGAGAACATTCCTCGGATTCTTGGCAGGCTTGTCACGGGGTTTTTCCTATGAGTCATCACATTGTAGAAGTCAAAGGTCTGCGCCATGTCTACCCGGACGGCGCCGAGGCGCTGCGGGGCGTATCGTTCCGCATCACTCACGGTGAGTCCGTGGCCGTCATCGGCGCCAACGGGGCGGGTAAATCGACACTTCTTCTCCACCTGAACGGCTGCCTGCTCCCCACGGAAGGGGAGGTGCGCGTGGGCGATTTCCCGGTAACCCGTTCGACCCTGCCCGAGATCCGGCGGGCCATCGGCATGGTCTTCCAGGACCCGGACGACCAGCTCTTCCTGCCCACGGTGCGCGAGGACGTGGCCTTCGGGCCGCTCAATCTCGGCCTCCCGCCCAGCGAGGTGGAGAGGAGGGTGGAGGCTGCGCTGGAGCTGGTCGGCGCCGCGCATCTGGCGGACCGCCCCCCCTACCACCTTTCCGGCGGTGAGAAGAAGCGTGTCGCCATCGCCACGGTGCTTTCCATGGCGCCGTCCATCCTGGTGCTGGACGAGCCCACCAGCGGCCTCGACCCTTGCGCCCGCCGCCGCCTCATGGGGCTTCTGCTGGAGTTCCATCATACGAAGATCTTTACCAGCCACGACCTGGACATGGTTCTTGACTTGTGCGAGAGGACCATCGTGCTCCACGAAGGATTGGTGAAGGCGGACGGACCCACGCGGGAGATATTCCTCGACAACCGGCTTCTGGCCGAATGCCGGCTGGAGAGACCCCTTTCCATGCAGGGGTGCCCCATCTGCGGAACGAGAAGATGATATTATTCCGCAAGGGCCGGCCGCTTCGACATCAGGTAAATTCTACAGCGCTCCGGTCAGCTCTTTTTCTTGTCTTCCGCCACGAGAATATTCCGCTTTTCTTGGTAAACTAGTCGCGGCGCTTTTTATCATGAGAAGAGGAGAGGCAAGAATGATTTTGCGAAATGCCGTGGCTGAAATGAGGCTGTCCCACAAGCTTTTTATCGTCATAACCGCTCTCAATCTGTTTACCATTACGGTTTTTACCTGCTTTATCTACACAAAAGAAAAGAACATCATTCTCCAGGGTATAGACAGCAAGATGATCAGCGGTTGCCAAGGCATTAAAGTCGCCATGGATTCTTTCCATGCGCGCCTTCACCGGCCGGGCGACATTACCGCTGGAGAATACAGAAATCAACTCGATGCGCTAACGTCTTTCGCGGACGGCGCCGGCATAAAATACGCGTACACGGTGACGATGAAAGATGGCAAGGTGGTTTTTACCGCCTCCAGCTATACACGGGAGGAGTTGAAGGAAGGAAAACTGACCTCCCTCTTCGAACCGTACGAAGATGCTCCGGCCGGGCTCAGGAAAGCTCTGACGAAAAATGAGATCACCTTTGAGCAGTACACGGATAAATGGGGTTCGTTCCGTTCCGTTTTTGTCCCCTCCCGCCTGCCCAACGGGATTGTTTACGCCATCGGCATAGACGTGGCCCTTGACGATATCCGAACCGTTCTTAACAGGACCCTTGTGGCGTGCATGCTCATCGGATTTGTTGTCTTTGCCGCCGGCACCGTCGTTGCCCTGCTTATTTCCAGATATCTCGCGGGCAGCATCAGGAGAATCGCCCTCCACCTGAATCAAGTGGCGAACGGAGACCTGGGCATCCTCATCGAGGAGAGATCCAGAGATGAACTGGGCATGCTTGCCCAGGACATCAACCGGATGGTGGAAAAACTCAGGGTTCTGATGGGCAGCGTGTGGCAGGCTTCCGATAGTGTGGTTTCGGCGGCGGGGCAGTTCCATTCCACATCGCGAAACATGTCCGCCGGGGTTGAAGCGGTGGCCGCCCAGGCCCTGCTGGTGGCAACGGCAGCGGAAGAAATGGCGGCCACTTCCCGGAGCATCTCCGAAAGTTGCTCCAACGCCGCGAGCAGCGTAAAAGACACGGAAGACACGGCCCAGTCGGCTGAGGCTGCCGTCAACCAGTCGGTGGCGATGATGAACAGCATTGCCGATCTGGTACAGGATTCCGCCGCAACGGTGAAAGAACTCGGCAATAGCTCGGCCCAGATCGGCGCCATAATCTCTACGATCGGGGATATCGCGGATCAGACGAACCTTCTGGCGCTTAACGCCGCCATTGAGGCTGCCAGGGCCGGCGATCAGGGAAGAGGTTTCGCCGTGGTCGCCGACGAGGTGCGGAGTCTGGCCGACAGGACCGGCAAGGCGACACGGGAAATATCCTCCGTCATCAAGGAGATCCAGGCTAAAATCGGCGATGCCGTATCCTCCATGGAAGTAGGGGTCACCCAGGTGACAAAGGGCACCCGGGACGCGGCCAGGTCAGGAGAGGCGTTGCAGGATATCGTCAGGCACGCCCGTCTCATTACCTCGCAGGTGAATCAGGTTGCCGTGGCGGCGTCCGAACAGACGAAAACAACGGACGAGATCAGCCGCAATATCAACGAGATCACTACCGTCGCCCAGTCGACGGTGCAAGAAGTGAATAACTCCGTTACCGCGGCGGAGCGCATGAGCGGCCTTGCGGAAGACCTGCATGGTCAGGTTCGACAGTTCAGGCTCCCTCAGTAATCCGGAAGCATCAGAAATGGAGGAAGAGAACATGAAGAAAATAGCATGGGTGGGATTGCTGTTCCTGGCGCTGTTTCTTTTTCCCCGCGCCATCCATGCCGCAACGGAAGAAACGGTTTCCGGCATACCGGAAAGCGTGGCCGAGGATCACTGGTCATGCCGGGACCTGGCTGAACTTACCGCCAGATATGAGGCGACGGAGCGGCTTCCCGAGTCGGCGGACGTGGGAGGCCGGATCTACAGCAAAACTGAACTGGCGCGGGTCCTCAGCTCCATCCTCCAGAAGGTGTGCGACAAGGCGGAGAAGGAAGGGGCCGAGGCGTTGCCGGAGGAGGACCTGGACAAATTAGCCAGACTCCACGGGGAGTTGCGGGAGTATCTCCTTTCCCTTGAAAGCTACAGGACCCGCCGGGAGGACATCGAGAGGATCCTTGCCCGGCCCGAGGCGCCTTCCATTGAGCTGAAGGCAGGGATAAAGGGCTTCCTGCGGGGCGAAGGCGCCGGAAATTACCGTCTGCCGGATCTGGAGTACCATCCGGGGCATACCGAAGGGCGTTTCCTCTACAGGATTCTTCCATACGCCTCCTGGCATCCGACGGAGTTCCTGGATGTTCACGTGGAGGGTCAGGGGTACGGCTACACCGGCGGCAGCCAGTACCTGGGCAGGATTTCCCTCTATCAGGGGTTTGTGGAAGGGCGCCTGCCGGGTTCGGATCTGCTCGCCCTGAAGGTCGGCCGCCAGGATTTCACGTACGGCAGCGTCTTCATCCTGGGTAACGACTCCTGGTTCAACGGGCTTTCCTTTGACGCGGCGCGACTCCGCATCAAGCCTACAGAGGCGCTGACGGTGGACCTGCTGGGCGGATGGTACGCCCCGCCCTGGGCCGATGGAGTAAAAGGCGTCCTGGCGGGAGGGTACGCCAGCTACAAGATTAACGAGGGCACGGTCATCGAGGCTTACGGCTTCAACGACACCGGCTCCGAAGAACACCACTCCGGCGAACACCTGAATATCTTCGGCCTGCGCGCCACTGCGTCTCTGGGACCGGTTTCCCTGGAGTTTGAGCCGGTCATCGAGAGCGGCAGGATCCATAACGGGGAAACCGGGCTGAACGATCGCGTCAGCGCCTGGGGCGGGCACGCAGACATGACCGTAGAGGCCAGGATCCTTGACCGCAAGAACACCTTCTTCCTCAGCTACGCCTATGGTTCAGGCGGAAAGGACACGGCCAACGGAGTCTCGGCCAGGAGGGAATTCCGCATGCCGAACAACGACACGGCCCTCACCGGCGACCTGTGCATCATCGGTGACCTGTCAGGGGTTGACGCCGGCGGCCACCACGCCAGCGGTCTTCAGGTATTCAACCTTGGCTGGGGGATCGACATCACCGACAAGCTGAATTTTTCCGCCACCGGCCGCTATTTCTACGCCAATGCCGTTGAGGACGGTTTCAGCCGGCGGATAGGCCTGGAAACCGATTTCACTCTAACCTATACCGTAGACGAAAGGTTTTCTCTCATCTTCGGATACGACCGCCTTTTCACCGGAAAGTTTTTCCGAGACGCAGGTGGAGGTGGCGACATAGACTGCGGTTATGTCCAGGCCCAGTTCGATCTGTCGTGGTCGAAACCCAGGATCGCCGTGAAGAAATAGCATCTTGCTCCACTGGTCCCCTGCATAACCACTACCGCCTGATTTGTTTTTTTTGAAAGCAAAGGTTTCTGAAACGTTGCCATGCCTTCCGAAGTCCATGAACATGGCAACAAAAGGGGCGCCAATGAGTTATTTCGCAAAAGGCAGAAGCATCACAAGGCGCATGAACTGGCTGGCGACATTTTCAGTAATATGCCTGTTTTCGGTATGCGTTATCTGTTTTCAGGCAGAAATAATCCATGCAGCGGATTTCCCGCGTCTTGGCACGTGGTTCCCTGAATTGTGGGGCAGCGCAACCATCGCTCAAGCGGCGCGATACGATTTCCTGGTGCTCAGTGATGATAATAAAGAATACCTTCCCCAACTGCGCGCGGAAAACCCTGACCAAGTCCAGCTTGTTTATCAGAACGCAAGCGAAGTCGCATATGACCCAAACGGAAGTCCGTCCAATAACGAAGCCGTTTTGGCAATTCCGCATCAGTGGTTTCTCACCCAGGTAGGATCTAAAATATCTTCCACAGTCGATGGGTCACAAGAATATATCCCGGTCGACAATGTAACTAACTCGGACGGAAGCGCTACCTTCGAAATAGGGGACAAGGTTCTCATCGAAGGAGAAACCGTGCTTGTGACCGGCATCGACACGAATGCCAGAAAACTCCATGTTACGCGCGGTTATGTCCGTCCTGCCGCCGTGCACGCCGCTGGCGCCCGCATCGCCGCCCATATTTCATTTTGGCCGGATACATGGATGCTCAATGTTTCGACCTACGCGCCAAAAGTCACCGTTGATGCCGCCGCTGGACCCGAGAACTGTTCGCAATATCGCGCGCGCCAAGGCATCCAACTCGTAACTGATGGCAACTGGCACGGAATTCTGGTTGATCGCGGGGAGGAAACCCAGAGCTGGCTTACCATGCCCCCCAAAGAAGGAGAAAAACCCTATGCCCGCACCATTGATCCAACCAACTCCAATCTTCTCCTTTCCGACTATACGGCGTTCGATCGTGAATGGGCAAACGGGATCCGCGCCTACCACGCGCAATTACGCGCTGGGCTCGAAGACAGACCGATAGTTGTCAACTGGGGCATGCCAAATTATGATGTGCTGAACGGTAATAACTTCGAAGACTTTCCCCTTGCCGACGGGGGTGGATCCTACAGGGGGGACTGGTACGCAACGGTTTTCGGCGCGCTTTCGAGCGGAAGCTATCAGGAATGGTCCACCTCCGCTCGGAGCCCTAATTATTCAACGATACAAACCTATGACGACGACAGGCCTCCGCCCGCAGGGGAGCCATATGTCAATCGCTGCATCCAGCCAGGTTTTACGCCCAAATATCAGAAAATGCGGTTTGGATTGACAACCGCCCTTCTCGCGGATGGCTACTTCAGTTATGAGATGAGCACAAACGGCCACGGAACGCTGTGTTTGATGTGGTTTGATGAATACGATAACGCGGGCAAAGGGCGAGGTTACCTTGGGCAACCGATGGGCGCGCCAGCCAAGGCCGTGACCCTCTCGACTCCCGAACTGGTGAGCAATGGAGGGTTCGAGAACGGTTGGCCAGGCTGGGCATTCTGGGTGGACGCTTCAGGCGGGTACAGCGCAACACGAAGTCTCGATGAGCCTGCCTACTCGGGTCAACAGGCCGCGCGTGTGGATGTCACGCAATCAAACGGAGTTGATTGGCATGTTCAACTTCAATCCGAGGCAATCAATGTCATCAAGGACAGAGAATATACCCTATCCTTCCGGGCAAAAGCCGACCGCACTTTTCCCTTCAGTATCAGTATCCAGCAGGCGCAAGATCCATGGACGTCATATGGGTATCTGCAGCCCTCTCCCCTGACAACGGCCTGGCGCCATTACGAACTTACCTTTATCGCGGGAGGTACCGATAGCGCGGCCATGATTAAATTCTCGGTTGGAGAGAAAACCGGTTCGCTTTGGCTGGATGATGTCAGCCTGAAAGAAGGTTCCAGTCAGGTTTGGCGTCGTGATTTCAATGAAGGGATTGTCATAGTAAACGCTACAAAATCAACGCATCAGATACCGCTGGGTCAGCCGTTTCGCAAGATAAGAGGAGTCCAGGTCCCCTCCTTGAACGATGGATCCGTGGTAACCCATGTTACCCTGCCTCCTCAAGACGGGATCATTCTGCTGAGGGACACAACATCCAGCAAGCTCGCCATCACTGTAAGCGGAACAGGATATGGCACGGTCAGCAGCGCCCCCCCCGGGATAGGCTGTTCCTCCGGTTCTGGTAACGGCTGTGCTGCCAATTTCACGGCAGGCGGCGCCGTTTGCCTGAGCGCTGCTCCAGACTGGAAATCGGTATTCAGCGGCTGGGGTGGTGACTACACCGGAACCGACAACCCTGCATGCCTGTCTATGGATATGGACAAACAGGTGTCCGCGGCCTTCAACAAGATTTTCAGGGTACGCGTACTCCCAGGCAGCAATAACTTCACCGGCGTTCAGGAAGCTTATGACTCTGCCGATAGCGGTAGCATGATCCAGCTGCAGGCCTATGACTTCCCGGAGGACCTGGCGTTTGTGAAGGAAAAGACCATTACCCTTAGTGGCGGTTTTGACACCTCCTACAGTTCGCCGACCGGTCACTCCATAATAAAGAAGCTGACGGTAAGCAGGGGAACGCTAACAATCAGAAATATTACTATCAAGTGAAGCTCTTGCAAGAATGAGAAAAAGTCAATAAAAGGCCCCTTCCCCCCTTGCGGGGGGAGGGTTAGGGTGGGGAGGCAAGTTTCAAACACATCAGTACGTTTGTAGCATCCCCCCCCCTGGCCCCCTCCCGGCAAGGGAGGGGGGAAGACTTTGGGGCGTCGGCATCCAGTCTTCGGCGGCCTCGCGGAGGTCGAAGAAGTTTTCAAGTCTTCTGATAAATGCTTCTTGCAAGGACCACCGCGACTAACCCAGTTGAACCGCTTTGATGGGATCTTCCGCAGTCGCCATTCTGAGAAATTTGTCGGCCTTTTCCAGCAGTATCTCCATGGTGACGCCCATTTTCTCCTGTTGCGCTATGAATCCGGAAATCCCGAATGTGGCCGTCAATTTCAGCTCTTGCCGGTGGATTGGTATTGTTATGGAGCTGATTCTGAGCCTGAGACGTCTGGCGACGATGAGAGCCTCCTGTACCCCGGTTTCAGGCAGGGCAATCAAAAACTCACTCTCTCCATAACGCGTCACCCAATCGATATCCTTCCTGATCGCCTCCCCGATGCAGTCCGCGGCCTTCTTGATAACAAGGTCGCCGGCGTAATGTCCATGCTCTGACTTTATTTGCGTGATATTGCAGACCGCTGCAATCATCAGTGACAGCGGTCGCTGATAACGATAGGCGCGAACGATTTCCTTGGGAAGGCGATCTTCCATGAAACGGCGATTGAAGACCCCTGTAACCGGATCAACGAGCGACAGGTTTTTGATCTCTTCCACATGCCGCGCCCTGATAGCCTCCAACTCAAGTATCCTGCGCGCCGTTTTCAGCCGGGCATGCAACTCCGGCTTATGAATGGGCTTGATGAGATATTCGTCCGCGCCTGACTCAAGCCCGACTATGATGTCGTTCTTGGATTCCTGCATGGTGAGAATAATAATATAGGTGTAGCCGGCAGACGCCGCATCGCTTCTTATGGCTTTACACAGTTCAAGGCCGCTCATTTCAGGCATGACCCAATCGGTAATGACAATCGGAAAATAACCGGTTCGATAGATCTCGATAGCCTCTTTTCCGTTTTCGGCGGTAGTTACCGGATACCCGGCCAGTTTCAAGGTATCTTCCAGGATGTTCCTCAAAAGCATGGAGTCGTCGACAACAAGGACATGCGGTAAATTCAACCTGTTTTCAACTGCTGCAGCCATGAACCCTCCAATATCGCTGGTGGATTGCCGCGTCTGTCCACCGTAAAGCGCGGGCTTGATATGTTGCATAGATTATTAAAGCAGGGTCTTGTCCAAGTCAATATCACATACGGTGTCAGGCTCGCCTTTTTGCCGTTCAGGACTATTGCTTCCCCTGGGGCTGTCTCCTCCCAAAATATATATATTGTGAAGCATTACAGAATCAGACACAACATCTTGTGCCGTGGTCCGATTATTTCGTTGACACGCCGGGCGCCTCGGTGCTAGAAGTAACGCAGCAAATCTTAACGGATGGAAGCGAGGAAGAGGGGTGCGACACCCCCGCTGCCCCGCAGCCGTGATGGGAACGAAAGCCCGTTCGCGAAAGACGCGATCCATGCCACTGGGATATCTCCCGGGAAGGCGGGCGAGTAGGCCATGGCAGAACGCCCTCAGCCGGAATACCGCTCCATTCGCACGCTTCGCGGGAGGCCACCATGCCAGGGATCATATCCGTTTCTCCGTTTCATTCTTTTCCGTTATCCATCAAACACTCCACTGATTATTTTCCGTTACATCATCTGCCCCGGCATTGCGCGGGAGTTCTTCCTCGCCTGCTTCGCTAGCGATATTTCACTATTTTTTACGGACAGGAGCGAGGAAGAGGGGTGCAAGACCCCCGCTGCCCCGCAGCCGTGATGGGAACGAAAGCCCGTTCGCGAAAGACGCGATCCATGCCACTGGGATATCTCCCGGGAAGGCGGGCGAGTAGGCCTGAGCATTTGGCCCTCAGCCGGAATACAGCTCCGTCCGATTACTTCGAGGGAGGTATTTGTATGTCTGGTGTCGCAAAATGGTTTGGCGTCATCCCTTGCTGGATGGCGCTGTCGTGTCCGGTCCATGCCCTGGAGATGGAATCTCTGAGCCTGGACGAGGTTGTGGTGACGGCCAACCGGAGCGAAACGGCGCTTGCCCAAGTGGGGAGCTCCGTTACCGTAATCACCCGGGAAGAGATTGAACAGAAGCAGAAGACCCTTCTCCCGGACCTCCTGAGGAGCGTCCCGGGACTTGACGTCGCCAGGAGCGGCGCTGCCGGCGGTACGGCCTCCGTCTATATCCGCGGAGCAGCCTCCGAGCACACGCTCGTTCTGATGGACGGGGTGCGCATGAATGACCCGTCCACGCCGGGAAGCTCCTGCGACTTCGGCAACCTGACCACGGACAATATCGAGCGCATCGAGATCCTGCGCGGACCGCAGAGCACGCTCTATGGTTCAGACGCCATGGGCGGGGTGATCAATATCATCACCCGGCGGGGCAAGGGAAAACCGAACGGCTTTGTCTCTGCCGAAGGCGGTTCCTTTTCCACGGCGCGGGAACAGGCCTCCTTCAATGGAGGAACCGGCCCGTTCAACCTTTCACTGGGCCTTTCCAGGGAAGACACCAGCGGCATTTCATCCGCCGGAAAACAGTATGGCAACCATGAGACCGACGGCTATCACGCCACCTCGGTTTCCACCAGGGTGGGAATATCGCCGCACGGAAATCTTGATTTGGATTTTATTGTCAGATACATGAACACCAAGGCCGACATGGACAACGGCGGCGGCGCCGGACAGGACGATCCCAATTCCATAGCCCGCACGGAGCAGGTATTCGCGCGCGGCCAGGGCCGCTTCTCCCTGTTCGGCGGCCTGTGGGAGCAAAAACTGGGAGTATCCTTCACCAGCCTTGATCGCCACTACCGCAACGACACTGACCCCTCCCGGCCCGCCGACCGGGATCTCAGTTCATATCACGGCGAGACCCTATCCTTTGACTGGCAGAACAACCTCTATCTCCACAAGACGAATACCCTGACCATGGGCGTGGAAACCAGGGAGGAAAAGGCCCATTCCGATTACTATTCGGAGAGCTCCCACGGCCCATTCAGCAGCCATTTCCCCAAAGAATCGGATCGTATAACCGGCTACTATCTGCAGGACCGGATCAGCCTCTGGGACTCGTGGTTCACCACCCTTGGCGTGCGCCTGGATGATCACAGCCGGTTCGGCGCGGAAGCCACCTGCCGCTTCACCACTTCCTATCTGCTGAAACAGACCTCTACCAGATTCAAGGGTAGTTACGGAACCGGATTCAAGGCCCCGTCCCTCTACCAGTTGTATGACCCGACCTACGGCAACAGATCTCTCAGCCCGGAAAAGAGCCGGGGGTGGGATGCCGGGGTCGAGCAGGCCCTCATGGACGGGCGAATGGAGCTGGGCGCAACCTGGTTTTCCAGTGACTTAGAGGACTTGATTGAATTTGACAGCAGCGCTTCCACATACAGGAACATCGCCAAGGCCGAGACTTACGGTGTCGAGCTTTCCGCCACGGCGCGGCCGGTTAACGGCCTCACCCTGCGGGCCGGATATACCTGGACCAAAACCGAGGACAGGTCCACGGGTGAAAAGCTGGTGCGCAGACCGGAGAACAAATTCTCCCTTGACGCGGATTACCGTTTCAACGGCAAGGGCAACGTAAATCTGGGCATGGTCTATGTGGGCAAACGGAGCGACAACGACTATGCTTCCTGGCCCGCCACGCGGGTGGAGATGGGTGGCTACCTGCTGGTCAATCTGGCCGCCTCCTATGACATCAACAAGTGGCTCAGGCTGTTCGCCCGCGTGGAAAACCTCCTGGACCGCCGGTACGAGGAGGTCGAGGGGTACGGCGCGCCGGGCATCGACGGCTTTGGCGGGGTGAGAGTGTCCTTTTAACATCAGGCGTATTGACGCAACCGGACCTGCCTGGTTCCCATATCCCGGCAGGTCCGGTTGCCGGCTAATGCCGCCGCGGGTCATCAATGAAATCCATTTTTTTCTGCTTCATACTTTTCTTTCTGTGGAGCGACGTCGGCAGCGCCGCTCCTCCCGGGCGGATCATCTCCCTGGCGCCCAGCGTCACGGAGATAATCTGCGCCCTGGGCCTGGAACGGCACCTGGCAGGGGTCACTACCTATTGCGACCAGCCGCCTTCGGTACGGGCCAAACCCAAAGTGGGAGGTCCGGCCAATCCTTCGCTGGAAAGGATAATCGCCCTCAGGCCCGAAGTGGTTGTGCTGGATGAAGAAGGGCTTGGCCCACGACTCGCGGGACGACTGGCCCGCCTGGGAATCAGGACCGTTGTGTTTCGCGGCGCCCGGCTGTCCGGCCTGGCCGGGGGAATAAGGCGCCTGGGGTCCGATCTGGGCGCGCCGACCGAAGGAGAGCGGCTGGCGGCCCGGATCGAGCGAGCCCTCCTTCCGGCAAAAGGGAAAAAGCCTTTGCCAAGGGCTCTCTTCATTATCTGGCCCGATCCGCTCATTACGGCCGGTTCGGGAACGGTCATCGACGATGCGCTCCGCCTGGCGGGATACGAAAACATCGCGGCCGGCGGCCGGGAGCCCTACCCCCGTCTTTCCCTGGAGGCCGTGATGTCCCGAAGGCCCGACATCATCATCGTGGGCCAGGGGCATGTCATGGGACCGCCGCTGGAAAAACTTCTCCGGCGGCTGGCCCCGCTGGAAGCGGTGCGAAAGAGGCGGATCTGTCTTGTGGATGATTCCCTGTACCGCTCCGGCCCGAGAATTCCGGAGGGAATAGACGAACTGCGCAGGTGCGCCCGGGGATATTTGGCACGTTACGGAATAAAATGAGGGAGGAAAAAGATCATGAATAATGCGGCATGTATTGAAGAGGCCCGGATATTTCCCTTGCGGAGAGTGGTGAAGCGTGACGGCGCCGCGGTTCCCTTCGAGGCCGCCAAGATCCGCTCCGCCGTCAGGCGGGCCGGCGAGGCCACGGGAGAGTTCGATGGAGACGAGGCGGCTCTCCTGACCACGCAGGTGCTGAAGGTCTTGCGCCACAAGTTCGGCGAGACCCCGCCGCATATAGAAAATATCCAGGACGTGGTGGAACAGGTCCTCATTTCGGCCAACCACCTCAAGACCGCCCGCGCCTATATCGTCTACCGCGAGCAGCGCCACAAGCTGCGCCGGGATCGAAAGACCCTGGTGGATGTGGCCTCGTCGGTGAACGAGTACCTGGAGCAGTCCGACTGGCGCGTTAACGCCAACGCCAACCAGGGTTATTCCCTGGGCGGGTTGATCCTGAACGTGTCCGGAAAGGTGATTGCCAACTACTGGCTCAACCATGTCTATCCGTCCGAGGTGGGGGAGGCCCATCGCGACGGAAGCATCCACATCCACGACCTGGACATGCTCTCCGGCTACTGCGCCGGTTGGTCGTTGCGCACGCTCCTGGCCGAAGGATTCAACGGCGTGGCCGGCAAGGTGGAGGCCGGCCCGCCCCGGCATATGTCGAGCGCCGTCGGCCAGATAGTGAACTTCCTCGGCACCCTGCAGAATGAGTGGGCGGGCGCCCAGGCCTTCAGCTCCTTTGATACCTACATGGCCCCTTTTGTCCGGATAGATCGCCTTTCCTATGAAGAGGTGCGGCAGCATATCCAGGAGCTGGTGTTCAACCTGAACGTGCCCTCCCGCTGGGGCACCCAGACGCCCTTCACCAACCTGACCTTTGACTGGGTATGCCCGGAAGACCTGCGAAACCAGGCGCCGGTGATTGACGGGGAAGAGGCGCCTTTCAGCTATGGAGAGCTTCAGGCGGAAATGGACATGATCAACCGCGCCTATATCGAGGTCATGACCGCCGGAGACGACAAGGGACGGGTCTTTACCTTTCCCATCCCCACCTACAACATCACCCCGGACTTCCCCTGGGAGAGCGATAACGCGGAGCTGCTGTTCGCCATGACCGCCCGCTACGGACTCCCCTATTTCCAGAACTTTCTCAACTCGGAGCTGTCGCCCAACATGGTCCGATCCATGTGCTGCCGCCTGCAACTGGACCTGCGGGAGCTGCTGAAGCGGGGCAATGGTCTCTTCGGTTCCGCCGAGCAGACCGGTTCCATCGGCGTGGTGACCATCAACTGCGCCCGGCTCGGCCATCTCCACCGGGGAGACGAAGCGGCCCTGTTCAGCCGCCTGGATCAGCTTCTGGACCTGGCCCGGACCAGCCTGGAGATCAAACGCAAGGAGATTCAGCGCCATATGGATGCCGGCCTGTTTCCCTATACCAGGCGCTACCTGGGTACCCTTCGCAACCACTTTTCCACCATCGGCGTAAACGGCGTCAACGAGATGGTCCGCAACTTCACCGGCGGCAGCCATGATATCGTAACGGACGAGGGGAGAGCGCTGGCGTCCCGCTGCCTGGATCACGTCAGGGAAAGGCTGCTGGCCTTTCAGGAGGAAACCGGGAACATGTACAACCTGGAGGCGACCCCGGCGGAGGGGACCACCTACCGCTTCGCCCGGGAGGACCGGAAACGGTTTCCGGATATCATTCAGGCCGGAACCCCGGAGGCGCCGTATTACACAAACTCCTCCCAGCTACCGGTGGGCTTTACGGACGACCCCTTCCAGGCCCTGGAGCTTCAGGAGGAGCTGCAGCGCAAGTATACCGGGGGCACGGTTTTTCACCTCTACCTGGGCGAGCCCCTGTCCAGCGCCTCGGCCTGCCGTCGCCTGGTGCGGCGGATACTGGAAAACTACCGCATACCCTACCTTACCGTAACCCCAACCTTTTCCATCTGCCCGAAACACGGCTATCTGGCCGGGGAACATCCGTTGTGCCCGCTGTGCGACCCCGATCCCCAGCCCTGCGAGGTCTGGACGCGCGTCATGGGCTACCACCGGCCGGTGGAATCCTTTAACACGGGCAAGAAGGCCGAGCATCGTCAGAGGCGTTTCTTCCGGGAAACGCCGCGGACGGACACGCCATGCTGAACATCGGCGGCTTCACCCCCTTCACCACCATCGATTACCCTGATCACATGTCAGCGGTGGTCTTCCTCCAGGGGTGCCCCTGGCGGTGCGGCTACTGCCACAACAGGGAACTGCTGGACGCCGGGGCGCCCGGAACCTACACATGGAAAGATATCGCGGCCTTTCTCCACGGGCGAAGGGGGCTGCTGGACGCAGTGGTGTTCAGCGGCGGCGAGCCGACCATGCAGCCCGGACTGCTCCGGGCGGCCAAAGACGTTAAAGACATGGGATTCCTGGTGGGGCTCCACACCGGCGGCGCGTTCCCCGACGCGCTGCCGCCTCTCTTTCCCCATCTGGACTGGATCGGCATGGATATCAAGGCGCATTTCTCCGGCTACCAACGGATTACGGGCGTAGCCGGAAGCGGCGAGGCTGCGGAACAGAGCGCGGCCCTGGTGCGGGCGAGCGGGGTCCGGCGGCGTTTCCGCACCACGGTGGATCCAGGCCTGTTGAGCCCCGCGCAGGTTTCAGGGCTGCGGCGCATGGTCGAGGATGAGTGGGGAAGCGAATATGATGTCCAGGAGGTAGTACTCTCCTCCTTCTCAGGGAGGCGATAAGGCTTCCCCCCTGAGAAGGGGGGACTGAGGGGGGTTGGTTTTAAACGTTACAACCTACTAATACAGATCGCAATTCTCCATCCGCATCATCTCTTCCGCGATAGATTCCAGCTCTTCTTCCGTAACGCCCATTTGTCTCGCAAGCGTTGCGAGGGTAAAGAAACCATGCCCGTTGTCGTCGAAGAAATCGGGTTCAGGGTACGGTGTTTCAAGAGGACATTTATCATCCATGCTTTGCGGCCTCCTGCGCCTTTCTCGGGGTGCTCTCATCCATGTCCGGCGACATTAGATTGATGCGCCCCACGGTACCGGGCCCCACAAAGACGAACCCCCGTCATCGAGCCGAAGACAGGGGCAATATGCACGGTCAGTTCTTCGGCAACCCGGCTGTCCATCGGATGGACCCATAGGCTTTGCGTCACCGGGTTACCCCGGTTTTGCTCTTATCGTAACTGTATGAAAAATCTTCGGTAAATTTAGACGCAAGAACAACGGGTGTCAAGTGAAATAGCTTCCGCCGGCCGCCTTTCCCATCCCCTTTCGCGGGCACGTCCAGCCTTCCCGGGACACCGGCGAAAAAACGGTTTTCCGGGGAATAAGCTCATCAACCAATCGCCGGCCACCCATATTGAGCCTTGCGCCCCCATACCGGCGATGGCATAGTAAACCCTGAAACCATGATGAACGCGAAGGCTATTGCCGCCCGCCACCGCCCATCCCCCATTGCCGCCCACGGAGGTTTCATGAGACCCATCTCCGGCGAGATCGCCTATATAGCGGGTGTTTCCGCCCGCAAGCACCTGAAGACCCTAATTGCTTACTGCACCTTCCTCGTTTGCATGGTGCTGGTCTACGCAAAGCTGTTCCAGTATCTGATGCTGCATCTGGAAGGGCGCGAATTCTCCTTCATTGCCGGTGTCTACTGGGTGATAACCGTCATGACCACACTCGGCTTCGGAGACATCACCTTCCACTCCGATCCAGGTTACATCTTTGCCGGAATCGTAACCCTGTCCGGAGTGATGTTCCTGCTCATCCTTCTTCCCTTCGGCGTCATCAGCCTGTTTCTTGCCCCCTGGATAGAAGATATGCTCCGCTATCACCCGCTTCTGGAGGTACCCGTCGGGACCAGCGGCCATGTAGTCATCTGCGGCCTTGACCCGATCACCAGGGAGCTGGTCCGCAAGCTCCAGGTTCGCCATATTCCTTTCTTCCTGGTGCTTTCCAGCTACGATGAAGTGCGACGGCTGGAGGAAGACGAGGGTATCAGGGCGGTGTATGGCGACCCGTCCGACGCCAGGGTACTGCGGAAACTGAAGGTCGAGCAAGCGCGCCACATCATCCTGAACCTGGGCGACAAGGAGAATGTCAACATAACCCTTACGGTCCGTTCCCTCTGCTCCACTCCCATCGCGACCTTGCTCGACGAGCCTTACCACGCGGAACTTCTCCGGCTGGCCGGAGCGAATCAGGTGGTCCCCCTGAAGAAGATCCTGGGCCGCTACCTGGCCACCAGGGCCACTACCAAGGGGGCGTTCGCCCATGTTCTGGATTCCCTCGGCAAGCTGCGTATCGCCGAATTGCCGGTGCACGGCACGCCGTTCGCCAACAAGACCGTGCGGGAATCGCGCATCCGCGAACAGACCGGTCTCGCCGTTGTCGGGGTATGGGAAAGAGGAAGGATCGTCATACCGAACCGCGATACTGTCCTCGCCGAACAATCGGTTATCGTGGTGGTGGGAACCCGCGAAAACCTGGAAACCCTGGAGGAACTCACCGGAGAGATGCCGGACCAGGACCTGGTGATGATCATCGGCCATGGCCGCATCGGCTGTTCGTCCGCCAGTTTCCTGGGGCACTGGTCGGTTCCTTTCGTCCTCATCGACAGGGCCGGAAACCCCGACTGTTCAGAGCATGAGGTAATCATCGGTGACGCCACCAGCCGGACCATACTGAAGGACGCCGCCATCGACCGGGCAGAGGGGCTCATCGCCACCACCAACGACGACAGCGCCAATATCCTGTTCATCCTTGCCAGCCGCCACCTGAACCGGCATATCCGCATCGTCGCCCGGGCAAACCGGGAAGAAAACGTGGCCCAGCTCTACGCGGCAGGCGCTGACTTCGTGGTGTCCAACACATCGGTGGGGGCCAATATCCTGATGAACATACTGGAAAACAAGGATTCCATTTTTCTCTCGGAAGGAATGCACATCTACCGCCATCCCGTCCCCGATTCCATGCACGGTAAAACCATCCGCTCATGCCGCATCAGGGAAACAAGTGGTGGAACCGTCATTGCGCTGGAACAGGGCAAAGGGGTTGAACCTGTGGTAAACCCGTCCCCGGATACGGTCATCACCCGCGGTATGACGCTGATATTCATCGGCAGCCCCGAACAGGAGGCCTGTTGCCGGGAACGGCTGCACTGACCAGGGGAGCGTCATCCGCCGCTGCTTTTTCCCAGGAAGGTCCAGGCGCAAGGTGTCAAAAAGGCGCGCTTACCGCCCGTTGATCAGCTTTCTGATCTGTTCTTCAAAGGTCTTTTCGATATTCCCCTTTCTTCCGGAGCTGTAATAACCGGCAAGGGCGAAGACAATCCAGGCAAGGAGCGCAACCGAAAAAGCCGCGCAGAGCATGAGCATCACCCTTCTGCGGCGGGAAAACCCGCGCCAGCCCGTTATTTCCGGTTCATCGGCCGGATGAGGAGAAGAATGTTCCCTCATCCTTCTCAGCTGCTCCAGCTGCATGTAGTGGATAAACTTCATCAGGCTTTCGCTTTGCTGCTCTTCCACATCCACGAAACGAAGGGCAGTGTCGAATATCCGGCGGGTATCGCCCGGACGGCCCATCAGCATGACGTACACCACCTGGCCCGTCAGGGTTACGGCGCCCCCGAACTCCGCCGGGAGGAACAGTGTCAGTTCCAGCAACTGGTCGATGTGGAAACGATGGGGAATGTGTATCCTCACCCCGGCGCCGCTCAGATTGGCGGCCACCGGGAGCGGCGTCTTCCGTCCGGTTTCAGTTCCGGAACCATCCTGCTCCCCTTGAGACAGGCCTGAAAGGCCTTCCGCGCTTATCCCGTCTCCCGCTTCCCCGTGAGACTCTCCGGCGCAAGCACGGTAACCGAGAGGGATGTAAACGTCGATGCGGAAGTATTCGCGATCGTTGCAGGAAAGGATTTCTCCGGTAAGGCGGATGAACAGTCCGGACAGCCGGCCATATTCAAGCACAATGCCCCGGCACCTGAAGCCGACACCTTTTTGCCCCGTCCGGACGTACAGGGGTGTTCCGATATCCAGAATGGCCGATTCGGGGAGAATTGTCCTGGACAGCCGGAGTTGAAGGAGATCATGATGAAGGGAGACGACTTCGGCATCGTCCCGGAAGACCTTTTCACCGGGCAGCGGGATCTCCACCTGGATGCGCGTCCCGGCGAAAAAATAATCTTCATATCTAAGGATGTCGTTTGCCATAGGCCCAATGAAGTCCGCGAGCGTGGTTCCGCTTCAGTTCCGGTTCAAAACAAAGGAACGTCCATCTTCTCCGCAATTCGCGCCCGGGAACCGCTCCCGGTTTTTCCCGCCTTCCCTGGTACCATGTAACATTTAAAACCAACCCCCCTCAGTCCCCCCTTCTCAGGGGGGAAGCCTTCGAACCTCCCCTGGATCATACAAGGTTTGGAGGCGTACGATTAGACTCGAAAGAATAAACGTTACAGAGTACTGGACTCGCAAGTGAATGGGACATCTGCCAGGCCGGCGCGATTCCTTGTTCAGCGCTTTTGCAGAATCCGGAATACGTAATCAGTATCGTAGGTGCGGACGAAGAGCCGGTCGTTTTTGCGCAATATGTATTCAGGTCCGCTCTTCACCGGGATCCTGGCCACGGCCTCGCCGGTGTCGCGGCGCAACAGGAAAAGAAAATCGGGTTCGGCGGTAAACCCGTAGCCGGTTATGAGATAGTCACCATAAACCTGGAAATTATAGGCATTGCTTACCAGTGGCTAACTGTGCCAGAGCGCTTTCATGCTTCCCAGGTCGATGGCCGAGACATAGGCATTCATGCCGAACGAGCTCTTCGCATAGGTATTATGCCCATGGGACACATAAAGGACATCGCCGATCCGGGTCGCCCATCTGATCTGCTGGAACACAAAATCCCTGTCCGCGGTGACATATCTCGGCGCATAGGAGTAGCTGGAGAAGTCCAGCGCGTATTCCAGCTTCCCGTTGTCAAGACGCTGTGAAAGGAGCAGATAGCTCGAAGAGTTGTCAGGACCGTAAAGCAGCAGCCTTCGATCACCGTCGGTTATGACGTTGTTAAGCTTCAATCCGCGAAAACTCTTCAGATTGGGGTCATCAACGGCGAGATTATTGTCTGGCTGAACCAGGGAGTGCTCGGCGAACCAGGCATCCTGATCGATAATCTGGTTACGTTTCACCGAGACGACATCGAGCATTACATGGGATGATTTCCTGAGCTTGCCGACGGGGACCCTCTTGAAATCGGGCGGAGCAAGGATTTTAATCATGACGTCGGAAAGTCGACCGTCTTCTTTCGAAAGGTCCGCCCTGAAAATATCGTTTTCACCTGTCGCGGCCTGCGGCGAAAAGACTATCAGAACAAATCCCAGAACCACCGGAACAAAGGCGCACATCCTCTTTCGAAAGCGGAAGACAGGCAATTTCACTGAAAATTCGGCCAAAAGCCGGGGAAGCGGCGCCTGACTGCGTCCCATTCTCGACAAGCACACAGGTTCCCGCGTGCCATCCGGCCGGGATATTCCTGTCAGCAATCTGGTCATCATTCTCCTCCATCGGCGGGCGGCAGCGGCTGGATTCCCCCCAAAATGCGGCCATCAGGGGATAAGGCGTTAAGTCCCCGCAAGGTGTACAAGAAATGTTTCAAGAATAGCATTGCATGGAACCGACGTCAAAACTCCCATTATCCCGGAACAGCATCTGACCACACAAAGCTCCGGAGAAATCCAGATAGCCACGCAACAGGCCGGTGTCACCGGTCAGGCGAGTGGCCTCATTTGACAGATTATTGATTTTCCTTCGCGTCCTTTGCGGCTTTGCGTGATACTGCCTTTTTCAGGGTTATTCGTTGCCGAGCATATGACAAATTCGTTGCGCTTCTCCGGAATAACTGTAAGGTATTAACTGCCGGATGCGATCGCCGGGACGCCGGCGTTTCCGGGTTGCGCGATGTGGATAAAGGTAATGGATAAAGCTGATTTGCAGACCCTGGAGCGCAAATACTGATTCAGCTGGAGGTGGATGATGGGGAAGATAGTGCGCACGGCGCCGACGCCGGTGTACCAGACCTACACCGACACATGTTGGGCCGCAGTAATGGAAGCTTTCTGCTCCGTGGCCGTTGGACGGCCCAAGGTAACGGAAGAACAGATAATAAACCAGTATTCCAGTTACTGCTATGCGGACGGCACCATGAAGATGAATGGCCTATGGGCGATCCTGGGCGATGTGAGGTTCGGCCTGAAACGCAATTATATCGCTTCAAGCGGATTCACCGGCAGCTACCTTTATCAGAAGCTCTGCTCAGGGTACGTGGTCATCGGCTACTACGAGGTGGCTATCGGAGGCAAGCATGTCGCCCTCATTTATGGCGTGGATGGCGACTACGTTTACTTCATGAACCCCGACAGCATGATCGGGGGGAATAAGGTGATGTCCATCAATCACTTCTCCGGTTCGGGGATGAATCTGGTACTAGGCTGGCAACGGTGGTAAAAATGCGCCGGCCTGCCGGCCGCCGGCTGTTCAGGTCACCCTGAGCGCCTCCACGATATTCATCCGGGCGGCGCGGATCGCCGGCAGCGCCCCTCCCACGAAGCCCATGATCAGGGAGAAGGCGAGCCCCTTGCAGAAGATCTCGAAGGTAAGGGTAAAGGAAAACGCCAGCTCGGAAAAGGTCTGAAAGTTCATGGTGGAGATGGTGAAGAGCTGGAGAAAGGACGCCAGCAGGAGCCCGGCGCACCCTCCCGCGAAACCGAGCAGAAGGGATTCCAGGATGAAGGCCCCGATGATGCTCCTCCTCCGGAATCCGAGGGCGCGCAGGGTCCCGATCTCATTGGTCCGGTTGGCCACGGCCGCGTACATGGTGATCATGGCGCCGATGACCGCTCCCAGGGAAAAGATCACCGTCAGGGAGATGCCGAGGACGCGAAGGAACCTAGCCATCATCTCCGACTGGTCCGCATAGTATCTGGTCTCGCGCCGCGCCTCCAGGGTCAGGCGCGGATCCCCCTCGATGCGCGCCTTGACCTTTTCAAAGGTAGTGGTGTCGGCAAGCCGGAAGATCACCAGGGAATAGACCGGCCTGCGGAATGCCTGCATCAACTGGTCCGCGTCCCCCCAGATCTCCGAACTGAACCCGCTGTTCCCCGCGTCGAATATCCCCACCACCGTCCAGTCCCGCATGCCGAAACGGAGGGACTCCCCCACCCCGCCACCCCTGAAGCGCCTGGCGATGCTGGCGCCGGCAATGATCTCCGAAGATCCGAAGCGGGGCATGCGCCCTTCCGTGATCCGCACCTGGGGACGCAGCGGCAGCGAACCAGGCTCTATCCCCCTGATGACCACGTGGGCCGGTTTGTTGCCCCCCCGCTTCGGCAGGTTGATGAGCGCCACCATCTCCCTGGCCAGCAGGCGGCGCCCGTCTCCGGAGAAGGCCACCTCCGGCTGGGTCTCCACAATGGAGGCCTGGCGCCGTTCCACTCCGCTCTGCACGTCGGTCCCGGCGCCCTTGCGGAGCACCACCACATTGTCGGGCGAACCGGTATCCACCAGTGTCTTGCGCAGCCCCTCGGCCAGCATCAGGATGGCGGCGAACACAAACACCACCAGGGCCATGCCGCCCGCTGTCAGGACGGTGGTAAGGCGACGGGTCCAGAGGTTGCGCAGGCTGTAGGAAAAAGGGATGGACATATTCAATACTTTCCCGGACCCGCCAGGTTTTGAAAACCCGGCGGGTCTTTTAAAACATCACCCGATCCGCCTGAGGCCGTCCGCGATGCGGATGTTCACGGCCCGCCATGTGGGGAAAATCGCGGCCACTATCCCCACCAGGAGAGCGGCGGCCACGTCCATGACAATCGTTGCCGACGACACATTGAAAAAGGGGAAATAGTTGGACAGGTATGACGCGAACGCGCTGGCGGCGGGAAAGGTGAGGGCAACGCCCAGGGCGCAGCCGGTCATGCTGATGACCAGTGATTCGCCGAAGATCAGGCCCGCGATATGGAAAGCGCCGAACCCCAGGGTCTTGAACACCGCGTACTCGCCGATGCGCTCCCGCGCGGTCATGGCCATAGTGTTGGCCACCACCGCCATGATGATGACGATCACCACGAAAGAGACGAGCTTTATGGCGATGAGTATCGCCTCGGTCATGGAGATGAAGCCCATGGCGAAGGCCTTTTCCGATTCGGTCATGGTCTCGGCGAGGGAATTGCGGAAGGTCCCGTCAATGGCCGAGGCCACAGCCGCGGACACGGACGGGCCGGTTATCCCGATCATGTAGAATCCGGCCTGGTCCGCGCGGCGTGGCACGGTCCTCTTCACGATCTCGTTCAGGTAGTCCCAATGGAAGAACATCTGGGTCTCGTCGGTGCTCTTGTCCCTGCCGCTGTAGACGCCGCGCAGCACGAATTCCCACGTGCCCGGAAAGATGGTTCCCTTCAGGGGGATGGTGTCGCCGACCTTCCAGCCGAAGCGATCCGCCAGCTTGCGTCCCACAACGCACGCCTTGCGGTCCCGGTTCACCGCGGCCGCCTGGTCCGGAGACAGGATGAACTCGGGATAGAGTTTCAGGTAGCTTTCGATGTCGACCGCGAAATTGGCGAACAGGTTTTTCTCGTCGATATAGACACCGCCGAACCAGTTCCCCCAGGAAACGACCTTCACCCCGTCGATCTGGCGGATCCTGTCCTTGTAGGAGATGGGAAGGGGAAAGACCAGGGACACGGCGTTTCTGGTAACGAGGCGTGTCGCCGACGACGCCTCCACACCGGAGTACCAGATATCGACCAGCGTGCGCAGCATGCCGAAGGCGAGGATGGCCACGGTAATCCCCAGCACGGTGAGGAAGGTGCGCAGACGGTGGCGGAAGGCGTTTCTCCAGAGAAGCTTAAGGATGTACATCGGTCAGGATCCCTTTGTCCAGGTAGCGGATAACACGGGCCTTTTCCGCCGCCCGGGGATCGTGGGTCACCATGATGATGGTCTTGCCCGATTCGTGATTGAGACGGTCGATGAGCTCGAGGATCTCGGCCGCGGACTGGCGGTCCAGGTCGCCGGTGGGCTCGTCGGCCACCAGGATGGTCGGGTCGGTGACCACGGCCCGGGCAATAGCCACCCGCTGCTGCTGTCCGCCGGAGAGCTGGGACGGGAAGTGGTCCATGCGGTCGGCCAGTCCCACCACCCTCAGGGCGGTCTCCACGTGGTCGCGCCGCTCCGCCTTGGAGAGGCGGGTCAGGAGCAGGGGCAGTTCCACATTCTCGAAGGCGGTCAGCACCGGGATCAGGTTGTAGAACTGGAAGATGAAGCCCACGTTCAGGGCGCGCCAGGCCGCCAGCTCGGTCTCTCCCAGGGAGGTGATGTCGACGCCCCCTATCTCGATGGTCCCCGTGTCCGCGGTGTCAATGCCCGCAAGGAGGTTGAGAAGAGTGCTCTTGCCCGAGCCGGAAGGGCCCATGAGGGCCAGGAATTCTCCGTCCGGAATGTCGAAGGTGATACCCTCCAGCACCGGGATGGTCTGGCTTCCCCGGCTGTAGGACTTGGACAGATCCCGTATCCGGACTATGGGCGGCCTGATCCCATCCATCTACTTCTCCGCAATCCTTATCCGGGACCCGTCCCTCAGGTCTTCAGGGGGAGCGGAAACCACCCTGTCTCCCGCCTTCAAGCCGCTCTTCACCTCCAGCAGATCACCCTCCTTGGCGCCGAGGGTGACAGGGACCTCTGAAACGCGGTCATCCTTCAACAGGAATACCACCTTCTTCCCCCGCCTTTCCACCACGGCCGACGGATTCACCGTTGTCCTGGGTTGACGGTCACCGGCGCCCACCGGACGGGAGAGGATCGCCACCTTGGCGCTCATCTCAGGCAGGATGCGGCGGTCCGTATCCAGAAAACGCGCCTTCACCATCACCGTGGCCTTGCTGCGATCCGCCGTGGGCACGATCATGTGGACAAATCCTCGGAAGCGGATATCCGGGATGGCGTCCAGCTGGATCTCGCATGGCCCCCCTTCCCTGACCTGGCCCAGGTTCGACTCCGACACGTCCACCTCCACCAGGAGAGAACCCATGTCGGCGATGGTGACCACCGCTGCCTTGGCATTGGCAGCCGCGCCCAGGGGGGTGACGATATCACCCACGTCGGCGTCCTTGGTCAGCACCACCGCGTCGAAGGGGGCGCGGATCATGGTGTATTCCACAGCAACCCGGGCCCCTTGCAGGGTGGCGGACGACGAGCCGATGCCGGCCTCCGCCCCGGCGACCGCGGCCACGGCCTTGCGATAACGGGCCTCGGCGGAATCGAAATCCGCCCGTGCGACGATGCCTTCCGACAGCAGGGATTTTGCCCGGCGGTAAGAAAGCTCCGCGTCCCGCAGCTCGGCCCGCGCCTGTTCGCGCGCCGCGCGCGCGTTGCGCAGGTTCGCATCGGCCTGGGCCTGCTGGGCAAGGACGTCCTCGTTTTCCAGCCGGGCGAGAACATCCCCCTTGCGCACCCGGCTCCCCTCCTCCACCCCCAGCCACACAAGCCGGCCGGTGGCCTTGGACGCCACCGCGGCCTTGCGCTGGGCCACCACATAGCCGCTGGCGTTGAGCAGGGTAAAGGACTGGGACGGGTAGGTCCGCTGCACGCTCACCACCCGCACCTCCGCTGCCGGCTTCAGGACTCCGCTGAGATAGAGGATCAGCAGCAGACCGGCAAGGGCCGATCCCGCGATCCAGTAGAGCCGGCTCCGGCGGCGCGCCGGACGTGAGGCGCCCGCTGTCTTGTCGATCTTCAATCGGGAAAGGTCTTCCTGTGCCATAGGCCGTCGCCTCTTGTTCCCATCAATATTCTTACAGAACGTCCACAGTATACCCGAAAATAACACCTTTCAAATGAGCCTCCTGCAAAAGCGCTGAAAAACACTCCTCCTCCCTTGATGGCAGGAGGTTGGGAAGGAGGGTAAAAAGGGGCGGCAGGCGATATTCCGGCGCCTGCCCCCTCTCCCGCCAGGAAAGAGGGGCATGATGATTGACGGCGCGCGGAACGATTGCTATAACCATCAGGCCTCCTGAAGGACGTCTCCGCCAATTGATTTGGGAAATGCTGAACATGTGCAGACCATTCGTAAAATGGGCCGGTGGAAAACGCCAGCTTGTAGAAGAGTTAAAACGCAGCGCCCCCCCAGGATACCGGCGCTTCATCGAGCCGTTCATCGGCGGCGGCGCCTTGTTCTTCGCGCTGAAGCCAGAAAACGCCTACATCTCCGACATCAACGAAGAACTGATTAATATCTACCAGGTGGTCAGGGATGACGTGGAAGCGCTGATTAACGGGCTCAAGACCCACGAACAGCGTTATCTGCGGGGCAACGCCCAGGAATACTTCTACACTGTCCGCAATGCCGACCGACAGGCTGAATATGCGGGCTGGAGCAAACCGGAAAAGGCGGCCCGCCTGATATTTCTCAACAAAACCTGCTTCAATGGTCTCTTCCGGATGAACTCCAGAAAGCAGTTCAACACCCCGTTCGGATTCTACGCCAATCCCGCCATTGTCGATGAACCCAACCTGCGTTCGTGCTCCAAGGTCCTGGCGAAGACCGAGATTGCCACCGCCGGATTCGAACATGTGGTGGAGATCTCCCGAAAAGGGGATTTCGTATATCTCGACCCCCCCTACGCGCCACTCTCGGCAACAGCCGGTTTTACAGCTTACAGTGGCGAGGAATTCAGCCTCGATATGCAAAAAAAGCTCAGGCACGTCTGCGATCAACTGGACGGCAAGGGCGTCAGGTGGATGCTGTCCAACTCCCATACCGACTTTGTCCTTGACCTCTACCAGGACAGATATCATATCCGCAAGGTTGAGGCGGCCCGGGCCATCAACTGCAAGGCTGAAAGGCGGGGAAAGGTGCCGGAGGTCATTGTAACCAACTACCAGGTATCCATTCCATGACCTCAGCGCCTGTGGGTTGTCATTGCAGCAACGAGGTCCATATCTGAAAGCGGCACAGTTTGCTGAGCTCCGCTGACATCGGCGAGCTATTTGATGATCAGGTTTTCCAGGGTCAATGCCCCGCGACCAATGGTCAAAGATCCGTTTAGAGTGGAAAAACCGTCATTGGCCAGATACTTGGCGTCGTACCCTCCCTCAAGGCTTACCGAGATATCTCTTGTGAAATTTAGGTCAGAGGGGTTTTCGGTGAACTCAGACTCCCTGGCGAGAATGACGCCGTTGTTCGCTGCCTGGAAATATGCCTCCTTAATTTGGGAATAAAGGGCGCCATTTGATTTGAGCTTTACCGGCTTGACAAAATTGAATGTGACGGTCACCTTCCTGTCGGCGCTCATAACAACAGTGCAATTGCCTGTGCCGCCGCAGGCCGACCATGATCCAAACAGCGAATCCTTGTTGGGGTATGCGCTGAGGATGACCGACGATCCCTGGATAAAAAGGGCGCTGCAGACGCCGGAGGAGCAGTTGATGCCGGAGGGTTCGCTCGCCACATGCCCTGCTCCGGAACCGGTAATTGTCAGTTCAAGCTTGTAGGTGGGCGGATTTGTCAGGCTGAATGCGGCAACAGGGGAATATGCGGTGTTGCTGCCCTTCACTCGCCAGTAGAAGGTCCTGCTTGACAGGGGAAGCGTCGACATGTCGACGCTGGTCGACAGGGCATTGGTCAGGGTACGGTCGATGACTATATCGTTGAAACCGCTGTCTTCAGCCAGTTGAAGACGATACTGGTTGTTATTAGCCACCGGCCCCCACTGGAAGGGAACT
The DNA here is from genome assembly GCA_964536305.1 of uncultured Geobacter sp. Taxonomy (GTDB): domain Bacteria; phylum Desulfobacterota; class Desulfuromonadia; order Geobacterales; family Geobacteraceae; genus RPRC01. The sequence continues at coordinate 21,482 of CAZHVY010000011.1, read as the reverse complement.
ACTGAATTCCAGGGAAGGGTGGCGTTGAAAGCCGGGTAGATCGTAAGGGGTGGGGATGGTGTCCCGACATCACCGACAGCGCGGTAGATCAAAGGCGTAAAACGATCCTCCAACAGGTGATAAAACCTCCCCTGAACCATGGTCCGATACCCGTCTCCGACAATCTTCAGATCATTCCCAAGGGTGAACCAGTTAAAGTCAATCGACGAATCGCCGATCTCTATCAGGCTGTAGTTGCTCGCAAGACGATTACCGGTGGAATTGAAGGTGGCAAGCCTTACGACTGCCTGGTAGGTATTCATATTGACCGTGGGATAGGCGGCAACAAACTTGTCACCCAGCCATGATACGGAGTTGTGAACAAGGTATGTAGAGTCTCCGGCGTTATACTGCTGTTCGGCGGCCAGCGGGTCGCCAGCGCCGTCAAAGAAGCGGATGTAGTAATCGCTGATGGCTGTCTGGATATCCGTTGAGTAACCGGTGAGCGCAAAGGATGTGCCGCTCCATGCTATCATCGGGGTCATTATCGCCTTGTCGGCGGTCCAGGCCCTTCGTTCCGTCACCACCGTATTGCCGTTAACATCCAGCATCTGGTAAAGGGTGGTCGGCAGAATCCCATCCCACGCAAAGTACGCCAGGAAGAGTCGGCCCCCTGACCAGGATGCGTTATACCATCCATGTTCCATGCCTCGATACTTCTCATAGGTCATGCCATAGAGTGTGTTTTTGACCTCGCGGGAGCTGATCAGGTTCCCCTGCGGGTCAAGCCGCCACAGGCAGAGGTGGTTGTAGAACTGGGAAGCGTCCTTCTTGTCCGGTTCCAACACCAGACCGAAGACGAGGAACCCGGCCCCGGTCCAGACCGGCTTGAGCGCCGCCACCTGGACCAGCGCGGGGGATGCGTCGGGATTGACGGGCGTATATATCATCTTTGGGAGTTCAACCGGGGCCGTGGCGGCGCCGGTCGGCGAGATGAGCCGGAATTTGCCCTTGTACATTGTTGAGTAGGCAAGTCCGAAGGTCGTGCCATTCCAGGCGAGGCGGGGCCCCCATATCTTGTTGTCGGTGTCGCTGATCTCCGTTGGCGCCACGGCCAGCAGAGCGCTGTCGGCAAACTTGCAAAAGAGCATGGTGCTCTGCAGGTAGCCGTTGTCCTTGGTGTAGGCGCCGTAGAAAGCGTCCCCGTTGAAGACCAGGTCCCCCCAGGTTTCCTCGCCGCTCCCCTTGATGTATTCATACATGCTCTGCTTATTCAGCAGGCGATAGTATATCTCGTCCGGATATGTGTAATATAAGGCTGAAACGCTGGAATTCAGGAGTAAGACAAACAGACCGAAAAACAACAAGGTTCGCGCGATCATCCGATCCTCCGAAGGCATGCTGATTTGATGGACTTACCCTAGACAAGAAAAACCTTGCCAGGCAGGTTTGATGTCGTGAAAGTAAGACTAAGCAACAGGCAAGTCAAGCGGATTTATACTCAGAAATTTAGAATCTTACGGCCAATAAACTGCTTCCGGAAAAGCGGGATCAGGTTCGCTGTGTTGCTACTCTCCCGGCCGCCCCGAGAAAAACCTTTCCTTTCTCTTTCCCCTGTCGTTCGAGCGATGAATGATGAAAAACAAGCAAAATCCTTGACGCCCCTCAACCCTTCGGATACCCTGACCCCGATGCGAAAAATCGACGAAAAGACAAAGAAAACCGAACTCCTCTCCCCGGCGGGCTCCCTTGAGGCCTTCTTCGCGGCCATGGAAATGGGGGCGGACGCTGTTTATGCCGGATTGACCGAGTTTTCGGCGCGGGCCAAGGCGCGCAACTTCACCCTTTCCCATATGGAACGGATAGTCGCCTATGCCCACTCACTGGACCGGAAGGTCTACGTCACCATCAACACGCTGATCAAGGAGCGGGAACTGCCGCGGGTAGTTGACGTTCTGGCGGCCCTTTCCGGGATGGGAGCCGACGGCGTGATCCTCCAGGACATGGGTGTGTTCCGCCTGATGCGGGACCATTTCCCCGAGCTCCCGGCCCATGCCTCCACCCAGATGACCATCCACAACTCCCTCGGGGTCAGGGAACTGGAAACCCTCGGCTTTTCAAGGGTGGTGCTGGCCCGCGAGCTGCACATTGATGAGATCCGCGCCATCGCCCGCCATACGGACATGGAACTGGAATGCTTCATCCACGGAGCGCTCTGCTTTTCCTATTCCGGCCAGTGCTACTTCTCCTCCTTTCTCGGCGGCCACAGCGGCAACCGGGGAAGATGCGCCCAGCCGTGCCGCAGGCTTTACCGATACCGGGGCAAGGAGGGGTACTACTTCTCCACCAACGACTTTTCCTCAATCGATATGCTGCCGGATCTGATTGACGCAGGGGTGACCTCCTTCAAGATCGAGGGGAGGATGAAGTCGGCCGAGTACGTGGCGCGCGTGGTCGGCGCATACCGGAAGGCCCTTGACGCGGCGCCCGGACAAAGGAGCGAGGCGGTGGCGGCGGCAAAGGAAGAGCTGAAGCTCTCCTTCGGCCGGGTGCCCACCAGGGGCTTTCTCGCCTCCCGGCAGCCCACAGATATCGCGACTCCCAGTCTGCGCGGCGCAACAGGCCGCTTCCTTGGGGAGATACGGAGCATAAGCGGCAGCCGCATCACCTTCGAAACCCGGGACCGGCTCCATGTGGGAGACCGGGTGCGGGTACAGCCCAAAAGCGACATGGCGGGAAAGGCCTTCACCGTCAAGGACCTGTACCTGGGAAAGGCCCCGGTCAAGGCCGCGCGGGAAAGGTCCCTGGTGGCCGTGACCGCCCCCTTCTCCTTTTCGGTAGGCGACGCCGTGTTCAAGGTCTCGTCGGAGACCGCCTTCACCATGAGCGAAAACGCCTGCCTGCGAAGGCTTGCCGGCGCAAAGGCCGCCAGGGTGCGCTGCAATCTCCGCCTCGTCCTGGAGGGAGAGACCCTGCGCATCACCGGCCGCGCCGCGGGAACAGAGCTGGTGGAAGAGTTTCCCCTGGGGGACCTGGAACCATCCCGCACCCCTGACATGGAGGGTGCGCTGAGGGCCCAGTTCGGCAAGTGCGGAGACACCCCCTTCACCCTCGGCGAGCTGGAGGCGCCGGGTTTCCCGCCGGTTTTCATTCCGCCGGCCAGGCTCAAGGATATCCGCCGCTCTTTTTACCGTACACTGGAGGAAAAGGCCCTCTCCGGGCGGAAAGAGCGTCTGCTCAACGCCAGGGAGGCGGCCCTGTCCTCCCTGGCGCGAAACCTGCCCGCGGCCTCAACGGACAGGCGGGACGGACTCGCGGTCTGCGTTGAGAATATCAGGGATTTCCACCTTCTCCATCAGGAAGGGGTGGAAATCCTGATGGCGCCGGTTTCCCGTGCCAACCTGCACCAGCTTCCCGCTTTCATGGGCAGACTTAGGGGCCGCCTGGATCGGATTGTCTGGCGCCTGCCTTTTATCATCTTCGAAGAAGATATCCCCTTCTACCGGGATGCGGTGGACTATCTTTGCGGCCAGGGATTCTCCCGTTTCGAGGCAGCCAACCTTGGCCACTTCCCCCTGCTGGAAGGACGGGCGCCGGAGATATCCACCGGCTATCGTCTCTTTTCCCTGAACAGCCAGGCCATGCTCATGTGGCGCGAGATGGGCGCATCCGCCGCCACTCTCTATATGGAGGACGACGCGGAAAACCTGGGAGACCTGCTGGCGGCCGACCTGTCCCTGGAGCGGCGCGTCATCATCTTCGCCCCGGTGCCGGTGATCACCTCCAAAATCGTCATCAAGGGAGTGCGGGGAGATTCCCCGGTCATGTCCGATCGGGGCGACGCATACACGGTCACCACCCGTGACGGCCTCACCACCGTCACCGCCGACCGCCGGTTTTCCATAACCGCCCACCGGCGAAGGCTGCGGGAAATGGGCTGCTCCTCCTTTGTCGCCGACCTGTCCGGGGAAACAGGCGAGGGAAGGAAGCCGATACTGGAGGCATGCCTCAGGGGGACCGCCATAGACAGGACATCGGAATTCAATTTCACCATGGGGCTGGTATGACCGACTATCTGGTACGCATCATCACGGAAACGGAAAACATCAGGGCCCTGGCCTGCGTCACCACGGACCTGGCGGAAGAGGCGCGCCGCCGCCACGGCGCATGGCCCACGGCATCGGCTGCCCTGGGCAGGGCGCTTACCGCCGGCGCCCTCATGGGCGCGCTCCTGAAGACCGGCCAGCGGGTTGCGCTTCGCTTCGAGGGAAACGGTCCCCTGAAGAAGATCCTCGTTGAGGCGGACAGCAACGGGGCCGTGCGTGGGTGCGTCGGGGCGCCGGAGGTTCACCTGGAAACGCCGGCTGGGAAACTGGACGTGGGGAACGCCCTGGGCAAGGCGGGATTTCTCACCGTCACCAAGGACCTGGGGATGAAGGAACCGTACCACGGCATGGTGCAGCTCATGAGCAGCGAGATTGCCGAGGACCTGGCCCTCTATCTGACCGAGTCGGAGCAGACCCCCTCGGCCGTCGGGCTGGGCGTGTTCGTTGAACCGGAAAACCGGGTATCAGCGGCGGGCGGCTTCCTGATCCAGGCGCTGCCCGGCGCCGACGGCGCCACCATTGATCGGCTCATGGCCCATATCGAAGGACTTCCGCCCCTGACGAGCCTGCTGCGCGAGGGAAAGTCGCCGGAACAGCTTCTGGAAGTACTGTTCAAGGGCATCCCCTTCAAAACCCTGGAGAAGCGGGCGCTGGCGTTCCGCTGCAGTTGCAGCCGGGAAAAGATCGAGAATGCGGTACTGTCCTTGGGCGCCGGTGAGATTGACGACATGATCCGGCGGGATGGCGGCGCGGAGGTCACCTGCGAATTCTGCCGCCAGGTCTGGCGCCTCGACCGGGACGACCTGGAGAGGCTGAAAGCCGCGGCCGTTCCGGAAACATCTTCTTACTGAAAGGAATCACCATGGCTTCACCCTTTTCCCTCATGTCCCTGGTTGAGCGTGGCCGCGTCCCTGACGCCCTGGTACGCCAGGGTATCCGCACACTGCTGGACAAGAGACTGAGCTCCCGGGACAAAGGGAGCAGCGAGGCAAACCAGGCGGCCCTGGAGGAGTTCGCCGCATCACTGCGGGAAGGCCCCGTCGCCCTCGGCATCGGGGAGCGGAACCGCGGCCACTACGGCCTGCCGGCCTCTTTTTTCCGCGAGGCGCTGGGGCCGCGCATGAAGTTCAGCTGCTGTCTCTTTCCTTCGGGGGAAGAAGACCTGGCTCAGGCCGAGGAAGCGATGCTGGCGGAGACATGCGGCCGGGCGGGAATCGAGGACGGCATGGATGTCCTGGATCTGGGTTGCGGCTGGGGGTCCCTGACCCTCTGGATTGCGGAAAGATTCCCGAAATGCCGGGTGACCGCCCTTGCCGTCACGGAACGGCAGCGGGACTTCGTCACGCAACGCTGCGCGGAACGCGGCGTCACCACCGTGCGGGCCGTGGCGCTTGACCTGAACGGGAGCTGGGACTATGGGTCCTATGATCGTGTGGTTGCTGTGGAGTTCCTGGAATACCTGCGCAACTGGGATGAGGCCCTGGCGAAGATAGCCGGAATGCTGAAGCCTGACGGAAAGATGTTCGCGCACATCTTCAGTCACCGCTGCTTCGCGTATCCCTATGAGGGCGAGGATGGAGACGACTTCCTGGGTCGCTATTTCTTCGCCGGAGGGTTGATGCCCTCCGACACCCTTCTTTCCTGTTTCCGGGACAATGTGGAGATAGAAAAGCAGTGGCGCATGTCCGGCATCCACTACGGGAAAACCGCGGAAGCCTGGCTGTCCCGAATCGATGCGCGCAGGGACGCCTTGCTTCCCATCCTCCGGGAAAACCACGGAGCCAATGCGTCGGTCTGGTTGCAGCGCTGGAGGCTGTTCTTCCTGGCCTGTCGCGAGATGTGGGGCTACCGCGACGGCCAGGAGTGGGGGGTGTCCCACTATCTGGTGGGACGGAAATAGATCAGTCTTTTTCCCCTGAGTTCCCCAGGGACGAGGCTTCGCCCGCGCCGCTTTCCGTCTTCCGGCGGTAACGGCGGATATAGACCGCCAGGATAATGGCGCAGCAGATGATCACAACCACCAGGGCCTGGTGTGAATAGCGCATGATCAGTTCCTGGTTTTCGCCTATGAAATAGCCTATCCAGGTAAGGACCGTGACCCAGATTCCCGCACCCAGGAGGGTATAGAGGGTGAAACGGACATGGTTCATGCCCGCCAGTCCGGCGGGGATGGAGATGAGGTGGCGCACCACCGGCAGGAGACGGCCGATAAAGGTGGATATCTCGCCGTGCCGCAGAAAAAATGCCTCGACCCTGGCGAACTTCTCCTCGGTAATCAGGACATATTTGCCGTATTTCAGGATGAGCGGCCTCCCCAGGTGGCGGGCGGCGAAGTAGTTGGCATAGGCCCCGGCCAGGCTGCCCACGGTTCCGCAGAGTATTGCGGCGATTATGTTCATCTCTCCCTTGTGGGCCAGGTATCCGGCCGGAGGCATGACCAGTTCGCTGGGAACCGGAAGTACCGAGCTTTCCATGGCCATGAGGAGAAATATACCGGGATAGCCCATGGCGCCGATGGTGTTCAGAAGCCAGTCTATGAGTATGTGCATTCAAGGTCCTTTCCTGTATCGTTCTGGCGAAACGGCATTCTAGCCGGATCCGGGGGAAAAGGCCATAGAAACCGTTGTCCTTGTCCGTACAAATACCTACAGACAAGGATACGGACACGGACAACGACATGAATATTCTGGAAATACTGCGCGAACGCATCCTCGTGGGAGACGGCGCCATCGGAACCATGCTCCACGGGCGGGCAGGGGCGGGAGAGTCTTGTTTCGAGCGCCTCAACCTGACAAGCCCGGACCTGGTCAGGGGACTGCACGCCGACTATGTGGCCGCGGGCGCTGAAGTTATCGAAACCAACACCTTCGGCGCCAACCGGTCGCGGCTGTCCGCCTTTGGAATGGAAGACAAGGCGCGTGACGTGAATCTGAGCGGAGCGCGCCTGGCCCGCGCGGCGGCGGGCAGGGACGTGTTCGTGGCGGGCTCCATGGGCCCCCTCCCCCGGTTCAGGGGGGAAGGCGACTCACCCGCGCCGGAGGAAATGAGAGCCCTGTTCCGGGAACAGGCCCTGGCCCTGGCCGAAGGGGGAGTCGACCTGCTGATCCTGGAGACCTTCTCCGACCTGGAGCAGATGAAGATCGCCCTGGCCGCTGCCGGAGAAACCGGCCTGCCGCTGATAGCCAGCATGGCCTTTCTGGAGCGGGGCCGCATCCCCGGAGGCATGACCGTGGAGAGGGTCGCCCTGGAACTGGCCGAGGCGGGCGCCGACGTGGTTGGCGCCAACTGCGGCGCCGGGACCATGGAGATTACCCGCAATATCCGGCGCATGGCCTCGGTCACCAGGCTGCCCCTTGCCGCCTATCCCAACAGCGGTTTCCCGGAATACGTGGACGGCCGCTATCTCTACCGCACCACCCCCGACTATTTTGCCGACCGATGCCTGGATACCGTGCGCGCCGGGGCCAACCTGGTGGGCGGGTGCTGCGGCACGACCCCGGAGCACATCCGCCGGCTGGCGGAAAAGGTAAGCGGCATGAAGCCGTCCACCCGCATCTTCACCGCGCCCGAGCCCCATGTCCCTCCCGCCTCGGCCCATGCGTCCCCCAGGAGCGGATTCCTGGCCGAATGGGGGAACAGGACCGTCATCACCGTGGAACTGGACCCGCCCAAGGGCCTTGACTGCGGCCGTGTCCTGGAGGGATGCCGCGCGCTCAGGGACGCGGGCGCCGACGCCATTAATATCGCGGAGAATCCCCTCTCGCGGGTGCGCCTGGGGAACATCGCCCTCGCCGAACTGATCCAGCGAGAGGTCGGCATCGAGGTCATCTGCCACATCACCTGCCGGGACCGGAACCTCATCGGCCTCCAGTCGGACCTGATGGGCGCGAGCCTCCTGGGTGTCCGCTCCATACTCGCCGTGACCGGTGACCCGGCCGGCATGGGGGAACAGAGTGAGGCGTCCTCTGTCTTTGACGTGAATTCCCTCGGCCTCATCGCCCTCCTCCGGGATCTCAACTCGGGACTGAACGGCGCCGGCAACTCCATCGACAGGGGCACGGGTTTCACCATCGGCGCGGCCTTCAACCCCAATGTCAGGGAAATGACGGCCCAGGTGGCGCGCCTGGAGAAGAAGATCGCCAACGGCGCGCAATTCGTCCAGACACAGCCCCTGTTCGACCTGGAACGGCTCGACACCATGCTGCGGCTCACCGCCCATCTGGACATTCCCATCCTCCCAGGCATCCTCCCCCTGGTAAGCGAACGGAATACGGAGTTTCTTCACAATGAAGTTCCGGGGATCGTCATCCCGGAGGATATCAGGGCAAGGATGCGGGGAAAGGGAAAGGCGGAAGGGACACGCGAGGGACTGGCCATCGCCAGGGAATTCATAGACGCGGCCATGGGCCGGGTCGGCGGATTCTATATTATTCCACCGTTCGGCAATCACGGCGTCGCCGCCGATCTGGTGGATCATATCAGAAGGCAGGGATAGCCTGCCGGGGAGGGAAGGCCCGATGTTTCCGAGAATCATGCTTTTGCTTTGCGTTATCGCCCTGACAGGGGGATGCGAGTCCATGACCAACAAAAAGATCTGCTGGCAGCTTGAACAGAATTCCAAGAGCTACAATTACATGATCCGGTGGAACGAGATGGACAAGGCGGCGGTGACTCTTCCTCCGGAGAACCTTCGCGATGAGTTCCGGGAAAAGGTGCGCGCGGCGAAGGGAGTAAAGATTACCGATGTCAGGGTGAAAAGCCAGGAATGCTTGCCCAGGAAGGGCGAAGCAACGGTCTTGATCGACATCGAATACTACCGTGAACCGTCCGTGACGGTGAAGACCGTTGAGGACCTGCAGAAGTGGCGGTATGTGGAAGAAGAAAAGGATGAGCGGGTATGGAGGCTGATGACCCTGCCGCCCGATTTCAGGTAACGGATGAGCATCTTGCTAATCTCAAAGAAGTCCCCTCTCCCCTGGTGGGAGAGGGATAGGGAGAGGGGGAAAGTTGCCGAAATATAGCATGTTACCCCTTTTCACCCTCCCCCCAACCCCCTCCCATCAAGGGAGGGGAAGTATTTTTCTCCTGAATCGTCAGCGCAGCGGAGTCATGGTCATTATGCGCCGGGCAAGGTCCGGATATTTCGCCACGAAGCGCAGCTCGTCGTCGGTGAGGGGCTTCTGGGTATGGACGTTGGCGTACCTCACCAGCTCCAGGATGTCGTTGGCCTCCTTGTCGTTGCGGAACTCAACCTCCAGCTTGCCGTATACATTGCGGAACCCCTTGATGCCGCTGTACTCGCCTGCCGTTATCTCCCGGCCGGTGTCGATGATCTCCGGCTCGCCCCTCCCCAGCTCCTCAAAGTCATACAGCTCGTAGTTGCGGCGGTCCTTCAAGGCGCCGTCGGCGTGGATGCCCGATTCGTGGGCGAAGGCATTGGCGCCCACCCCCACCTGGTTGATGGGAATGGGAACGCCGAAGGCATAGGAGGCATATTTGGCGATCTTCCACGCCTTGGTCAGGTCCACCCGCTCGTCCAGCTGATATTTCCCGGCCAGGCCGCTGGCCTTTTTCACGGCCAGGATCACCGACACCAGGTCGGCATTTCCGGCCCTTTCCCCCATGCAATTGATGGCCGTATTGATATATGCGTCCACTCCGCCGTCAATGGCGCCCTGGGCGCCGGCCACGGAACACGCGACCCCCAGACCCAGGTCGTTGTGGCAGTGGAGCTCGATGGACATCCCGGTCTCCTCGGCCAGCATCCGCACCCGGCGGTAGATGGTAAACGGGTCATCATACCCCAGGGTGTCGCAGTAGCGGAACCGGTCGGCGCCGGCATCCCTGGCGGCCCTGGCAAAACGGACGAGGAACTCGTCATCGGTGCGTGAGGCGTCCTCGGCATTGACGCCGATGACCCGCGCTCCCAGTTTTCTGGCCAGTTGCACGTTGCTCGCCATGATGTCCAGCAGGTTGGGAACATCCTTGTTTTCCTCGGGTGTCCGCACGATGCGTCCGCTGAATTTACCTTCCGTCATCAGCTTGGAGGTGGAAATGGAAAGATTCACGTGCTTCAGCCTGCCGGTTTCGAAGGAATTCTCTATCTCCTCCTTGCGCATGGGACACCAGCCGCTAAGGTTGATGGGGCTGAGAACGCCCATTTCCGCCAGTTCCAGATTCGCGGCGATGTAGTTTTTTTCATGGTGGGTGTAGGGAAAGCCGAACTCGCTCTGATGGATTCCCATCTCGTTCAGGTAGAGATTGATGATGGTCTTTTCCAGTTTCGCCAGTCCGAGCCGGGATGTCTGTACCCCGTCGCGGTTTGTTACGTCAACGATATAGATCTTCGGCATTGCCTCTTCCTTTCTCGCTTCATATGAAATATCGGCCAGTTCGGCCGGGCCGATGGAAGCCGCGGCTGACGGGACTCGATTTGGTGAGATGCGGCTTTTTCAGTGCAATTCCTCTCCGGTGGTGGTCATCACCAGCTTGCCGTGCTTCACGCCTTTCACGCCGATGAGCTCGTCGGCGATTTTCTTCACTTCATGGGCCTTTCCCCGCACCACCAGCACCTCCAGGCAGTTATGGGCATCAAGATGCACATGGAGGCTGGAAACTATCTGATCGTGATGTCCGTGCTGCTGTTCGGTCAGCTTGTCGGAAAGGTCGCGGACGTGGTGGTTGTAGACGAGGGTCACGGTCCCCACCGTCTCTTCCTCGCCCTTCTCCCATTTCAGCTCCACCAGCGACGCCCGGATCAGGTCCCGGATCGCCTCGGAGCGGTTGAGGTAGCCTTTCTCATCTATGAGACGATCAAAGCTCTTAAGGAGCTTATCATCAATGGAAATGCCGAACCGGACCGTTTCACCCATGCGGATTCTCCTGGAATGTTATTGATATGTTTAAAACATTATTCATTGGTCCGCCTTCCGGCGCATGTCGGACCAGCTCTTCAGGCCGCAAAGTGGCGTCGCGTTTTTGACGGCGGCGACGACGGCCCTCTCCATGACCCGGGCCGCCAGGAGGCCCACCACGTTGACATCGGCCCCCACCTTGCCGGTGGCCAGGGAAAAAATGGTGTCGCCGTCAAACATGGAATGGGCGGGCCGCAGGGTCCTGGCGTATCCGTTGTGGGCCATGGACGCCACCTTGGAGGCCTGGGGTTTGGTCAGGGCCGCGTTGGTGGCCACCACGCCGATGGTGGTGTTGGAAACGAAGCGGTTCTTCATCCCGGCCGACTGGTCAATCATTATCTCTTCCGAATCCAGGACGCCGCCATCCTCGCCCAGGACGCCGGCAAGCCTCTCTCCGGTCAGGGGGTCCATCACGTCTCCCAGGGAGTTGACCGCCACTAGGGCGCCGACCCTCAGTTCCCCAATCTGCACGGCGTGATATCCCAGGCCGCTCTTCATGGCCCGTCCCATGCCCAGGACCTTGCCCACGGACGCCCCGGCGCCGGCGCCCACGCTCCCCTGGCCGCACTCCCCGGCGGAGGCGTTGCGGCAGGCCCGGTAGCCCATATCCATGTCGGGCCTGACCAGGGGATCCCCCACGGTCAGGTCGAAGAGCACCGCGCCGCACACGATGGGAACCCTGGCGACCTGAACATCGAAACCGATCCCCTTTTCCTCCAGAAAACGCATTACCCCGGTCCCGGCAGCCAGGCCGAAAGCGCTGCCACCCGCCAGGAACACGGCATGGACCTTTTCCACCAGGTTTACCGGATTGAGCAGGTCCGTCTCCCTGGTGCCCGGAGCGCCTCCCCGCACATCCACCCCGGCCACGGCCCCCTCCCGGGCAATGACCACGGTGCAGCCGGTGGCCGCGCTCAGGTCCTGCTCGTGACCCACCTGAATCCCGTCAATCCCTGTAAAGGAAATCTCTCTCATTTCACCTCCCCGGCGGTCAATTCCATATCAGACGACCCTTATGAGGAACTCGGGGCAGGCCGCCGCGCAGTAGCCGCAAAGGATGCATCTGTCCTGATCCACCCTGGCCACCCCCCCTTCCAGGGCCAGGGCGTCGGCTGTGCACGCCTCCACGCACGCCCCGCACCCCTTGCAGAACTTTTCCATGATCATGAACTTCCGCCGCCTCTTTTCCAGTTCCTCCCAGGCCGCGTCATCGGCGGTATCGGTGTCGCATAGTTCCAGGTTCGCCTCTATCTCCCGGCGGGAGAGCATGCCGAGGGCCAGCGCGTCCACTCCCGGAAGGCCCAGAACGAAGCGGATGCTCTGCCGCGCCTCAGATATGAGGTTGCCCCCGGCCAGCGCCTTCATGGCGTACACCCCCTTGCCGGCGCGCGAGCAGGCGGCGATGGCCTCGGCCATGTCCGCGGCCGTGCCGTCCAGGATCCCCATGCCGGCCCGGTTGATGAGCGGATGGACCACCTGGATCTCCGGATGGGCCGCGGCCCTGCGAAAGGCGGCCACATAATGGGAAGAGACACCCACATGGGCTATCTTGCCTTCATCACGCATGCGCAGCAGTTCTTCCAGAACCTCCGCCCTGTCCGTAAAGGGGTCCGCCAGCCTCGGGGCATGGATATGGACAATGTCCAGGCGCTCGCGGCCCAGCTCCCCGAGGGCGCGCAGCACATGGAACCTGGCGTCATCGGCCGTGGCGGCGTGGGTCTTGGTGGCTATCACCACATCGCCGCTGAAGCCTTCCAGGGCCTGCCTGATGTGGGTATAGGTCCCGTACATCTCGGCGGTGTCCACCATGTTGACGCCGCATTCCAGGGCATGGCGGATGAGCGAGGCGCCGTCCGCCGCCGGCATACCGGTCTGAAGAGGCCCCAGGGGCAAGGTGCCGAAGACAAGGGGCGCGATGCGAAGACCGGTATTGCCGAGGGATACTTTTCTCATGACAGCCTCCGGATATATTTATAAACAAGTCCTTGGATTCGGTCATCCTCCATGAACCGCTGCCGTTTCCAACCGCCTTTTTTCAGGTTCATGCCCGAAGAATGAGGGGAGGACGCGGTTAACCGGTAACATAATAATTAATGCCTTACGATAGCAAGCGCAAGGCCTTTTTCTTTATTATGGTCTAATTCTGTGCTACTTTCCCAGCCGGCTTGCCAGCGCGCAACCTCCCGCGACACGTCGCGGACCCTTGCGCGTCTCTTTCGAGCCAAGCCGGGAAACCGGCATTCATCCAGGCGGCTTCGGGCGTTTAAACATCCACGGCGCCGCAACGGAAAGGTTTTTTCATGGAATTACGAATCTACTACGAGGATACGGACGCGGGCGGTGTTGTGTACCACGCGCGCTATCTGGCCTTCTTCGAGAGGGGAAGGTCCGAATTCTTCCGGGAACGGGGGCTCCAGGTGGGCAGGCTGGCCGAGGAAGGACACCTCTTCCCGGTGGTGCGCCTGGAGATCGACTACCGGGCGCCGGCGCGGCTGGACGACCTGGTAAGGATCGAAACCGTGGTGCTGGAAGTGGGAAAGACATCCTTTACCATGGAGCAGCGCGCGGTCCGCTCCCTGGACGGCAAGGTCCTGGCCGAGGGAAAGGTAACCCTGGTATGCGTCGCCCCCGGAATGAGGGCGAAACGGCTTCCGGAAAAGCTGCTCGGGGCGCTGCGGGGCCAGACAACGAAAACGGAAGACAGTTGAATTGCTTCCTGACGTGAATGGAGGCGGGAAAACCGCCGGGGGGAGTAGCGTGGAACTTGCTCACAATGCGCTCCGGACGGCCTGTTTCGAGGCCGCGCGAAAGACCATGGCCGACTCCAGGCCGACGGACCTGGATAAGATTCAGCGTCTCGCGGACACCTTCCTCAACCTCGCCATGCAGCACATGGGCCGCATCAGCGGGCAGGGACGCGACCCGCGCATCCTGGCGCGCGCCGTATCCTATCTGGCGAAGACCCATGCCATTCCCCAGATGCACGACGGCACGGAGTGGTTTTTCTTCATGCTGAGAGCCCTGGTGGAGCTTTCGTGCCCGGAAAAAGAGCTGGACGGTGAGGCTAGGGCGTTTCTGGAGGACCTGGCGGAAGGAATCAGACGGTCCGGGGCGAAGTCCGGGAGATCCGGCCCGTCCCGGTAATCAACATGAAAACGGCGGTTAAAGCCGTCCTCTTCGGACTACTCCAACCGCCGGATACGGGATCAATGGTGGAAACGGCCCATCCTCCCCTTGTGGGAGGGAGTGGGCGCCCGGTGGCACTCAAAGCAGTTTTCGTCGGTCCCCTTGCGCACCTGCAGAGACGAAGAGGGTTTTTCCACGTCAGGCATATTGTACCCCTCCCTCTGGAAATACGGCCGGTTTTTCTCATCACTGAGGACAGGCGCCTGGTAGGCGACATGCCAGTTGTTGTTTATGGGAACGGTATGGCACTCATTACAGCCACCGGGCGGGGGAATCGCCTTCCAGGCGGTAAACATGGCGCAACCCAACATGAAAAGAAACACCGCGGCGCATCCGGACAGGATCAGTTTTTTCATGCAAATCACCCCGTTTCATGAAGTTCAGTCGACATTCCGAGCTCCCGCCTTCGGAAGTCAGAAAAGCATACCACAAAGAACGTCAAATAAAAACCGGCCGGAAGGGTCATTGGAAAAGAGCGGACGGGGATAATCCACAAGGGAGAAAAGCGCATATGGAGACCAGAAACAGAAAAGACCTGTTCCGGGGTCTGGTGGTGAACCTGGAGCAGATGGAGGTGAAGGTCGGTGAAAAGGGGTGGCATCTCTTCCAGATTGTGCGCCATCCGGGCGGTGTAGGGGTTCTGCCGCTGCACGAAGACGGTACGGTGACCCTCATCCGCCAGCTTCGCCCCGCCGTTGATGAAACGCTCCTGGAGATACCGGCCGGGCGGCTGGACCCTGGGGAAGACCCGGCGGCCTGCGGAAACCGGGAACTGGCGGAGGAAACGGGACTGGCCGCCTCGAAGCTGGAACCGCTGGGCGTCATGCTCTCGTCGCCGGGGGTTTTCGATGAAAGGATCCATCTCTTTCTCGCCACCGGCCTCGTGCAGAATGACGCCTCGCCGGAACATTACGAGGAGATCGAAACCCTCCGCCTCCCCCTGGAGAAAGCCCTGCAAATGGCCTCCGACGGCAGGATCGCCGACGCAAAGACATCCCTGGCTCTGTTCAGGGCCTCCGCCCTGCCGGCCGTCTCCCGCCGGTTCAATGGGTCTCGCCCGGAGAATTAGAGCTTCACGTTTTTTTTCCTATCTGCTAGGATAACCGAGTCTTAGACATTGCCCGATGTAACTCCACAATACGGCCCGGCGTCTCTCTCCCTGCCCGAAAGCAGCTCAAAACATGCACGAATTATCCATAACCCAGGGTGTGGTCGACATCTGCGAAGACACCGCGGCCGGACGGCGCGTGATCGCCGTTGTCCTGGAAATAGGCGCGCTCAGCGGGGTAATACCCGAAGCGGTTGAGTTCTGTTTCGAGGCCTGCGCCAGGGGCACCGCCCTGGAAGGCGCCAAGCTCATCATCGAGCGTACTCCGGCCCGGGGCAGATGCGAAGATTGCGCGGCGGAGTTCCCGCTGAAGACCTATTACGAACCATGCCCCGGCTGCGGAAGCTACCGGGTAACCATCCTCTCCGGAGAAGAACTGCGCGTAAAAGAACTGGAGGTTGACTGAACCATGTGCACCACCTGCGGCTGCGGCGCCGACGACCATCATCACGACCACGACCACGATCATCATCATGATCATCACCATGACCATGACCACACCCACGGGCATACCGCTTCCTCCCCGGCCAGAACCATCTCCATCGAGACGGATATCCTGGCCAAGAACAACCGGCTGGCCCGCGAAAACCGCAATCTGTTTTTCCGCAAGGGGGTATTTGTCCTTAATCTCGTGAGCTCCCCCGGCTCCGGCAAGACCACCATCCTGGAGCGGACACTCAGGGACATGAAGGAGAAACTGCGCTTCGCCGTCATCGAGGGGGATCAGCAGACCGACAACGACGCGGTGCGCATCGCGGCTACGGGAGTTCCCGTGAAACAGGTAAACACCGGTTCGGGATGCCACCTGGACGCCCACATGGTGGCCCATGCCCTGGAGGCCTTTGACATGGACCACCTGGACGCGCTTCTCATCGAAAACGTGGGCAACCTGGTATGCCCCGCCTCCTTCGACCTGGGAGAAAACCACAAGGTGGTAGTGCTGAGCGTAACCGAGGGCGAGGACAAGCCTCTCAAGTACCCCGCCATGTTCCACAACGCCGATGTGATGCTCCTCAACAAGGTCGATCTCCTCCCCCATGTGGATTTTGACATGGAGAAATGCAAGGAGATGGCCCGGCGGGTAAATCCCCATATCCAGATATTCGACGTCTCCAGCCGTACCGGGGAAGGGATGGACGGCTGGTACGGATGGCTGGCTTCCCACACCAGGGAAAGATGAGCGATCCGGCGCCGTTTCCGGAGTGACGATATCAGAAAGAGAATCAGGGTAACAATCGAGGGTATCGTCCAGGGTGTCGGATTCCGTCCCTTCGTCTTTCGCCTCGCCGGTGAAGGCGGGCTCTCGGGATGGGTCCGCAACACCCCGGAGGGCGTGCTTCTGGAGACCCAGGGCGCGGCGGACGCTGTTGACGGTTTTCTCCGCTCCCTGAGGGACAAGACGCCCCCTTTGGCGGTCATCAGTTCCTTGAGTGCCGATGGGATTCCGCTGGAAGACGGCGAGACCGGCTTCGCCATCCTGGAGAGCGGCGGCGGCGCTTCCAGCGTCCAGATAGCCCCCGACTGCGATGTGTGCGAGGACTGCCTGCGGGAGCTGTTCGACCCGGAAGACCGCCGCTTCCGCTACCCCTTTATCAACTGTACCAATTGCGGTCCCCGCTACACCATAATCACCGGGATACCCTACGACCGGCCGTTCACCACCATGGCCGGCTTTCCCCTCTGCCCCGACTGCCGGGCCGAGTACGAAAACCCCCTTGACCGCCGCTTCCACGCCCAGCCGGTCGCCTGCCCGGCATGCGGCCCGAGGCTTTCCCTTCTGGACGGCAGGGGGCGTGAGCTGAAGGGCGATCCCCTCGAAAGCGCGGTCAGGCTGCTGCAAGAGGGCCGGATCCTCGCCGTAAAGGGGATAGGCGGCTACCACCTGGCCGTGGACGCCTGCAACCAGGACGCCGTTCGGGAACTGCGGCGCCGGAAAAGGAGGGACGAGAAGCCCTTCGCGGTAATGTCGCCTTCCCTTTCGCAGGTGGCGGAATATGCCTTCTTTTCACCCATGGAGCAGCGTCTGCTGGAAGGTCCGGAACGCCCCATCGTCCTGCTGCGGAAAAGGGGCGGCGCCCCCGTCTCAGGCCTGGTAGCTCCATCCAATGGCTACATCGGGGTGATGCTCCCCTATGCGCCCCTCCAGCACCTGCTGCTGAGGGGAAACTTCACGGCCCTGGTCATGACCAGCGGAAACCTGTCCGACGAACCCATCGTCCATCTCGACGAAGAGGCGAAAAGGGTTCTTCCCGGGATTGCCGATTTCCTGCTGACCCACAACCGGGCCATCCACGTCCGCGCCGATGATTCGGTTATCCGGGTATTTCAGGGAAATCCCCTCTTTCTGCGCCGCTCCAGGGGCTACGTCCCCCGCGCCGTCGTCCTCCCCGGCGCCCAGGAAAGCATTCTGGCCGTTGGCGCCGAGCTGAAAGGAACGGTATGCCTTACGAGAGGAAACCGCGCCTTTCTCAGCCAGCACATCGGCGACCTGGGAAACGACGCGGTGCTCCGCTCCCTGGAAGAAACGGTGGATCACCTGAAGAATATTCTGGATATCAGCCCCAGGGCGGTGGCCCACGATCTGCACCCCGACTACCTCTCCACGGTCTATGCCCGTGAGATCCCGCGCCTGCCGCTCATAGCCGTCCAGCACCACCATGCCCACCTGGCCTCCTGCATGGCGGAACACGGCCTGGAGGGAGAGGTAATCGGCGTTATCTTCGACGGAACAGGTCTGGGAACGGACGGCGGCATATGGGGCGGAGAATTCCTCCTGGGAGGCTACACCTCGTTCCGGCGGGCGGCCCATTTCCGGCCGGTCCCCCTCCCCGGAGGCGATGCGGCGGTCCGGGAACCGTTGCGCATGGCCCTTTCCTATCTCCACGCGGCATTCGGCCGGGAGCTGTTCACCCTGCCCCTCGCCTTCCTGGCCAACATCCCGGAAGGCGAGCGGAAACTGTTCCTCGCCATGCTGGAGCGGGGAATAAATTCCCCCCCGACCTCCAGTTGCGGACGGCTTTTCGACACGGTCGCGGCAATGCTCGGGGTGCGGAAAAGGGTGACCTACGAGGGACAGGCCGCCATCGAACTGGAGGCCCTGGCCGAGTCGGCGGAGACGGACAGGGTGTATCCCTTTGCCGTCGAAGAAGGCGGAGAGAGTATCATCGTGGATTTCCGCCCCATGATCCGCGCGTTGACGGAGGACGCGGCCGGGGGTAAAGAGAGGTCCCTGACGGCCCTCGCTTTCCACAACACGGTGGCCGCCGTTGCCGGAGAGGTGTGCGAGAGGATTCGGGCGGACAGCGGAGCAGGTCGCGTGGTCCTCTCCGGCGGGGTTTTTCAGAACAGACTGCTGAGCGAGGAGGTTTCTTCCCTCCTCGCCGGAAAAGGCTTTCAGGTCTTTCCCCACAGGCTTGTGCCTCCCAACGACGGGGGGCTGGCCCTGGGTCAGGCCATCATAGCGGGAAGGAGCATGAAGGATGTGTCTTGCGGTACCGATGCGCATAACCAGTATTGAAGGGGACGTCATGGTCGCCGAGATGGACGGCGTCCGCCGGGAGGCGAGCCTGATGATGCTCGGCGACGAGGTGAAGGTGGGAGACTATGTGCTGATCCATGCCGGATTCGCCATCAGCCGGCTGGATGAGGAAGAGGCCGAGGAGACCCTCTCCATCATGCGGGATTGCCTGGACCTTTCCCGGGCGCCGGCATGAACAGCGCCTTTTTCCAGGCATTCCGGGACCGGGACCTGGTTCGGGGACTCGCGGAAAGCGTCCGCCGGCTGACCGGCGGGCGAGGAAAACCATTGACCTTCATGGAGGTGTGCGGCACCCATACCATGTCCATTTACCAGTATGGCATCAGGAGCCTCCTTCCACCCGAGGTCCGTCTCATCTCCGGTCCGGGCTGTCCCGTGTGCGTCACGCCGGTGGGATTCATGGACCGGGCCATTGCATGCGCCCGCCTGCCCGGAACGATTGTCGCCACCTTCGGCGACATGATGCGCGTTCCCGGCTCTTCCTCCAGCCTGCTGGAGGAGCGGGCCAGGGGGGCGGATATCCGCATTGTCTACTCGCCTCTCGACGCCCTCGCCCTGGCCGCAAAAAACCCCGGCAAGCGGGTGGTCTTCCCCGGAGTCGGCTTCGAGACCACGGCCCCTGCCGTCGCGGCAACTATCATGTCCGCCCTTTCCAGGGGCATCGGCAACTTCTTCGTGCTGTGCGCCCACAAGACCATCCCCGTGCCCATGCGCATACTTTCCTCGGACCCGGAACTGGGTATCGACGGTTTTATCTGCCCCGCCCACGTAAGCGCGATCATCGGCGCGGGCGCCTTCCGTTTCCTGGCCCGGGAGCACGGCGTTCCCTGTGTCGTGACCGGTTTTGAACCCGCCGACATCCTGCGGGGAGTGGAGATGCTGGCGCGGCAGGTGTCTGAAGGCCGCGCTACCGTGGAAAACGAATACAGCCGCTTTGTCACCGAAGAAGGGAACGCCAGGGCGAAAGACCTTCTTGCCAGGGTCTTCGTTCCAGCCGATACGCAATGGCGGGGACTCGGTGTCATACCGGAGAGCGGGCTGGAAATCCGGGAGGAATTCAGCGGCTTCGACGCGGAAATGGCTCTGCCCCTTGAGGTGGAAGAACCCCGTGAGCCGGAGGGATGCCTCTGCGGCGAGGTGCTGAAAGGTAAGATAGCCCCATCAGCCTGTCCGCTTTTCGCTACCGCATGCACCCCCGAGCAGCCGGTGGGGGCCTGCATGGTTTCCTCGGAGGGAAGCTGCGCCGCGGCGTACAAGTACGGGCAGTAAGTGAACAGTGAAAAGTGAAAGGTGAAAAGTTACAGGTGAGGGCGCCTGGAAAGTGTAATTCTTTGCCTTTGGCCGTAATTATTAAAGGAGCAACCATTGGACAACGACCTTATCCTGCTTGGTCACGGCAGCGGCGGGAGGCTCTCCCACCAGTTGCTGGAAGAGCTTATCATTCCAACACTGTCCGGAATGCCGCCATCGGGACTGAACGACGCGGCAATACTGGAACATGAGGGAGCGCGTCTCGCCTTTACCACCGATTCCTATGTGGTGGACCCGATATTCTTTCCCGGAGGCAATATCGGCGACCTGGCGATAAACGGCACCATAAACGACCTGGCCATGGTAGGGGCGACGCCCCGGGCCATCAGCGTCGGACTCATCCTGGAGGAAGGGTTCAGCAAAAGAGAGCTGGGCGAAATTCTCCGTTCCATGCGGGAGGCTGCTGACCGGGCCGGGGTCGCCATTGTGGCCGGTGACACGAAAGTGGTTCCCAGGGGCAAGGCGGACCGCATCTTCATCAATACCTCCGGCATCGGAACCGTCCGGCGCGGGCTGGAGATCAGCGGCGCCAATGCCCGTGTCGGCGACCGGATCATCATCAACGGCGCCATCGGCGACCACGGCATCGCCGTGATGGCGAAACGGGAAGGGCTGGAACTGGAAACGGAGATACGCAGCGACTGCGCCCCCCTGAACGGCATTGTGGAAGTCATCCTGTCCGGGGGAGAGGATGTCCACGTGCTGCGCGATCCGACGCGCGGCGGCGTGGCCACCACGCTGAAGGAGATTGCAATCCAGTCGGATGTCACCATAACCCTGCATGAAGCGTCCCTCCCCATAAACGGCGCGGTGCGCGGAGTATGCGCTGTCCTGGGTCTCGACCCCCTTTATGTGGCCAATGAGGGGAAGGCGCTGGTCTTTGCCCCGCCTGAGGCCGTCGACGGCATCCTGGAGAGGATGCGCCGCCACCCCCTGGGAACAGGGTCGGCGGTGATTGGTGAAGTTACCTCCCCGGGAGGCGGCAAGGTCAGGATGGAAACCGTGGTTGGGGGCATGCGGGCGGTGGAAATGCTGTCGGGAGAGCAGTTGCCGAGGATCTGCTGAGCATGGGGACGAGGAAAGCGCGCCCCTTTCTTCAAAAAACAAATGGATCAGGAGGGAGACATAATGGCGGTATGGAAATGCAGTAAGTGCGGATTTACCAAGGAAGGGCGGTGCAAGCCGCGGAAATGTCCCCAATGTCAGGAAAAGGACGCATTTGAAAAACAGGAATGAAGCGACGAACTGCTACAATGTGAACCAGGCGTCAGGGGATCGGAAAAAATATGGTTCTTCCGCAGAATCTGTGGGTAAAAAGCTGGTTGTCGGCTATCAATATC
>CAZHVY010000010.1:0-82961 GCA_964536305.1 uncultured Geobacter sp. | reverse complement strand
CTCCCCTTCTCAGGGGAGGCTCAAAGGCTTCCCCCCTGAGAAGGGGGGACTGAGGAGGGTTGGTTTTAAATGTTACATGGTACTAGACGTAGATCCTCGGCTCGGAGGAGCCCGACAGAATCGAATGGAAGAGAATGAGGTATTCCCGAAGGTGCCTGGTCAGCAGGAAGTTTTCCCTGACGAATTCCCGCGCCTTGTCACCCATGATACGCATCTTCTCCCGGTGATAGAGGAGGAAACGGATGCGATGGGCCGCTCCCTCAGGGGTGTTCACCAGGAACCCGGTATGATAATCCACCACCTGCTTGCGGATTCCACCCGTATCGCCGCCTATGACCGGCTTCCCCTTCCACAGGCCCTCGGTCACGGTCAGGCCGAACCCCTCGCGCAGGGACTTCTGGATCACCACGTCCGCCGCCCGCTGGAGAGCGTTGATGGTCCTGTGGGCATCGGGCGGCAGGAGCAATACGTGGATATCCGGATCGCCCTTGGCCGCGTCCATTACCTCCTGAAGCACTTCCGCGCCCTCGGGATCGTCGGTGGCGCCGCCGCCGGCCAGAACCAGTTGCACCGGCTGGACCTTTTTCACCAGGCGGTAGGCCTCGATGACGCCGATGGGGTCCTTGAAACGGTCGAAACGGGACACCTGGACGAGGAGAGGGCGTTCCGGGTCCAGACCGAAGCCGACGCGCACCGCCTCCAGTTCTTCCGCCGGCAGGTCCATGTTCTTTTCACTCAGGGGATCGATACTGGGCGCTATCAGGTATTGGGGGTGGGGAAGCGGCAGGGCGAACTGGGGCATGGAAAAGATGCTTGCGTCGTATCCCTTGACGATGCCCCGAAGCGCTTTCCAGACCGGAAGATAGGGGTGGCTGATATCGATGTGCGCGCGCCAGACCCACTTTCCCCTCCGCCCCCCGAACAGTTGAAGCAGCGCGGCCGGCTGGGGGTCGTGGATGACCACGATGTCCGCGTCCTCCAGGACAGGACGGAGGGTTTCCGCGTTCATCTCATTGGTGGCGTTATAGGTCGCCCACCCCTTCTGGCTGATATTGACCGGGAACCCCTGCAACCCGTTGTGGATGGATTTGGTGACTGAATAGAAGTCAGTGTCGCCCCGGATCACCTCCCAACCGGCGTCCAGGCCCAGATCACGCATCAGGGGAACCATCCAGGCAAGGATCTCGGCGACTCCGCCCCCCTCCCTCGTGGAGTTCACATGCACGACCCTTCTGCCGCTAAGCCTCTCGCCCAGCATGCGCAACTGCCTGATGGCGGACGAACCGGCGCAGGCTTCATACATCCGCAATGACTTTTCCACGTATCCCTCCTTCCCTGGTCAGAGGCAATGGGCCGCCAACCGTTCGCATATTTCCTTCCTGAGCTCGGCAAGGGTCAGGAAACCGGTATCGATGGATTGCAGGGAATTCCGGCACTCCTGCGTCTCGTCGCCGAAACGCAGGAGCCAGGCGGAAAAATCATCCATGCCGACGGGTTCCCTGCGCTGGGCCTCGATGAAATGAAAAAAGACGCTTCCGGTGGTCATCCTGGCCACGGCGGGCGCCAGTTCCGCGGGCGCGCTGATCCGATCGCCCGTATCGAAAACCACCGTATCGGCTTCGAAGAAATAGAACTCCCCCCCCCTGGGAACGGCTCGGGCCACGGGAATGGCGTTGATTCGCTCGTCTATGATGTCCAGCATGGCGCTGCGAAGCTCTTCCAGAGAAGAAAAGGAGTAAGGGTCCAGGATTCCGAAACGCTCGGCCAGAACCGGGTCCGACAGTTGCAGCCTGGCCCAGACGGCGAAATCGTTGTGATAGTCCGGATAGTCGAAGGAGGGGCGAAGCAGGGTTTCATGGAAATGGTGATAGAGCACATTCACCCCGCACACGGCAATCCGCTCCCGCAGCTCCCGCAGACTGGCCGCCTCCGGCAGTCCGCTCATCCTGGTCAGCAACACGCAGTCCATAACCACAAATGGCGTCATGTTTTCACCTCCCTTGCGCCGGCCGTCCGGTCGACGCGGTTCAGGGTTTCTTTACGCCGGCCGTCCGGCGCTCCGTTGTTCATAAGACGGCAAATCTCCGCAGCCAATGCGGGGGGGTCCTCCACCACCAGGGACGCGGATATCAGAGAGCGCTTTCCCACCGTCAATGCCGTGCCGCGAAGCCTTGTGACCAGCCGCATGGCGAGGGCGTCGTTTTCATCGTCGCCCGCATAGAAGAGTGTACCCGGTCCGGGGGAGAATTTCAGGAACCGGCACAGCATGCGCACGCCGAAAGACTTGTTTATGCGGGGAACGAGCTGCACCTCGTAGACCTCGGGCCCCCGGAGGACCCGGACCTTGCGGCCCGGACGCCAGCGGGAAAGCCGCTCCGCGAGACGGGTACGGGAAATATCCGGCGCATGCCTTGTGTGCAGGGCCAGAGACCAGATCTTGTCCTCGACCACGACCCCGGGAAGAGCGGCAAGGGCATGTATTTCCGGAAGCAGTTCCGCGCGCACATCTTCCAGTATCCGGGCGGGCCTGCCGGAAAGGGTCATCCTGTGGCCTCCCGGAACCTGCCATTCCGTGCCGCTGGTCCCGCCCAGAAACAGGCCTTCGACGGGAATCCTTCCGGCAAGGTCGTCAAGGCTTCTGCTGGACAGAATGGCCACGTGCTGGAAGGGAATCTCCAGCAGTTCAGAAATCATGGCGCCGCAGGCCGGATGCAGTTCCGCCTTCTCCCGATCCGGCACGATCAGTGACAATGTGCCGTCAAAATCAAAAAACCATATCCTTTCCACTGGTATATCCTTCATTCTCCATCTCCTGATACGGAACCGCTGAATCCGGCTTCGGCTTCGGGGCTGTTTTTTCTCTTGCGGCCGCTCCTTGCCCGGTTGACTTCCATGGAAAGAAAGAGCCGCGCCGGCAGCTCCTGGGCGCCCAATATCCCGGCCATCAGCGTCAGGCCGCCCTCCAGCGACTTGAGACGCCGCGTGGAGAGTTTTTCGAGACCCGACACAAGAAGGCCCTGGGCCACCTCCGGCGCATTGGCGACCATCTCCCTCCCGGCAGGGGTCAGGGTGACCTCCACGTTGCGCCGATCCCTCACGGAACGTATCCGCGCAATGAGGCCTTTCTTCTCGAGGCGATCCAGTATCCCCACCGTTGTGGCTGGATGAAGATAGATGCGGGCGGCCAGGTCCGAGACACGGATAGGGGCGTTGTCTGCTATCACCTTTATGGCCCAGAGCTGGGGTCCCGTAAGTCCGGTTTTGTATTCCGCCTTCTTGGAATGGCTGTGCACCACCTGGAACACACGCCTGAGATTATCGACGATATCGGCGATCAGCCGGGACTTCTCCTCCATGGAAACACCTCAAAAAAAGTTGCAATTCATACGCCGGAACCTGTAGAGTAGCATACAAGTAATTTGTACAGAAATCAAATCTGCATTATATTTATCAATAATATCAATATTTTTATCGACACAAACCCACAGTTTACCGCAACAGGTGTGGAACACCTGTTCACCCTTCGGCATCAAGTCCACACACCATCGAAACCGGCCAAGGAAAGAAAGGAACGGGACATATGAAACCAGTATTTCCAGTAACATTATTCTGTATCGTCACAGCGGCGCTGCTGTTTCCGGCGCACGGCAACACGGAAAGCCCCCGCAATCCGGGGCTGTTTTCAAGCTCCCCCAAAGACGCATCCGACCATTATTATCGCGGCGTAACCCATGAAAGCGCCGGAAGACTGGAGGAGGCGGCGCGCGAATACCGCCTTGTCCTCCGCCGCTCTCCGGCCCACGGAGACGCCCGCCGCAGGCTGGCCGAGATTCACCTTTTCAAGGGTGAAACCGCTGATGCCATAATGCATCTCAAAGAGCTTGCGTACTACCAGGAACATAACCCCCTGATCCATTACCGGCTCGGGCAACTCTACGAATCAGCAGGAAATTATCGCAAGGCAATCGCCGAATACCGGAAGGCGACGCAATCATCCCCCGGCAACCTGTCGGCGCGCCGCGGACTCGCGCGCCTCTATGCCAGGAGGAAAATGCCCAACGAAGCCGCTGCCGAATACCGGGCAATCCTTGCGGTTGCTCCCGATGACAAACCCTCGCGGAACGCCCTTACCGCCATCTATCTGCGAGGCAAGAAATACGACCAGCTCACGGACCTCCTGAAGGAAGCGGTGGAACGAAAGCCCGACGACGCGACGGCCCGCTTCAAACTGGGCCTGGTCTACGAATTCAGGAAGAAATATGCCGAAGCCGCCGGCGAGTATGAAAAGGCCGTTGAACTGGACAGTGGACATGCCAAGGCAATGAATGCGCTGGCCCGCGTCTACATGAAAACAGGCGACACCGGCAAGGCTAAGGAAATGATGGAAGCGGCGGTCAGGGCTGACCCGTCACTAAAGGGGTCCGCGCTTTTGCCGAGGAGCTTTAATGATGAATTCAGGCAGGGCGCCGCGGTGAAGAAGAAAAAAAGTATATCCAAGAAACCCCGAAATAAACATTACTCAAAAAGCGTAAAAAACCGGGGACGAAAAGCGGGCATTTCCGCAAAGAGCAAAAAAGCTGGAATAAAGAAAGCGGAAAAACACAAGAAGACCAAACGACCAAGGAAAAAGACGCGTCGTTGACGGGCCTCCCTGTTCTGATATAGTCTCACCTGGTAACCCGCGAACCCGCGGTCAGGCGGAAAATCCGGGGCGACGGCACGCCACCGAAGGAGAAGAAAATGAGAGAGCTGTTCATCATCTCCATGCGGCGTCTCAAGCAGAGGCGGGAAGACGCGGCCGCGCGCATCAACCATGAGGGGGTCATAAAGGATGTGTTCATGGAGGTGGAGATCACCACGGGCTATTTCTTCATCCTCAGCCTCGCCAACCTGATCGCCCTCACCGGTCTGATCGTCGGGAGCGCGCCGGTGATCATCGGCGCCATGCTCATCTCGCCGATGATGGGACCGATCCTCAGCACCGGGTTCGCCTTCGCCACCGGCAACAAGACAATCTGGAGACGGGCGCTGAAAAAGATATCCCTGAGCGTGGCCCTGACCATTGCCGTCGCGGCCTTCGCCTCCTATCTCTCGCCCCTTCAGGACATCACCACCGAGATCGCGGCCCGCACCCGGCCGAACCTGTACGACCTCCTCATCGCCATCTTCGCCGGACTCGCGGGCGCCATGGCCATCTGCACCAAAAAGAACTACCTGACCATCGTGCCGGGCGTCGCCATTGCAACCGCGGTCATCCCGCCCCTGAGCGTCGCTGGGTTCGGCATCGGAACCGGCAATTTCGGAGTCATGGCCGGAGGGTTCTTCCTCTTTTTCACCAACTTCGTGGCCATTGTCATCGCCACCTGCATAGTCCTGTTTTTCTTCGGTTTTTCTCCCGTTTCAGATTCCGGTCTGGACCAGCATTCCATCAGAAAGCGGGTCATCTTTCTCGCCGGGGTCCTGTTTCTTATTTCCATCCCCCTGATCTATACCCTGCGGCTGTCCGTACTGGAACTGGGTCTGAAGAAAAAGATATCCATAGCCCTGAAAAGCTGCTTCGACCAGCCCGGCCTGTCGCGCCTTTCCACCTTCAGCCACGGCGAGTCGTCCGACAAGCGCATCGTCATCGACGCCATCATAAATACGACCCGCTACCTGTCCGAAAAAGAGATATCCCTTGCCGAGCAGGAGATCGTGAAAACCCTCCGCCGCCCCGTTGTATTCCACCTTGAGCAGGTCAAGGTCCAACCCGGCGGTCTGCGGGAAGAA
Organism: uncultured Geobacter sp.; assembly: GCA_964536305.1. GTDB lineage: Bacteria > Desulfobacterota > Desulfuromonadia > Geobacterales > Geobacteraceae > RPRC01. Next base: position 77,192 of record CAZHVY010000010.1, on the reverse strand, counting down.
TCTCCCGTCAAATCCTTTATTGCTTCTCAGGCGCCGAAACAGCGCACACCGGCGGAAACCGTAACGGAAGCCAAAGGCGATCTCCTACGTCTGGCCGAAGAAAATACCGGCAAAATCAACGCCGTCATTGCACCCTCGACGGTCACGGATTTCAGCATTGTCATACCACGTCGCGACTCCGCCATTCACCTGACCCTGGCCATTCGGAGGGACTATCCGGTTTCCAGAGAGGAAAGCCGTATCCTGGAGAGGATGCTCTCGGGCGCCTTCGGCGTTCCGGTCCTCTTGCGCGCGGAAACGGTCCCATTTGTTGAACCGCTGATATTTTCAGATGGAGAAACGGAAATCACGGAAGATATGAGGCAGACGCTTATGGTTTGCCGTTCACTGTCGGAAAAAGCGCCGGAAATGACCTTCAGCATCTTATCCCGGCCCGCCTTTCCCGCCACAAAGGCCGCAAACCGGGAAGCCGGCCAAAGGGCGGCGGCGGTGGCGGCCTTCCTGAGGGAGGCCTGCTCCATTCCGGCCGAACGGATCAGGACAACGACACTGAAGGCTGAAAGAAACACCGCGCCTTCCGTCACGGTAAAGATCCTTCCGCCGGCAGGACCGGATGCGAACACGCCTGAAAACAGGCAGCCTGGCCGCTGAACCTTTCTCCTATAAGGGAAAAGGTCGAGGAAAGCCCGTGAACTCAGCTTTGTCCGGTTAAGATTTGCGTCATGCGATAATCCCCCTCATCCGCCCCTGCGGGGCACCTTCTCCCTTGGGGAGAAGGGACATTTTTTTAACCCTCGCCCCGCGGGTGGCCGAAGGCCGGGTGAGGGGTTAAGCCAGTATTTTAGCGATTGCTGCAATTAGATAACCGGACATTGCCGCCATGAACTACTGAAGCGCCATCCCCGCAACGGATCGAGATACACCCGCCCTTCTGAAACAAGACATGTTTCACCTTTATTTCAAGCATTTTGACGCGTAACAGTATCATCGCACTTGTTGATCATCAGGCAAAATGCCGGATAATCTTCATTAACAAAACGGAAGGGACAACTCCATGACGCTCGAAATAGCGCTGGTTCTCGGCCTTGTGGTATCCGCAGTCATCCTGTTCGCCACCGAGAAGCTGCCAGTGGACCTCACGGCCATGATCCTCATGGCGACCATGCTTCTGTCCGGCCTCATCAGCACCGCTGACGCCATAGGCGGCTTCAGCAATCCCGCCACGGTCACGGTGGGCGCCATGTTCATCCTTTCCGCCGGGCTGTTCAAGACCGGCGCCGTGAATCTGGTGGGTTCAATCCTGGGCAAGGCAGGTCGCATCAGCTTCTGGCTCGTGCTCATTGTCATGATGCTGCTGGTGGGAGGGCTCTCCGCCTTTATCAACAACACGGCGGCGGTAGCCATCTTCCTCCCGGTTGCGCTGGGTATCGCCAGAGACACCGGCGCTCCCGCCGGCCGCCTGCTGATGCCCCTCTCCTTTGCCTCCATGTTCGGGGGAGTCTGCACCCTGGTGGGCACATCCACGAATATCCTTGTTTCATCCATCGCCGAAAGCCACGGGCTGCCGGCCTTCGGCATGTTCGAATTCAGCCGCCTCGGCCTGATCTTCTTCGCCGTCGGCGGCGTCTACATGCTTCTGGCGGGCGTGCGGCTCATCCCCGAAAGAAGCAAGGAAGCCGCGCGGGGGCCGTTGTTCGGCAGCGGCGACTATCAGATCGAGATCGTGCTGGCGCCCGCGGCGCGCTCGGTGGGAAAGGCGCTGGCTGTATCGCCCCTGCTGAAGGATGTGAACATACGCGGCGTCGAGGTGTTCAGGGACGGCGTATACCTGGAAGAACAACCCGAGACTCTGATTCTCCAGGCCGGGGACCATCTGAAGGTCCGTTGCGACCTGGAAAATTTCCGCAAGCTCAAAGAGCGCAGGGGAATCCTCCTGCGCCAGGAGATTGGCCCATCTCCCAATGAAGAGGCCGCGCTGGTGGAAGCGGTGGTGGCCTCAGGCTCCACCCTGGACGGCAGGAGCCTGAAGGAAGCCCGTTTCAGAACCCGCTACGGCCTTACAGCCCTGGCAATTCGCCACCGCGGCAGGGTAATGCGGGAAAACATGGAGGAAATGCACCTGCACGCCGGAGACGTGCTGCTGTTCGAAGTGGACAAGACCAACCTGGAACTGCTCAGGGAAGACAACACCTTCGTCCTTGTTTCCCAGGTGGATATGCCCGTGTTCCGCAAGCGGCGCATGGGCATGGCCGTACTCATCGTCTCCGGGGTGGTGGTGGCCGCGGCGACGGGCCTCATTCCAATCATCGCGGGCGCCATCATCGGCTGTTGCCTGATGATCCTCAGCCGCTGCCTGACCCTCGATGAAGCGTACGCCTCCATTAACTGGCAGGTGATATTCCTCCTGGCCGGGGTTCTAACCTTGGGCGTAGCCCTGGAAAAGAGCGGGGCAGCCGGATTGCTCGCCGGTTTCATGGTAGACTCCATAGGTCTCCTGGGACCCGTCGCCCTGGTCTCGGCCTTCTATCTGGTCACATCGCTCCTGACGGAGATGATGTCCAACAACGCCACCGCCGCGCTGCTGGCGCCGGTCGCCATCTCCGCGGCCCAATCCCTGGGAGTGGATTCCCGGCCCATGCTCATGGCCATCACCTTCGCCGCCTCGGCCAGCTTCATGACGCCGGTGGGCTACCAGACCAACACCCTCATTTACGGGCCGGGCCGTTTCCGCTACGCCGATTTCCTGAGGGTGGGCACGCCCCTCAATATCCTTTTCTGGATACTTGCCACGATTTTTATTCCCCGGCTCTGGCCATTCTAGAAGGGAGGACACCATGGAGTCACTCAACCAATTACTCGACCAGGCAAGGAACATCCTGGACATCCGCCTGATCAAACTGGGGACCTCCCATCTGACCCTCTGGACCATGATCTATCTGCTGGCGCTCGTAGCGCTGCTGTTCTTTCTCAGCGGCAAGCTCAGGACGTGGATCACGGAGCAGATACTGACGAAGACGCGCATGGAAGCAGGCGCCCGTCAGGCGGTGGGCGCCATTATCCGCTATACGGTCATCGCCATCGGCTTTATCGTCATCCTGCAGACCGCGGGAATAGACCTGACCGCCCTGAACGTTCTGGCGGGCGCCGTAGGCATCGGCCTCGGTTTCGGCCTTCAGAATATCATGAGCAACTTCATAAGCGGCCTGATCATCCTCTTCGAGCGACCCATCAAGGTGGGGGACCGCATCGAGGTGGGAAACATCGAGGGCGACGTGGTTCGCATCAGCGGACGTAGCGCCGAGGTCGTAACCAACGACAATATCAGCATCATAGTACCCAACTCCAAATTCATCACCGAAAACGTCGTCAACTGGAGCCACTCGGATCGCAAGGTGCGCTTCCGGGTACCCTTAAGCGTTGCCTACGGCAGCGATGTGAACCTGGTGGAAAAACTGCTGCTGGAGGTGGCGGACAAAAACCCGGACGTGCTGAAAGACCCTGCGCCGGCCGTGCGCCTCATAGAATTCGGCGACAGCGGGCTTAACTTTCAGCTGAGGGTATGGAGCACGAGCCTCATCCACCGGCGCGGAACCCTTATAAGCGCCCTGAACTTCGCCATCTACCGGATATTCAACGAGAACGGCATAGAGATACCCTACCCCCGCAGGGACATCCGCATACTCCGGCCCGAAACGGATATGGAAGAGACGGGACGGAAGGAGCCCTGACGCAACGGACGGAAGCCGGACGGCAGTCCCCCGCAATCCGGCCCTGAATCATCCCAAGGAGGTTGCATGCGCTGGTACCGGATGAAGATTGAAGAGACACTGGAAAAACTGGAAACCACCGAAGACGGTCTTACCGGACAGGAAGCCGCGTCGCGCCTGGCGCAATTCGGTCCCAACAAGCTAGCGGAGGAAGAGCGCATCAGCAGGTTCAGGATCCTCCTGCACCAGTTCACCAGCCCCCTTATCTATATACTGATGGTCGCGGCGGTTGTTACCCTGCTTCTGCACGAATACATCGACGCCGGCGTCATCATCGCCGTAGTGCTCCTCAACGCCGTTGTCGGATACCTTCAGGAGTTCAAGGCGGAGGAAAGCGTGCGGTCACTGAAACGCCTGCTGGTCGCCAAGGCAAGGGTGGTGAGGGACGGACGGGAAAAGGAAATCCCCGGAACGGACCTGGTGCCGGGCGACGTCGTATTGCTTGCCTCCGGCGCGAGGGTCCCCGCCGACTTGCGGCTTTTGCACGCCAACGAGTTGCGTATCGATGAGGCCATGCTGACCGGAGAATCGCTCCCCGTGGAAAAACAGACTGAACCCATTGCCGATGACAACCTGGTTGCCGCGGACCAGACCAACATGGCGTTCATGGGCACCGCCGTGGTCAACGGCCGGGCCAAGGGGGTGGTCTTCGCCACGGCCGGGGCAACCATGCTCGGCGCCATTGCCGGCGAGGTAAAGGATATCGGCATGGTCAGGGCCCCTATCCAGGACAAGATCGACCGCTTCGCCAAGCTCATAGGCCTTATCGTCATGGGCGCGTCCGCCGTGCTCTTCGGCATCGGCCTGATCCTTGGCGAGAGCATTAAGAACATGTTCATGACGGCGGTGGCCGCCGCCGTGGCCACCATACCCGAAGGCCTGCCCATCGTGGTCACCATCGCCATGGCTGCCGGCGTAGCGCGCATGGCCAGGAACAACGCCATAATCAGAAAGCTGCCGGCCGTGGAAACACTCGGCAGCACAACCGTCATATGCTCCGACAAGACCGGCACCCTGACGCGCAACGAGATGACCGTGACGCGCCTCTTTGACGGCGAAAAGACCTGCGTCGTTACCGGCGCGGGATACGAACCCGCCGGAGAGATAGCAAACGACGGGGAAGGCGCGCCTGGCGAAAACACTTCTCTGGCCCCGCTGTTGCGCATCGGCCTCCTGTGCAACGAATCGGATCTGTACGAGGAAGAAGGGCGCTTCAGGGTCGACGGCGATCCCACCGAGGGGGCACTCATCGTCTCGGCCGTTAAAGGGGGTATGCGGCCCGAAGAGGAAAAGGACCACTACCCCCAGGTGGATATCGTCCCCTTCGAGTCGGAGCGGGGTTTCATGGCCACCCTGCACGAGCATGAGGGCAAAAAGCTGATCTTCGTCAAGGGCGCTCCGGAACGTGTCGTCGAGATGTGCGGCGCCGGCGCGGACAGGGAGGAGATCCTGGCCAGGGCGACGGCCTTCGCGGAAAAGGGGCTCAGGGTGCTGGCCTTTGCCTGGAAAGAAGCTCCGGCCGACAAGGACGAGCTGAGCCACCACGACGTGGAGAACGGCCTCCTGTTCGCCGGACTCCAGGGGATGATCGATCCGCCCCGGCCGGAAGCGATTGAGGCGGTGGCGGGCTGCAAACGGGCGGGCATGCGGGTGGTGATGATTACCGGTGACCACGCCGTCACCGCCCAGGCCATCGGCAGGCAACTGGGCATCATCGCGGACGGCGGAGAGGTCCTCTCGGGAAGGGAACTGGAAACCATGAGCGACGACGCCCTGTTTGAACGGGTGCGCCGGGTATCCGTGTACGCCCGCGTCGCCCCTGAACACAAGCTGCGCATCACCCGCCAGCTAATCCGGCACGGCGAAACGGTGGCCATGACCGGCGACGGCGTGAACGACGCTCCGGCCCTGAAGGCGGCCCACATCGGCATCGCCATGGGGATAACCGGCACCGACGTGGCCAGGGAGGCCTCGGACATGGTCCTCGCCGACGACAATTTCGCCAGCATATTCAGGGCAGTAAAGGAAGGAAGGATAGTCTTCGACAACCTGCGCAAGGTCACCTTCTTCCTTATCCCCACCGGCATCGCGGCAATTATCTCCATCATCGGCGCAATGCTTTTCGCGGTGCCCATCCCCTACATTCCGGCGCAACTGCTCTGGATCAACCTGGTTACCAACGGTCTCCAGGATGTGGCCCTGGCCTTCGAACCGGGAGAAAAAGGGATCATCGACCGCCCGCCCAGGGACCCTGGAGAAGGGATTATGTCCAGGCTGCTGGTGGAAAGGACCATCATCGTGGGGCTGGTAATCTCCATGGGAGTCGTCTGGAATTTCGTGTCGGCCCTCCAGGAAGGGGAATCACTGGAAAAGGCCAGGACCATCGCCGTCACCACCATGGTCTTTTTCCAGTTCTTCCAGGCGTGGAACAGCCGCTCCGAGCACCGTTCCATCTTCCGCATCAACCCGCTGGGCAACCCGTTCCTGTTCTACAGCATGATAGCGGCCCTCTTCGCCCAGGTGGCGTTCATATACGCCCCTCCCCTGCAATGGGTTTTCCGCACGGTATCCCTGGACGGCGCCGACTGGCTGCGCATCCTGGGGGTCTCCGCGTCCATTATCGTCGTCGTGGAGATGGACAAGTGGCTGAGAGGGAGAAAGCCGGCGCCCGGCAGATAGGGGAAAAATATGTTAAGGACCATGAAATTATTCCAAAAAGTAATAGTATTGACGCTGCTGGGACTCATGATGCTGGCGGTTCTGGTTTCCACGGTCGAGCTTGCTGTGATCCTTATCCAGGAACTGATGAAACCGCCTCTGTTTCTTCTCAATATCGATGAGATGCTTGAGGTATTCGGCTTCTTCCTGATGGTGCTCATCGGACTGGAACTTCTGGAAAGCATAAAGGCCTATCTGGAGGAAGATCGGGTGCATGCGGAGGTGGTTTTCCTTGTGGCGATAGTAGCGATGTCGCGTAAGGTAATCATATTTGACTACAATGAGATCCCGGCAGAGATGATGTACGGAATCGCGGCGGTAATCATCGCTCTTGGGAGCGGATATTATCTGGTGCGCCGGGCGCTTCACCTGCACCCCTGCGGAAAGGTTAAGAAGGGTGAAACCGGGCAGCCCGGCTGAATTCCGTCCGCCTTTAACTGTAAGCGGACCAGACCGGGTGGCGCGGGCGCGCTTTGCGCGGTATAAATAAAGGGCAAGCAGTTCAGCTATCCAGCAGGAGGTATACCATGAGTAATGACCCGAAAGAACAGGCGGAACCCATGGAAAAACCGGTACCTGAACCCGCCCCGGACATCACAAAGGATGAGACCGCGGCGGCTGAACCGGAGGCGGCTCCGGAGGAGGCGGAAGCTCCGCCGGAAAAGAAACCCGCCGGACCGTCATTTCTTGTTCTGCTGCTGCGGCATTGGCGGCTGACGGGTACAGTCCTGCTGCTTCTGGCGCTTGTCGGGACCTATGTCTGGAAAGACGTGGCCGTTTCCCGGGCAAAGGCCAATATCGCCGACCGGGCCGCCGGGGAGATCACCCGGCACAACCTCTCCTATCTGCGTCTTGTGGCCGTCCCGCTGGTGTGGATGGTGAGGGAAGAGATGATGAAGGGAAACTTCGACCAGATAAACCAGTACCTGGCGCGGTTCGTCCGGGAACCGAACATGAAAGAGGTCCTCGTTGTCCGGCCCGACGGAAAGGTAGCCGCGGCGACCAACAAGAAACGGGAGGGCGGACCGGCTGAAGACCTTTTTCCGCCGGAAACCCTTCAGGCTGAAACCATTACCGTGACAACCCGGCCCGACGGCATGTTCATCGTGGCGGCGCCGGTGATGGGGCTGAACGAAAGGCTGGGTGTCCTCATCCTGGTTGCAGCCCCTCCAGAATACAGTCTTCAATGAAGATACGGAAAATAATCAAGGAGAAGCGCCCATGTTCAAGCGAATCACATTGTTTCTCATCACCAACCTGGCCATCGTCTTTGTCCTGAGCATCGTCCTCAACCTGCTGGGAGTCGGGCCGATGCTGGATCAGCAGGGGCTCAACCTGACCAGCCTGATTATATTCGCCGCGGTGTTCGGGTTTGGCGGCGCTTTTATCTCGCTGGCCATATCCAAGTGGACGGCCAAGCGGCTCACCGGCGCGCGGGTGATCGATCAGCCGTCCGGCGAACTGGAATCCTGGCTGGTGGAGACGGTCCGCGGCCAGGCGCGCCAGGCGGGTGTCGCCATGCCCGAGGTGGCCATCTACGACGCCCCTGACGTCAACGCCTTTGCCACCGGCATGCGCCGCAACAGCTCCCTCGTGGCAGTGAGCACCGGCCTCTTAAGGACCATGAACCGCCAGGAGGCCGAGGCGGTGCTGGCCCACGAGATAAGTCACGTGGCCAATGGAGACATGGTGACCATGGCGTTGATTCAGGGGGTGGTAAACACCTTTGTCATCGTTGCTTCGCGGATCGCGGGTTATGTGGTGGACCGGGTGGTGTTCAGGACCGAGAGGGGGCACGGACCGGGCTTCTTCATCACCTCGATAATCGCCCAGATGGTGTTCGGCATCCTGGCCAGCATCATCGTCTTCTGGTTCAGCAGGCAAAGGGAGTTTCGCGCCGACGCCGGCGCGGCCGGGATTGCGGGACGGGAAAAGATGATCGCGGCCCTGGAGGCATTGCGCCGTGGCGCTGGGGCGCCTCACCTGCCGGATCAGATGGCGGCGTTCGGCATCTCGGGCAGCGTCGGCGGGGGGCTGAAACGCCTGTTCATGACCCACCCGCCGCTGGAGGAACGCATCGAAGCCCTCAGAAGAGGGCGGTGATCGCCCGGCGCCCGCCTGCCGGAAGAAGAGCGGTTACCTTCTCTTCCGGATTCCGGCCAGACGAGCCAGGATAATGGCCAGCGGGAAGGCCGCGATGCTGAACATGGCGCCCATTTTCGCCGCCCCCTGGACGACCGGGTCGGTAAAGGCCTCGCCCGCGACAAACAACGCAACGGTGAAGCCAATGCCGGCTATCACCCCGGCAATGGCCAGATCCCGTTTCCCCATGCCTTCGGGCAGGGGAAAGCCCAGCCTTTTCCCGAGAAAACCAAAGGAAAATATCCCCAGGGCCTTGCCCGCCAGCAGGGACAACAACACCAGCCATGTGGCCGGTCCTACCCCGGAGAAGGCCACCCCCGCGTTTGCCAGCCCGAACATGAACAGGCCGAAATCCACGATAATCTTCCAGTCGTGCTCGAAACTTGAGAGAGTGGAACGGTCGCGGGGGTCTTCTTCGAAGAGATGCTTGGATTCCCGGTTGCGGTGGGGGAAAAACGGCACGATGAACACCAGGGCCAGGGCCGGATGGAGGTGTGCGCCGTGCAGGCCGAACCAGCTGGGCACGCCCCCCAGCAGCAGATACGGCCAGTAACTCTTCACCCTGGCGCCGCGCAGAACCCAGGCGGCCCCCATTCCGGCAAGGGTCAGAAGAAGCCACCCCGGCGCCGCCGGCACGGTGGGATCGGGATAGAAGATGGCGATTATGGCAAGGCCGATGGCGTCGTCGGCAATGGCCAGCAGCAGGAGAAACGATATGGCGGGATGACCGTCGCCGAACACGAGGCGCGCCGCCAGCCATGCCAGGGCGATATCCGTAGCCGTGGGAATCCCCCAGCCGTTGCTCAATTCCGGCTTGCCCAGCAGGTAATTGAGCAGAAAATACACCGCCACCGGACCCAGCACTCCGCCAAGGGTCGCCAGGAGGGGATTGACGGCCTTGCGGGGCGGATTCAGGTCGCCGCCCGGCAGGCAGCTCTGGGTGATCTCCACGGCGGCGATGCCGAAGAAGAACACCATGAACAGTTCGTTGGTTACGAAGTGGAAGCTGAACGGACCAAAGAAATGATTGTGGTCGAAGTACGCATACCCGGCCGGGTCCAGATTCGCCCACAGCACGGCCACGATGACCCCGGCAATGAGCGGTACCGAGAACTCCCTGAGCAGATTGATCCTTTTTCTCATCCGGCGACAGTCTCCCGATCCGCCGGTTCGACCTTGGCATCCAGACGCTGGTAATCGTCGTCGAAGCGGACGATATCGTCCTCTCCCAGATACTCGCCGCTCTGCACCTCGATGATGATGAGCGGGATGATGCCGGGATTCTCCAGCCGGTGGAGCTTGCCCATGGGGATGAAGGTGGACTCGTTGATGTTGATGATGGAGATCTCATCCCCTTTGGTGACCCGGGCGGTGCCGGAAACCACTATCCAGTGCTCGCTCCGGTGGTGGTGCATCTGAAGGGAAAGGCGGTGACCGGGATTCACCTCTATCCTCTTTATCTTGTAGTTCCTGTTTTCCTCCAGGACGGTGTAGCCGCCCCAGGGCCGTTCGCCTCTCTCCATCAATGCTTCCTCTCTTTCAGGTATTTTTTCAGGGCCTCTTCCCACCCTGCCGGCGTGAAGCCGGTTTCACGGGCCAGCTTGGAGCAATCCAGCGCCGAGTAGCGGGGCCGGGGCGCGGGGCGGCCCAGTTCTTCGGTGGTTATGGGCCTGACCCGGGTCCCGAGCCCTGCCTCGCGGAAGATGGCCCGTGCGAAGTCAAACCAGGAACAATATCCGCCATTGGCCGCATGGAAGGTCCCGCGCAGGTCCTTTTCCAGGAGCGCCCGGATGGCCAGGGAGAGGTCGACGGTCCAGGTGGGAGAACCCATCTGATCATGCACCACCGCCACCTCCTCCCGTTCCCCGCCCAGGCAAAGCATGGTCTCAATGAAGTTTTTGCCGTGGAGTCCGTAAAGCCACTGGGTACGCACGATCAGGTGATCCGGATTGAGGCGCGCGGCCTCCTCGCCCACAAGCTTGGAGCGGCCGTAGACGCTCAGGGGGTTCACGGGGTCGTCCTCCAGCCACGGCGTTTCCTTGCTCCCGTCAAAAACATAGTCGGTGCTCACCTGCACCAGCCTGGCCCCCATCTCCCTCGTGGCCAGGGCCAGGTTGCGCACCCCCTCGCCGTTTACCGCGAACGCCTTGTCGCGCTCCGTCTCGCAACCATCCACATCCGTAAAGGCAATGGCATTGATAACCACCGCGGGTCTCAGCGCGGCCAGCAATGCCGAAACAGAAGAGGGGTCGGTGATCTCCATCTCCTGGTGGGAGACGCCCCGCGCCTGGCCGCCGAAAACGGCAAGAAGGTCGCGCCCGAGCATGCCCCGGGCGCCGGCAACGATTATCATCAGCGGCCTCCGTACATCTTTTCGTAGTAATCGCGATAGGCGCCGGAGGTAACCTCCCGGACCCACTCCTGGTTGGCCAGATACCAGTCGATGGTCTCGTTGATACCCTTTTCGAATGTATAGGAAAGCGCCCACCCCAGTTCGCTCCGCATCTTCGAGGCGTCGATGGCGTAGCGCCGGTCATGGCCCGGCCGATCCTTGACAAAGGTTATCAGTTTGCGGTTCGTCCCCGGGGCGCGGCCGAGTTTGCCGTCCAGAAGGTCGCAGACGAGATTCACGATATCTATATTGCGCCATTCGTTATTGCCGCCGATGTTGTAGACCCCGCCGGGGACACCCTGCTTCAGCACGGTCTCCACCGCCCGCGAATGGTCCTTAACATGGAGCCAGTCGCGCACGTTCAGCCCGTCGCCATATACCGGCAGCGGCTTCTCCGAAAGGATATTATGGATCATGAGCGGTATCAGCTTCTCCGGAAACTGATAAGGCCCGTAGTTATTGGAACAGCGGGTGTTGAGGGTGGGAAAGCCGTAGGTCTCGTGGTATGCGCGCACCAGCAGGTCGGCGCCGGCCTTGCTGGCCGAGTAGGGAGAATTGGCTGCAAGGGGCGTGCTCTCCGTGAAGAAACCGTCGGGACCGAGGCTGCCGTACACCTCGTCCGTGGAGACCTGGAGGAAGCGGAAATCGTCAACTGCGCCCGAGTCCCGATGTCTGCGGCTCTCCTCCAGCAGAGTCTGTGTGCCCAGGACGTTGGTGCTCACGAACACCTCCGGCCCGGTGATGGAGCGATCCACGTGGGACTCGGCCGCAAAGTGCGCTACGGAGTCGATCTTCTCCCGGGAAAGGATGGCAGCCACAAGTTCCTTGTCGCGGATATCTCCCCTGACGAATGAATAGCGGCTGTCCGACTCCACCCCTTTCAGATTTTCCAGGTTGCCGGCGTAGGTCAGGAGATCCAGGTTGACCACCCGGACGCCGGGATTCTCTCCCAGGAAGTGGTGGATGAAGTTGGAACCGATGAACCCCGCACCTCCAGTGACGAGCACGGAACGGGGGATGAATGAGTCGGACATGGTGGTTCTCCTTTGCATGGCAGGCCCGGGATATGCCGCCCTGCCCCAATCAATAGGCTGCTCCGGAAGCCCCCGGAATGTTCGACGGGAACCATAGCACATGGGAACGCCACTAGACAATCCCTGTTGACGCCCATTGGATTCAGACTTGAGAAATCCCTCGACTAAGCAGAATTAATGAAGAGAGTTGTTTGAAACCGTTCACCGTTTTGCTATACTGTGCCCACATTGCTCCTCAATGATCTCCTCCGCCGCCGGCAAACAGAGTATCTCCGGAGTCTTCCATGAGCTTTCCCGACAATGCAAGCCCCCAATGGATAGAAGAGCAGTACCGGATCTGGAAGGAATCTCCAGCCCTGGTCCCCCCTGAATGGGATACCTTCTTCAGCGGCTTCGAGACCGGCCTTTCTCCGGAACCGGAACCCGCTTCACCCCAGCAGGAACGGAAACTGGCGGCAGTTCAATCCCTTATCCACCGTCACAGGGACATGGGCCATCTCCTGGCCTGCACCGATCCCCTCTCCCCATGCAGGACGGGACATCCCCTCCTGGATCTGTCCGCATTCGGCCTGTGCGATGCCGACCTGGCCGAAAAGTTTCCCGTGGAAGGGTTTCCGGAAGGAGAAGCCACCCTTCGGGATATCCTGTCCGTAGTGCGGGATACCTATTGCCGCTCCATGGGAGTGGAATTCATGCACATCCAGGACCCGCGGACATGGCAAGGGCTCGCGGCGCGAATGGAGTCCCGGCGGAACCGCTCACTCCTTACCCCGCGGGAAAAGCTTGCCATCATGCGCAAACTGCTGGAGGCATACCTGTTCGAAACCTTCCTTCACCGGAAGTTTCCCGGCCAGACCCGTTTCTCCCTTGAGGGAGGCGAAACCCTCATCGTTCTCCTGGACGAGGCGGTGCGCCATGCTTCCCGATGGGGCGTAACGGATATCATCCTAGGCATGCCTCACCGGGGAAGGCTGAACGTCCTGGCAAATATCTTCGGCAAACCCTATGAAAACATCTTCGCCGAATTCCGCGACGAGGGAACCCCCGGATTCGCCGGTGACGGGGATGTCAAGTATCACGCCGGCTTTTCCGGCGACATAACGACCGACCCGGGGATGTCCGTTCACCTGACTCTGGCCGCGAACCCCAGCCATCTGGAGGCCGTCAACCCGGTGGTGGAAGGAAAGGCGCGCGCGCGCCAGGACCGCTTCGGCGCCGGAGGAGCGTCCAGGGTCCTCCCCCTGCTCATCCACGGAGACGCGGCCTTCTCCGGACAGGGGATGGTCGCGGAGACACTCAACCTGTCCCGCCTGGAAGGATACCGGACCGGCGGAACCCTGCACATGGTGCTCAACAACCAGATAGGTTTCACCACCGGTCCGGCGGACGCGCGCTCCAGCAACTACGCCACCGATGTGGCCAAGATGATTGACGCGCCCATCTTTCACGTCCATGGCGAAGACCCGGAAGCCGCGGTCCATGCAGTGCGCCTCGCCCTGGACTTTCGCCGGGAATACGGCCGTGACGCCGTTGTGGAACTCATCTGCTACCGCCGCCACGGACACAATGAGGGTGATGAGCCATGGTTCACCCAGCCGCGGCTCTACTCGGCCATCAAGGAGCGCCCGCCGGTCCACAAGACATACGGAGAGCGCATCCGGAAAGAGGGGGTCGCGGCCGGCGCCATTGAGGCGATGATGGGTGTAATAAACGATCGCCTGGAATCTTCCTTCACCGGGGAAGAATCTCCTGCGCCTTCTCCATATCTCGGACGCTGGGAGGGCATTCAAGCCCAATATTCCCCTATCAAACGCGAAACGGGCGTATCCGGAAAAACACTCCTCTCCCTGGCCGGCGCCCTGTGCAGACTCCCCGCCGGTTTCACGCCTCATCCCAAGGTCGCCGCGCTTCTGCGCAAGCGTCACGAGGCCGTCGTAGCGGGAAAAGGGATCGACTGGGCGAATGCGGAAGTCCTGGCCTTCGCTTCCCTCCTCCACGAAGGTGTGTCGGTGCGGTTGAGCGGCCAGGACAGCCGGCGCGGCGCCTTCAGCCAGCGCCACTGCGTTCTCCACGATATCCTGACCGACGGAATGCATACGCCGCTCAAGGGAGTTGCCGGCAAGGGAGCTAGATTTCACCCCTGCGACAGCCCCCTCTCCGAAGCGGCAGTCCTTGGATTCGAGTACGGTTACGCCCTGGAATCCCCCGGCGACCTGATCATCTGGGAGGCCCAGTACGGTGATTTCGCCAACGGCGCCCAGGTAATCATCGACCAGTTCCTGGCCGGCGGCGAAACCAAATGGGGACGGGCCAACGGACTGGCCCTCCTTCTCCCCCACGGCTACGAGGGCCACGGCGCCGAACACTCCAGCGCCAGAACGGAACGCTTTCTCCAGTTGTGCGCCAACGAAAACATGCTGGTGGTCTTTCCATCCACCCCGTCGCAGTACTTTCACCTCTTGCGCCGCCAGATACACCAGCCGTTCCGCAAGCCCCTGGTGGTACTCACACCAAAGAGCCTCCTGCGCCACCCCCTCTGTGTCTCCCGTCTCGACGAATTCACGTCTGGCTGGTTCCGGGAGGTTCTGCCGTCAGACTCAGACCCGGAAAAAACGGGAACCGTGCTCATCTGTTCTGGTAAACTGTACTACGAACTGGCGGAGAAGAGACAGAGGGAGGAGCGTAAAGACATTGCCATAGTGCGCGTGGAACAGCTCTATCCCGTGCGCGAAGACCTCCTGCGGGAGGAACTGGGGCGATTCCGCCACGCCCGCGGATTCGTCTGGGTCCAGGAGGAACCGCGCAACATGGGACCATGGTCCCATATCAGGTCCTGCCTGACGGCAATCATCGGCACGGAACCGGCATACGCGGGCAGAGAGGAATCGGCCTGCCCGGCGACCGGTTCCCCGCGTCGCCACAGGGAGGGACAGGAAAGAATCCTGGCGGAAGCCTTCGCCAGGCGGTAGGGGCGAACCTCGTGCTCGCCCTTGAATCAGAACAACATAATATTGGCATCATAAAGGTGGAGCAACAAATGGATATTCGCATCCCCGAAGTTGGTGAGTCCATCGTGGAGGCCCTGGTGGCCAGATGGCTGAAGAAAGACGGCGAAGCGGTGCGCCGCGAAGAACCGGTGTGCGAGCTGGAAACGGACAAGGTTACCCTGGAACTGAACGCCGAGTCTGACGGTATTCTCTCCATCCTCGTTCCGGAGGGTTCTACCGTGGCCATCGGCACGGTGATCGGTTCCATCCGCGCATCCGGGGGACAGGAGACCTCCGAACCTGCCCCGGAGCGGCGCCACCCTCCCCTTTCCCCGGCGGCCCGCAAGCTTGCCAGGGAAAGAGACCTCCGGCCGGAAACCATCAAGGGAAGCGGAAAAAGAGGACGGGTCCTGGCAGAGGACCTGATGGATATCCAACCGGCAAAGGCCCCCGTGAAGGAACCCTTTAAGGAACCCGTAAGGGAACCGGGAGCGGAACCAGCAAAGGAACCGGAGGCGGAACCCGCGGCGCCAGCGCCGGAAGATGCCGCCACATCGCCATCCGCGCCCGAAAAGGCGCCGACGCCGGCGGAGCGGGTCCAATCCGAGGAGGCGCCCGCCTACCATATCCAGCAGGAGCGCCGCGCCACCCGCTCGCCCATGAGTCCCATCCGCAGGCGGATCGCGGAACGCCTGACCGAAGCGCGCCGCGAAACGGCCATGGCCACGACCTTCAATGAGGCGGACATGGGCCGCATCATCGCATTGCAACGAAAGTACCGGGACCATTTCCGCGAGAAACACGGCCTCTCCCTGGGACTGATGCCCTTTTTCGTCAATGCGTGCCTGGTAGCGCTGAAAGAATTCCCGGCCGTAAATGCGCGAATCGACGGCAATGATATCGTGCAACAGCACTTCTTCGACATAGGCATTGCCGTGAGCTCCGAAAAGGGGCTCGTTGTCCCGGTTCTCCGTGACGCCGACCGTCTCGGTGTTGCCGGTATCGAAAGGGAAATCAGCGGTTTCGTGGAAAAAACAAGGACCAGCCATCTGGAAATCCGGGATCTGCAGGGAGGGACCTTCACCATCAGCAACGGGGGTGTATTCGGCTCCCTCCTCTCCACCCCCCTCCTGAACCCGCCCCAGAGCGCCACGCTCGGCATGCACGCCATTCAGGACCGGCCCGTGGCCCTCCTGGGCAAGGTGGTGATCCGGCCCATGATGTACCTGGCTCTGACCTACGACCACAGGGTCATCGACGGCCGGGAGGCGGTGCTGTTTCTGAAGAAGGTGCGGGAGTGCGTGGAAGAACCGGAAGAATCCCTGCTGGAAGGTTAACGTTCTCATTTTAAGAATATGATTCCGGAGGTTCTCTCTGATGCCCGAAGAAATATATGACCTTATCGTAATCGGCGCCGGACCCGGCGGCTATACCGCCGCCCTGCGCGCCGCGCAGCTGAGCATGAAAACCGCGCTGGTGGACAGGCGCGGGACACCGGGAGGGGTCTGCCTGCACGAAGGGTGCATCCCCAGCAAGGCCCTCCTGGAATCCAGCGAACTGTATTCGCTGGCCCGGCATCAATTCTCCGGCCACGGCATCGTGCTGGATAAACCGGCCCTCGATCTGACGCGGATGATGGCCCGCAAGGAAGATATTGTCAAAAAGCTGGGCGACGGCATCGCCTTTCTTCTGAAAAAAAACAGGATTCAATATATCCAGGGAAACGCCAAACCCGCCGGCGCCAGAAAAGACGGACTTCAGGTGGTGGCGGTAACCTCTCCGGACGCTCCGGCAATCCCCCGTCTCATCAATGGGAAAAAGGTCCTTCTGGCAATGGGCAGCCGCTCCGTCGAGCTTCCCGGTCTCCCCTTCGACGGCGCGGTGATAGTCGGTTCCCGTGAGGCCCTTTCTTTCCCGGAAGTACCGCCGCGTCTGCTGGTGGTGGGCGGTGGGGCTATCGGTCTGGAACTGGGATCGGTCTGGAACCGGCTCGGCTCCCGGGTCACGGTTGTGGAGGAGTTACCTTCGATCCTGCCGCACGCCGACCGTCAGACCGCTGATGCGCTGTACAAGACGCTGCTGAAGCAGGGGATGCGCTTCCTCTTCCAGGCGCGGGTCGGAAGCGCCGAAATCCGCGACGGCAAGGCAATGGCGTATGTGGCGTGGGGCGAAAAGGTGGAAAAACTGGAGTGCGACAGGATTCTCGTCGCAACGGGGAGAACCCCCGAGACCGACGGCGCCGGATTCTCCGAACTGGGAATCCGCACGGACGACAAAGGCCGGTTACTGGTTGACGAGAACTTTCAGACAAGCGCTCCCGGCATCTACGCCATAGGGGATCTGCTTCCGGGACCGCTCCTTGCCCACCGCGCCATGTCCGAAGGAACGGTATTCGCGGAGCGGCTCGCCGGACAGGCGTCCCTTGTGGAATACGAATTCCTCCCCTTGGTGACCTACACCCGGCCGGAAGTGGCCTCAGTGGGAAAGACGGAAGAGCAACTGAAGGAAGAGGATATCCGCTATTCAGTAGGCAGGTTCCCCTTTTCAGCCAATGGCAGGGCCCGTTGCCTGGGAGACACCGACGGGTTTGCCAAGATCCTCTCCCACGGGCAAACCGGAAGGGTGCTGGGAGTTCATATCATCGGACCGCGCGTCTCGGAGCTTATCTCCGAAGCGGTAACCATAATGGCCTACGGAGGGAGCGTCGAAGACATCACCCTGACTCCACACCCCCACCCTACTCTTTCGGAAGCCCTCAGGGAGTCGGCCCTGGACGCGATGACAAAGAATACGCGCTTTTCGTGACACCGCCTTTTTCAAGACAAGCGCAACGGCCGACGACGCCGTCCGGCGGCCCAATGGATTGTACCATTCACCGAATCCAGTTTAATGCCAAGGAGGATTGACATGAGCGACAACGACCTCAGGGTCCCCCTCGAGAATCTCAGATGGGTCTGCGACCCTGAGATGCTTGATTTCTCCACAACAGACGACCTTCCGGAACTGGAAGGAACCATCGGCCAGGAACGCGCGCTGCGATCCATCGATTTCAGCCTCGGAATGACCGAACGGGGTTTCAACCTCTACATATCCGGAGAGGCCGGGACAGGCCGCACCACATCCATAATGAACATCCTGAAAAAACGGGCAAGGGAGGAACCGGCGCCAAGCGACTGGTGCTATGTCTACAATTTCAAATCGCCGGACAACCCCACAGCCCTCGCCCTTTCCGCCGGCATGGGCAATGAGCTGGAAAAAGACATGCGCGAGCTGCTGGCCGGAGTCAGGGCGGACATACCGAAGGCCCTGGAAAGCAAGGAATACGAAAGCAACAAGACCAACATTGTTCAGGAACAGCAGGAGCGGAACAACACCATGTTCTCGGCCCTGGAACAGGAGGCCCAACTGAAGGGGTTCGCCCTCCAGAGGACCGTTTCAGGGCTGGTGATGGTCCCCCAGAAGGACGAACGCAATCTTACCCAGGAAGAGTATGACGCCCTGCCGCCCGATGAGCAGGAAAGGATCGACGCCATCGGCAACGAGCTCAAGGAAAAACTCAGCGACCTCATCAGCCATATCCGGGAAAACGAAAAAGAGGTAAAGGAGGCCCTGGCCAGGCTGGACAGGAACCTGGGGCTTTCCGCCGTGGGGCACCATATCGAACCGCTGAAGACAAAATACGCTGAGTATCCCCATGTCATCACCTACCTGGAAAACGTCCAGGAGGACATACTGCTGAATCTGGAGGATTTTAAGGGGGTACAGCAGCAACCTCCCTTCCCGGGGCTCAAACTCCCGCTACAGACACCTTCCTTCGAACGCTACTCGGTCAACCTCCTTGTGGACAACTGCGAGCAGTGCGGCGCGCCGGTGGTGTTCGAGGCCAACCCCACCTACAACAACCTGTTCGGCCGTGTCGATCACGTCATGCAGATGGGAGGAGTCGCCACCACCAACTTCACCCTCATCAAGGCGGGCGCCCTGCACCGGGCCAATGGCGGCTATCTGGTGGTCAACGCCCGGGACGTGCTCCTCAGCCCCTTTTCCTGGGACGCCCTCAAGCGCTGCATCCGCAACAACGAAATCAAGATAGAAGATATCATGGAGCAGTACCGCATCATCACCATGGTGTCCATCAAACCGGATCCCATACCCATGCAGGCCAAGATCATCATGATCGGTTCCCCCTGGATCTACTATCTTCTGTACTACGTGGAGCCGGACTACCGCAAATTCTTCAAGGTCAAGGCAGAGTTCGACAGCAAGGTGAACCGGACACCGGAGGTAATAAAGGATTACGCGCTGTTCATATCCTCTCACTGCAAGGAACAGAATCTTCTCCCCTTCGACAGAAGCGCCGTTGCAAAAATAATCGAATATTCGTGCCGCATGGTGGAAAACCAGGAAAAGTTCTCCACCCAGTTCATGGAGATTGCCGACCTGATCAGGGAAGCCCATTTCTGGACTCGCAGGGCGGGAGAGACCAAAGTAACCGCGCAATTCGTGAAGCAGGCGGTGGAAGAGAAGATATTCCGGAGCAACCGCATTGAAGAGCGGATGCAGGAGCTGTTCGAAGAAGGGACCCTTCTGGTGGACACCGACGGCGCCGAAGTGGGTCAGGTGAACGGCCTTTCGGTGATGACCCTGGGCGATTATGCCTTCGGCAGGCCATCCAGGGTGACAGCGCGTGTCTTCCTGGGTCGCGGCGGCATGGTGAATATCGAGCGGGAAGTAAAGCTATCCGGTCCCATCCACGACAAGGGAGTGCTGATTCTCACAGGTTACCTGGGGGGAAAATTCGCCCATGACAAACCTCTCTCCTTCTCCGCCTCCATCTGTTTCGAGCAGTCATACGAAGGAGTCGAGGGTGACAGCGCCTCCTCCACGGAGCTGTACTCCCTTCTTTCCGTACTCTCCGGAGCGCCGATCCGCCAGGGGATAGCGGTAACGGGCAGCGTCAACCAGCTGGGCAAGGTTCAGCCCATCGGCGGGGTTAATTTCAAGATCGAAGGCTTTTTCGCCGTATGCAAGGCAAAGGGACTAACAGGCGAGCAGGGGGTGATGATCCCCGGAAGCAACGTGCGCAACCTCATGCTGAATGATGAAGTGGTGGAGGCGGTCCGTGACGGGAAGTTCCACATCTGGGGTGTGGAAACCATCGACCAGGGCATCGAGATCCTCACGGGCATCCCGGCGGGAGAAAGACAAGCGGACGGCGGTTATCCCGAAGGGACCATAAACCACAGGGTGGACGCGAGGTTGCGGGAGATGCTGGAGAGCATGAAGAAATTCTCCGGACAGGGGGAAAAGGACGAGAAGAAATGACGACGCTGAACATACTACCAAAGGCATCCCGGCCGCCAAGGGACCCGGCTTGTTCCGAGTCCCCCAGGAGTCACGCATGCGAGTCATAGGTATCGGCCAATGCTCGTGGGATTATCTGGCGGTGGTCCCATCCTTCCCGGAACCTGACACGAAACTGGAAGTCGAGGAGTGGCACGAACAGGGCGGCGGGCCGGTGGCAACCGCCCTGGTGGCCCTGGCGCGCCTGGGCGCCCCCTGTGAATTCTTCGGCGTCACCGGAAACGATACGGAGGCGGACCGAATCCGTGAATCGCTCATAGCGGAAGGGATCGGCATCCGCGGCGTTGTTTCCAGGAGCAACGCGTCCTCCCAGACGGCATTCATCGCCATCGAGAAAGAAACGGGCTCTCGAACCATATTCTGGAGACGGCCGTCAGGAGGTCCGCTCCTTCCCGGCGAACTCCCGCCCGACTTTCTGGAAGGCTGTGATTTTCTCCTCCTGGACGGACTGATGACCGAGGTTTCCATGTTCGCCGCCCGGCAGGCCAGGGAGCGCGGCATCCCGATCATGCTCGATGCCGGCAGGGTCCGTCCGGGCATGCTGGAGGTGGCCGAATTGTGCGACTACCTGGTGGCGGCGGAGCAATTCGCCCTTGACCTGGGGTGGGACGGCCGGCCGGAGGCCTTTCTCTCCACCGCAAAGGAGCTGAAAGCGCCGGTGGTCACAATCACCCTCGGCAAACGGGGCAGCGTAACCTTCAGAGACGGCGAAATCATAACGGTTCCGGCATTTCCGGTAAATACCGTCGACACAACGGGCGCGGGTGACGTCTTTCATGGAGGATATGTCTTCGGTATCCTCCGGGGAAGCAGTCTGTCCGATACCATCCGCTTCGCCTCCGCGGTGGCGGCCCTGAAATGCACCCGCATCGGAGGCAGAACCGGGATACCAAGTCTGGCAGTAACCCTTGATTTCCTTGAGCGCCATGGATTTTCCCTCCAGCCGATGACCATGCCCGATCCGGCCGGGGCATCGATTCAAGACAGATAACCACCAGCTCCCAGACCCGGACATTACATCTCCACAAACACGGGAACCAAGCGGCATTGGCGTCAGGTTTATCTCCGGTAACATCCAGGCGCGCTTGTTTCGTCTGGACAAAAATTCCATTTGTGATTAATAAATAGATATAACCATCCGGCAATCAGGGAGGTAACGTGACATGACAACAAAGAAAATACTGCTGGTGGACGACACGAAGCTGTTCCTTGAACTGGAGAAGAATTTTCTGAGGCTCTCGCCGGTGCGGGTTTTTACCGCCTCCAACGGAGAAGAGGCGCTGGAGATGGCGCGCAGGGAACGCCCCGACCTGATATTCATGGACCTGCATATGCCGGGCATGGGCGGGGCTGCCTGCTGTGAGGAGATAAAAGCGGACGCCGAGCTCGGTTCCATACCGGTTGTCATGGTCACGTCATCGGGAAGAGATGAAGACGTGGAACTCTGCAGGAAAGCCGGTTGCGATGATTACGTGACGAAACCCATTGACAGGAGAATATTCCTGGAAAAGGCGCATGAACATCTGTCCTCGGTGGAAAGGCGGGAAGTACGCATTCCATGCCGCACAACCATGACGTACAGGATGAACGGATCAACACTCCACGGGGAAAGCGCGGATCTGAGCATCGGCGGAACATATCTGGCAAGCGAACTGGACGTCAAAGAAAACATGGAGCTTACGCTTTCATTCACCCTCCAGGAACCGGAAGAGGTTGCAATCTCTTCAAAGGGAAGGGTCGCGTGGCTGAACGGAACACAACACAGAAGAAAACCATCACTTCCGGCCGGGTTCGGCGTCGAATTTATTGAAATCCCGGATTATGCCCATGCGGCCGTGAAGACCTTCGTGGAAACAAGGAAAAAGGATAAGAGAGGGAGCTGAAAACATTATCATAATCTCTCCCTTCCTGGCCATTTCCCAGTCATGCGTCAAGAACAGACCTGATTTTGCCCAGCAGCTTGCCCGGAGAAACCGGCTTGGCGATAAAGGACAACCCTTCCTCCATAATTCCCTTGCTGTTCAGGACATTTCCCGTATAGCCGCTCATGAAGAGAACCTTCGCCTCAGGCGCCATCTTCCGTATCTCATCATAGGCGTCCTTGCCGTTCATTCTAGGCATTATCACATCGAACAGCGCCAGGTCGATAGCGTCCCGATGTTCCCTGAATTTCGCCACGGCCTCAATGCCGTTGCTGGCCGAAAGCACCTTGTACCCGTTGCCCTCCAGAACGGAACAGACCAGTTCACGCACCGAATCTTCATCTTCCGCCACAAGGACCGTTTCCGTCCCCGATAAATCCTTCGACTCCTCCGCAACCTCCTTTATCGCCACAGCATCCTCTATAAGAGGAAGATATACCTGAAAGCTGGATCCCTTTCCGGTTTGACTGAAGACCTCGACGAAGCCGTTATGCTGCCGGGAGACTCCATAGACGATGGCAAGGCCCAGACCTGTTCCTTTGCCGGTCCCCTTGGTGGTGTAAAAAGGCTCGAATATCCTTTCCCTGGTCTCGCTGTCCATCCCCGCGCCGGTATCCGAGACAGTGAGCACGGCGTATCTGCCAGGCCTGCCGAAACCCCTCGTCTCCACGAAAGCCTGATCCATATGGAAGGAGGAAAGGCTGAGGGTTACCGAACCACCGTCCGGCATGGAGTCCCTGGCATTGGTGATGAGGTTGATGAGGATCTGCTCCATCTGGGTCTTGTCTCCCATAATGGTCAGGACATCCTCATCCAGCCGGACCGTGAATTCCATATCCTCGGGAATGAGGCTCCTGAGCAGTCCTTCTATTCCCGCGACGCATTCATTCAGGCTAAGCGGCTCCAACTCGGCCACCCTCCTTTTTCCAAGAGTAAGAAGGCTCCTGGTAAGATTCGAGGCCTTTTCCGCCGCGATCAGGATCTGGTTCACCCTTGCCAGACATGGATCACCCTCCGGCAATTTTGCCCTGAGGAGCGTGCCGTATCCGATGATAGCCGTAAGAATATTGTTGAAATCATGGGCCACGCCTCCGGCAAGCTGTCCCACTGCTTCCATCTTCCTGGCGTTGTGCAGTTGCTCCTCCAGGTGCTTGCGGTCGGTAATATCCTGAAAGTTCTCAAGAATGACTTCCTTGTCGCCTACCGGAATCCTGCGGGCGCTTTTTATGACAGGGACAAGCCTCCCCCCCCTGGCCTTGACGGCAGTCTCATTGTTATCGATGCGATCCTTGCCCAGATCGAAGATTGGGCACTTGTGAGGTCCTTTCGGACAGATGATGGAGCATTGCTGACCTATCAGCTCATCCCTGCGGTATCCCGTTACATCACAGAGGACATCGTTCACATCCTCGATGATGTAATCATGGTTTACGATAAAGCTTCCACCCGGAAGGTTTTCAAAAAGGGAACGCCATTTTTGCTCGCTTTTTTTCAGTTCCGATTCGGCTCTCTCACGTTCGGCTATCTGCTCCTCCAGTTCTTTCACCTTCTGCTGTAAATGCATGCGGGCCATTTCAAGCTCGGTGTTCATCCCGTTTTGCTCCTTGTATGTTGAACGCGGATTGACGGAAATGTCCGCACGGCGTGCGCACGAAGAAGCTCCGCTCATATGCCCCCATTCCATGGAAGGCGTAAAACACTTTTTTATCTTATCGGCTGATTTTTCCCGACCTGAACAAAAAAACCGGCTTGATAATAAAAAAATCTGTGGAACAAACTGAAACTTCATTCTTGACCCGAACCGGCAATCCAGAGACAATGGAGCGCAAAAAATGAAAGAGACGGGAACAGAGACATGGACGGAGAACCGAACCGCGAGGATTTGTTGAAATGGGATGGACGCTTCCGTAGCGAACAGTGCGTGCTGGGCCTGGACCCGTCCGTTTACCTGTCGGAAAATATTGATCTTATCAAAAACATGGTTCCCGGAAGGCGCGCTTTGGACATCGCCTGTGGTGAAGGGAGAAACAGCATCTTCCTCGCCCGGCACGGATTCGATGTCCTGGGCCTGGACATCTCGGACGCCGGGCTGGAAAAAGCCCGGGCATGGATGGATCGTGAAGGGGTCAAGATCGATTTTCGCCGACAGAATCTCGAAAACTACGCCTTCGCTGAGTCATTCGACCTGATCATCAACTTCAATTTTCTGCTCAGGGACATGATACCCCTGTCCGTGAAAGCCCTCAATCCAGGGGGAGTCCTTGTATTCGACACCCTCCTTGATTCCCCATATGTGCCCCATAATCATAACAAGGAGTACCTGCTGGCGCCTGGAGAGCTTACGCGAATCTTCCGGGATTTCGAAGGCGCCGTCCTTCTTCCCGAAGAAAGGTTCCATGACCCGATGCCGACCGCGAAGCTGATATTCCACAAGAAGTGAAGCCTGTTTCGACACAAAGACAAGATTATCCCAATAACCATTAATTAATCAACCTGTTCAATTTCTGCCACTTGCCTTGACTCTCTCTCTTCCCTTCGCTATAGTGATTAGATTTTAGAATGCTTTCAAAGAATAATCCCGGTTTCCCGGCTCACCGAATACCTTTTTTTCAATAAATCAACGGGCGTCAACGCCTATGCCGCTGCTTCTTTCCACTTGTGACACTCCGACCGCTCCTTACCAGGGAAAGACAAGCGCTTATCATCAGCAGGGAGAATGGAACATGAGCTCAAACCTGAAATCCTGGCAACGGACAGCCATCAGAAACAACATGGCCAATTACCGGCGGGCCCAGGAGAATTACGCTGTTCTGAACAAACAGGTCATCGAACTGGAAAACGGATACAAGGCATTTTCACTGGTGAGCCCCCCCATCGGTTCCCCTGTAGCCCGCAGGAGGATCAAACTTATCATGGAGGACAACATACAGCAGGGAGCGGAAGGTGAGGAGAACACCCCGGCTCGCTTTGAAAAGCGGACTCCCCATGTAATAACGGTGGCCCCGAATTATGATTGCCAGTGCAGCTGCGAACATTGTTCGGCAGCGCCATTCAAGGAAAAGGTGGCGAAGGAGAAAGACGCCCTCACCTATGACGAGCTGAAAGACGCAGTCGAACAGTCGGTGGAACTGGGAACCACGTGCGTAGTTCTGGTTGGAGGCGAACCCCTCCTGTATAAAGGCATCTTCGATCTCATCGAGTCCGTGGACAAAAAGAAGAGCGTATGCTCCATGTTTTCCAACGGCGAATTCCTGACCGAAGAAAACGTCGCCAGGTTGAAACAAGCCGGGCTTTTCGGCGTCTATGTCAGCCTGGATCACACCGATCCTGCCATACACAACCTGAACCGCGGCAGGCCCGGACTGGCGGAAAAGGCCATCAGGGGCATCAAAATATGCCAGAAGGCGGGAATACCCACCGGAATTTCCACCATCGCCACCAAAGAAAAACTCGCCTCGGGCGAATTGGACGCCATGATGGAGCTGGCGAAATCCCTCGATGTGCTTGAAGTGTTCATCTTCGACGTGGTGCCCACCGGCCGCCTTCTCAACCAGCATGAATGCGTCCTGAGCGATGACGAAGTGGAACAGCTCAAGGTGTTCCGGGATAAATACACGGAAATGCCCGAATATCCCAGAATCATTCACCAGATCATGTTTTCCAGCATCGCCTACCCGTGCGCGGCCGAAGGATGCCCGGCGGCCATGGTGCAGATGCACCTGCGCGCCAACGGCGATGTCTCCCCCTGCGACTTCACCCCCTTCTCCTTCGGCAATATCCGTGATCTCCCTCTGGGCGAAATCTGGAACCGCATGACCGGAACCGAACTCTACAAGGGTCCTTCGGTACGCTGCCGCCTTTCCAAGAGGGAATTCTGGGACAGACTGGCCGAACACGCCGCCAAGCCATGACGGACATCCTGAAGAACATGCCGGATTATCCCCATGATGAATCACCAGGCGCCGGTGAAAAGATACTTGTCACCGGCGCCTCCGGTTTTCTCGGGCAACAAATTATCAAGGTCCTGCTGGAAAAGTATCCCGGGGCAAGGCTGGTTGTTATGTTGAGAGAGAAAAAAGGTCTCTCGATCCCGGAAAGGCTCCGCGCAATGGTTGACAGGGTAGCGGCGCCGGAAAATCGCGCGGACGCCCTTGCGCGCATCCGGGTGTTCTCTTCAGACGACATCAGCGATGAACGCTGCGGCCTGTCGGCGGAGGATTACCGGGCCGCCGCCAGGGGACTGACGAGGGTCATCCATTCAGCGGCGACAGTTCGCTTCGACCATCCCCTCGACCATGCGCGGCGCGTCAACGTGGAAGGCACCCGCAATGTGCTGGAACTGGCTGAAGAGGCAATGAAAAACGGGGATCTGAAAAGTTTTACCTACATCGGCACGGCCTTTGTCGCCGGCGAGAGAGAGGGGCTGGCGCGGGAGGATGAACTGGATGAGGGCCAATCGTTCCGCAACACCTACGAACAGACCAAGTGTGAAGCGGAAAAACTGGTCCGGTCGCGCATGAAGGACATTCCCACGATCATCGCCAGACCAAGCATTATCGTCGGAGATTCCCGCACCGGGGCCACCACCAGCTTCAAAACCCTTTACTGGCCCCTGAAAATCTACGCCCAGTACGGATGGCGGACCGTGCCCGGCTACCCGGATGCGGTCATCGATCTGGCGCCGGTGGATTACGTGGCGGAAGCGGTTGTTGAGCTTTCCTTCAACACCAAGGCCATCGGGAGATGCTTTCACCTCTGCGCCGGCGCGAAGCGCGGGGCAACCCTGGGCGGGATTGCGGAAGCGGCGGCTCGCTTCTTTTCTCTCAAGCCTCCCCGCTTCGTCAACCCGAACCTCTTCTATCATCTCCTCAGCCCCCTGCTGCATGTCGCGCTCTGGGGCAAAAGACGCCGTATTCTGCGCGATGGAGCGGCCTATCGCCCTTACTTCAGGGTGAGAACCGTCTTCGACACAACCAATTCCGAAGAGATTCTCTCTCCACGGGGCATCGAGGCGCCCGCCGTATCCCTGTACCTGGAAAAACTCTTCAGTTTCTGCAGGGATACCGACTGGGGGGCCCTGCCTCCGGCGGGACGGTCATGAGCAAGGTGTCACGACTGCTGCGAAGCAAAACCGTAACCGTCGCCTCGCTCCTTGATGAACTCCTTCCCCTGCGCCGCGAACGGATCGTAAGCTACCATGAAGACATGACCTCCCTATGGGGAGAGCCCCAGAGGAAACAGACCTTCGGGGAGCTTCATCACGAGGTCTGCGCCATGAGCCGTTTCCTTGTGGAAGAGGGAGGCATGTCAAAGGGTGACAGGGTCGTCATTTACAAGACCAACGACCCGCGTTGCTTTCGCTGGTTCATGGCCATCATCCGCGCCGGTGGTGTCGCCGTCCCGCTGAACCCCCTCCTTTCGCCCGCGGAAGTCCATGCAATCGTCAAACATTGCAAGGCCGCCATCATGGTCACGGATCGCCCGCTGTACGAGAAGTATGCCCAATCGGGAGACTCGCCGACGGTCCCGGTCATGATCCAGTCCGACCATGAACCGCTTATGGACGATACCTTCCTGCGCATCTCCGGGAAACACCTGGAAAAGCCCCCCCTGGCGCCGGCCCCTGTCGGTCCGGACGAAACGGTCGCCATCTTTCACACATCCGGCACCAGCGGCGCCCCCAAGGGCGCAATGCTCTCCAGCAGGGCGCTCCTGGGCGGGTCCGCTTCGGCGGCCATCCTGTCGCCGTTCATCCGCAGGAAGGAACTGGCCCTGTTTACCCTCCCATGGGCCCATATCATGGCGGTGAGCGCCGCACTGTACGGCCTCATTATCGGCATACCCGGCCTGTTTCTGGAACGTTTCGAAACCGCGCGGGTCCTGGAAATGATAGAAAAACACCGCATAACCTCTTTCATCGGCGTTCCCGCCATGTTCATCAGGATTCTGAAAGCCGACCCTGATCCCCGCCGCCTGGCCGGTATCCGCATGTGGATATCCGCCAGCGACCATCTCCCCGAACCGGTCCGGACGGCCCTTCTCCGTTATGGAGCGCTCTACCGGCTCTTCGGCAAAAGGCTGGCGCCGCCGCTTCTGATCGATTTCTACGGCATGGTGGAACTGGGCGGTAGCGCCATGATGGGAATCAAGGCGCCGTTCCTTCCAGGCGCCGGAGACCTGTGTATCCCCATCCCCCCCTTCCGCGTCAGAATCGTAGATGAAAACGGCGTGGAAGCGCCTGCCGGACAGAGCGGGGAATGCCAGATATCAGGGCCGGGCATAACCAGCGGCTATTGGGAAAACCCGGAAGAAAGCCGGGAGCTTATGACTCCGGATGGATGGTTGCGAACCGGAGACCTGGCGGCCCGGAACCGCTTCGGTCTCATCCGCGTCAAGGGGAGGATCAAAGATGTCATCAAGTGCGGAGGATATTCCATCTTCTCGTCGGAGCTGGAAGAGGCAATCGCTTCTCACCCGTCGGTTACCCGCGCTGCGGTGATAGGCATTCCCCACCCCTTGCAGGGGGAGGCGCCCATCGGCATCGTTGAATTGTCTTCGCCGGCAACGGAGGAAGAGATCCTTTGCTGGTGCCGGAACCGCCTGGCGGAGTACAAGGCGCCCCGCAGGATAATCTTTGCCGATAAGAACGGGCTGCCCACCGGCGTTACGGAAAAGGTACTGAAAAGGGAGCTCCGTGAAAAATACGCAATGTACTATCGATCCGGAGATGAATCACCCTTCGCGCCCGAAACAGCGCCGTCCATATAACCGAACCACTCAGAACCCGCATGCGACCATCAATCCAGCCAGAAGATAACCCGGCGCGCCCATTATTTCCATTGCCATTGACTCCGATGGAAGAATACATGCTTTGCGACGATCATCCCGGGCATCCCATGGTCGGGGTATGCCGCTTGCGCTTCGCCGGTTTCCTCAACGCCGGACATTTAGAGGCGGCGCTCGCGTCCGTTGCCGAAAGACATCCCCTTCTCTACGCCACTGTTAAGAAGAGACGTTTCCGCACGCCGGAATGGCGGCATAACCAGGAAATATCTCCGGTTGTGCAATGGGACGCGGCGTCGCCGGTCAACGGCTTCACGCCCATAAACTTCACGGACCTCAGCCGGGAACCCGCCACCCGGTTCCAGGTTGTGAATCGAGAGGACGGTCACGATCTGCTGGTTCAAGCTCACCATGCCTGCACGGATGCGCAAGGCCTGCTCTCGCTGATGGAAGACCTGATGGTAGAGTATGCCAGGCTGACCGGCGGCGCGGAGTCGGCTGACAGTGCGCGGACACCGGATCAGGCGAGGTTACTGCGGAGGGGCGCGCCTCGCCTCACCTGCCGGGGTTTCATGAAAATGCTGCACAAGCAGGCGGTCGGTCTGCGGGGCGTGCTGCAATTCATGAGGAACACTCCGGTACCCCTGGCCGTCCGGGGAGAGGAGGAGTATGTAACCGGCTGCCCGGCCTCGTTCCCGAACCCCATCATGTTCGAGCTGAGCGGGGCAGAAACACGAAGTCTTTTCGCTGCGGGGAGGAAAGGGCGCGTGAACGCGGGCGACCTGCTGATGCGGGACCTGTTTCTCGCCATATCAGGCTGGCGGCAAGAACGCGCCATGGGAAGAGGCGCCGACTGTATCCGTGTTTCGGTACCCATGAGCCTGAGAGGCGCGACGGATCAGCGGATGCCCATGGCAAACAGCTTCAGCCTGGTGTTTCTGGATCGCGGGCACACGGATATAAAGGCGCCGGACCTTCTGCTCCGCTCAATACACGAAGAGATGCAACTGATTAAGGAGAACCAGCTTCAGTACACATTCCTTCTGTCGCTGGCCATAGCGCGGAGACTGCCGGGCGGACTGCCCCGTTTTCTGGCGAAGGATACCTGCCGCGCCACAAGCTGCTTTTCCAACATCGGGGCGGTTTTCGCCATGACCCCGCTGCCGCGCCACGACGGAAAGCTGGTTGTCGGCGGACTGAGACTGGAGTCCGTTGATTTCGTGATCCCGCTGCGGCAGCGGATGCACGCCGCCTTCTGCGCCCACATCTACGGGGGCAGGTTGCGTATCCTGATGAACTACGATCCCCGGCACATCACCCAGGAAGACGCCGGGGATCTTCTGGAAGGTTTTCGCCGAAGGGTTTATCGCTCCGTGGATGAAGGCTCCGCTTGAACCCTCGGCGTTTTCACGCCCGTTTCAGCGCCAGTGTGTTTTCCCGTTGGTGACCGCCATGCGGAAGGCGTCCAGCAGGATCAGGGTCAGGACCAGGGCCGCAATCGGATGGTAAATTACGTACCAGAGCTTGACCCTCATCATGGCGCAGACAGTGGTGCATATGACCATCATCAGGGCTATCGTCGCCGTGCCCGCGACAACGGCCTGGAGACCGGAAGGATTGGCCGCATAACGGGCGAGGACCGATACATACAGGACAAAAGGAAGAAAAGAGAAAAGAAAGACACTCATGGACTTCTGGAGAAGAGACGCCCAATCCCTGGCGAAGGCATGGAGGTATATCCTCCGCCATCCGCGCCATATGGCGGAAAAGGTATCATACATGCGGGTGCCGTAGACCGGGACACCGAAGGCGCACTGGAAAGGCACGGAATGTTGCTTTGCTTTTTTCATGAAAGCAAAGTCCTCCAGCATCTCTCCACGGACCGCGGCATGTCCGCCCATCAGTTGATATGCGGACCGCTTCATGAAAAGGTACTGACCGTTGGCGAAACAGAGGTTGTTTCGTGGATCGTTTATCTTGTCCATGGGGAACCACAGCCCCATGTATCCCATGGCCCCCGGCTGGATCATCTTTTCCGCCAGGGAATCCACCAGGCACCTCGGAGTGAGGGTCAGGAAGTCCAGATTGTGGCGTAATGCATGCCGGAATGCGGAAGATACGCTGGTCCGTTCATGCCTTGTGTCCGCATCGGTAAAAAGCAGCCACTCCCCGGAAGCCTTGTCGACAGCGGCATGCAGAGCGGAATTTTTGCCGGTCCAGCCCGGCGTGGTCGGGGGCGCGTTGAAGCAGACGACCCGTTCGCCGAAGGAACGGATGATATCCTCGGTTCCGTCCACTGAATTGTCGTTGGCGATGATAATCTCCATCTTGGGATAATCCTGTTCCAGGAGGGAGACAATACATTGACGAATATTGTTTTCTTCATTACGCGCGGGAACTATGACTGAAACGAGAGGACAGTCCGCAATGTCCGCCGAAGCGCCGGAAGGACATATCACCGGAACGGAATGAAGGGCGCGAAGGGTCATGAACGTCCTCCGAAGCCAGACGAAGGCAATGACCAGGAAGGCCCAGACGAAGGGATCGGAAAGATATGTCTTCATGGAAGGGGATAGTAGCATATGGCAATGCGGAAAGTAAGCCGGAAGCATTCAGATTAAGAGAGGGGATGAACAACCGTGAAGGTACTGCTGCTGCCCATGGGGTCGCATGGTGATATCCATCCATACCTCGGGCTTGGACTCAGGCTCAAAAGCCGCGGTCACCAGGTTCTGATCGCCGCCAACTCCTATTTTGAAACCCTCTTCAGAAATCATGGTCTCGAGTTTATCGGGCTTAAGACCTCCAGCGACTACACCACATTCTACGGACTATCTGACCATCTCCATCCAGCGCGCGCGCTGACAGCATCCGGCAGGTGGTGCGGCCTGGAGCCGATGCGGGAGATATTTCGAATCATCGCCGACAACTACCAGCACGGCAATACGGTGGTAGCGGCGCCGTATTACGCGTTCGGCGCCAGGATTGCCCGGGAAAAAACGGGGGTACCGCTGGCCACGGTAGTTCTTAATCCATATGAGTTGCGCAGTATCTACCGCTCTCCCTTTCTGCCCAGACCTTTGGTTCTGGAAGACTGGGTCCCAAAGATATCAAAACGCATACAGTTCTGGGTTATGGACCTGTTTTTCGCGGACCGTATTCTCGGTCCCCGAATAAACCGTTTTCGCATGGAACTTGGATTACCCCCCGTAAAGAGGCTCCTGGCTGGCTGGTGCTTTTCTCCCGACCGGGTTATAGGTTTTTTTCCTGACTGGTACGCGCCATACCAACCTGACTGGCCGGAAAACACAAGCCTCGCGGGTTTTCCCCGCTGGGATCCGCCATGGACTGTGGGGACATATGAAGAGGTATCAGATTTCATTAAGGACGGCGATCCTCCGATCATCTTCACGCCAGGGTCTCACAACCAGAATGCGCGGAATTTTCTTGCTGTGGGGGTTGAAAGTTGCATGAAACTCAAAAGACGCGGAATATTGCTCACGCGCTACCATCAACAGGTTCCAAGGGATATACCTGGCACAATCAGACACTTTGAATATATGCCGTTCGAAGCCTTTCTAAGCAATGCGGCGGCCTTGGTCAGCCACGGAGGCATAGGCACCGTGGCGCGGGCGCTGGAAGCAGGGGTGCCCCAGGTTCTGATGCCCGTAGCCTACAATCAACCTGACGAGGCGGTGCGATTGAAACGTTTCGGGGTCGCGGAACACATCCCCCCCCACCGGTTCCGAGGCGCATTGCTGGCCAAAAAATTGAAGACCGTCATGGATTCTCCCGGCATTGCCCTTCGATGCAAGGAATTGGCCGGACGCTTCCCTGGACGGGATTCGATTGACTTTGCTTGCGACCTGTTGGAAAAACTGAACTACCCATGAGCCTCTTTCAAAACGTCATGAGGAGGCCGGGATGCAAGGCGCAAGCAAGCGAGGAAGCGAGGCGTACATTGAGTACGTTGAGCTTTCGAGCGAGCGGCAACACAGCAGACCGGCCCCGCAATAGTTTTGCAAGAGGCTCCCATAACACTTCTCAAGGACTAATCGGCAATGAAAGCATTATTGGTAACAATAGGGACATATGGAGACATGCATCCCTATGTCGGTTTGGGATTGCGGCTGAAGAGCCGGGGTCATGAAGTGGTGGTTATATCGAATCAACACTTCGAAACACTATTCAGCGCCCAGGGGCTGACTTTTGTCGGCCTTAAATCCTCCGGAGATTTCCACGAATTCATAAGCAGTCCCGAACTTTGCGACCCGGTACAGGCATTAATAACCGCGGGCAAGTGGTGCACCCTGGAACCAATGCGGGAGACATACAAGATCATCGAGGACTTTTATGAGCCTGGAAATACGGTCATCGCCTGCCGAAATTTTGTATTCGCCGCACGGATAGCCAACGAAAAACTGGGAGCGCCGCTGGCAACGATATTGCTATGCCCTAACGAAATGCGGAGTCTTTACAGTACGCCGGTCTTTCCAAAACCCATGTTGCTCAATGACTGGGTTCCAAAGTTTTCCAAGCGATTGCAATTCTGGATCATGGACCGTTTTTTCGCCGACGCATTTCTTGGGCCGACCACCAACTCTTTTCGTTCCGAACTTGGATTGCCTGCTGTTAGGCGTTTTTACGATAAATGGTATTACTCTCCGGATCGGATTATCGCTTTTTACCCGGACTGGTACGCGCCCTATCAGCCTGACTGGCCAAAGCAAATGGTTCTGACGGGATTTCCTCTTTGGGATCCAGCCGCGACACTGGACAAACATAGTGAAATATCCAGCTTCATCAGGCATGGCGAACCGCCTATCGTCTTTACCCCGGGTTCGTATAACCGGCACGCCGGTCATTTTCTGCGTGCAGCCGTGGAGTGCTGCGAAACCCTCGGCCGGCGCGGCGTGCTGCTGACGAAATACCGCGAACATCTCCCCGGGAAGCTGCCATCGGATGTAGTACACTGCGATTACGCCCCCTTGGAATCACTTCTTCCGTATACTGCCGCGCTGGTAAGCCACGGAGGAATAGGGACGGTAGCCCAGGCGCTGGCGGCCGGAGTCCCTCAAATATTAATGCCGATTACATTCAATCAGCCTGACGATGCAGTGCGGCTCAAACGGTTGGGAGTAGCGGATTTCATTCCCCCGAAAAAATTCAAGGGCTCTCTGCTGACAAAAAAGATGGGGCAACTGCTCTCCTCCGAATCGGTAGCAGAGCGGTGCCGGGATCTGGCGGGAAGATTTAATGGTGTTGATCCCATTGGCCGGGCCTGCGAATTGCTTGAAGAACTGAAAGGGATTGATCTGAAAAGAAAGGTTCCATGCCTGTAGCCGGTCACTCCAACCGGCACTCCGGACCGTCCATGATAATGGAGTGTATCCCCTCCGGCTTGCCGATATCGATATAATCCCCGTTTTCAAAGGATACGGAACGGACCATGAAGCCGGAACGGACCGCCTCATCGAATATCTCGCCGAGGGGATGCTCCTTCTCGTCTTTCTCCTTCAACTCCCACGCGCCGACACTCCCGGCAAGCAACTCCGTAAATCTCGGCGACCATACGGCAACCCCCCAGGTATTCCGGAGGTCGGTCTCCGCGGGTTTGTCCTGGACCTCCAAAACCCGCCCGTCCGTCGAATACCTTACCGGTCCCAGATGTTGCGGCTCATCGGTAGGAAATACTCCCAGAACAAGGTCGGAACCATTGCTGCGAATCTCCCCGCATATTTCACGGATAGCGCTCCTGGGACGAAAAATCGTGTCCGGCAGAGCAAGGCACACATGAGCGCCGTCCAGCCAGTCACCGGCGGCATGGATGGCCCTGGGAAGCCCTGTCGGTTTCGATTGCACGGCATACACCAGATTCATGCCCAGGTCGGCCCCGTTTGCGAAATACTTCAGGATCTCCGGCTTACCCTCATTGATTATTATGATGCATTTCTCAATCCCGGCGTCACGCATGGCAAGCAGCGAATACTCAGCGGCGACCACCGGGCGGGCGCGGCCGGTGGTCGCGTCCCTTGAAAAAAGCACCGGCAGCAGTTCCTTTGGGTACCGGAAGGGGCGCAGTCTTGACGCAATGCCGGCGGCCGGCAGGATTCCAATAAATCTTTTCATCGTTGCACCCCTGTCAGTTGAGCGCTCCAGGTAATCACCATGAGAAGACAACTTCCGCCTCAATCTGGTCGTTCTTGGAGTATCTGCCGAACAGCGATTCATACGGCCCCCAGAAGGCCACTGCGGTCAATCCCGCCTTCCAGTAATCAGTGAAGACATACCAGGCGTTTGCTTTTGCCATGATATCTCCATGCTCCGGGTTATAAGCGAGATTCAGGTTTGTCTCCACTTTCTGGTTCATGAAACCGTTCTTCAGGTTGCCCCAGAACAGGGTCTCGAATTTCCTGTCATAAAGCGTATCGGGTCTGTTCATGATCACTGTCTGCTGGGCCTGCATGGTAAGCAGACAATCCTCAAACAGGCGATAATCAACCCCGACACCGTACTCGATGGTATCGCTCTTGTGTTCGTTCGGGTTCAGCCTGTATGAGCCTGGAGCGATGACAGCCGGATATCCCCACAGTTCTCTTTTGGTGTTGAAGTAACGACCGAAGGCGTAGGCCGCCTCCGCGCGAATGCTCCAGTCGCCTTTCACGGTAGCCGCATCGATACCAATCGAGGACATTTTGTTGAAGTCCGGCTCAACTCCCGGATCAATGAGCATCCTGCCGGGTTGAGTGGATACAACCAGTTCGGTTGTCTTGAAAACCGGCCTGGGGTCATAGCCATGAAAGAGGGTAACGGCCCAATCAACGTTTCCGGTATTCTGGAACCTCAGGCCAACAGAGCTGTTTTTCAGCGTGCGCGGAGGGAGTCCCGGCTGCCTTGTCAAAACTTCCACATCGGACCGCTCCGAAAGAGCGGCTATTTCACTATAGCCCGCCCAGCGCTCGGTGGGCAGGGGGAGTCGATAAGGAACGAAGAGCGGAACCCAGACCGCTTCCAGGTTCCAGCTGCCCTTGTTCAGCCGCGCGGAAAGGGACGGAACCCCGATCTTTCTGTCCTCCAGGGATTTCCTCAGAAACTGCGTATTGTCCCACGGGTTCAAAAGGTCATTGACCGGGTATTCATCGAGCCTTCCCCAGGAAAAGCGCTGGACACCGGCGCGTATCTCCAGAAAATCCGTTGAATAGGCGCCGTACAGCTCCTTGAACTCCAGAAACGGCGTGGTGCTCTGATATACCTCGTCCCATGTCTTGAGAACGGAATGGTCGTGGGATGGAAGATCGACACTGCCGTCCCAGCCGCCTTCCAGCCACATATGAAAACGCCATGTGGCCGGTTTGGTGTCAATCATGACCCGCCCCAGAAGACTGGGATATTCCGTGGGACTGCTGTTGTTCAGAGGGATGACGCCTCGCAGGTTGAGCCTGCCGGAAACGGAGAGAAAGTCTTCAGCAAGGCATTGCGGCGCAAGGCAGGCAAAAACAACAAACGTTAGAAAGGCTTTCTTCATGGCACACCTCCTGTAAATAAATGTAATTTCCGCAAATGATCATTAATACAGAGACAGCGCCGCTGACTGGCTTCCGCCCGTAGTTTGCGCATGCCCGGTTACTATCTGCCGCCACGCTCCAGTGCCCTTTGCGAGAAAAGCTCATCGGGAAATTTCGTGCGATAACGTATATTTAGTATATTGAGCACAGTCCTGTGTCTGGTTTTGAGATTCTGCATTTCAATTCTGAACGGTGTCGGAATACCGTCCATATGGCGAATGTCCCGGAAAACTCCTGAACGATACAGGTCCCTGCCCTGATAATATTCAATCTTCGTGTGAATCCAGAGATTCTTCGCCACCCAGGCGATGTAGCTCGTATACTTGCGGCGTTCTTTGGGCTTCACCTCGACGACATAACAATCCTTGCCATCATATTTCTCCTCCCTGAGTATCTTGAAGCTGTAATCGTTCAGGTTCGGAGGACCACTGAAGTCGTCATAGGAAAAGTCGGAACCGAAAAACGAGTCGTCCTGGGATGAATTGGGGATCCGCCTGACACGTCTGTATTCCGGGAAATAGGCCCACAGATCCCTGTCAGAAAAAGTGTGGGCATGGATCAGGAATCCAACCCCTTTCAGATCCGCGGGAGAATTGAAGACCACCAGCGCCTTGTAGGCTTCTGGTGACGCGTTCCTGCCGTACTCGGTCAAGGTGCGTGTACGTTTTCCCCCTCCCCTGTCATAGAGCTCCATTGTCGCTTCCGTTTTGCGATCCAGCGCCCTTGTGCGCACCTCCTGCACTTTTTCATAGACATCCCTGCCATTCATGGCATATGCGGATTGCACGGACATGGCCGCTAATATTAATAATACAAGGACGAAACGCGCATCAATCATACGAAAGCGCCTCCACAATATTGGTTTTAGCGGCCTTACGGGCAGGAACGAGACCGGCAAGCGCCGCCATGAACGCGGAAAGAATCAGGGCCCACACGACAGCGCCGACAGGGATATGATAGCTGGCCGCGGAACCGTAGTTTGCCACGAAAAAACCTTCCAGGTTAATCCATCCGGCGAGGATTCCCGTCGCAGACCCGAGCACACCTCCGGCCAGGCCCATGAGCATGGATTCAAGAATAACGACACCGTAAACCTGACGCCTCAACATACCAATGGAGCGGAGTGTTCCAATCTCTCTTGTCCTCTCCAAAACCGATGCGAACAAGGTAACAATGATCCCGAGGCAGGCTATGGTCAAGGTAATTATGTTCAGAGCGTGGTTGAAGATAAACATATCATCCAGCACACGGCGGATCTCGTTTTTGAATTCCTGGGACGATAAAACATAGAGCTTCCGGTCTTTGCCGAAACGTCTCTGAATCGCTTCCCTGACCTCCGGCACACCGGCGCCCTTCCCGATATTTACCGAAAAGGAATTGCAGAGCATGTCTCCCCAATACTTTTGATATGTCTTAATGTCCATCATGACCACGCCGGTATCGCTCGTGTAGTCTACGACGATGTCAGCCACCCCGAATTGAACCTCACCGCCCGGTGTCGGCAGCTTTATGGCATCTCCTTTTTTTACCTTGAAAATTGCCGCGAAGGGTTCGCTCACCGCCACGTTGTCTCTGTCCGACAAAAGAGCCGTCAAATCAGGCGGCCGCGCCCCCTCAGAGTTTTGGGCAGCCTCTTGCCTGAATTCCGACGCGGAAAGAAGAACTTTTTTCCCGGCATACTGAATGTTGACCCTGCGCCATGCGGTCGCCGACAGCACGCCTGGAACAGTTTCGATTTCGAGCCCCATCTGTACCGGCATCGGAATTGTCCGCGCATTGGCGCTGGAGCTCGGATGCCCGGAAGTAACGATAATATCAGATCTGATTATGGAATCCAGCCAGCGGATTGCCGACTCCTTTACGCTGAAGACAAAACCATAACTGCCGACAAATACCGAAATCCCCATAAAGACAGCCGCAACGGCAACCGAGTTCCTGGTAAGGTTCTTGCGGAGGTTCAGGCCAGCCAACCTCCCGGCGGCCCCAAAAAAGGAACAAAACAGACGGCTGAATACCGCGACAAAACGCCTTAGAAACTCAGGAGTGAAAAGGGAAACGCCAATGGCAAGAAGAAATTGCGCGATGAATAGAAAAAGCGTGTATTTTGTCAGGGGAGAGTCGCCCATGATGTTATACAAGGCGAGCGTGAGAAGGCAGAGCGCCAGACAGACGGCGCCACCAGCATTCAGCCTCTTCGCGGTAAAAAATCCATCTTCGGCATAGGGAACGGACCTGATTGCCGATGCAGGGGTGATCCGGCACCCCGCCCGGGCGGGAAACAGGGCTGCCGCAAGACTGGCCAGGATTCCGCAGAGAAGGCCGAACACTGGATAATACCAGGTAACATGGATTCCGGTTACAGAAGTCCGGACATAGGTTTCAGAAATGACCCTGCCGAAGGCGCCTACCAGTGAATTCGCCAGCAGAAGGCCAACCGCGACTCCGAGGAGGGATGCTATGATCGAGATCAGAAGCGTCTCCCCAAGGAACAACAGCAGTATTTCTTTCCTTTTGCATCCCAGGGCCCGCAGAATTCCCGTTTCCTTTCGACGGTGCACCACCGTGATGGAAACTGCATTGTATATGAGGTACATGCCGACAAATATGGAAAGATAGCTGATGAAATTGAAACCGTTCTGGAACCTGGAGATCATGGACTCCACCTGACGCGTCCTGCCGGCCGGCGTGTCCACCACATATCCATCCGGCAGGGCATCGGAGATGGCTTTACTGACGGTCTCCAGGTCTTCCCCCTGTCTGATGCTTATGTCTATCCGATCAATGCGCCCGTTTTTACCGAATGCCATCTGGGCCGCATAGATATCCATCACGGCCAGATTTCCACCCATTGCCTTTGCCGGCCCCTCCGGGTTCAATATCCCCCTGATGCGAAAGGTGCGAATCCCCTCCACCGTCTGCACCTCGATCTCCTGATCAATCCGGTAACCCTCACGATCAGCCATCGTCTTTGTCACGAGTATGGAATCCGGTCTGGCAAGGAAGAGAAGTGGATCAGGGATATCAGCGCTTTCACCCGTCATGCTGTAGTCGCGAACCTGCGTATCCACCAGGACATCAACCCCGAGGATCATAATGGAGCGTTCCTTGCCGGAAACAAGCATTCCATCCGTTTCAATAACCGGGACAGCGTATTCAACACCAGGAACATTCTCTACGCTCTCGAGCAGAGACTCGGGAAAGCCTGACTGGGCGCCGGTAATCTGGAGTTTCGCTTTTCCGGTGATACGGTCGAAGGTATCCTCATAGGAGTGTACGACGCTCCTGTTTACGACACCGATGGAAACGATGGCGGAGACTCCCAGACAGATGCCTGCAATCGAGAGGAGTGTCTGCGCCTTGCGAATCCACATGTGCTTCAGGCTGATATGGCGGATAAGATTCCAGACACTCATGCGGAACATCCATCAGCGGCAGTGTCTTCACAAACGCTACCATCCTTCAGTCTGACAATCCGCGTACCGAAGAGAGCCGCACTGGAGTCGTGGGTAACCATGACAATGGTCTGGCCATTTTTATTCAGGTCTTGCAGCAATTCCAGAATTTCTTTGCTCCGGTTGGAATCGAGATTGCCGGTCGGCTCATCAGCCAGCAGTACCGCCGGTTCAGTTACAAGCGCCCTGGCAATGGCAACACGCTGCATTTCGCCGCCGGAGAGCTGTTCCGGACGGTGCCCGATGCGCCCCCCCAGACCGACCTTTTCCAGAAGGGTCACGGCCTTCTCCCTGACCCGTGCAAAGGGGAAGCCGTCCAACAGCAGGGGCAGGGCGACATTTTCTTCGGCGGTAAGTATCGGCAGCAGGTTGAAGAACTGAAAGATGAACCCCACCTTGCGCCGTCTGATAAGGGTGAGTTCATCGTCTGATATGCCATGCAGGGGGCTGCCGTCGATAAATATCTCTCCCGACGTCGGCTGGTCCAGACCACCGATAAGATTAAGCAGGGTACTTTTCCCGGAACCGCTCGGCCCCATGATGGAGAGAAATTCCGCCTTGTTGATCCGGAAAGAGACATCACGAAGCGCGGGGACATCCTCCCCACCTTGATGATAAACCTTACCAGCATTCCGTATTTCAATCATTTTCTGCCTCGAGGAAGATTTATTTTCAGATAAGCAACAGAGGCTCAGCTCCCCGTAAAGCTTGAGCAGAGGAGTACAAGCCACCACAGACAAAATATTCCAGGAACAGCAAAAGCGCGGTTCGCCATGTACCGGCAAGCCCGCATTCTTTAACGATAGCCTACAGTCGCCCTTCAACTCTTTTCAGCAGCAGAGAATTCACTACCACGGAAAAAGAAGAAAGAGCCATCGCCAAGCCCGCGAATTCGGGATTCAGGGTAATGCCGAAAGGATAGTAAAGCAAGCCGGCGGCAAGTGGTATTCCGAGGACATTGTAGAAGAGAGCCCAGAACAGATTCTGTTTGATGCGTGCAAGGGTCGCCTTGCCAAGTCGTATGGCGCGAACAACATCCATCAGGTCGCTGCGCACCAGGACCACATCACCGGTCTCTTTCGCCACATCGGCGCCGCTGCCAATGGCAATCCCAACATCCGCCAACGCAAGCGCGGGAGCATCGTTAATACCGTCGCCGGCCATACCTACAAACAGTCCTTTTTTCCGGTACTCACGGACAACATCCTGTTTCCGGGCAGGCAGAACTTCTGACTCAAAGGCGTCTATGCCGGCCTGTCTGGCAATCGCAGCCGCAGCCTCACGGCGGTCACCGGTAACCATGCGCACCTCGATACCCATTTTTTTCATTTCAGCCACTGCCTGGCGCGAGTTTTCCTTCAAGAGATCGGCAAAGGCCGCAATTCCCAACAGTACCCCACCCGCTGAGAGGAAAACCAGGGACTTGCCTTCCGATGAAAACCGCCTGATATCCTCCGCCATGAACTCCTGATTGATACCTTCCCGCTCCAGAAAACGGTCATTTCCCGCAACGAGTTCTTCACCTCTATAGATGCAGAATACTCCATACCCCTCTTCTTCGCGATAGTCCTGAACTGATTCTATTGACACGCCCCGGTCACGGGCAGCCCTCAATGATGCAACAGCAAGGGGATGGTTTGAACGTGACTCCGCTGCGGCAAGGTATTCGATAAACTTATCCTCGGAAACGGCATTTGCGGTAAGGATGTCCGTCAAAGCAGGCTCCCCGCGAGTGAGGGTCCCGGTCTTATCCAGAAGAAGGATCTGTATCTTGGAAATATTTTCCAGAGCAGATCCCCTCTTTACGAGTATTCCCCGACTGAGTCCGACTCCGCTTCCGACCATTATGGCAGTGGGAGTGGCAAGACCCATTGCGCAGGGACAGGCAATAACGACTACGGAAACAGCCAGACGAAAGGCAAAAAGGAAATCGTGCTGGAGCAGGTAGAACCAGACGACAAATGTGGAAAGCGCAAGGATAATTACAATGGGGACAAAGACACCCGATACCCTGTCGGCAAAACGCTGTATAGGCGCTTTGTCTGTTTGCGCATCCCGGACCATTCGCACTATCTGGGAAAGGAAGGCGTCATCGCCTATCCTTGTCGCCCTTATTGTAATAGAGCCGCTTCGATTAATCGCCGCTCCTACCACAGTATCTCCAATCACCTTCTCCACCGGCAATGACTCACCGGTAATCATGGATTCATCAACCGTCGAGCGGCCTTCAACGACCACTCCGTCAACGGGTATGGTCTCACCCGGCCGGATCCTGAGAATATCACCAAGCTTTACGGAGGTGGCGGCAACCTCAACTTCCCCTTCTTCAGTAAGCAGTCTGGCCTTGTCGGCCTGTAACCGCAGAAGTTTTTTCAGAGCGTCCCCAGCCCGCCCCCGTGCTCGGAGCTCAAGATATTTTCCCAGTCGGATAAAGGTGATCAGCATTGCGGATGTTTCAAAAAAAACCGCGCCATGGCCGCCGAATGCCCCGAAAAACGCCAGTACCGAGTATAAGTAGGCAGCGGAAGTTCCCAGAGCAATCAAGACATCCATATTGGCTCCGCGATTTTTGAGCGCAAACCAGGAGCCGCGGTAAAAGGTAAGGCCGGCCGAAAACTGTACAATAGTGGCAAGCACAAAGCCAACCCACCCAGCCATCGGATGTTCATGAACAAACATGGTCAACATGACAGGGAGAGACAAGACCAGACTGAACAGGAACCAGTTCCGCTGGGACCGGCAATTGTCGTCGCTGTCACCAGAACTGGATCTGGCGCCATATCCCAGCTTCACTAAGATAGATTCAACTTCACGAGGACTGATTAGTGACGGATCATATTCCAACAAAAGTTCTTCAAGGGGGAAATTGACTGCCGCGTTTTTTACACCCTCTTTTCCGGATAGCTCCCTTTCAATGCGACTCGCGCAGGATGAACATGACATACCAGAAACGGAGAATTTTATCTTTTCCATACGGTTCTCCCACGAAGCTCATTCGGTAATCGGAAGTTCAAAACTCTGTTCCTCACTACTTCAGAAACAGATATTTACCTGAGAATGAATTCCTTTCGCATGACCTTATACGACATTTCAGTAAAGTGGTTTTATAAAATATTCACTGGTAAAAA
The DNA here is from genome assembly GCA_964536305.1 of uncultured Geobacter sp. Taxonomy (GTDB): domain Bacteria; phylum Desulfobacterota; class Desulfuromonadia; order Geobacterales; family Geobacteraceae; genus RPRC01. The sequence goes on along the minus strand of CAZHVY010000010.1, from coordinate 33,938 downwards.
AGGAAAGTAAACACCATGGAGAAGAGGAGTGGAGGATATGTGGCGCAGAAATACTCAAACCGTCTCATCGGAGAGAAATATGTCGTTAATTTCCAGCCAGTTACGTATGCGTCCGGTTGTAATCTCATCCCTCAGGGCTATCAATCTCTCTTTCTCTTCCGGATAAAAGGAGAGAATCTCGTCCAAGCGACCAAATGGCCGTTTGCCCATGAAGGAACGCTCCAGGATAACCTTCAGAGAATCATTCTTCATCCCCTTTATGAATTCATGAAGTAGTTGCCTTTCATGCTCATAGTCAAAATCGGGAATCTGTAGATATCTTTCTTCATTCATTTCAATTTCTTCCCAGAAGTCGTCATCCTCATAGTCAATGGGAACTGAAAATACCTCCCCTGTCTCACGATCAAGAAAGAATACTGTTTCCGGGTCAACGTTCTCAAACGCGTCAAGCAAATCATCCCAAACTATTTCAACGTCACGCATAAATCCCATAGTACTTAACTACCCTCTTGACAGCAATTATATCGTTTTGAATCGGGTGAAATTGTAGTAACCCACCTTTACCTTTTTCTTATTTTTATTTATATTATGACAATGCGAAAAGTTTTCATTGCGGATGCCCATCTACGCAATCCGTCAGACAAGAATTATCTCCTTTTTATAAAATTTTTGTCCGAGATTAAAGATACAACAGACTCTCTTTTTATATTGGGAGATCTGTTTGAATTCTGGATTGGATATCATCCATCAGCCTTCCCTCACTATTTTCCTGTATTGAAAGAATTAGAAAAACTATCAGCTAGCGGAACAAAGATAATCTATTTTGAAGGAAATCATGACTTTCACATGGGGAGGTTTTTTTCAGAAACTATAGGAGCAACTATATATCCATCGTCAGCAGTCCTTACACTGGACGACAAAAAATGCTTCTTATGCCATGGAGATCAGATAAATTCCCGTGAATACGGATACCGTATTTTGCGTTTCCTACTACGCAACCGGGCTTCAAAAACACTTTTCCCCATTATTCCCTCAAGTATTCTATTCCGACTCGCCAGACTTATGTCACGTAGCAGTAGGGCAAATCATGGAAAAAGAAACACAAAATGGAACTATGAGCATCTTCTTACCAATTTCGCGGAAACCTGTTTTCGAGATAACATTGACGTAGTGATATGCGCACATTTTCACGTTCCTCTCCTGCAAATAAAAACATCCGGAAAAGAAAAAGTCCTGCTGTCACTAGGCGACTGGATTACGCATTTCACATACGGTGAAATGAACAATGGAATGCTTTATCTCCATAAATACCTGTAACTTATATTTTCTATTTCTATAACCATATCTAGAATTGATTTCTGGATCAAATATTTCCACGCTCCTCTGTTCGCCTCTCAAAATTATCATCCGAAAAAAACTCTTGAAGAGCTTCTGCTCCCAAACGAGAAGCCTTAATCTTCCATTTATCCTGATTAATAATTAGAGCAACCAAGGCTATTCTTGGATCTTCAGCGGGTGCATAAGCAGCAAACCAAGTATATTTCCCCTCAGGATCCGTTCCGTTTATTGATCCCGTTTTAGCGCATATGTTTACATTCCTCAATTTTGGGCGACCATTCCTGTCATGAAAAGCACGCCTCGAAGTTCCATCAGTAACCGTAGTTAACAACATTCGCGATAGCTTCTCCGTTGTTCCCGAAGTAACCATCTGACCTATCACCCTGGATCCATCAACAGCAAGAATATTATTGTTAACATCTCGTCTTTCTTCCACAAGGAGAGGCGCCATCATTGTACCCTTGTTAGCCAAAGCAGCCATCATAACTGCTGCATGCAAAGGAGATATCTTTACCTCACGCCCGAGACCGCACCCCATTAGCTTTAGCTCGCTGTCATCCTTTGGAAGTGGAGCGGTACTAGGTAAAATAGTTGATCCTGGAAAAAGTGTCTGATTAAATCCAAATCGATTAACATACTGCATGATAGAATCACGTCCGACTACATCGCTTGCAAGCCGCCCAAAAACAGGATTAATCGACTTTCCCATCGCAATCGTAAGAGGCATCTGCTGACCAACTCTCTTTGGGTTTACACTCCAGTATTTCGGATTCTCTGAATACGAAGATCCTCTAAACGCAAACAATGTATCGGGCTCAACTGCGTTTTTCTCAAGAGCCGCGCAGGCAGTAATCATTTTAAACAAGGACGCCATAGGATATATTTTTTTATAAGCGTCGACTTCCCATCCAGGTCGCATGGAAGAATATCCTGTGAGCGCCAAGACCTTTCCAGTTTTCGGTTCAACAGCAACAAAGACTCCATAAGGAACAGAGTTTTCGGCCATGACAGATTCAACTCTATGTTGCAGTGATGATGATATTGTATAAGTCAGCAAACCACCATCCTGAAGCCGAGCAACCAGCTTGTCACCTGTCAAATATGCATCACTTATTGCATCAGCGGCCTCACGAAACGATTTATATGATATTTGTTCTCTTGATGCCGCATTTGCTTTACCAGATTCCTTGTCACTTAAAGACACCAATTCAGCCACTGCATTTTTGAGCAATGATCCGGCAGGATAAAGCGCCAAAAGCAAGCATAAAATAGTCAGTAGAACCCTAAGAAATCTTTTTTGCTTTTTGTTTTCTGGAATTCTCCTGAATGAATTTTTTGCTCTTCCCTTCCGAGAAAGAAAACGACTAATTATATTTGGTGATACTAGTATTCGGTTTTTTGTCATCCTTTTTAAGTCTTTCATTGTTTCCCATTTTATTTCATAAATTATCTAATCTCTATAATCCATTAATTTAAGTACCTTGTCCCTCCGATGAATCTTAAACCCACATGCCACCAATATGGAACCCACTCGAAAAATGTCTTACAGATATTTATGAGTTGGAACGTCGCATGCACAACTCGAATAATGATAGTAACTTCTTGATATTATGACGTTATTAATAATAGGAACTCACCCATTCCGCCCTGTATCATTCACAAGGACCCAAGGCATATGTGTTATAGTTTTTGGGCAAGTGGTTTCATCTAGAATTGGGGGTGTGAAAATATTACTAAACAGCGCAAATATATTCTAGTTGCCATAGCTTGTCAATCTACTCGCCTTGCATTGCTTAAATGCTTAGCTTCGAAAACAACCTTGCGCTGAGAGATCAACTGAGGTACTTCAGTCAGAACTAAAAAAAAATCGAGAGTTGAGGCTCTCGATTTTCTGTAGCTATATTCTTTTTCAATTTTCTACACAAGTTCAATAAGTGACATTTTTGCATTATCACCCAATCTCATTCCAATCTTTATTATCCTTGTATATCCACCACATCTTTCACTATACCTTGGTGCTATTGCAGAAAAAAGCTTTGTTACAGTCTTTCTGTCCCTTATATAAGAAGCCGCCAATCTAATTGAATGCAAATCACCTTTTTTTCCGAGGGTTATCATTTTTTCTGCAATCGGCCTTAGCTCTTTAGCCTTTGCGTCAGTTGTGACAATCCTCTCGTGATTTAAAAATGACGTTACCATATTTCTAAACATGGCTATTCTATGACTTGTTGTTCTTCCTAATCTTCTGCCAGATTTATTGTGTCTCATATTTAATTACCCTTTCCACCTTCAAAAAAGTCAATTATTCTTCTTCCTGACTTTCTCCTCTAATCCGCCGCATAGTCTCAGGATCAGGAAAATCATCGATCAGCATACCTAGAGTAAGACCCATATCTGCCAGCACGTCCTTAATCTCATTCAAAGATTTCCGCCCGAAATTTTGAGTTTTAAGCATTTCCGCTTCAGTACGAGACACTAACTCTCCAATAAGTTTAATCCCGGCATTCTTTAAGCAATTCGCGGAACGAACTGACAATTCTAACTCATCTACAGACCTGTAAAGGTTTTCATTAATCTTGTCCCTATCTTCTTCAACCTCGAATTCATCTATTTCTTCTGCTTCTTCATCAAAGTTGATAAAAATACTAAGATGATCCTTAAGGATTTTTGCAGCAAAAGCTAAAGCGTCCTCAGGCTTAATACTACCATCCGTCCAGAGCTCGATAGTCAATTTATCATAATCTGTCATCTGACCAACTCTAGCGTTTGAAACGCTGAAGTTGACCTTTTGAATGGGAGAAAATATTGAATCAATGGGTATCGTTCCGACTGGTGACTTTTCATCTCGGTTTCTATCAGAGGGAATATAGCCTTTGCCAATTTTTACACCCATCTCAATTTCAAGATTTGCATCTTTCGAACAAGTTGCTATATGATGTTCGGGATTCAATATCTCTACATTTGGATCAGTAATAATATTCCCAGCTGTTACAACACCTTCGCCTTTATGGATAATTCTTACAATTCGTGCTTCCGAACCAATAAGTTTTAATCTTACGCCCTTCAAATTCAATATAATATCTGTTACATCTTCTGTAACACCTGGTATCGCCGAAAATTCATGCAACACCCCTTTTATCCTTACCGAGCAGATTGCAGCACCCTGCAGTGAGGAAAGCAACACCCTTCTTAGAGAATTTCCTATAGTGGTACCAAATCCTCTTTCGAAAGGTTCAGCATAAAACTTACCATAAGTGTCAGATAAAGTATCTAACTCAACCTGTACCTTTTTTGGTTTAATCAGGTCGCGCCAATTCTTGTGCATCTAAAGCCTCCCAGGAGCACGTGTCATTTCATTTTTACTTTGAATAGAGCTCTACGATAAGTTGCTCCTGGATCGGTGTGCTGATATCTTCTCTAGATATTATAGACTTCACTTTACCGCTGAACGCTTCTTTATCGAGCTCTAGCCATTGTGGTATGCCACGTCTCACTACATCTTCCATAGATTCAACAATTGAAGCAATGGTTCTACTCTTCTCTCTCAACGAAACCATATCGCCAACTTTGATCTGATATGAAGGTATATCTACCCGTTTTCCGTTTACTAATATATGCCCCTGCCTAACTATCATCCTGGCCTGCGTTCTTGAAGTTGCAAAACCGAGTCGATATACTACATTGTCAAGCCGTTTCTCCAACAGAAATAGCAAGTTTTCACCAGTAATTCCTTTCATTTTTTCAGCCTTCTGGAAGTACCCGCGAAACTGCTTTTCTAATACTCCATAGATGCGACGCACCTTTTGCTTTTCTCTTAACTGAATTCCATAAGGAGATACTTTTACTCTTGCCTGACCGTGTTGGCCTGGTGCATAATTTCTCCTTTTTATAGCGCACTTATCCGTAAAACATCTTTCGCCTTTTAAATACAATTCAACGTTCTCGCGCCTGCAAAGCCTGCAACTCGGACCAGTATATCTAGCCAATTAATACTCCTCCTTCTATGTTAACTTAGACTCTTCTTCGCTTTGGCGGTCTACATCCATTATGCGGAATAGGGGTTACGTCTTTAATGAAATTAACGAGAAAGCCTGCTGCTTGCAGTGCTCTTAATGCTGATTCTCGTCCAGATCCAGGTCCCTTCACATATACCTCTATGCTCTTCACACCGTGTTCTTGAGCTTTTTTAGCGGCATCTTCCGCTGCAATCTGAGCCGCAAATGGAGTGCTCTTCCTTGACCCCTTAAATCCCTTGCTCCCAGAGCTTGACCAAGCAATAACATTACCATTCGGATCAGAAATGGTTATCATCGTATTATTAAAAGTTGCTTGAATATGTGCAACGCCTGTGGGTATATGCTTCTTTTCTTTCTTCTTTCGAACTACTTTACGCGCCGGATTTGCCATTATTCCTCCATAAACAAATATCTATTTCTTCTTGCCTGCAACAGTGCGGGCAGGTCCTTTTCTTGTCCTGGCGTTAGTCTTGGTTCTCTGGCCATTCACTGGTAATCCTTTACGATGCCGAAGACCCCGATAACAACCCAAGTCCATGAGTCGTTTAATATTCATTGATATTTCTCTTCGGAGATCACCCTCAACCTTCATCTTCTTGTCAATCACGTCTCTTATACTAGCAATCTCAGTTTCCGTCAGATTGTCTGTTTTGGTGTTTTCATTCACACCACATTCGGTCAAGATAAGCTTCGCGGAAGACCTTCCGATTCCATAAATATAAGTTAATGCAATTTCTATTCTCTTGTTTTTTGGTAAATCAATACCTGATATACGTGCCAAAGCAAACCCCTCCTCGCTTTACTAACTATCCTTGCCTCTGACTATGTTTCGGAATTTCGCATATTACGCGCACGATCCTCTTCCTTCTGATAATCTTACATTTGTCACACATTTTTTTTACTGATGCCCTTACTTTCATACTCATCCCCTTAACTTATATGTTTCAAGTTTGTCGTATAACCAAATCAATCTCGCAATTGCGTCAATATCTCTGGCCCCCCATCAGAAACAAGAACAGTATGTTCAAAGTGAGCTGACAATCCTCCATCAAGTGTAACTGCAGTCCATCCGTCATCCAAAACTTTAACTCCGTGACCTTTTTCATTAATCATTGGCTCAATGGCAAGAACCATGCCCGGCCTCAAAATCACACCTTTTCCCGGAGATCCATAATTTGGTATCTGTGGACTTTCGTGTAGCCTAGTCCCAATACCATGCCCCACAAAATCCCTTACTACAGAAAATCCACTACTTTCCGCACAACATTGCACAGCATGTGAAACATCTGAAAGCCTTCTTCCTGCCTCTACGCATTTAATGGCACTTAATAAAGACTCATGGGTCACATCAATCAATCTTTGAGCACCATGTGATATTCTTCCTACCGGCAAAGTGACTGCTGAATCACCGTACAGTCCACAATACAATGCTCCATAATCAATGCTTACAATATCACCACTCCTAAGTCTTCTGGAGCTTGGCATACCATGTACCACTTGATCGTTAATTGAGCAGCACAACGTGTAAGGGTAACCATTGTACCCCTTAAACGCTGGTATAGCTTTTCTTTTTACCGTTTCCTTTTCAGCTATAGAATCAAGCTCTTCAGTAGAAATACCTTCCTTTATCGAACCAGAAATAATTCTAAGCACTTCAGCGACAATTTCGCCCGCCGCTCTCATTTTTTCAATCTCTCGCTTAGATTTTATTACAATCAAAATTTACACCCTTGAGACAAGAAACAAATACATTAAACACAAGTCTCCAGTAACTGGCCCAGTAATCGCTACTTCAATATACCTTTATTACCTTCGCCCCCTGAGCCTAATCCCCTTCATAAAACCTTCATAATTTCTTGCAATTAAATGAGACTCAACCTGCGACATTGTGTCCATACCTACACCAACTGCAATCAGTAATGCTGTTCCTCCAAAATAAAATGGCAACTGAAACTTGCTAACCAAGAGTGAGGGTAACACACAAACGATAGAAATATAAATTGCACCAGCAAAAGTCAGTTTGGTCAATACCTTATCAAGGTAATCCGATGTTTCCTTTCCAGGACGGATACCAGGAATATATCCACCATGCTTCTTGATATTTTCAGCAACATCCGCCGGATTAAAAGTCACAGCTGTGTAGAAGTAGCAAAAAAAGACTATAAAAGCAACATAAAAGAGCTCATACACCAAATTACCAGGCTGGAAGCTTTGCGCCACGGACTTTACTACTGGAATGTCAATAAAATTAGCTATTGTTGCCGGAAACATGATAATCGATGACGCAAATATTGGCGGTATAACTCCTGCCATATTGACTTTTAGAGGTAGATGAGAGGTTTGAGTTCCATACGTTTTCAACCCAACCACCCTCTTAGCATAATGTATAGGCAGCCTTCTCTGCCCTCTTTCTACAAAGACTATCGCAGAAACAACCAGCATCATAAATGCTATTATTATTAGCAATATAAAGAAAGACAGTTCACCTGTCTTCATAAGCCTAAGACTATTCATAATTGCCACTGGAATCCTTGCGACAATTCCTGCAAAAATTATTAACGATATTCCGTTTCCCACTCCTTTTTCCGACATTTGCTCGCCCATCCACATGATGAAAGCAGTACCTGCTGTCAGGGTAATCACCGTCATTAAGCGAAACCCCCAGCCAGGAGCAGGCACAACCAATTCACCAGCTGGTCCTGTCATGCTTTCCAGACCAATACTTATGCCTAGCGCTTGCACAACACTCAATACAATTGTTCCATATCGTGTATATTGAGTAATCTTCTTTCTACCCGACTCACCTTCTTTAGAGAGTTTCTCTATCGCGGGTATCACAACTGTTAGTAACTGAAAAATTATAGAGGCCGAAATATAAGGCATAATGCCAAGTGCAAATACGGTTAGTTTCTCTAGTGCTCCACCGGAAAACATATCAAACATTCCCAGCAAAGTGCCTCGTGCTTGAGCAAAAAAATGGGCAAGTGCTTGACTATCTATGCCCGGTGTCGGGATGTGACAACCCACGCGATATACAGCCAGCATGCCCATTGTAAAAAGAACTCTCTTCTTTAAATCAGGGATCCTGAAGATATTCTGAATTGCAGAGATCAAATCGACAACTCCTGGAGACTTCCACCTGCAGCTATAATTTTTTCTTTTGCAGATGCGCTGAATTTATGTGCCTCAATGTGCAATATCTTACTTAACTCACCATCGCCTAACACTTTTACCATATTATTCTTCTTTGATACCAAACCGGCTTTAATCAGCTCTTCTAAAGATACCCTGGCTTCAGAGTCAAACATGTTTAAATCAGATATTTTAACAATGCTAAACTCTATTTTATTACGCGATGTAAAACCGCGTTTCGGGAGCCTTCTTTGCATTGGCATCTGGCCACCCTCGAAACCGGCCTTGATACTGCCACCGCTTCGCGCCTTCTGACCCTTATGCCCTTTTGTCGCTGTCTTGCCATGGCCAGAACCTTGACCCCTTCCTATTCTCTTTCTTTTCTTTGTCGATCCTGCAGCTGGCAATATTGTATTTAATTGCATATTTATTTCCTTAATTTTTATTATCTTCAATCTTTACCATGTGCGCTACTTTTCGCACCATTCCCAGAACAGCATTGGTGTTTTCAAGCTCGACAGTCTTATTTAATTTTGTCAGACCCATACCCTGAAGGACAGCGCGAAATTTCCTTGGCTTTCCAATTGGGCTTTTAATTAGCTTAATAGAAATAACTTCACTCATCTAATACATCTCCATTGATAAGATTTACTCAGCTAAACCTCTTCTAACAAATATTTCACGAGGACTCTTTAGTAACTTTAACCCCTCCACCGTAGCTTTTACTACATTATGAGGATTATTAGAGCCTATGCATTTCGATAAAATATTATGAATACCCGCTGCCTCCAGAACCGCCCTCGCTGCCCCCCCTGCAATCACACCAGTTCCAGCTGAAGCAGGCTTTATTAGCACCTTGCCAGCGCCAAACCGCCCCAAAACTTCATATGGAATAGTATCATCAACTATAGGAACATGTATTAAGTTTTTCTTAGCCTGTTCAACGCCTTTTCTTATGGCCTCGGGAACCTCATTTGCCTTTCCCAAACCATATCCTACATATCCGTTTGCGTCTCCCACAACAACAAGCGCTGAAAAACTAAACCTTCTCCCACCCTTAACAACCTTTGCAACCCTACTAATATGCACTACTCTATCAGTTAAATTTAAGTCATTTGGATCTATTTTAATCAATTAACGCCTCCTAGTCCTGTCTCTAAAATGAGAGTCCTTTTTCTCTGGCTGAATCTGCTAATGCCTTTATACGACCATGATAGAGGAAGCCATTCCTGTCAAATACAATTTCCTTGATTCCCTTCTCCAAGGCAAGTATCGCAATCTTCTCGCCAACTTTTTGTGCCGCTTCTATATTTCCCTTATGCTTGAGGCTATTCCTTAAATCCTTTTCCAGCGTAGAAGCTGCCAGCAGCGTGTTTCCCGTAGAGTCATCAATTAGTTGTGCGTAAATGTGGTTTGAGCTTTTAAAGACATTCAGCCTTGGTCTTCCAGAAGCGCCAGTAATCTTTTTCCGCACCCTTATTTTTCTCTTTTGTCTCGCAAGACTTTTCTTTGCCACAGAGTTCACCGTCATATCTCCTTATCTAAGGCGACCTATTTCTTTCCGGTCTTTCCAGCTTTTCTCAGGATCTTTTCGTCTGAGTATTTTATACCTTTCCCTTTATAGGGCTCAGGCAGACGATACGATCTTATCTTTGCCGCTGTTTGCCCAACCAGCTCCTTGTCTGCTCCACGAACAAACACTTTAGTCATTTTTTCAACTTCTACTTCTACTCCGATTGGCAAACAAAAGTTGATAGGATGTGAATAGCCCAAATTCAAGGTAAGTAGATTTCCTTTTGACTCTGCTCGATAACCAACTCCATTAATCTCCAGAATCTTTTCAAACCCTTTTGTTACGCCAATAACCATATTATTAATCAAAGTGCGCGTAAGTCCATAGTATGAAGCAGCTTGCTTATCATCACCTTCTTTTTGAACTATTATACTGTTATCCTGAGCTCTCACAGAAACACCGGATAAAAGTTGTCTCTTTAACTTACCTTTTGGACCCTCGATTTGTATAATTGCATCATCTATTAATACCTTTACCCCGCTAGGTATATCTATAGGCAATTTCCCAATTCTAGACATATTTGATGCTCCTCAATAGTTTCTTACCAAATAGTACAAAGCACTTCGCCGCCGATTCCATTTTCACGAGCAAATTTATCAGTAACCACACCTCTTGATGTGGAAAGAATCGCTACCCCAATTCCATTTTTTACTTTCTTTATATCTTTACCCCTGACATATACCCTACTGCCAGGTTTGCTAATTTTCTTTATTTCAGTAAATACAGCATCTTTATCATCTATATATTTTAAGTATATTCTTAAAATACCTTGTTTATCATCAGCTATCACTTTATAATTCTTTATGAAACCTTCACTTCTTAACACATTAGCTATGCTCACTTTCAGGTTTGATGAGGGCATATCAATTTTTTGGATCTTTACAGTATTCGCATTTCTTATTCTCGTCAGCATATCAGCTATAGGATCAGTCATCGACATTTGAAGCACTCCTCTTCTTAACGCATTCTAAACTACCAACTAGATTTTATCACTCCTGGTAATTTACCATTAGACGCGAGCTTTCTTAGACATATTCTACACAATTTAAATTTTCTATAATATGCTCTAGGTCTTCCACAGATAGGACATCTGTTATATTCTCTTACTTTAAATTTTGCTTGTCTCTGCGCTTTCAAAATCATTGACGTTTTAGCCACCGATGACCTCCAAACATATTTAATTCCTAAAAGGCATCCCCAATTGTCTTAAAAGGGCCTTTCCCTCTTCATCTGTTTTTGCAGACGTCACTATTGATATATTCAAGCCTTTGATTTTATCAACCTTGTCATAGTTTATCTCAGGAAAAATCAACTGCTCCTTAATACCTAAAGAATAATTTCCTCTTCCATCAAATCCCTTTGCTGGAATTCCCTTAAAATCCCTCACACGAGGAAGTGCAATGTTCATCAATCTGTCGAGAAATTCATACATTTTCTCTCTTCTTAACGTAACCATGCATCCGATGGGCATTCCTTGGCGTAATTTAAAAGACGCTATAGATTTTTTCGCCTTAGTAATCACGGGTTTCTGCCCAGCTACTTGCGCAAGTTCTTCACTTGCTGAATCTAGTATTTTTATATTCTGTATTGCCTCACCCAAGCCCATATTTATAACGACTTTTTCAAGGCGAGGTACTTGCATAATATTACTATACCCAAATTCTTTTTTTAATTCAGGAATTATTTCTTGAACGTACTTTGCTTTAAGCCTCGACATTGACTCCTCCAGACTATTTATCAAACGCTTCGCCACACTTAACGCATGTTCTTACTTTTTCCCCATTCTCCAGTATTGCCTTTCTTATGCGCACTGGCTTATTGCACTTAACACAGTACAACATAACGTTAGAAATATGCATTGGAGACTCTCGTTCTTCTATACCTCCAGGAGTATTTCCCCTAGAGCGAACGTGCTTCTTAATTATGTTCAGACCCTCTACCACAACACGATCGTTTTTATAATAAATGCGAAGAATCTTACCTGTTTTTCTATTATCCTTTCCATTTATTACCATGACCGTATCGCCTTTTTTTATTCGAAGCTTATGAGCATGCATCTTGTTTTTCTCCTGGTAAATTTAAAGAACTTCCGGTGCAAGTGATATTATTTTCATGAATTTTTTTGCCCTAAGCTCCCTTGCAACTGGTCCGAAAATTCGTGTACCTACCGGCTCTTTTTGATTATTGATTACTACACCCGAATTATCATCAAATCGAATATACGAACCGTCGATTCGGCCTATTTCTTTTGCTGTTCTAACAACAACAGCTTTTACCACATCGCCCTTTTTAACTTTAGAATTCGGAAGCGCCTCTTTAACAGAAGCTATTATAATATCGCCTATACTGGCATACTTCCTTTTAGACCCACCCAATACCTTAATGCAATAAAGCTTCTTGGCTCCAGAGTTATCAGCAACATCCAGTATTGATTGCATTTGTATCATTATATTGCTCCTACCTTATGTAGTCCTATCAAGAATTCGCCTTACTTTCCAGCGCTTATCCTTGCTAAGTGGCCTTGTTTCAACAATTTCTATTTTGTCGCCGATTTTACATTCATTATTTAAATCGTGCGCTTTATATTTAACGCTTCTTTTAATATATTTATTATATTCCGAATGTTTAACAAGATGAGAAACTTTTACCACAACGGTTTTCTCCATCTTATCACTTACGACGATCCCAACCTGCGTTTTTCTGCTGCCTCGCTCACTCATGGCTTTCCTCATTGTCCTCTCTTTTCCCTGAGCATGGTTTTGAACCGCGCAAAATCTCTCTTTAGTGACTTAACCTTAGCTGTGTTTTCTAGTCTTCCTGTGTGCAGTTGAAACTTGATATTAAACAGCTCTTGCTGTATTTCATTTCCTTTTATTTCAAGCTCTTGAATTGATAATTCATTTAGCTCTCTACTCTTCATTAGCCGCCTCCCTCTTTACAAATTTAGTAGGGATCGGTAATTTGAAAGCTGCCAATCTGAATGCTTGCCGAGCTACCTCTTCACTCACGCCTTCCATCTCATACAAGATTCTCCCCGGCTTTATTACACAAACCCAAGAGTCTGGCGATCCCTTACCCTTTCCCATACGCGTTTCTGCCGGCTTAGCAGTAAGAGGCTTATCAGGAAAAATTCTTATCCATGTCTTACCTCCTCTTTTGATGTATCGAGTGAGTGCGATTCGGGCAGCCTCTATTTGCTTTGAGTCAAGCCATCCGCATTCTGTGGCTTGTAGACCAAATTCCCCAAATGCTAACTCTACTCCGCGTTGAGGAGTGCCCTTCATTTTTCCCTTCATCTGCTTTCTATGCTTAACTCTCTTGGGCATTAACATAAGCTTGCTCCTATACTATTTTTTCCCAGGGAGAACCTCACCTTTAAAAATAAGAACTTTTACGCCAATAATACCATAGGTTGTTTTAGCTTCCGCTACTCCATAATCTATATCAGCTCGTAAGGTGTGCAAAGGTACTCGGCCTTCTCTATACCATTCAGTTCTTGACATCTCAGCGCCGCCTAATCTTCCTGAACAGGTAATTCGTATTCCCTTTGCCCCAAACTTCAGAGCAGTTGTTACACTCTTTTTCATCGCTCTTCTGAAGGCTATTCGCCTTTCCAGCTGTAAAGCGACATTCTCAGCTACTAGTTGAGCGTCAATTTCTGGCTTCCTGATTTCCTGAATATTTAAAAAAACCTCTTTATCAGTCAACTTAGAAAGCTCTTTCTTGAGCGTTTCGACTTCAGAACCCTTTTTACCGATTATTAAACCTGGGCGTGCTGTAAATATATTGATTTTTGCCTTATTAGCTGCTCTCTCTATTTCAATTTTTGAAACGCCAGAGCTATACAATCGCTTTTTCAAAAAATCTCTAAGCTTAAGATCCTCATGGAGTAGCTTAGTGTAGTCAGCTTCTGCGTACCATTTGGAGTCCCATGTCTTGATTACACCCAATCTGAACCCAATCGGATTAACTTTCTGGCCCAATCCCCACCTCCAACTCGTCCCTTATTTACTTTTCAGCCAAAACCACTTGAATATGGCTCGTCGGCTTCCTGATTTTACTAGCTCTTCCCATGGCCCGAGGCAGATACCTTTTAAGTACTGCGCCAGAGTTAACAAATGCTTCCTTCACATATAGCCTGTCGACATCAGCCACCCCTTTCTGCTCAGCATTAGCTACAGCAGATCTAAGAAGTTTTGCAATCACTTTTGCGCTCGGCTGAGGAGAAAATCGTAAATAATTTAAAGCAACTTGAATATCTTTCCCGCGAATTGTATCTATAACCAAGCGTGTTTTTCGTGGAGACATTCTTGCAAAAGTCAGCTTAGCACTTCCTTCCATTTATTGCTCCTTAGTAATTACTTCTTTTTTAGCTTACTTTTTTTATCTGCAGCATGCCCGTGAAATGTTCGTGTCGGGGCAAATTCGCCAAGTTTATGACCAACCATATTCTCTGTAACAAAAACAGGTATGAATTTTCTACCATTATGTACCGCGAACGTACATCCTATGAACTGAGGTATGATTGTAGATCTCCTAGACCAAGTTTTAATAATCTTCTTGGAATTAGGACCCTCTTGAAGTGCTTTTTCAGAGAGATGCCCATCTACAAATGGCCCTTTTTTTATAGATCTCGCCATAATGTTTTCCTTACTTAAATTTATTGATTTCGCTTTTTCACTATAAAGCGCGTAGATCTTTTATTTGTCCTGGTTTTATACCCCTTAGTTGGAACCCCCCATGGTGTAACAGGGTTTCTTCCTCCAGAAGTACGCCCTTCACCACCACCATGCGGATGATCAACCGGATTCATTGCTACGCCCCTGACCTTGGGCCTGTTTCCTAACCACCTATTTCTTCCTGCCTTGCCTATTGATACGTTCTCATGGTCTAGATTCCCAACCTGCCCTACAGTAGCAAAACAGTCTTGCAATACCATACGAACTTCACCAGATGGCAACTTTACCTGACAGTACTTTCCTTCTTTAGACATAAGCTGTGCATATGTTCCAGCACTTCTTGCCAATTGACCACCTTTACCAACTTTCAATTCCACATTATGAATGATTGTACCTAAAGGTATCGCCTTAAGTGGCAAAGCATTACCCGGGCGTATGTCAGCTTGCACACTTGCTATAATTATTTGACCAACTTCAATACCATTGGGCGCAAGTATATATCTCTTTTCCCCGTCTTTATAAATAATCAACGAAATTCTGGCGCTTCTATTCGGGTCATACTCAACAGAAACAACCCTTGCCTCTATATCTCTTTTATTTCTATTAAAATCAATTATGCGGTATTTTCTCTTGTGACCACCACCAATATGGCGTGAAGTTATTCTACCGTTATTATTCCTACCACCTGTTCTCTTCAAAGTCTTTAAAAGCGTTTTTTCAGCTTTTTTAGAACTTAGTTCCTCAAAAGATGAGCATGTCTGATGACGTCTACCAGCTGATGTCGGTTTAAAGCTTTTTATTGCCATTTATCTCAACCTCATCGTTTAATTTATACCTCAAAGAAATCTACCCTGCTACCTTCTTCGAGAGTGATATAGGCTTTTTTCCAATTCGATCTTTTTCCAGTATGCCTACCAAAGCGCTTGATTTTACCAGCCACATTTGCCGTTTTGACATTTACAACATTTACTTTAAACAATTTCTCAACGGCTTCTTTTATTTCACATTTGTTCGCTTCTGGGTGCACCTGAATCATGACAACGTTTTTCGTTTCTTTCAAAATTGCGCTTTTTTCTGTAATGAGCGGCTTCTTAATCACATCATATATATTCATGGCTTTAAAGCTCCTTCAACCAGTTTCACGGCGTCTTCGGTAATTACGATATTATTAAAACTTACAATATCATAAACATTAAGACCTTGAGGCTCGAGAACCTTAACGGCCTTAACATTTCGCGCGGATAGCACTAACTCTTTATCCGCATCTGACGTTATTACCAAAGTCTTTTTTATTTCAAATTTATTTAAGATTTGCGTTATCTGCTTAGTTGATATTTTTTCTAAATTAATCTTATCTACTATCGTTATTTTGTTATTTACAAACAAGTAGGAAAGCGCAGATTTGATAGCACCCTTATGTGCTTTTTTATTCATGGAAAGATTATATATCTTTGGCTTAGGACCGAAAGCTACGCCTCCCCCGGGATACTGAGATGCTCTTTTACAACCTTGACGCGCCTGACCCGTTCCTTTCTGCTTAAACGGCTTTTTCCCACTGCCAGACACGGCTGCGCGATTCTTTACCGCAACAGTTCCTGACCGACGGTTCATCAATTGAAGCCTAATCGCATCATGTACCAGGTGCTCTTTAAAATCAGCATTAAAGACTTTTTCATCCAAATCGATAGAGCCTACTCTGTCTCTATTTAAATTATAAACATCTATTATGGCCATGTCTTTCTCCGGATAAACCAATTATTTACGCTTTAACGCTATTCTTAAGCAGTACTAAGCCATTACTAGGACCGGGTACAGATCCCTTTATCAATATAAGATTCGCGGTTTCATCAACTCTTACAATCTTCAACCTCTGCATTGTCACAACACTATTACCAAGTTGTCCAGGCATTCTCTTGTTCTTGAGAACCCTTGAAGGTGTTGCTGAACAACCTATGGAACCAGGCGCTCTATGAAACCTTGAGCCGTGCGTAGAACGCCCACCTTGAAAGTTCCAGCGCTTAATTACACCCTGGTAGCCTTTTCCGATACTTACCCCTGACACATCGACAAACTCACCCGCCGAGAATATGTCCGCCTTAATTACATCTCCAACGTTGTATTGAACGCCTTCTTCAACTCTAAACTCTCTCAAAAACTTGAAACACCCTTTACCGGCACTCTTGAAATGGCCTACTAATGCTTGATTTTCTTTTACCGACTCAGTTTTCATAAAACCAAGCTGCAATGCATTATACGCATCAGTAGCTATTGTCTTCTTTTGGACAACCACGCAAGGTCCCGCTTCGATTACCGTAACAGGAATCCTTCTCCCGTCTTCGCTAAATATCTGGGACATTCCCAGTTTTCTTCCTATAATGCCCTTCTTCATGACTAGTTCCTGTTCATTATCAGAATTGAGGATTTCGTTTTACAATTTTATCTCGACATCAACACCAGCTGACAAGTCTAGTTTCATTAGAGCATCAACAGTCTGTTGAGTAGGATCCAGAATATCAATTAGCCGTTTATGAGACCGTATTTCAAATTGATCCCTTGATTTTTTATCGACGTGAGGTCCTCTTAACACGCAAAACTTATTGATAACTGTTGGTAACGGTATTGGACCTGCTACACGTGCGCCTGTTCTTCTTGCTGTATCAACAATTTCACCTACAGATTGGTCCAACAGTTTATGATCGTAGGCTTTCAATCTGATTCTTATTTTTTGACTTGGCATAACATCCTCATGGTCTCTGTTTATTCAATAATCGAACTAACGACACCCGCTCCCACAGTGCGCCCGCCTTCGCGAATAGCAAACCTGAGCCCTTCGTCCATTGCTATCGGGGTTATCAGGTTTACTGTTACCGCGATGTTGTCTCCCGGCATCACCATCTCCGTCCCCTCCGGCAGATCCACTACGCCGGTCACATCCGTAGTCCTGAAATAGAACTGCGGCCTGTATCCATTAAAGAACGGTGTGTGACGCCCACCTTCTTCCTTGGTCAAGACATATGCTTCCGCCTTGAATTTCGTGTGCGGGGTAATTGAACCCGGCTTGGCCAGCACCTGTCCTCGCTCGATTTCTTCCCGCTTTACTCCTCGCAGCAGTGCGCCGATGTTGTCGCCAGCTCGCCCTTCATCCAAAAGCTTTCTAAACATCTCTACACCCGTTACCGTCGTTTTCTGCGTCGGACGTATCCCGACTATTTCGACCTCTTCCCCAACCTTTACCACCCCGCGCTCAACGCGACCTGTTGCAACCGTGCCTCGACCGGAAATGGAGAATACATCCTCTACCGGCATAATGAACGGCTTGTCTATTGCTCGCTCTGGTTCAGGTATATATTTATCTACTGCTTCCATCAGCTTGAGTATGGACTGCTCTCCCAGCTCTCCGGTGTCGCCCTCCAGACCTTTCAATGCAGACCCCTTTACAATCGGTATATCATCTCCAGGGAAATCATACGCGGAGAGCAACTCCCTGATCTCCAGCTCCACCAACTCAAGAAGCTCTTCATCATCTACCATATCAGCCTTGTTAAGGAACACGACTATATAAGGTACGCCAACCTGCCTGGCAAGAAGGATGTGCTCCCTGGTTTGCGGCATTGGGCCGTCAGCAGCGGAAACAACCAGTATCGCGCCGTCCATCTGCGCCGCACCGGTGATCATGTTCTTTACGTAGTCGGCATGGCCCGGACAGTCCACGTGCGCATAGTGACGATTTTCCGTCTCATATTCCACATGCGCGGTCGCAATGGTGATTCCGCGCTCACGCTCTTCAGGGGCGTTGTCTATCTGATCGAATGATTTGAACTCCGCCTGACCCTTGGAAGCCAGAACTTTTGTTATAGCTGCCGTCAGGGTCGTTTTCCCATGGTCAACGTGACCGATCGTTCCTATGTTTACGTGCGGCTTTGTCCTCTCAAATTTTGCCTTGGCCATTTGAATTATTCCTCCTAGTAAACAAATCTTCAGCCCTTAACTTTAGCAACTATCTCTTCGGCTACAGATTTTGGTACCTGTTCGTAGTGATCGAAAGTCATTGTATAGGTTGCGCGTCCTTGTGTTGCCGATCTTAAGTCCGTTGAGTAGCCAAACATCGATGCAAGAGGCACCATTGAAGCAACAACTTGCGCTCCTGCTCTGGATTCCATGCCCATGATCCTTCCTCTTCGAGAGTTCAGATCGCCAATCACATCTCCCATATGCTCTTCAGGGACAACTACTTCAACAGACATAATAGGTTCAAGCAATACAGGAGAAGCCTTTGAACACCCTTCCTTGAATCCCATTGATCCAGCTATCTTAAAGGCCATCTCTGATGAATCAACGTCATGATAAGAACCATCAATAAGGCTTACCTTGATATCAACGACTGGAAAACCGGCCAATGTGCCGATTTCCATGGCTTCCTGAATACCTTTATCAACCGCGGGTATATATTCGCGCGGCACAACACCACCTTTAATTGCATCTATGAATTCATAGCCCGCGCCCGGCTCCTGAGGTTCTATCTCGAGCCATACGTGTCCAAACTGTCCACGTCCGCCTGATTGACGAACGAATTTTCCTTCAACTTTTACTTTTTTGGTTATTGTCTCTCGATATGCAACTTGAGGCTTACCAACACTCGCTTCCACCTTAAACTCTCTCATAAGCCTATCAACTATGATTTCAAGATGGAGTTCACCCATGCCCGATAGGATAGTCTGCCCTGTCTCTTCGTCTGTTTTTACACGGAATGAAGGGTCCTCACTAGAAAGCTTCTGCAAGCTTAAGCCTAATTTTTCCTGATCAGCTTTAGTCTTAGGTTCAACAGCTATATGAATTACTGGCTCAGGAAATTCTATTGATTCCAAAATAACCGCATTGGCTTCATCGCAAAGAGTGTCCCCAGTCGTAGTACTTTTGAGCCCAACTGCTGCCGCTATATCGCCTGCGCGCACCTCTTTTATCTCTTCCCGCTTATTCGCATGCATCTGGAGTATACGGCCAATTCTTTCCTTCTTTCCTTTTGTGGAATTATATATATAGGATCCCGCCTGAATCACACCGGAATAAACCCTAAAAAAGCAAAGCTGCCCAACATAAGGATCCGTCATTATCTTAAACGCCAATGCAGAAAAAGGTTCCTCATCAGATGACTTTCTTTCAATCTCTTCATCTTTGTCAGGAGCGACACCTTTGATTGGAGGAATATCGGTAGGGGCTGGCAAATAATCCACTACTGCGTCCAAGAGGTTTTGCACCCCCTTATTCTTAAAAGAAGAGCCACATATAACAGGACATATATTAATATCTGTTGTTGCTTTTCTGATTGCAGACCTGATTTCCTCTACGCTAATGCTTTCTCCACCAAGATACTTTTCCATCAAAGAATCATCGTGGTTAGCCAGTTCCTCCAGCATCTTTTCACGATATTCTTCAGCCAGCTCTATATCAGCAGCAGATATCGGTTCTTCACGAAATTTAGCCCCAAGAGAGTCCTCGTCCCAAATTGTTGCTTTCATTTCCACCAAGTCAATTACACCCTTGAACTGATCCTCTTTTCCTATAGGTAACTGAATGGCAACAGGATTTGCTTTCAGTCGATCCTTAATCATGTTGACGCCTCTAAAAAAATCAGCCCCAACACGATCCATTTTGTTGACGAAAGCAATACGTGGCACCCGATACTTATCCGCCTGCCTCCACACAGTTTCCGACTGAGGCTCGACACCACCGACCGAACAGAAAACTGCGACACACCCATCAAGCACGCGAAGAGATCGCTCAACTTCTATGGTAAAATCCACATGCCCAGGCGTATCTATTATATTTATTCGATGTTCCTTCCATGAGCATGTAGTAGCAGCCGAGGTTATGGTAATACCCCGCTCCTGCTCCTGCTCCATCCAGTCCATCGTAGCGGTACCTTCGTGCACCTCACCAATCCGATGAGACACCCCCGTATAATACAGTATGCGCTCCGTGGTTGTTGTTTTGCCAGCGTCGATGTGCGCCATAATTCCAATATTACGCGTTTTTTCTAAAGCTACTAAACGTGCCACAAAATACTCCTCAAGTTAATCTAAAAAGCGCTACCAGCGGTAATGCGCAAAAGCCCTATTTGCCTCAGCCATCTTATGCGTGTCTTCACGCTTCTTAACAGCAGCGCCTCGGCCGTTAAAAGCGTCAACAATTTCACCAGCAAGCTTGTCTGTAAGGGTCTTCTCTGCCCTGGCAGCAGCGTACTTAACAAGCCAACGCATAGCCAGAGACGTTCTGCGATCAGCCCTAATCTCAACAGGCACCTGATATGTTGACCCACCCACCCTGCGGGACTTGACTTCCAAAACAGGCCTTATATTCTCCAAGGATTTCTTAAAAACCTTCAGAGCATCCTCATTTGTTCTCTTGCCAACCAACTCAAGAGCACCATAGAGAGCACGTTCAGCGGTACTTTTCTTGCCATGAAGCATTAAAATATTTATAAGCTTGGCGACAACGCGATCATTATATTTCGGATCCGGTAAAACAACCCTCTTCGCTACTTCTCTTCTTCTAGGCATAGCAACCTCTCACTTCAGTTTGTTTACTTTGGTCTTTTCGCACCATACTTAGAACGACCCTGCTTTCTGTCTTTGACACCTACAGAATCAAGGGTCCCCCTGACTATGTGATAGCGAACACCTGGAAGGTCCTTAACCCTTCCGCCTCTAATGAGAACAACCGAATGCTCCTGCAAATTATGCCCAACCCCAGGAATATAGGAAGTCACTTCAATACCATTCGTCAACCTCACCCTCGCGACCTTCCGCAATGCCGAATTCGGCTTCTTCGGCGTCGTAGTATAAACACGAGTACATACACCGCGCTTTTGCGGGCAATTCTTGAGCGCCGGGGCAGTAGACTTATCTTTCTTACTCTCCCTGCCGATACGAATCAGCTGGTTAATTGTAGGCATACGTCAATTCTCCTAAACACCACGATTTCAACTGTTGTCATTATTTAAGTATAGGGAAACCAAAGGAAAATACTACACGCTATTCAGCATGTCAAGCACTTAATACTGATAAAGAGCCGTTAAACTCAATCACACCCCAGATCACCGATATCGCAGGCATCGATCTCTTTCGTATCATCAACTATCATTTTGAGGTTTCTATACCGCGATATACCGGTGCCGGCGGGTATAAGTCGCCCCATAATAACGTTTTCCTTAAGCCCGCGAAGGCTGTCAACCTTACCCTCTATAGCAGCCTGTGTCAAGACTTTTGTTGTTTCCTGGAATGAAGCAGCAGAAATAAAAGACTCCGTCGATAGAGAAGCTTTGGTGATACCCAGAAGAAGCGGTTCAGCAATAGCTGGCTTGCCACCAGACATCAAAACCCTCTCATTCTCTTCCTCAAAAATATTTCTTTCCAGCTGGTCATCAATAAGAAAACTCGTGTCACCGACATCCTTAATTTTAACTCGCCGTAGCATCTGACGAACGATAGTTTCAATATGTTTATCGTTAATCTTTACTCCCTGGAGTCGGTATACTTCCTGAACCTCATCAACAAGATATTTTGCCAATTCTTTTACACCAAGAACTCTAAGAATGTCGTGGGGATTGGAAGAGCCATCCATTAGAGCTTCACCTGCTTTGACGTAATCTCCCTCGTGAACGCTAATATGTTTGCCCTTTGGAATCAGGTATTCCTTTGCTTCACCCTGTTCTGGTGTCACAATCACTTTTCTTTTACCTTTTGCATCCTTTCCAAAAGAGACTATCCCGTCAATTTCAGAAATAACTGCAAAATCTTTCGGTTTTCTAGCTTCAAAGAGTTCGGCTACGCGCGGCAAGCCGCCGGTTATATCTTTAGTCTTTGTTGTTTCGCGTGGGATCTTGGCAATAATATCTCCCGCACTCGCCATCGAATCTTCCTGAACACTAATATTTGCCCCAACTGGTAAGAAGTAGCGCCCCACAGTACTTTCACCCGATTTCACGGTCTTCCCGGCCTCATCCTTTATGGTGATTCGGGGCCTCTTATCCGGGTCACGGGACTCTATAATAACCTTTCGAGACAAGCCAGTAACTTCGTCAACCTGCTCCTCAACCGTTACTCCTTCAATTATATCTCCGAATTTTATCCTTCCGGAAACTTCCGTGAGTATCGGCATGGTATATGGATCCCATTCAGCAAGGGAGTCACCTGATTTAACGGATTGTCCATGAGCAACCTTGATTTTAGCTCCATATACAACTGAGTATTTCTCTCTTTCCCTGCCTGTTTCATCAATGACTGCTAATTCACCATTACGGTTCATTACTATAAAGTGGCCTTCCGCGGTTGTGACACTGTTGATATTGATAAACTTAACAATACCTTCATTCCGGGATTCAAGGGAGGTCTGTTCCGCATGACGGGAAGCAGTCCCTCCAATATGGAAGGTTCTCATCGTAAGCTGCGTTCCAGGTTCGCCAATCGACTGTGCTGCAATAACTCCAACAGCTTCCCCAAGATTAACGAGATGTCCTCTGGCAAGATCACGCCCATAGCACTTGGCACAGATGCCTCTCTTGCTCTGACATGTCAAGACAGATCGGATCTTTACTTTCTCCAGCCCGGATTCTTCAATTTTAGCTACAAGATTCTCATCTATCTCTGTATTTGCTGGCACCAAGACCTCAGCAGTAAGTGGATCCAGAATATCGTCTAGCGCAACCCTTCCGAGGATACGATCTCCAATGTGTTCGATGATCTCACCACCCTCGGTCAAGGCCGAAACCAGGAGGCCGTCCAGAGTGCCGCAGTCGTCTTCAGTAATAATAGCGTCTTGCGCAACGTCAACGAGACGTCTGGTCAGATATCCGGAGTTTGCCGTTTTCAGAGCGGTATCAGCAAGTCCCTTTCGAGCGCCGTGCGTTGAAATGAAGTATTGTAGAACGGTCAATCCCTCACGGAAATTAGCGGTAATGGGTGTTTCAATTATCTCTCCGGAGGGTTTTGCCATAAGTCCGCGCATTCCCGCCAACTGCCTTATCTGCTGACCGGAACCCCTTGACCCGGAATCAGCCATCATGTGAATGGCATTGAAAGAAGGAACCTTGACTTCTTTTCCTTCTGGAGAAAGAACCGTATCACGAGAAAGATTGTCAAGCATCTCCTTGGCTATCTCTTCCGTGGATTTCGCCCAAATGTCAATAACCTTGTTGTAGCGTTCACCGTCAGTGATCAGACCTTCCGTATACTGATTCTGTATCTCCTTAACCTCTTCAGTAGCCTTATCGATAATTAACGGCTTTCCACCGGGAATTACCATATCGTCGATACAAATGGAGATACCTGCCTCTGTTGAATAGCGGAAACCTATTTCCTTCAATTTGTCAGCAAGTATTACAGTATCCTTGTTGCCAGCAAGGCGGTAGCAAACATCAACTAGATTGGAAAGCTCCTTCTTGGTCATCACCTTGTTAATAGCAGAAAAAGGGACCTTCTCCGGCAGTATTTCCCTGAGGAGAATACGGCCTGTTGTAGTCTCAATAATTTGGGCCGCCGGGTCAATGGAAAGATTCTTCAGCCGAACATTAATCCTCGCGTGCAAATCAATTTCACCCGCATCGTAAGCAATACGCACTTCTTCGGGTGATGCAAATGTTTTTCCTTCGCCCTTGGCGAAATATTTATCTCTTGTCATGAAGTAGATGCCAAGAACCATGTCCTGAGAAGGCACAATAATAGGCTTGCCATGAGCAGGGGAGAGAATATTATTGGTACTCATCATAAGAACGCGTGCTTCAACCTGGCTTTCTATGGAAAGCGGAAGATGAACCGCCATCTGGTCGCCGTCAAAGTCCGCATTAAATGCCGTACACACAAGCGGATGCAACTGAATTGCCTTTCCCTCTATCAGGACCGGCTCAAAAGCTTGTATACCGAGGCGATGCAAGGTCGGCGCACGATTCAGCATCACAGGATGCTCCTTTATCACTTCTTCCAGAACATCCCATACTTCAGGTCGTTCCTTTTCTACCATTTTTTTTGCGCTCTTTATTGTGGTAACAAACCCTCTTTCCTCCAATTTATTGTAGATAAAAGGTTTAAAGAGTTCTAAAGCCATTTTTTTGGGGAGACCACACTGATGCAGGCGCAACTCAGGTCCGACTACAATAACTGAGCGGCCGGAATAATCGACACGTTTTCCTAAAAGGTTTTGCCTGAAACGACCAGATTTTCCTTTCAGCATGTCTGAAAGTGACTTAAGTGGTCTTTTATTCGGCCCGGCAATGGCGCGGCCTCTTCGTCCGTTATCAAACAATGCATCAACAGCCTCCTGAAGCATCCTTTTTTCATTTCGGATGATAACCTCGGGAGCCTGCAGCTCCATCAGTCTTTTCAATCGGTTGTTTCTGTTTATAACTCTACGATAAAGATCATTTAAATCCGATGTAGCAAATCTACCACCATCAAGAGGCACGAGGGGGCGCAATTCAGGAGGGAGCACCGGGATGCATTCTAGTATCATCCATTCAGGTCTGTTTCCTGACGCCTTGAATGCGTCTACAACCTTTAGTCTTTTAGCAATTTTTTTTCTTTTCGCCTCACTGGTGGCGTCTAACATCTCCGTACGCAATTGGACCGCCAAAGTATCCATATCAAGCGACTTCAGACAGTCTCTAACAGCAGCAGCGCCCATTCCTGCATGAAAACCGTCCCCAAACTCCTGCTTAAGACTTAGGTAGCGCTCCTCGCTTACAACTTCGGCCAGGGTAAGACCGGTATTCCCGGGATCTGTTATCGCGTAAGCCTCAAAATAGAGCACCTTCTCCAAATCCTTCAAGGATATATCCAGAAGATTACCAATGCGGGATGGCAGTGATCTGAGAAACCAGATGTGGGCCACCGGAGTAGCGAGATCTATGTGGCCCAACCTCTCCCGTCGTACTTTGGAAGGGATTACTTCAACTCCACACTTTTCGCAGACAATTCCACGATGTTTCATTCTTTTGTATTTTCCGCAGTTGCACTCGTAATCCTTTGTAGGTCCGAATATCTTCGCGCAAAACAGCCCATCACGCTCAGGCTTGAAGGTACGATAATTAATTGTTTCAGGCTTTTTAACTTCCCCGAAAGATCGCTCGCGAATTTTCTCCGGAGAAGATATAGAAATGCGTATTGCTGAAAAGTGCAACGGATCCTTTGGCTTCTCGAAAAAACTGAAGAAATCGTCCAAAATTATATCCTCCCTGTTGTTAGGAGTAAGGGATTGTAACCATGAAATTATGGCTACTCTATCCCAGGTATTTTTTCACTTTGAAGAATTACCAGCAAAGCAGTGTTATATTTCTTAGGTCTCATTCAGACAGGCAGAACTTAATGATCTGCCAAGAGTGAGGATCATCTTAATCCTCATCGGTTTCCAAAAGCTCAACATCAAGGCAAAGAGACTGAAGTTCCTTGATAAGTACGTTGAAAGATTCGGGCAAACCTGGTTCTAAGGTATGCTTTCCTTTGACAATAGCTTCATACATACGCGTTCGTCCCGCAACGTCGTCCGACTTGACTGTCAGGAATTCCTGCAGAGCATATGCTGCACCGTAAGCCTCCATCGCCCAAACTTCCATCTCTCCAAGTCTCTGTCCACCAAATTGCGCCTTGCCACCAAGAGGTTGTTGAGTCACCAGACTATAGGGACCAATGGATCGCGCATGTATCTTATCATCTACTAGATGGTGAAGCTTCAGAACATACATAATTCCTACTGTAACCCTGTGTTTAAATGGTTCACCGGTCTTACCGTCATACAGCGTAACCTGACCAGCTGAAGAGAAACCAGCCTTGGACATTAAATCGAGGACCTGCTCCTCAGAAGCTCCCTCGAAGACGGGTGAAGCCATCGGTATGCCTCTCTTCAGCCTTGCGGCAACGGAATGCAATTCTGCTTCAGACAGATTTCGCAGAAATTTTGTCATTTCCGGCTCATCGTATATCTCTTCTACAAAAGATCGAAGAGCTTCCTTAGAGGTTCTGCTGGCAAGCATTTCCTCAATTTTCCACCCTATCCCCTTTGCCGCCCAACCCAGGTGCGTCTCCAGTATTTGTCCAACATTCATACGAGATGGCACACCAAGCGGATTAAGTACGATCTCCACTGGACGGCCATCTTCCATGTAAGGCATATCTTCTTCCGGGAGGATTCTTGAGACAACACCTTTGTTGCCATGACGGCCTGCCATTTTGTCGCCGACCTGAAGCTTTCTTTTTATTGCAACATAAACCTTGACCATTTTGATGACACCAGGGGGCAGGTCGTCACCTCTTTTCAACTTCTGAATCTTGTCATCAAAAACAAAATTTATAAGTTCAATCTGTTGTGTAAGCGTTGCCAATATCTGCGCAACTTTCTCTTCAACGCCTTCTCCTTCTTCAACTGATATTTCATCCCAACGATCCAGCGATAGACGAGATAGTGATTCCTCGAGTATTTTTTTGCCTTTGGCCACAACAGGATTGCCAAGCTTATCCTCTAAAGCCACAGAGGAAACCCTGTCTACCAAAAGCTTTTTCAATTTCGCGACTGCCGCGTCCCGAATAATCTGAATCTCGTCCTTCTCATCTTTACGGAGCTTTTCTTCTTCAGCTTTTTCTATACTCTCTGTGCGAACGTCCTTATCAGAACCCTTGCGAGAGAATATTTTGGCGCCGATAACAGTTCCTTCAACTCCAGGAGGAACACGCAGTGAAGTGTCGCGGACATCTCCCGCCTTTTCCCCGAAAATGGCGCGAAGAAGTTTCTCTTCAGGAGATAACTGCGTCTCTCCCTTTGGTGTTATCTTTCCGACAAGAATGTCCGCAGGTTTGACTTCCGCGCCTATTCTAATGATTCCAGATTCATCGAGATCTTTTAGCGCCTCTTCCCCAAGGTTGGGGATATCAGATGTTATCTCCTCTTTTCCAAGTTTTGTATCCCTGGCCACACATTCAAACTCTTCAATGTGAATAGAGGTATATCTGTCGTCTTTTACTAATCTCTCTGAAATCAGAATCGAGTCTTCAAAATTGTATCCACCCCAGGGCATGAAAGCCACGAGAATGTTTTGGCCCAAAGCCAGTTCACCCATTTCGGTTGATGGGCCGTCAGCGATAATATCTCCCTTTTTGACGTGGTCCCCTACATGCACAACAGGTTTTTGATTAATGCAGGTATTCTGATTTGAACGCGCAAACTTAATCAAGTTGTAGATATCAACACCTGTCCCTGTTTCATCAAACTCATCCTCATCTATCTTGACTACTATTCTCGAAGCGTCTACGGACTCAACAACACCCGTGTGACGGGCTACCGCGGATACTCCAGAATCTCGAGCGACAATTCTTTCCATTCCGGTCCCAACAAGCGGCGAATCAGCACGGAGCAGCGGAACTGCCTGCCGCTGCATGTTTGATCCCATCAGAGCGCGATTGGCGTCGTCATTCTCAAGAAAAGGAATCAATGAAGCAGCTACCGAAACGAGTTGCAGTGGTGAGACGTCCATCAATTCTACTTCATCCCTACCAATAAGAACGAATTCACCACCCTTGCGGGCTGATACATAGTCTGAAACAAACCTGCCATTATCGTCCACTTGAGCGTCTGCCTGGGAGATCGCATGGCCCTCTTCTTCAAGTGCGGAAAAAAATCTTACTTCATCTGTAACCCTACCTTCTTTTACAATGCGATAGGGTGTCTCTACAAAGCCATGCTTGTTAATTCGCGCGTAAGTTGATAGTGACGCTATCAAACCGATATTTGGACCTTCAGGAGTTTCAATAGGGCAAACTCGACCGTAGTGGGTCGGATGTACGTCTCTAACCTCAAAACCAGCTCTTTCCCTGGTTAAACCTCCCGGACCAAGAGCAGACAGACGGCGTTTGTGGGTGACCTCGGAAAGCGGATTCGTCTGATCCATGAATTGGGAAAGTTGAGATGAACCGAAGAATTCCTTTACAACAGCTGAAACTGGCTTTGAGTTGATGAGATCATGAGGCATGAGGTTTTCCACCTCCTGAAGGCTCATTCTCTCTTTGATCGCCCTTTCCATACGAACAAGACCAATTCGATATTGGTTCTCAAGAAGTTCCCCAACTGCCCGCACACGTCGGTTACCAAGATGGTCGATGTCATCGATAGTGCCTTTTCCGTTCTTCAGATCGATCAGATAGCGAACGACCTCCAACACATCATCTTTTGTAAGGATCTGGCAATCGAGAGGAATCTGTAAGCCAAGCTTGAAGTTCAATTTCAAACGTCCGACAGCAGACAGATCATATCGCTCAGGATTTGAAAATAGATTATCGAACAACGCGAGAGCGCTTTTCAAAGTAGGCGGATCACCCGGACGAAGGCGACGGTATATCTCTATAAGAGCCTCATCGGTGTTACTGATTTTGTCAATGAGCAAAGTATCGCGAAAGGAAGACGTAACCTGAACATTGTCGATAAAGAGAACTTTAAATGTATTGATGTTTCTGGCTTTAATCTCTTCGATCTTAATCGCAGTGAGTTCATCGTTACATTCTACGATCACCTCGCCGGTCTCAGGATCCACTATGTCATGAGATGCAAATTTACCCAATATTTCTTCTTCAGTTATGGGTATATATTTAATACCATGCTCAGCCATTTTCTTGATAGCCGCTTTGGTAAACTTTCTGTTTGCTCTGAGAATTACTTCTCCCGTCTCAGGGTCCACAATATCAAACCTAGGTTTATGATTTATTAACAATTCCGAGTCAGCCGCCTTTCGCAACTGCTCTCCAAGAAAAATCTCCTCACTTTTATAGTAATAATTAAGCAGTTCTTCCGCTGTATACCCGAGTGCCTTCAGAAGTACCGTCGCCGGCATTTTTCTTCTTCGGTCAATACGTACATATAAAATATCTTTGTGATCAAACTCAAAATCAAGCCAAGATCCCCTGTAAGGAATAACTCGCGCGGAATAAAGTACCTTTCCGCTTGAATGCGTCTTTCCCTTGTCATGATCATAAAAAACACCTGGAGAACGATGCAATTGACTAACAATAACTCTCTCCGTGCCATTTATTATAAAAGTGCCGTTTTCAGTCATGAGCGGGATTTCGCCAAAATATACCTCCTGCTCTTTAACCTCTCGCACAGCACGCGCAGACGTCTCCTTAAGAACATCCCAGATGACGAGTCGTACTTTAACTTTCATAGGGGCCGCATAGGTCATTCCCCGTTGATGACATTCCTCAACGTCATACTTCGGCATTCCAAGCGAATAGGAAACATATTCCAGTGAAGCTGATTCCGTAAAATCCTTTATTGGAAATACACTCCTGAAGACGGCCTCAAGGCCTGAGTTCTTCCTTGCTTCCGGCGGCAAGTCCACCTGAAGAAATCTCATATAGGAGTTTTTCTGTATGTCTATAAGATTAGGTATATCGATAATTTTCTTTATTTTGGCGAAATTCTTACGCAAAAGGTGGTTATTCGCAATTGAATAAGCCATATTTTCTCCTTTGGTGAATGCCTGAAAATATTTCCCTGCAATCGCTTCTGGCGAATCAGTTAAGCAAACAGAGGGGTGGGTTATTGCCTCATATATTGTTTTATCGAAAATAGAACAGCCAAGGCCGCACGAAGCAACCTTGGCTCATGTAAAGTTCCTATTTCTGAACCTTATTTAACTTCCACTTCCGCGCCTGCTTCAGCAAGCTGTTTTTTGGCATCTTCTGCTTCATCCTTCGATACAGCAGTTTTAACAGGCTGTGGTGCGCCATCAACAAGATCCTTAGCCTCTTTCAGACCAAGGCCAGTAAGTGCGCGCACAACCTTAATTACTCCAATCTTATTGGCGCCAGCCGCCTTAAGAATAACGTCAAATTCAGTCTTCTCTTCGGCTGCTTCAGCCGCAGCAGGTGCAGCCACCGCGGCTACGGCTACAGCCGGTGCGGCAGCGGAAACACCGAATTTATCTTCCAACTCCTTAACAAGTTCGGACAACTCCAATACCGACATATTCTCTATAAAACTAATTACATCAGCCTTCGTAATTTCCGCCATCTTTTTATCCTCCATCATTATTTTCTTATATTATTTTAGTCAATCAATTCTCTCTCAGTCAGCCTGTTTCTGTGTCTTGATTGCATCAAGAACACGGACAAATCCAGCAGGTACAGCTGCCAGAGTCCCAACAAAGGCCGTAATCGGCGCCTTCATTGTGCCTAATAGGATTGCAAGTAATACTTCACGACTTGGTAGATCCGAAAGAGTCTGGATGTCCGAAACGGTGATAGTTTTTCCCGACAAAACACCTGCTTTCAGCTTAAAGGTAGCCTGCTGTTCTTTAGCGCAGCGTGTAAGAACTTTTGCTGCTGCAACAGGATCGTCGTAACTGAACGCAATGGCAGTAGGGCCAGTAAAATGTGGGGTTAATGCTTCTTTGTCAGTCCCTTTGGAAGCCAGACCTAGAAGAGTATTCTTGACAACCCTGTACTCAACCGAGGCATTGCGGAGTTGATTCCGAAGATCGGTAGCCTGGGTAACGTTCATTCCACGAAAATCAGCAAGAAAAACAGCCTTTGCATTCAGAAGCTTCTCGCGCAGTTCATCTACCAGTTGTTGTTTATCTTCCTTTTTCAAGCTTGGTCCTCCTTTCTTTGAATATAAGGGCTGATAGCCCTGCCAAAGTCGGGAGCGTAATCAATAAAATCATACGTACCTCAAGTCTCGATAGGCCGAATCCGTTTAAGCCCTCGAAAAACATTATGGGCGCCTACTGTCTCTGACTTTGGCGATTATTCTTATAGATATCAGCTTAATGGCTAATGCTAAATCAATTTTGACGAAATATCCGCAACGTCAAGAACTACTCCAGGGCCCATCGTTGATGAAAGTGATATCTTTTTTAGATATGTTCCTTTCGCAACTGAAGGTTTTGCCTTAACTAGCGCTTCAACAAGAGCAAGTATATTTTCGCGCAATTTTTCAGATTCAAAAGAAAGCTTTCCGACAGGCGCGTGAACTATCCCCGCTTTCTCCACCCTGTACTCAACCTTACCTGCCTTGCATTCCTTTACAGCGCGCTCTATATCAAAGGTCACTGTACCAACCTTTGGGTTAGGCATTAACCCTCTCGGCCCGAGCAGCTTTCCAATTTTTCCGACAACGCCCATCATATCAGGAGTAGCAATAGCCATATCAAAATCAAACCACCCCTCTTGTATCTTTGCAACCAAGTCCTCCGCGCCTACATAATCAGCTCCGGCTTCACGAGCCTCTTTCTCTTTCTCTCCTTTAGCGAAAACGAGAACGCGAACTTCTTTGCCGAGACCATTCGGAAGAACCACGGCGCCGCGAACCATCTGGTCCGCGTGACGAGGATCAACGCCAAGCTTAACAGCCAAATCAACCGTTTCGTCAAACTTGCAGAAGGACGCATCTTTTACTATTTCTATTGCTTCTTGCAAAGGGTACATCCGGGCTCTATCGACCTTGGCGCGAGCCTCTTTCTGTTTTTTCGTAATTTGTGACATTGATTAACACCCTCTCTTTGTTCAAACAATCTCAACGCCCATACTGCGCGCTGTACCTTCAATCGTCAGTATCGCTGCATCAAGATTGGCTGCGTTCAAATCCGGCATTTTTTTCTGGGCAATTTCTCTTACCTGATCTTTAGTTAGTTTTCCAACCTTGTCTTTATTGGGAACACTCGATCCCTTTTCAAGGCCGATTGCTTTTTTTATAAGAACTGAAGCGGGCGGAGTCTTAGTTATAAAACTGAAGGACCTATCAGCATAAACTGTTATAACTACAGGCGTGATAGTGCCCTCGTCCCCCTGCGTCTTGGCATTAAAAGCCTTGCAAAACTCCATTATGTTAACACCATGCTGTCCGAGCGCCGGACCTACTGGTGGCGAAGGATTAGCCTTCCCAGCAGGGATCTGAAGTTTTATATATCCAGTTATTTTTTTTGCCATGATAATAAGCTCCTTCTTTACTTTGGTAAACTTTACCTTGACCTTCAGATGTATTTGACTGATCGGTTTTTAATCAGACTCTGCCCGGATCAGCATTTTTCAACCTGCATAAATTCCAATTCCACTGGGGTTGCTCTTCCAAATATACTTACCATAACCCGTAGTTTACCTTTGTCAGGCTTGACGTCTTCTACTACGCCGGAAAAATTCAAAAAGGGCCCATCGATTACTCGTACCGTTTCACCTACCTCAAAAAGCACTTTTGGTTTCGGTTTCTCTGCGCCCTCTTCCATGCGGCGGGTAATTTTCGAAACCTCTTCATCAGGAATCTGGACGGGGGAATTGCCACCAACAAAACCGGTAACCTTTGATGTCTCCTTGACCACATGCCAGGTTTCGTCGTTCAGCTCCATATTCACAAGAATATATCCGGGAAAGAACTTACGTGACGACGTTTTCCTCTCGCCCTTTTTCAGCTCTACAACCGTTTCCGAAGGAATAAGAATCTCACCAAACATATCCTCAAGATTCAGGTTGCGCACCCTTTCTTGAAGCGTAAGCTTAACTTTGTTTTCAAATCCGGAATAGGTATGAACTCCGTACCATTTTTTTGACATAAATTCCTCTATCCCAGCAGTGTTCTCATTATTTTTGCCAGAAGCACATCACAAAATCCGAGATAGAAAGCAATAATAAGAATTATGAAAACAACCACCCATGATGTAGATATCGTCTCTTTCCTTGCGGGCCAGGTCACCCGGCGCAATTCAGCTCGTACATCATCGAGGAAGCTCTTTGCTTTTACAAACACTTGCTACCCCTTATAATAAATAGTTAAATTAATTGGCAGGCCAGGAGGGATTCGAACCCCCAACACCCGGATTTGGAGACCGGTGCTCTAGCCGTTAGAGCTACTGGCCTGCATGATGTAGAAGCAGCATAAAGACTTCGGCGATAAACTCACCGTAATGCTACTTGCTTTCTTTATGGAGAGTATGAGTGCGGCAAAAACGGCAATATTTCTTGAATTCCAGTTTTCCAGGTGTATTTTTCTTGTTTTTGGTAGTTGTATAGTTTCTATGCTTACACTCGGTGCAGGAAAGTGTAACTATATCTCTCATAGCTATTGCCCCTTTATGTTAACAGAGAAGAGGCATGCATAAGGCCGCCTCTTCTCTTTGATCCTTATTCAATAATCGAACTAACGACACCCGCTCCCACAGTGCGCCCGCCTTCGCGA
>CAZHVY010000009.1:0-93636 GCA_964536305.1 uncultured Geobacter sp. | reverse complement strand
TTTACGTGCGGCTTCGTCCTCTCAAATTTCGCCTTAGCCATCTGGGAATCCTCCTACGTTAGTTACTCTTATGATTATTCTATACCAAGGAATGAAGTGTTATTCTTAAAAAATGGAGCCCACAATCGGACTTGAACCGATGACCTCTTCCTTACCAAGGAAGTGCTCTGCCGCCTGAGCTATGTGGGCAATCATTGAATTTGGAGCGGGAAACGGGACTCGAACCCGCGACCCTCAGCTTGGAAGGCTGATGCTCTAGCCAACTGAGCTACTCCCGCGCTCACCAAAATGAAGATTTTTGAAGTCAACGGGCCACAGTACGACCAGTTCATGCGACTTTCGTCTCCTGGAGGTAAATGCGTCCGTCTCCTTCTGCAGTCTGTTAATGGTGGAGGGGGGAGGATTCGAACCTCCGAAGTCGTCCGACGACAGATTTACAGTCTGTTCCCTTTGGCCACTCGGGAACCCCTCCAGGGTGAAAAGCACTGCTGCTATTTTGGAGCTGGCGATGGGACTCGAACCCGCAACCTGCTGATTACAAGTCAGCTGCTCTGCCAGTTGAGCTACGCCAGCAATCTTGGCTAAACGTTATTCGCTTGTCCTTCGTGGCGTTTCAAGCGAAGAACTCCTTATAACTTCATTCTCGAATGTTGTCAATATTTTTTATCGCGCAACTTTGAATTTTTCAATTTTTAACGCCCGCAAGTCAAGTAAGTCCATAATCACGGGAAAATGAATATAAAGGATCAGTGTATCCGCCGGAAAACACTATCTTCCCCTGCTCCTCCCCAGAAGCTCAACGGCATCGCTGCTTCTCCCCGAAGATCTCAATGCCAGCAGCACATTATTGCGCTCTTCGGCAAGGTGATAAAGAAGCAGGGATTTCTGAAGGCGCTTTTCTCTGATACCGCGAGGCACATATATATCTTCTCCTGTATAAGGGTCCATACCCGTATAATACATACAAGTCGAACGAGTCCCAGGCGTCGGAGTAAAATCCTGAACCTGCTCAACTTTCAGCGAGAGACGCTTAAGAAGAAGAGCTGTGTCAACCATATCTGACAGGGAACACCCTGGATGGCCAGACATCATATATGGCACAATAAACTGGCGCTTGCCCAGGCGCAAACTTTCAGAGCGGAAATATTGCAAAAAATCAATAAATGATACACGAGATGATTTACCCATCAAGCAGGTCACATGACCAGAAAAATGCTCAGGGGCGACCTTAAGCAAGCCGCTCACATGTCTTGCTATAAGCTCAGCAAAATATCCGGGCTGTTGATGAAGCAAATCGAATCTGATACCCGATGAAACCGAGACATGCCTGACACCCTTTATCCTGGAAACACCTCTCAGCAGACAGGCAAGCCTTTTGTCCGAGATAGATAAACTAGAGCAGATATCGGGAAACAAACAGCTAGATCTCTGGCAAGGCGGGAAATTATTCTTACCGCATGCCATGGCGTACATGTTAGCCGAAGGACCACCGATGTCACTTATCGTGCCCGAAAACCAGGATAATGCGCAAAGCTGCTTTATCTCTTTGAATATAGATTCCTCGCTCCTGGACTGAACGATCTTTCCCTGATGCTGGGCAATTGAACAAAAAGAGCAGCCACCCACACATCCACGGTGCGTTGTAATCGAAGACTTGATCTGTTCCCAGGCCTTTATTTTTTCGCGATACGAAGGATGGGGTAGCTTTTCGAAGGGAAGGGCGTAGACAGCGTCAATCTCACTTTCAGCAAGCGGCAGAGCTGGTGGGTTGCAAACCAGAAACCGGTCTCCGTGACGCTGGGTAATCACTTTATCACTGAAAGAATTAATTGCCGTTTCCACCGCGCAATATGCCTCGGCAAAAGAACGTCGGTCCGAGGCAACCTGCTCAAATGCAGGTATTTCAAGCACGAAAGTTCCAGCCATGGGTACCCGGGAGGAAGATACCTTATAGGCAGTTCCCCTGATGTCGGTGCATGCGTCTATTTTTTCACCACAACGCATCCTTTCCGCCAGTTCCAGCAAAGGACGCTCTCCCATGCCATAGACAAGAAGATCAGCTTTAGAGTCAAAAAGAACGGACCTCCGCACCCTGTCATCCCAGTAATCGTAATGCGCAAACCGCCGCAGGCTTGCTTCTATCCCACCCAACACAACTGGAACGTCCTTGAATGCCTCTTTGACGCGTGTCGTATAGACAATAGTCGCCCGATTGGGTCGGGCGCCATGCCGATTGCCAGGGGTATACGCATCATCACTTCTTAGGCGCTTGGTGGATGTATAGTGGGCAACCATGGAGTCCATCGCACCGGCGGAAACGGCAAAGAAAAGCGAGGGGCGCCCCAATGCCGCGAAAGACTCCCGGGATCGCCAATCGGGTTGGGATAAAATACCGACACGGAAACCTCGAGACTCCAGTAGTCGCGCAAGCAAAGGAACACCAAAAGCTGGATGGTCTACATAGGCGTCACCGGTGATAAATATCACATCCAACCCCGGCCAGCCACGGCTTGCTACATCTTCAATGGTAACGGGGAGAAAGCTCATCACGGAAACAGCGGTAGAGCTTCCAAACCCATACCTTCCGGAAAACCGTTCATTATGTTCATATTTTGCACGGCCTGACCGGACGCGCCCTTTACCAGGTTATCGATCACCGAAATAACCACCACTCGACCTGTCCTTTGATCCGCAATCAGCCCTATGTCACAAAAATTCGATCCCCGCACCTGCTTGGTCACCGGATAGACACCCTCCGGGAGAATCCGCACAAATCTCTCCTTGGCATAATATTCCCTGTACATCTCCAGCAAGTGTGAAGTGGTGTGTTGGTGATTCAACTTTCCATAAATAGTAGAAAGGATACCCCTATCCATGGGTACCAGGTGTGGGGTAAAGGAAATGGTGACATCTTCTCCGGCAAGAAGGGACAGCTCCTGTTCGATTTCGGGCGTGTGTCGGTGTACGGCAACTCCGTACGCCTTGAAGCCTTCATTTACCTCACAAAAGAGCGTATCAACCTTGGCGCCTCGACCAGCTCCGCTGACTGCTGACTTTGAGTCAGCAATTATTGTTGCAATGTCCACAAGTCCATTATGCAAAAGAGGGGCAAGGCCGAGAATAACGCTGGTTGGATAGCAGCCTGGGTTACCAACCAGAGGGGCGCCAGCAATCAGACCTCTTCTGATTTCCGGAAGCCCGTATACTGAACTTTTCAAAATTTCGGGATTCAAGTGCTCTTGATACCATGAGGCATAAACATCTGGTGATCTGAAACGAAAGTCCGCTGAAAGATCAACGATCTTTTTCCCGTGTTCCAAGAAATCGGGCACAACCGCCATAGCTGCCTGGTGCGGTAGAGCTGTGAATATAAAATCGGCCTTTTCCGCCACCCGTGCAGGTTCCAGACTCTCCAGTGTCTGCCCGAAACAGTCGCGCACCGAAGGGAAAATCTCAGACACCACCTTACCCGCACTCCTCTCTGAGGTAACGCAGGTGACCTCCACCTCCGGATGACCATGAAGAATCCTTAACAACTCAACCCCCGTATATCCACTGGCGCCCACAACCGCAACCCTGATCATAAAACTAGCCTCCCGTGATATATATCCTAGATTCGGCAAGTGAAATCATCCTTCTTTATCCGAAGATGATCGTAACTCGCTTTTTTTGTTTATTTGCAAACAAGGCAAGACAATACATACGAAATTCAAACGCAGAAAAGGGGAAACCCGCTCGGATTTCCCCTCAATCAATTCGTCTGCGGCACTATACCGTCTATTAGCGCTTGGAGAACTGGAAGCTTCGGCGGGCTGCCGCCTTGCCGTACTTCTTACGCTCCTTGACTCGCGAGTCCCTTGTTATGAATCCCGCTTTTTTCAGCGTCCCACGCAGAGCGACATCAGCCTCAAGCAATGCCTTTGTTATGCCGTGCTTTATGGCTCCCGCCTGACCGCTATCTCCACCACCTTTTACAGTAACGAAAATGTCGAACTTATCCGAGTTCTCAGTAAGCTCAAGCGGCTGCTTGACAACCATCTTGGACGTTTCTCTGCCAAAATACTCATCAAGACTCTTGTCATTAACAATAATTTTTCCGCTTCCGGGTTTCAACCACACCCGGGCTATGGATGATTTCCTTTTTCCGGTGCCGTAGAAGCTTGCTGCCGCCATATACTATTCTCCTGACAAATTGTTGTTGAAAGTGATGTTAGACCTGCAAAGACTTGGGCTGCTGCGCCTCATGAGGGTGAGTTGAACCAGTGTAAATCTTCAACTTTTTCAACATGTGACTCGCAAGCTTGTTCTTCGGCAGCATCCCCTTCACAGCTTTTCTGATAATATCTTCGGCCTTCTTTTCCATCAGCTTTCCAGCCGAAATAGACTTGATTCCTCCGGGATAACCCGAATGACTGTAGTAAATCTTATCGGAAAGCTTATTACCGGTGAGAACCACCTTTTCCGCGTTAACCACAATCACGAAATCCCCGCTGTCCACATGGGGGGAAAAGAGGGGTTTGTTTTTTCCACGAAGTACATTGGCAATATGGGTGGCTACACGGCCAAGAACCTTGCCGTCAACATCAACCAGAAACCAATCCCTTTTTATATCTTCATTTTTTGGCACAAGCGTTTTCATATAACCTCACAACTGGATGTAAAAATCGACTTCGTTGACGTTTTGAAAGATGCTAAATTTAGTTCATGCACCTTTGCTTGTCAAGATATTTTTCCAAAATCAGAATATTCAATAAAATACCTCCATCAGACACAAACCTTGAGGCGGCGCCGTACTCCCAGCCAGTCTCCGGTCACCGGAAGCAAATATTACTGGAATATCATCAGGTGATATTCTCCCCCTCCCGACAGAGACCAGGGTCCCGACAATGATCCTTACCATGTTTTTCAGAAAACCGCTCCCTCTGACGTCTATGACAATCAAGTCCCCATCACGTGTCATGTCCAGAGAATCCACTCGTCGAATAGTTGTCTTTGCTGAGCAGTTTGAGGCGCGAAAAGCCGAAAAGTCCTTCTCCCCTACAAAATGACGAGAGGCTTGGTCCATTGCCTTCAGATCAAGCTGATGTCCGATCCTCCAGACGTAGAGCCGAGACAACGGGGAACGCCTTGAACTATTATGTATTGTGTACCGATAATGTTTGCCCTTTGCATCGCCGCGGGGATTGAAGCCATAAGGAGCCTCATTTGCAGTTCGAACGGCGATATCTTGCGGTAACAGCGAATTCAATCCGTCAGAGAATGCGCTTAAAGGAATGGTCTTCTCGGTCTGGAAGGCCGCTGCCATGCCTCTGGCGTGAACGCCGGCATCAGTGCGGCCTGACGAAAAAACTCGCACCCGTTCCCCGAGAATCCTTGCAAGCGCCTCCTCTACGACCTCCTGTACGGAAAGGCCGTTAGGCTGAACCTGCCATCCGGCGTAACGGGTTCCTTCGTATTCAATTATAAGCTTTATAGTACGCATGGAAAATAAAGAGACGTCTCGAAGACGTCTCCCTGAACCAATCCGGAATCAACAATTTTATAATAATATAAATCTTTAAGTGTACCCAACCTGTCTTTCAAATCAAAGATATTTATTTATGAGAATTTCCGCAATCTGCACGGCATTCGTAGCGGCGCCCTTACGGATGTTGTCGGCGACGATCCAAAGGTTCAAACCGTTTTCCACTGATTCATCCTCGCGAATCCTGCCGACATAGGTCAAGTCCTGTCCCGCGGCATCGATGGGCATCGGATAGACCTTCTTCGCGACATCGTCGACCAGCTTGCAACCGGGGGCGTTCTTTATAAGCTCGAAAGCCTTTGCTACCGTGATTTTTTTCTCCGTTTCGATGTTCACGGATTCGGAATGACCGAAGAAAACCGGGACACGTACAGTAGTGGCAGTAACGCGGATATCTGATTCCATTATCTTTCTGGTCTCGTTCACCATTTTCATCTCTTCTTTGGTGTAACCGTTCGGCTCAAAGGAATCAATCTGAGGAAGACAGTTGAACGCAATGCGATATGGATAAACTTTGGCTTCCGCGGGCCTGCCATTCAGCATTTCTCCAGCCTGTAATCGCAACTCGTCAATTGCCTTCTTTCCCGTACCTGAAACAGCCTGGTAGGTCGAAACAATGATTCGCTTGATGGTTCCATACCGATGAAGAGGCTCAAGGGCAACCACCATTTGAATGGTAGAACAGTTAGGGTTTGCAATTATGCCCTTCCTGGTATAGCCGGCAATGGCGTGGGGATTTACCTCGGGCACCACGAGAGGAACGTCCGGATC
This sequence comes from uncultured Geobacter sp., assembly GCA_964536305.1. Lineage (GTDB taxonomy): Bacteria > Desulfobacterota > Desulfuromonadia > Geobacterales > Geobacteraceae > RPRC01. The sequence continues at coordinate 87,341 of CAZHVY010000009.1, read as the reverse complement.
CATTCTCCATGCACTGGAATTGTCGATACAGACAGCGCCGGCGCGTGCAGCTGATGGACAGAACTCTAAAGAGCGGCTGCCCCCAGCGGAGAAAAGAGCAATATCAATCCCCCCGAATGCATCATGGTCAAGAAGCTCAACCTGAACAGGCCTACCTTTATACTCAAGGATTTTCCCGATACTTCTTTCACTCGCCAGAAATCTGATCTTTCCTACCGGGAAATCTCTCTCCTCAAGACACTGAATCATCTGGTTGCCCACCGCGCCGGTTGCGCCAGCTATGGCAACATTCCACAGTTTTTTAGCCATTTCCGCCAGTCTCCTCTCTCAACGGCCGCCACTCGCAAAGCCGGAAAATTTTACAATTTTATTTAGAGTAAACTACTATTGTCAACAAAAAAGATGAAAAGTGATATGCGCCTGCCCCTGACATGGAAGCCACATTCCTTACTCCGGGTTCATATCGTTGAGTTTTCGGCTCGTGAAAGAAACATTTTTTTCAAGAGACGAAACAAGTCAGCTTCCGCCTGAATCCTCTGATTAATCATTTTTCTGGACTTCGAATATGCCGCAAAAAAAAATTGAACCCGGAGCGCAGCAGATTAGAAGACCTCCAACAACCATACGGACGCAAAGGAATAAGAGCTGTTTTTATCTTGATTAATCCCTGTCTCTTACTTATAATTTCTGATTTTACTGACAATTATTGATAATTCCGGATGGAGACGCCGTCGTGTCCTGTTTTATTACATTCGAGGGAATAGAAGGGTGCGGTAAGACCACACAGGTGGAGCTCCTTTCGCGATTTATGAAAGATCAAGACATACCCTCGATCTTTACCCGTGAACCGGGCGGATGCGTAATCTCCAACAAAATAAGAGATATTCTGCTGGACGCGGAAAACCGGAAACTGGTTCCACTGGCCGAACTTCTCCTCTACGCGGCAGCCCGCACTCAGCATGTGGAGGAAGTAATACGTCCTTCCATCTCGGAAGGAAAGATCGTAATCTGCGATCGATTCACTGATGCCACCATAGCATACCAGGGGTTCGGCCGCTCCCTTGACCTCGATTTGATATGCAATCTCAACCGACTGGCGTCAGGTGGACTCGTGCCCAACCTTACCATTCTCCTCGACTGCCCCGAGGAGCTAGGACTGCGCCGTGCCCAGGAAAGGATTCAGCTCATCAAGGGCGCTCGCGAAGAGCGTTTCGAGAAGGAGTCCCTCAGATTCCACCACGCTGTCAGAGAAGGTTATCTGCATCTGGCGGCAAACAGCCCGGAGCGTTTTGTTGTGCTGGACGCCAGCAAGGAGATCAGCGAAACGGCGTTCGCGGTCAGAGAGGTTGTCCTGTCCCGGATTGGCCGAGGATAACCATGCCCTTCTCCAGCGTTATCGGACACACGAGCATCGTAACGCTTCTCAGACGCTCACTTGAAGCGGGAAAACTGTCCCACGCATACCTCTTTGAAGGCATTGACGGCATAGGCATGAAAGAGACCGCCCTTGCTCTGGTTGAATCGGTGTTCTGTCAAGAGAGTGGAGGATGCGGAAAGTGCCCCTCCTGCCGAAAGATTGCCGAAGGCAACCACCCGGATCTTCACCTCGTGCAACCGGAAGGAATGCACATAAAAATCGACCAGATCCGGGATCTGCGGAAAGCGCTCTCCTTTCGTCCCTACGAGGCGAAAAAGAAAGCCTGCATAATCGAAGATGCCGAAAGAATGAACATATCCGCGGCCAATGCCTTTCTGAAGACGCTGGAGGAGCCGCCGGGTGACGCATTACTTGTCCTTCTGACATCCCACGTGGAAAGCCTCCTCCCCACCATTCGTTCCCGGTGCCAGCAGATTAGCTTTTCTCCCCTTTCCACTGATGCCATTGAGGCCACCCTTACGAAAGATGGAGCAGATGCGAAATCTGCCTGTATTGCGGCCGCTCTGGCCGGGGGAGATCTTGCCAGAGCAAGAGAACTCCTTGCCGGCGACCATTTACAGGAGAGAATGATCTTTCTCGAACGTGCAGCCGGCCTCTCATGCTCAGACATTATCCCGCTGCTCGAAAGCGCCGAGAAATATGCATCCAACAGGGAAAACTTGCTTTATCTTATAGATCTCCTGATGCTTTTCTGGCGCGATATCCTTTTCCTGCACACCGGACACGGAGAAATTGCCAACAGCGACCTGCTGTCGTTGCTGAAAGAAAAGGCCGGACAATGTTCCCTGGAACAGATTATGAAAAACCTGGAATTTATAAACCGAATCCGTCACTCTGTCATGAAGAATACCAATCCACGTCTTTCTCTTGAGGTGCTTTTCATGGAGTTGGCGAGCGCATGACCCCCAAGCGGAACGTCAAGAACCCCTGGACATAATGGGGTTCATCACTGGAGGAAGCAGTGGCGAAAATTGTAAAAATACAATTCCAGACCGCCGGCAGGCTCTATGATTTCAAGACCGGCGACCTGGATGTAAATATTGATGAACAGGTTATTGTAGAGACCGAGAGAGGAAGAAGCATTGGTCGAGTGGTAAAAGGACCTTTTGCAGTCGATGATAATGAAGTGTCGGAAGGTGTAAAAACAATTCTGAGAAAAGCAGTTCCGGAAGATCTTGAGTCCGCGTCCAAACACCGGGCCAAGGAAAAGGACGCCTTTGATTTATGTCTGCGCAGGGTTCGGGAACGCGGCCTGGATATGAAGCTGGTAAAGGTCGAGTATCTCTTTGACGGAAGCAAGGCCATCTTCTATTTTACAGCCGACGGCCGAATCGATTTCCGTGAACTGGTCAAGGACCTGGCACATGCCTTTCATACAAGAATAGAGATGCGTCAGATAGGCGTGAGGGATGAAGCCGGCATGGTGGGAGGAATAGGTATCTGCGGAAGAGAACTCTGCTGCTCGTCCTTTCTGAGGGAGTTTGAGCCGGTTTCGGTAAAAATGGCCAAGGAACAGAACCTGGCGCTTAACCCGACCAAGATCTCCGGCCAGTGCGGAAGACTTCTCTGTTGCCTTGCCTATGAGTTCGAAACCTATTGCACCCTTCGGAAATGCCTGCCGAAATGCGGCAAGAGGGTTTCATGCGGAACAGTGGAAGGCGAGGTTGTCAAACTTAACATTCTCGACGGAACGGTAACGGTAAAGACCGATGACAACCATGAAATAATCGTCCGGGGAGACGAGGTCAAACTGGAGGTCGCACCGGAGCGGACCAAAAAGCCCGCGAAAGAGCCCGAGGAAAATAAACCGAGAAAACAACAGCGAGGACAACAACGACCGCAATCCGCCCGGCCTCCCAAAGAACGCCAGGATTCCAGAGACAACGCGGCAAGAACAAAGGAGAAACCATGAGCCGAAAATTCTACGTAACGACACCAATCTATTACGTGAATGACGTTCCCCATCTGGGCCATGCCTATACAACGCTGGCCGCCGATGTTATCGCACGCTACAAGAAACTGAAGGGCTTTGAAGTCTTTCTCCTGACCGGCACGGACGAACATGGACAGAAGGTTGAAAAGGCTGCAAACGCGGCTGGCGAGACACCCCTGGAACTGGCGGACCGTGTGGTAAAGCGTTTCCAGTCATTATGGGAAAAACTGGATATCTCCTACAACGATTTCATTCGCACCACCCAAGAGCGCCACAAAAAGGGTGTTAGCGAAATCTTCCAGAGGGTGATGGACCAGGGTGACATATACCTGGGAGAGTATGAAGACTGGTATTGCACACCCTGCGAAACATTCTGGACCGAGACGCAACTCATTGATTTCAGGTGCCCTGACTGCAACAGACCAACGGAAAAACTCAAGGAAGAATCATATTTTTTCCGCATGAGCAAATACCAGGACGCGCTTCTGGCACACATCGAGGCCAACCCCGACTTCATCCAGCCGAAAAGCAGACGCAACGAAATCATCTCTTTTGTCAAGGAAGGCCTTCGTGATCTCTCTGTATCCAGGACTTCCTTTACCTGGGGAATCCCGGTTCCTGGCAACCCCCGGCACGTAATCTACGTCTGGTTCGATGCGCTGACCAATTACATCACCGCCTTGGGATACCCTGAGCAGACGGACGATTTTACGACATTCTGGCCCGCCGATGCTCATCTTATCGGGAAAGACATACTCCGTTTTCACGCTGTCTACTGGCCGACCTTTCTCATGGCCGCCGGACTCCCCCTTCCGAAAAAGGTGTTCGCCCACGGATGGTGGACAGTGGAAGGACAGAAGATGAGCAAGAGTCTCCGGAATGTGGTTGAACCTAACATGCTGATAGATCGTTACGGAGTGGACGCCGTTCGCTACTTTCTTCTACGGGAGGTACCCTTCGGCCTGGACGGAGACTTTTCCCATTCAGCCATGATCCACCGGATAAACTCGGACCTGGCGAATGATCTGGGCAACCTCCTTAACCGCTCCACCGCCATGCTCAACAAATACTTCGACGGCATTGTACAGGAACCGGCGGAGTTCACTAAGACAGACATTGAATATCGCAAGAAGACAGAGGCTCTTGAAGGAAGTCTTGACATATGCCTGGAGGATCTGGCCTTCAGCAAGGCCCTTCAGGTCATATGGGAGGTCATTTCCGCTGGCAACAAATACATCGACGAAACCGCTCCTTGGACCCTGGCCAAGGTTCCGGAGAAACGCGGCCAGCTTGCAACGGTAATGTACTGCATCCTCGAATCCCAGCGAGTTGTCTTTCATCTGTTGTCGCCATTCATGCCTGAAACCGCGCGCAAGGGACTCGCATACCTTGGATGGGACAAGCCGATCACCGAAGAAGGAATCCGTTGGGGCGGGCTGAAGCCGGGCACGAAGATCGCGAAAGCGGAACCTCTTTTCCCCAGAATAGAAGAAAAGGGGGACTCATAAAAAAAGACTGTCAGGCGCCTCTCACAGCGCGTAATTCTCCGGGGGCGAAAAGAAAAAAGGCCCGGAACAGACAGTATTTATAGAACTCTCTGAACAGGAGGCGGAAACTTCCTTTGTGGGTCCACCATTCCTCCTTGAGATTCTTGCTGTCCACGGGAAAAGGGTACACAGCTATATCTCTGGGAAGCACCGAATGAAAGATGAGGACGGCGCGCATCATGTGATAACGGGAGGTGATGAGGCGGATGGAGCGGATCTCGCGCCGGGTAATGAGATCCCTGGCATACAAGGCATTCTCCAGGGTATTCCTTGAAGCCTTTTCCAGGAAGACGTCTTCGCCGCCCCGTTCACCCTTTTTCTCCTTAAAGAGATCACCCTTCCTCACCAGAGGGTCCACGCCGACAAGAAAAAGCCATTTTGCCTTGTTTTCCCGATACAGCCGGATTCCTTCCTCAACGCGCCCCTTCCCGCCCGCGAGAACCACTATCGCATCGGCCTTCACATCCCGCTGACCCATGGCAAAGGTTGTGTAGACGAAATGAACGAACAGAAGCACAAATAAACTTATTATCAAAAAAAGAAAGGCGAAAAACCCCTTCAGGAATGACATGATAGATTATCCTGGTCCCGGACCGGATGGCAAACGGCCCGTATAATGAGAAATTTGTCTTGCCAACAGCGGTTTCATCTGCTATAGAAAAATGCTTCAGTCAACGAAGGAGGAGCAAAACAATGTCGAAAGTATGCGCGATATGCGGAAAAGGCCCCAGCTTTGGCAACAACGTAAGCCATGCCAATAACAAGACGCCCAGAATATGGTACCCCAACCTTCAAAAGGTTAAAGCCCTGAGGAATGGAACGGTCTCCACCATCAAGGTATGTACGCGCTGCATCCGTTCTGGAAAGGTAACCAAGGCTCTCTGACAAGGCTTTTCACCGAAGCGGGTTGTAATCTCATATGAAGCCGCGACGCTCAAGCGATCGCGGCTTCTTTTTTCTAACTTCCTCACGCGACCACCTCATTGCCAGGTAAAAGACCTCCACGGCTGACTTCTTTCAGGACAGGTTCAAGCCTATCCGTCCCAGCGCCCGTTTAAATGATTCAACTCTTAAGCCTTTCAACCTTGATAACGCCGTTCACCTTCATTATGCTGTTTATCACGCGATTCAGGTGTTCCAGATCTGTAACGTTAATCTCAAACAGGTTGATGCCTTTTTTATCCACGGTGCACTGCACGGAGGCGCTGGAAATGTTTGCTTCGCAATTGGCTATGACCAAGGCTATACCTGCGAGTATTCCTTGCTGGTCATGACAGGTGACTCGAATCTTGACAGGAAGCGCCGCGCTCTTCTCCCGGTTCCAGGCAACCGCTATCCGCCTGTCAGGATCGCTTTGTCGCGCAAATGAACAGTCAGCGGTATGAACGGTTACGCCACGGCCGCGGGTAATGAATCCGACAATATCATCCCCAGGCACCGGGTTGCAGCACTTGCCGAAACGGACAAGCACATCATCCACACCGTTTATCTGAATTGCGCTGGACGATTTTTTTGTCAGCCTGTTAAGAACCTTTGATACTCTCGACTCCTTCTGCTCCCGGGTTTCAGCCAGCTTTTCCTCAGATAAAATCTTTCCCAGGATCTGGTTGCAGGAAAGCTTTCCGTAACCCACGGCCGCCATCAGATCATCATCCGCGACGAAACCGAACTCCACTGCTATTCGCTTGATCTCACCACTTTTTTGCAGCTTTCCGTAGTTAAGGCTGTAGCGGCGGAACTCTTTCTCGCAAATCTCCCGGCCAATGGCAATGCTTCTCTTCCTCTCCTCGGTCTTGATCCAGCCGCGTATCTTGTTCCTGGCACGGGTGCTCTTGACAATTTTCAACCAGTCCTTGCTCGGGGTATGGTGAGGTGAGGTAACGACCTCGATTATGTCGCCGGTTTTCAGTTCATACTTGAGGGGGACCAATTTCCCGTTCACTTTAGCGCCGACGCACCGGTGGCCGACGTCGGTATGAACGCTGTATGCAAAATCGATAGGTGTGGCCCCTTTGGGAAAACCCTTCACATCTCCCCTGGGCGTGAAGACATACACCTCCTCGGGAAAGAGTTCAACCTTTACCGTATTCATGAACTCCTGGGAGTCCTGCAATTCCTGCTGCCACTCCAGAAGCTGCCGCAGCCAGGCGAAACGCTTTACGTCCCGCTCGTCATATCCTTTGCCTTCCTTGTATTTCCAGTGGGCGGCAATACCCGCCTCGGCAACCCGGTGCATCTCCCAAGTCCTGATCTGCACCTCCATCCGTTCACCGAACGGTCCAATCACTGTTGTGTGCAGCGACTGGTACATGTTACTTTTCGGCATGGCAATATAGTCTTTGAAACGGCCTGGTATGGGTTTCCAGGTGGAATGAACAATGCCAAGGACCGCATAGCATGCGCGAATATCCTCAACAAGGACCCGGATAGCAATGAGGTCGTATACCTCGTCGATATCCACGTTTCGGCTGACCATCTTGTTATGTATAGAGTAAAGATGTTTACTCCTGCCCGTGACATCACCCTCGATGCCATGTTCCTTCAACTTGAGAGTGATTATTTCCATGACCTCCTTCACGTAGCTTTCCCGTTCCCTCTTTTTCATGGCCACCTTGGAAGCCAGGTCGTAATAGAGTTGCGGATTTTCGTAACGGAAAGACAGGTCCTCCAGCTCGCTCTTTATCCAGGATATGCCGAGCCGGTTGGCCATGGGAGCATAGATATCAAGGGTCTCCTTGGCAATGCTCCGCTGCTTGACCTCCGGCTGATATTGAAGGGTGCGCATATTGTGCAGGCGGTCCGCCAGCTTGACCAGGATAACCCGGATGTCGTTCGCCATGGCAAGGAGCATCTTTCGAAAATTCTCCGCCTGGCTTTCTTCCTTGGTCTTGAAGTAGATTTTGCTGATCTTGGTGACACCGTCAACGAGGTTTGCAACCTCGGTTCCGAAGATTGTCTCCAGCTCCTGGTAGGTTGTAAGCGTATCTTCCAGCGTGTCATGCAGCAAACCGGTAGCCAGTGTCTGCACGTCCAGACGCAACTCCGCCAGAATGGCGGCCACTTCCATGGGATGAATGAGATATGGTTCGCCGGAGAGGCGGGTCTGCCCCTGGTGAACCTTGGCGGAAAAGACGTAGGCCTTCCTTATGACGTCGAGATCCGCGCCGGGGTTGTAGGATACAACTTTATCCAGGATATCATTGAGCCTGATCATAGATATGTTACCGGAAGACCGAGATGGATAGGTGATAAACTACGCGGATGCAAAAAGGGCGGAACCGATTGGCCCGCCCCAATTGCTTAATGGGACTAGCGGCTTTTTCGGGAGGTCATCTCATAATGAACCTTCCCGGCTGCTATCTCGCGCAACCCCAAAACCACGTTCTTATTGTTTGACTTGTTCTCAATCACGGGCTTTGAACCCTTGTACAATTGCTTTACCCTTTTAGAGGCCAGCATTACCAGCAAAAACCTGTTGTTTACCTGCCTCAGGCAATCCTCTACCGTAACCCTTGCCATATGGAAAAACCCCTTTCTGAGATAGAACTCCGCTCTTAACCGGCAAAAAAAGCAGAAATGGCGTCAACAGACCTTATCGTCCTGCACTGTTCGGCCATTATGACGGATTTCAGCTTCTCAATGGCCTTTGAAAAATCATCGTTTACAATAATGTAATCATACCATGAAGACTCGCGCACCTCGTCCAGAGCGACCCGGAGCCGCTGCTCGATAACCTCCCTGGAATCGGACTTCCGTCCTTCAAGCCTTCTGCGCAATTCCGCAAAATCCGGTGGAATGATGAACATGTACACGGCATCGTCATACACAGATTTCAGCTTTCGCGCCCCCTGGCAGTCGATATCGAGAATTACGTTTATTCCGCTGGATCGAAGTTCCTCGATAGCCTTGAGAGATGTCCCGTACAGGTTGCCGTGGACCTCCGCCCATTCCGCGAACTCGCCCGCTTCGATCATGCGTTCGAATTCCGGGAGGGACACGAAAAAATAGTCCTCTCCATCCTTCTCGCCAGGTCTGGGGGAACGTGTAGTGTAGCTGACAGAATGCCGCAGATCCGTAATTATGTCAATTAATTCATTGCATAATGAGGTTTTGCCCGCCCCGGATGGAGCAGATAATATAAATACGATTCCTTCTTTTTTCATGTAAACGCCTTCCCGAAACCGCACGAATGAAGTTACTCTATGTTCTGTACCTGCTCGCGTATTTTTTCCAGTTCCGCCTTCAGTTCCACCACGCATGCCGTAATCTCGCCATCGTTCGCCTTGGAACCGATGGTGTTGATCTCCCTGCCCATCTCCTGCAGAAGAAAATCCAGTTTTCTCCCCACCGGCTCATCTGCCTGGAGCGCGGCGTCAAACTGTACCAGGTGGCTCGCGAAACGGACCTGCTCTTCTGTTATGTCTCCCCGGTCGGCCATAATGGCGATCTCCTGGGCAATCCTCGCCTCGTCGGGCATATTTTCCTTGGCAAACCGGGCCAGACGGGCCGAAATCTTCTCCGCATACTCAAGGGGAACGGAAGGCGCGCGACAGGCAATCCTGTCCATCAGAACGTCGAGTGCGCCGCGCCTCCCTCGCAGGTCTTCGACAAGCTCCTTTCCTTCCCTTGTCCTCATACCCTCCAGAGCCTCAACCGCTTCCGCAACGGCGGCGAGAAGCCCGTCACGCATCTCTTGGGAACGGTCGTCATTCTCCGCAACCGCAAGCACATCCTTCTGGGATACTATCAGTGAAAGGGGGACAGACTCTTTGATACCCAGCTCGCCGCTCAGAGATGAGAACGCCTCGTAATAGGCCCGCGCCAGGGGGACATTTACGTGAGGCTTTCTGCCGTCGGAAACGGCCTCAATCTGTATGAATACGTCTATCTTGCCCCGTTTCAGCCTTTCGGATACGGCCTTGCGCACGTCATTTTCAAAACAGATCAGGGTCCGGGGAAGCTTGATGGATATCTCTCCATAGCGGTGATTAACCGATCTCATTTCAATGGAGATCCTGTCATTTTCCAAGGCATATTCCGCCTTGCCGTAACCAGTCATGCTTTTTATCATCGGTATCCTCTTATGGGGCCACGAACTGGCGCGCCCGGATGTAAATAAGTGCCATGTGATGCCAGGACGGGAGATTTCCTCCGCCACCACCCTGTCCCGGTGAGAAAACCTCCCCCTGAGATACCAGAAGGCGACCGACGGCCTGGTGGCGTATCAGCCGGAGAGAAACAGGTATCATGTTACATGCGACAGCGAATCAACTCTTCAAGCTTCAGCGGAGAGACTGAGCAGGGGAAGGATCTGCGGATGCCTGTCGATACGTTTCCAGCAGGGAAGTTCCGTTTTGTAGGCGACAAAAGGGATTCCCGCTTCCCGCGCCGCCAGCATATCCAGCTCGGAATCACCGACAAACAGAGCCTCGCCGGGAGTTATCCGGTAGTGTTCGAGTATCTTCAGGAGGGGTTCGGGGTGGGGTTTCGGGTTATCTACCTTGGCCGCTGTCATGACGTAGTCGAAATAGGTCGTCAGGCGAAAATCCTCCAGAAGCAAACCAACCGAGTTGGAGCGGTTGGTGCAGACAGCAAGGCTCACCCTGTTCAGCAACCGGTTCAGGGTCTCGACGAAATCCTTCTCCAGACGCATGAAGGGAACAAGCTCCCGGTAGTCTATGGTGGAAGCAAAGCGGAGCGCTTCCTCTCCCCGAGGATCGCCCTCAAAGAGTCTTGCCAGGACGTCCTTGCTGGAATAGGTATGAAGCAGATGCATGGTCTCTCCGTTTTCCCTGTCCAGGGGAGGAAGGCCGAAATGCTTTACAATCATGCCGTAAAAGGCAAAGTTGGCCTCAAAGGAGTCGAACATCACACCGTCGCAATCATAGATGACGACCTTGATTCCGTCCATACCCATCACCGTCAACCTTCCTTTCTTACGGATGCCAGGTATTCCTCCCATTCAAGGGGAAGGAGATATCCTTTTTTGCTGTTGCATTCCTTGCAGGCAACGACGACGTTGCCCTGCGTACTCCTGCCGCCGCGAACGATGGGAACCAGATGGTCCATGGTCAGCTCGGAAGGGGAAAAAGCGCCGCCGCAGTAATGACACAACCCGCGAGCCAACCGGTTCTTCCACCAGCGGGTCTTGCGGAGCTGGCGGGCCTTGTCCTTTTCTCTTCGAATTTCTTCGTCGGATGTTTCAATAATAAAACCAGCCACTATCGTTTACTTCTCCGTTGAATTCAGCATATCCCGGATAGCCTGTCGCGCCAACCCGTCGCAGCGCTCGTTTTCCGGGTGTCCGCTATGGCCTCGAATCCAGCTCCAGCGAATCCGGTGCACAGCGGAGAGAGCGAGAAGACGCTCCCAGAGGTCCCGGTTCAGGACATTCTCTTTCTTGCTGTTTTTCCAGCCCTTTTTGACCCATCCCTGCACCCATTCCGTCATTCCTTTGACAAGATACTGGGAATCGGTGGTCAGGACCACCTCACAGGGTTTTTTCAAGGCCTCAAGGGCCGTAATGGCGGCAAGAAGCTCCATCCGGTTATTGGTGGTATGAGGGTCGGCGCCGGAGAGCTCCTTTTCCCTGTTTCCTGAGCGAAGAATGATTCCGAATCCCCCGGGCCCGGGATTGCCGCTGCAAGCGCCGTCGCAGAAAATATCCACTTTCACTGGACAAAGGCCCCCTCCCGCTTCAGGAGGTCGGCGATTGCCGTCATTACCCTCTCCGTAATCAACACATGGGTCTCTTTGCAGTCATCTCGCGGGAACAAGTCTTCGAAATCGAGAGGTTGGCCGAAAACGATCTTTCCCTCCTGGCCGACCCCCGGGAACCTCCATTTGTTCAGGCCGATAATAGCCGTGGGTATAACCTTAGGCCTGGTATCATAGATAATCTTGCCTACGCCACGATTACCCTTGCCCAGAACTCCCTGTCGGTTGCGGGTACCCTCAGGGAACAGCATCACCTGCTGGTCAATAAGAAGGTCGTTTATGGTCTTTCCGGCGCGCACGTCCCTGCCCCGCCGGACCGGAAAGGCGCCCCATGAGCTGTAGATCCAGCGCTGAAAGGGTCTGGCGAAAAGCTCTTCCTTGGCCGGCGCCCAGATCATCCTGAAAGGATGCCTGCGAACGACCGCCCAGGGGAGGAATATGGTATCGTAAGCCGAGATATGGTTGGACGCGATAAGCACCCCACCCGTATCAGGAAGCAGTGCATCGCCGCTTATGCGAAAACGATTGATTACGGATGCATAGAAACCGACAACGTAGGCGGAAAACGTGACCCAGAAACGGCGCGGGAATGATACCTTCAAAAACACCTCGTAAAGGGGAGAATATATGGATTTTTTTATATCATTTTCAACTGAACCGGGCAACCATTATGAACACCCCCCGGACGTTTCCAGCTGACACATCAATTATTTCTCAAAACAACAAGAGATTTTTTGGCAAGGAAGACCGGTTTCTCAACATCCGGTGTTGACTCCCTGTTGATAAACCTGTGGGCAGTCCGCCAAACCATTAATTTACATGCCGCAACTTGCAAAATGCACAAAATGTGGTCAACACAATCAATTCATGTAATTTCATCAGGTTGCGGCAGTAGCGCTCGCTGATTAATCAGTTTTCCAAGCCATTAACAAAGCCTTGACTTGCAGTTGCTTCCGCGTATCATTGATAACAATTGTTGTTAAATAACTGTTTTCAAAAGAAAGGCCTCCATCTTGGGCCCATCGAAAGCACCGAATCAGCACGAAGAGCGCATGGCCCGGATACTCTCCAAGGTCAGAAAGCATGAATTTCGCTTGACCCCGCAAAGACTTGAGATTATTCGAATTATCACAGCCAGCGAGGACCATCCCAGCGTAGATGATGTCTACCAGAAGGTAAAATCGCTATTTCCCACCACTAGCCTGGCCACGGTTTACAAAACTGTATCGCTGCTCAAAGAGTTGAACGAGGTTCTGGAACTTGGCTTCGCGGGCGGCGGCAACCGCTACGACGGCAATAGACCATATCCCCATCCACACGCCATCTGCACAAGATGCGGAAAGATTCTGGACCCTGAGATATCGACTCTCGAGGATCTGAGCGACGAAATGAAGAAAAAAACCGGCTATACTATCTCCTTTCACCGCCTCGATTTTTTCGGTCTTTGCCCCGAATGCCAGAAGAAGCCATAAAAATTTTTCCTTTTATCAATAATCATTATCTACAACGATTGACTTTCCTGAAAACCATTGTATCGTAATTGTTAATCAGACAAGGCCGGAAAAATTGCATCAACGCAAGGAGGATCATATGAAAGACATTATGGAAACCGTCAAAGCCGATGCATCCCTCGAACGGCTGGCAAGCTCTCTGGAAAAGGCGAATCTTGTGGAAAGACTAAAGGAGGGAGGGCCCTTTACCCTCTTCGCTCCCAACAACGACGCCTTTACCAGGATGAACATCGAAAAGACGGTCCTGGATCCGAAAGTTCTGGCGGATACCCTCACCTATCATCTGGTTTCGGGAACATATTCCGCCAGGGAACTCCACGAAATGATTCCGGGTAGACTGGGGACTGAAAACGGCAAGTCACTTACGCTGGAAATGGATGAAGGGGAGTTGGTGGTTGACAACGGCAAGTTTGTCACCACCGATATCCAGTGCTCCAATGGCGTCATCCACATCATTGACAACGTTTTTCAGCCGAACCTGTCCGGGTGGTACCGGGAAGATTTGCTGTAATATTCACGCACAGATCTCGCGGAGGCCCGGCTGGCGGGCAAAGGAGACTGTGCAAAGAAAACGAGAAAAGGAGGAGGAATGCATGAGTAAGGACAAGAAACTGACCACCAGGAATGGCGCCCCCGTGGTCGACAACCAGAATGTCATGACCGCCGGCCCCCGCGGTCCGCAACTGCTGCAGGATGTATGGTTCCTTGAAAAGCTGGCGCACTTCGATCGTGAAGTAATACCCGAGCGGCGGATGCACGCCAAGGGATCCGGCGCCTTCGGCGTATTTACCGTCACCCATGACATTACCAGCTACACCCGCGCCAATATTTTCTCCGAGGTCGGCAAAAAGACCGAGCTGTTCGTCCGTTTCTCCACCGTTGCCGGGGAGCGGGGCGCGGCTGACGCCGAACGGGACATCAGGGGCTTCGCCATCAAGTTCTACACCGAAGAAGGCAACTGGGACCTGGTGGGAAACAACACCCCGGTCTTCTTCCTGCGTGACCCGTTGAAGTTTCCCGATCTGAACCACGCGGTCAAACGGGACCCGCGCACCAACCTGCGCAGCGCCCTGAACAACTGGGATTTCTGGACTTCGCTCCCGGAAGCGTTGCACCAGGTCACCGTCGTCATGAGCGACCGGGGAATCCCTGCCTCCTACCGTCACATGCACGGTTTCGGCAGCCACACCTTCAGCTTCATCAACGCGAAGAACGAGCGCTTCTGGGTAAAATTCCATCTCCGCACACAGCAGGGGATCAAGAACCTGACCGACGAGGAGGCGGAAAAGGTCATCGGCAAGTGCCGGGAAAGCCACCAGCGTGACCTGTACGAGAGCATCGAAAAGGGAGATTTCCCCCGCTGGACCATGTTCGTCCAGATCATGCCGGAAAAGGAAGCGGCATCCTATAGATTCCACCCGTTCGACCTTACCAAGGTATGGCTGAAAAAGGACTATCCACTTATCGAAGTGGGCGTCCTGGAACTGAACAGGAATCCGGAAAACTACTTTGCCGACGTGGAGCAAGCGGCCTTCAACCCGGCCAACGTGGTGCCGGGAATCGGCTTTTCTCCCGACAAAATGCTTCAGGGGAGGCTTTTCTCCTACGGAGACGCCCAGAGATACCGCCTCGGCGTCAACCATCACCAGATTCCCGTCAATGCCCCCCGTTGCCCCTACCACAGTTACCACCGTGACGGCGCCATGCGCGTGGACGGCAACTACGGCAGCACCCTCGGATACGAGCCCAACAGCTACGGAGAATGGAAACAGCAGCCCGAATACGCGGAACCGCCGCTTGCGCTGGAAGGCGCCGCCGACCACTGGGACTTCCGCAAGGACGACGATGACTACTACACCCAGCCGGGGTTGCTGTTCCGCCTCATGAGCCCTGAACAGCAGCAGGCGCTGTTCGGCAACACCGCGCGCGCCATGGGCGACGCCCCGCGAGAAATAAAGCTCCGGCACATCGGCAACTGCCTCAAAGCTGATCCTGAATATGGCAAGGGAGTGGCCGACGCCCTCGGAATACCACTCTCTGAAATACCTTGATAATTCCAGCCGACCCGTAACTTCGGCTTTCGCCTCTCAGTGGTTGAAGGGCAAGCCGGTACTCCCCGTTCCAGGAAATGTATTTCTCCTGGAACGGGATCCCGCTCTCTACTCCCAAACACCATCGACGACATGCCCGCATTCCGGACAGCGGCCGTCACGCACCGCGCATTCTTCAACGGCAAAACCGTAGCGGGTTATCAGCGGCTCCCGGCAGCCGGGACAGTAGGTGTTTTCCCCTCCCTCGCCCGGCACGTTACCTTCGTATACATACCGGAGTCCGGCCGCCATACCAATCCTCCGGGCCCTGCGAAGGGTCGCGACAGGTGTTATGGGGCGGTCGGTAAGGCGGTAGGTCGGATGGAAACGGCTCACATGCCATGGTGTTTCAACACCGAGATCATCGGCGATAAAACGGGCGATTGACGTCAGCTCCTCGTCCGAATCATTGAGACCCGGAATCACCAGGGTCGTCAGTTCAATCCAGATACCAAGGGATTTATACTCCCTGATGCAGTCCAGCACGCCCGAAAGCCCGGCGCCGACGATCTCACGGTAAAACTTTTGCGTGTATCCCTTGAGATCAATATTCGCCGCATCGAGATACGGTCGTATGAGAGCAAGGGCTTCAGAGGAGATATAGCCGTTCGTTACAAAAACATTCCGGATTCCGGCACGGTGAGCCAGAACAGCCGTATCATAGGCATACTCGAAATAAACCGTTGGTTCGGTATAGGTATAGGCAATGGAGCGGCAACCGGCGGACAAGGCCCTCGACACGATCTCCTCTGGCGCCAGCTCCTCCCCGGCGATATTTCCCCCAGGAAAGGAAGGTTGCGAGATGCTGTAATTCTGGCAATGATAACAGCGGAAATTACATCCCGCCGCGGCAACCGAATAGGAGCGGCTGCCGGGCAGGAAATGGTACAGGGGTTTCTTCTCGATGGGATCCACCTGTTCAGCGACGGCCTTGCCGTAAACCAGCGAATACAGGACGCCATAACTGTTTTCCCTGACGCCGCAGATCCCCCGCTTGCCGTCCTCAATCACACAGCGAAAACGGCAGAGACCGCACTGCACCCCGCCGCGCCCGACCTGGGTATAGAACAACGCCTCCTTCATGGCATCCTCCTTTCTAACATGTGGAAATTATATCAGTAACCGGAGGCAAGGCAATAATCCCCAAAAAGCGCCTGGTAGTATCCGGAGATTGGGAATCAGTATTATTTCGTTGCTGCTTCTGGCGAAATGGAGCGGCGCTGACCGGTACCATATAAAGCCGAAGGTTTGTTCGGATCTGGACAAATGAGCTGAAAAGAAGAGGAAAGAGCGCACCCGGAGTGAACGAATGATGCCTGCAACCACCGAGTCCGGTATGATTGACAAATATGCGGGCGTTGACTAGAGTTATCATTGAACACGGCGCCGCCCCGTGCCGTAAAAGGGGGTGAAGACCTATGAAAACCGTTGGGATGGACATATTCGCAAAACTGAAGTCGGAACTGAACGACCTTCACGGAGAAAATGATGAACTGCGCCGGCGCAACACCGAACTGGAGCAGCGCCTGACCGAACTGCACGGGGAGTATATGCTCCTTCGATACCAGCTCAAATCCCTGCCCAGCCCGAGCGAGTTCCTGAAGCTGAGACAAGAGATCCAGGCATTAAAGAAGGAACTGCGGGAACGGGGATGGAAAGACCTGATGTAACATGTTTTTCGACGGGGAAGAATCGGCGCGGGAATGGGGTTTTCATGCGCAGACACGAAGTTGAACCGCAGGATCACCTCGCAGACCTGGATGATCCCGCATGATCGTCCTTGCGGCGCTCATCGGCGCAATCATTGGCATTGCCTTGTCAGGCTTGCCGGGGTTAGTCGCTGGCGCCCTTCTCGGATACGGGATAGCGAGCATCCACACCCTGCAGCGCAGGATTGCCAGACTGGAGGGTGAGATACGGGAAACGGCCCGTCAGGCACACTCCAGACAAGAAGACAAAACTCCGGAACAGGCATTCAGAGCGCCCGAGTCAGAGGCCGGAGGCGTTACGGCAGGCGCGACGGGCGACCGGCTTCTTCCCGTTGAGGAGACATGCGCCGCGACGCCCCCGGAAACAGGGCCCTCTACCCCCATATGGACGCCCCGGTGGACAACCGGCCAGGAACAACCCTCATATGAAACCGTGGCCGAAAAACGGTTGCCCCCCGCTGAAAAGGCGTCTTTCAGGGAGATAAAGAAATTGGCCGGCCGCTTCCTTGCCGGCGGAAGCCTGCTGGTAAAGATGGGCGTAATAGTCCTCTTCTTCGGCGTTTCTTTCCTGGTGAAATATGCCGCGGAACATTCTCTTTTCCCCATAGAGCTCCGCTTGATATCCGCAGCCCTGGCGGGCGCCGCGCTTCTGGGCATCGGAGTGCTCGTACGCGCCGGGCGCCCCCTCTATTCCCATGTCCTGCAAGGCGGAGGCATCGGCATCCTGTACATCACCACTTTTGCCGCATACCGCCTCTATGAACTGATTCCTTCGTCCTTCGCCTTCTTCGTCCTGGTGGCCGTGGCCGCACTGTCGGCCTTTCTCGCAATCATACAGGATTCATTCCCCCTGGCGGCCCTGGGGGCAACGGGGGGGTTCCTCGCCCCCATCCTGGCGTCCACCGGCGCCGGCAGCCATGTGGCCCTTTTCAGCTATTATACCCTGCTGAACCTCGGCATTGCCTCAATAGCCTGGTTTCGTTCCTGGCGCATCCTTAACCTGCTGGGATTCACCTTCACACTCGGAATAGGCGCCGCATGGGGCTGGCGTTATTACAGTCCGGAGTACTTTGCCACCACCGAACCTTTCCTTATCATTTTTTTCCTTATTTACACCTTCATCGCCGTCATCTTCGCGTTGCGGCAACCACCTGAACTGAAAGGATATCTGGACGGCGTCATCGTCTTCGGCACCCCGGTAGCGGCCTTCGCCCTGCAGTCCTTGCTGGTTCAGCCCTATCACTTCGGCCTGGCCTGGAGCGCCCTGGCCCTTGGATTGTTTTACCTGCCGCTGGCCTGGATACTCTTTTCCGCGCGGCCGGTTTTCATAAAGACGGTCGCCGAGGCATTCTTTGCCTTCGGAGTCATATTCGCAACCCTCGCTATTCCCTTTGCCCTTGATAACCGGTGGACTTCCGCTGTCTGGGCTCTGGAAGGCGCCGCAATACTCTGGGCGGGTCTCCGTCAGAGGCGTCGCCCGGCAAGGGCCTTCGGTGTGCTGCTTCAATTAGGATCAGGTATCGCCTTTCTCGCGGATTCGCTCGTCACTGCTGGAGCCACGCCAATTCTTAACGGTTTTTTCCTGGGTTGCGCCCTGCTGGCCACAACCGGTGTTTTTTCCGCGTACAGCCTCAACAGACACGAAGATGAAGTTACCGGCATCGAAAAAGCAACCGGAAGACTGATGTTAGCCTGGGGGCTCTTGTGGTGGTTCGCCGGCGGACTACGGGAAATAGACCTCCATGGCGCCACTGGGATCAGGTCCGGCATCGTGCTGGGATTCCTTTCCGTTTCCTGCCTCATCTGTGATCAACTGGAGAGACGTCTGTCGTGGCGGGCCATGGCAATGCCCGCCCTGTCCCTCCTTCCCATGCTTATCTGCGGCGAAATTTTCATGTATAAGCAAGGCCTCAACCCCCTCGCCGAAGGAGGATTGGCGGCCTGGCCCGCCTCATTTGCCGCGTATTACTTCATCCTCTATCGCCATGAAGAACTGGAAACCGATATTCTTCCACTCCTCCATGCGGCAACCCTGTGGCTTCTCACGGTTCTCGCTTCACTGGAACTGGCATACAGGCTCGAATTGTGGCTTTCCGGCGACAATGTCTGGCGGCTTATTGCCTTTGGCATTGCGCCCGGAGGAGCGGCGCTGCTATTGACATCCCTCGGCATGCGTCTGTCGTGGCCCATTGGAAAGCGCCGCGAGACATATCTGACCCTCGGGATCGGCCCTGTAGCCATCTTTGCGTTTCTCTGGTTCTGGTTTGCCAACATAGCCAGTGACGGCAATGCAGCGCCTCTATCCTATCTGCCCTTCATTAACCCTCTGGATCTGACCATCGGATGCATCATGGTCGCCCTTTACACATGGCTGCACCGGCTGCGGGCAACCATGCCCGATATAATATCCAGGCATAACATACGAAAACCGGCTTCAGCTCTCATGGCCGCGGCGCTGTTCGCATGGCTCAACGGCATTCTTGTACGCTCCATTCACCACTGGAAGGAAGTGCCCTTCACCCCTTCAGATCTCTTCGATTCGGTGTTTCTGCAGACATCTCTTTCCCTGTTGTGGAGCCTGCTCTCACTCTGCGCCATGATAATCGCTACCAGAAAGGGATCTCGAACCGTATGGCTGAGCGGCGCCGGTCTCATGGCGGCTGTTGTCTTGAAGCTCTTTCTCGTCGACCTGTCAGGAAGCGGTACCGTCTCCAGAATCGTTTCTTTCGTAGTGGTCGGTATACTGCTTCTCGTTATCGGCTACTTCGCGCCGGTTCCACCGCGCGGACAAAATGATGAACCTTCCTGAAATCACCGGCTTTATTCCGTTTCCAAAATAAGGCGGTCAGTAAGGCATGGTTCCGCAAACCAATTGCCCCTTATAAAAAAAACCCTCCAGCGCCCGTTGCGCTGGAGGGGAAAAGCCCTGCTTCCTGATTATCGCTTGCGTCCGCTGTGTCATAACCGGCCTTAGGAGGCGAGCCGGAACCTTCCCACGATATTCTTCAGTTCCTCCGACATCCCCACAAGTTCACCGGCCGCGCTGGCGGAGTCCTTCGCCACCTCCGCGGTTCCCTGGATTACCTCGGTTATCTGCTGGATATTCCTGCTGATCTCGTTGGTGGTGACCGTCTGCTCCTCGGTGGCGGTGGCTATCTGGTTCACCTGCATGCTCACCGCGTTGATCTGCTCCAGGATATCCTCCAGGGCATGGCCCGACTTGGACGCCTCTTCGGTGCCCCGCTCCACCTCCTGAACCCCTTCTTCCATGGAATTCACCGCTTCCCTGGTCTGCTGCTGGATGGACTTGATCATGGCGCCGATCTCCTTGGTCGCCTTGGTGGTCCGCTCCGCCAGCGCACGGACCTCGTCCGCGACCACGGCGAACCCCCGTCCCTGCTCACCGGCGCGGGCCGCCTCGATGGCCGCGTTCAGCGCCAGCAGATTCGTCTGATCGGCGATGTCCTCGATGGTCCCCACGATATCGCCTATCTGGTCCGACTGGGCGCCCAGGCTCTCAACGGTCCTGGCCGACTCCTTGACCCGCTCGGCGATGGTGTTCATCACCATTATCGTCTCCTGCACCACGGACGAACCGGTCATGGCCGAATCGTTGGCCCGCTGGGACGCGTCCGCCGCCAGGCCGCAGTTCTGGGCCACGTCGCTGGCGGTGGACGCCATCTCTTCGCTGGCCACCGCCACGGTGGTTGTCTGGGAGGCGATGGCGTCCGAGTTGGTCGCCATCAGTTCCGAGGTGGAGGAAAGGATGCCGCCGGACATGTTCAGCCGCTCCGCCGATTCGGAGATGGAGTGCAGGCTATCGGTCAGTACGTCCATGAAACCGTTGAAGGAGGCGCACATCTCGCCCACTTCGTCTTTCTTCAGATAATCCAGCCGCTGGGTCAGGTCTCCCTGGGACTGGGCGATATTGAGAACGTCATGAACCTGGTTTATGGGAACGAACAGGCGGTGGATGAAGAGGCGGTTCACGAATACGGCCGCCGCGATGAGCGCCAGGGCCAGTCCGATGAGCAGCAGCTTCAGCCTGTCAAATTCGGCGTAGAATTCCTTCTGCGGGACTCCCACGTACAGGACGCCTATTACCTGGCCGGCGGCGTTCTTGATGGGGTCATAGGAGGTGAAGTAGGGAACGCCAAGGATCTTGGCCTTTCCCCGGAACGGCTCGCCTTTCTTCAGGACTGCGTCATAGGCCGGGCCGTCCAGCTTCGTGCCCAGGGCGCGGGCGCCGTCGTCTTTCAGCACGTTAGTCGCTACGCGGGTATCACCCATGAAGACGGTGGCGGTGCCGCCGCACAACTCTTTCAGGCGATCCGGCAGCTCATTGTTGTTGTTGATTACGTAATCGCCCACCATCAGCACGCCGTTCTCAATCCGGAAGTCGCTCCCCTTCTGGCGAAGAAGCTCCCGGAAGGTCTTGAGCCGGCTGTCCTGGGAAACCTCGGAACGGTGCTTGAGCGTCTGGTTGAACTGCCACAGGCATATGCCGGTTATGACGGCAATGGTGGCAACCAGAATCCCCACGTTTACGGAAATCAATTTCGTCCTGATCTTCATGCAACAGTCTCCTTTAGTATGAAATGGCTGTATGTCACCGGGCTGGTATGGATATCTCAATTCCGTTTTTCTTTTCGGCGGATCCAACCGCAACTTTAGAGATTATTTATCCTTCATGTATTCTTTATATTTGCGAATGAATTTTCCGGAAATCTCCGCGAAAGGTTTTTTGAGGATGTGCCTGGCCAAGGAGTTTTTGGATTTAACATGTTCCTGGTTTATGGTATTTTGCCGCGGGTGGTCACAATAATGGTTGGAAACGCCAGATTATTCCGACGGAGGTTATCAATGAAAAGATTGTTGCCGGCATGCCTTTTTCTTTGCCTCTTCACTGCTCCGGTGCTTGCCGGGGAAGGACTGGACGACCTTTTTAATCGTCTGGACGCGGAAAAGGATCAGCAGCTTACGCTTGACGAGTTTCTCAAAGGCGATTTCTCGGTAAGCAAGGGAGTGAACGATAATTTCCAGATCAGCCAGGATTTGCGGCAAGGGAACAATGCCGATACCGCAACAGCGGAAAAAAACAAAAGAAAGTTGTTTGAAAGGCTGGACGCGGACAGAAACGGAGCGGTGAACCGCAAGGAATGGATGGATTCCCTTTCAACCGGACTGGTCATTTTCCGCTATTAGGGAGATCGTTTCCTGCTTTGCCGCATTGGCGAATTCGATTCGCCATGCCCGAGTGACTATATCGGACATCGATGACTTCAGAAGTTTTCGGGCTGGCTTACCCAAGGCATTTCATTATGCCGCGGGATGACACTTCACCCCTTCCCCGCGTCCAGGGGCCGGGATGAAGGAGATGGGAACACGGACCATCCTGAATGCAAAGCCGGTTCAGAACATGAACCGCCGCATCCGGATGTTCAGCAGAATCCCGAATCCGATCATGGAGGTCACCATGGATGTTCCTCCATAGGAAAAGAGAGGAAGCGGGACACCAACCACCGGAAAGAGCCCGATCACCATTCCCATGTTGATTATGATATGCCACGCAAGCATGGCCGTCACTCCCACCGCCATGAGGCTGCCGAAATAATCGTTGCATCGCCGGGCAATGTTAAGCCCCCAAAGCACCAGGCTAAGATAAAGGACTATCACCAGCAGGCTTCCAAGAAAACCCCACTCTTCCGCGAAAACGGAAAAGGCGAAATCGGTGTGCTGCTCGGGAAGAAAGCGCAGCTGGGTTTGGGTCCCCTGCTGAAAGCCTTTTCCCAGAAATCCTCCCGAACCTATGGCGATCTTGCTCTGGATAATATGGTACCCGCTCCCGAGCGGGTCGCGTTCCGGAGAGAGAAAGTTCAGAATCCTCGCCTTCTGGTAATCCCTGAGATAAAAGTTCCACCCGAGAAATACGGAAGGGAACGCCGCCAGAGCAAGGGTCAAGACGGTTCTGAGACGGATCCCGACGAAAAGGATCATGGAAAATGCGATAAGCGCCACCAGGATCGCTGTTCCCAGGTCCGGTTGCTTCATTATCAACACCACGGGAACCGACAGAAGAAGGAACGGATAGAACAGGTCTTTCAGTTTCATGCCGCCGGGAGGTACAACCGTTGAGGTGAAATATCTGGCGAATACCGTGATGATCACGATTTTCATTAGCTCTGACGGCTGAAAGCCGATAAAGCCCAATTGCAGCCAGCGGGTGGCGCCCATGGAGCTCTTGCCCATGACGAGCACCACAAGCAGGAGCATAACGGCAATCCCGTACAGCCAGTAGGAAATATCCGAGAAGATATGGTAGTCAATGCTGCAAAGCAGCATAACGAGAAACAGTCCTATGAGGATCCAGTAAATCTGACGAAGCTGGTAGGGGGTGTCCACCAGGGCATATGAGGCGGTTGCGCTGGAGATGTTCACCACACCGATTGCCGCTATAACAAGGACCAGCAGGAGAAGCCCCCAGTCGAAGTTGGTTAACAGCCTTCTGTCAATCATTCCCATCCTGAGTCTCCCCCGCGGCTTCATCCGCGGTTTCATCATTGGCTGCTTCTTCCGAGTCGCCCGGAACTTCACTGTTCTTCGGGACCGGTTTTCTGATTACACCCTTCCCTTCAAAGTATTTCCGCAGGATTTTTCCGGCAATGGGCGCGGCGGCCGACCCCCCGTGCTCTCCATGCTCGACCACAACCGCCACGGCGATCTCCGGTTTTTCCACCGGGGCATAGGCGACAAACAGCGCGTGATCGCGAAACTGGTACGGGATTCCCTTCCCCTTGCGCAATTTGACTACCTGCGAGGTGCCCGTCTTTCCCGCCACGGCCACCTCATAGAGTCTGGCCCGCCCTCCGGTGCCTCCCCTTTCGTTGACGACCGCGAACAGCCCCCTGGAAACCGCCTTCCAGCTTTCAGGGTGAACGGAAGCCCTGGACAGTATCTGGGGCTGATATTCACGAAGCGCCTTTCCTTCGGGACTAACCACCTTTTTCACCAGATGCGGCCGGTATATCGTCCCCTGATTGGCCACCGTCGCGGTCATGACCGCCAGCTGAACAGGGGTAGCCAGCACATAACCCTGTCCAATGGACACCGGCAGGGTCTCTCCCGCAAGCCATTTCTTGCCGAAACGCTTTACTTTCCACTCCGAGGTGGGGATGAGCCCCCCCTTCTCATTATCCAGGCCGATGCCGTATGTGTCGCCAAGGCCAAGCATTTTGGAGTATTTGGCGATCCTGTCCACCCCGAGACGCTCGCCCAGGCGATAAAAGTACACATCGCACGATTCACGCAGGGCCTTTCTGAGACTTACTGCGCCGTGCCCGTGCCTGTTCCAGCAACCAAAGGCCCTGTTGCCGAACTTGTACGAGCCGGAACAATGAACAGTGGTGCTTTCGTTGATCAGGCCTTCTTCCAGACCGGCGATGGCTGTTACTATCTTGAACGTGGAGCCTGGAGGATACTGACCCTTGAGCGCCTTGTTTTCCAGGGGGTGACGCTTGTCCTCCAGGTAGGCCTTCCATTGCTGGGACGACAGCTTGCCGGCAAACAGGGCCGGATCAAATCCAGGATTGCTGACAAAGGCGAGGATTTCCCCTGAATTAACATCCAGCGCCACGGCCGCTCCGGCCTGCTCGCCAAAGGCGGCTTCCGCCTGCTTCTGGAGCTCCAGATCCACCGTCAGGATCAGGCTGTTGCCGGTTGTGGGCGCCTTTTCACTGACGGTTCGCAAAAACCTCCCTCTGGCGTCCACCTCGATCTGCCTTCCACCATCGACACCGTGCAGATCCTTCTCCCAGCTTCTCTCAATGCCGCTCTTTCCCACATAGTCGCCCGGATTATAGTCCTTGAACCGCGGACTTGCCATCTCCTGCTCCGACATCTCTCCCAGATGGCCCAGGAGATGGGCGGCAAGGATGCCGTGGGGGTAATCCCGTATCGGATACATCTCCACATCGACCCCGGGCAGGAACATACTGTTTTCCTCCAGGATCTCCAGCTGGTCCCGGGTAATTCCGGAAGCAAGGATAATCGGCCGGTATCTGCCCCGCCTGCTGCTCTTCTCCCATTTTTCCCTCAGCTCCGTCGGGCTCACGCCAATCAGCCCGGAAAGCCTTTCGATAAGGACATCCTTGTCGGTTACCTCCTGAGGCAATACCGAAACACTGAAGGATGGCGTATTGTCCACCATTATGGCCCCGTTACGGTCCATAATGGTTCCCCGGGAGGCCGCCACGGGCACCAGCCTCAGCCTGTTGCTCTCCGAAAGGTCCTGGAAGGTCTCCATCTTGACAATCTGGAGATACCAAAGGCGCAACAACAAGAGAAAAAAGAGCACGGAAACGGCTATGGCAAGGCTTATCAGCCTTCGACCGGAATCCCTGGACTCCCTGACGACACGCTGCTCTCTCATTGGTGGCGCCCCTTTCCGGCGCGAGGCAACAGTGAAAACACAACTCCCGATGCGATGGCATTCACCAGTCCCTGGGTCGGGATCGCTGCCAGGAGCGACGCATATACCCCATAGGACGCTGAAAAGACCAGAAGGAGAAGAAGCTGGACAAATGCAATGATAACCGTCGCCAGAAACGCCCCGATAACCATGAGGGTCCGGCTCTCCGTATATAACCGGCTAGCGGTTTCCCTGAAGAGAAAATAGACCAGAAGATAGCAGAAACCGTTCAGCCCGAAGTAGATACCACTGAGTGAATCCTGGACGAGTCCAAGGAGAAATGACGATAATGCGCCAAAACGCGCATCCGACCTGAACCCGAGATATACGACAAACACAACCAGAAGATTGGGTTGAAATGAATCGATGAGAAATTCCGGGAAAAAGACGGTCTGAAGAAGAATGCCGGCAATAACGAGGAAAAGGATATTCAGGTAATTGAGCATAACCCTATCGAACCAGAACCAGAACTTCTTCCAGCCGGGACATGGAGACGTAAGGGCGAAGCTCTACAGACTGGAATATTCCGTATTCTCCCTTTTTCACCATTGTCACCTCGCCGATGGGAAGCCCCTTGGGAAATACACCGCCTATGCCTGAGGTGACAATGACGTCTCCCACCTTTACATCCTCGCCGCGGTGGGAAAAGTCAAGGATACAGATCCCGCCGCTCTTTCCCTTTACCACTCCCCGCGCCCTGGAGCGCTGAACGGTTGCGGCAATGGCGCTGGCGTGATCGGTAACCAGGAGGAGACGGGAACTGTTGGCGGCGACCCTTACAATCCGTCCGACAACCCCCGAAGCCGCGACCACCGGCATCCCTTCGCGAATACCGTCCACCGACCCCCTGTCGATGATCATCGTCCTGAACCATGGAGCGACGTCCTCTCCGATGATTGTGGCGACAACTGAAGGCGACTGCACGGAATCCCTCAGGTTGAGCAACCGCCCCAGGCGTTCGTTTGACTGCGCTGCTTCCCGATTCCTGATGACTTCCGCGCTGAGTCGGCTGACGAGTTTCCGCAGCTCTTCATTTTCCTTCCGCACGTTGACAAGCGCGATATAGTCTTCCCATATACCCGAGAAAATACCGTTGGTCTTTGCAACAGCCCCTCCCGCGGGCGCCGTGACATTCAGCACGGTCCTTTCAAAGGGATTGGAGCTCTCGGTATGGCGCAGATTGAGGGAAAAGAAGAGAAGCGCGGCAAGGAGAACGCCGGCCGCGATAATGCGATAACCGTTTTTTCTGAATATCTCTAGCATTGTGCCAAAACAGGGAAGGGAGGAGAAACTTCTCCTCCCCGCCATTCCCCACTCCTCCGCGAACTTACTGACACCAAAAGGATTGAACCCGGAAAATCATTTGTAGAAAGGATTCTTACGGAAAATTCAAACAAGTATGATCCGAACCATCCGCTTTCCATATGAAAGCCGGACTATGCCATATCATGCTCTATTATCACAAGGAGAGAAAAAGCGTCAAATACTATCGGCGTTTCTCAGCCGCTAGGATTGCGCGTACAGCGGCCAGCAGATCGGAAAAAACAGGGACACCTTCCGGCGGTTCGACAGCGGGGCTTCCGAAGCAGGTCTGGAGAAACAGGGGATGGCAGCCGGCGGCAAGCGCGGCGGCCGTATCCGTCGGTTTGTCCCCGATCATGTAAGATGCTGGAAGATTGATGGCAAGGTCCGTCGCCGCCTGTTCCAGCATGCCGGGCAACGGCTTGCGGCATGCGCAGGTCACCTTCAGTTCACCAATGCCGTGTTCGGGATGATGGGGACAGATGTAATAGGCGTCGATGCGGGCGCCGTGCTCCGCCAGGAGCGCATCCAGGTGGCAATGCAGGCGTCGAACCGTCTCCAGCGTGTAGTAACCGCGGGCCACACCGGACTGGTTGGTTACCACAACCACAAGAAAGCCAGCCTCATTAAGCAGCCTGATGGCCTCGGGCACATAGGGCAGAAGCTCGAATTCCTCGACGCGGTGCACGTAACCCTTTTCCACATTGATTACACCGTCCCTGTCCAGGAATACAGCCTTTCCCGTCATGGTTTTCCCATATTCATCATGCACGCCGCGCCCCGTTCGCCACAGGTGTCAACTGTAGTTCTGCAGAATCTTTTCTATGATATTGGTGGTTGATCTGCCGTCAACGAAATCAACCAGCTCAACCTTGCCGCCGTATGACTCCACAAGGTCCTTGCCCACCACCCGTTCGGGGGTATAGTCCCCCCCCTTCACAAGCACATGGGGCCGAAGGGTCTCAAGGAGCCTTATGGGTGTATCCTCTTCAAAGATCACCACGTAGTCAACGCAGTCAAGAGCGGCCAGGATATGCGCGCGCTCGGATTGTCCGATGAGAGGACGCTTTTCACCCTTGAGACGCCGCACGGAAGCGTCGCTGTTGAGACCGAGCACCAGCAGGTCGCCATAGCTCCGGGCCTTTTGCAGGTATTTCACGTGGCCTACATGGAGAAGATCGAAACAACCGTTGGTGAAGGCGATCCTCCTCCCCTTCAGTTTTTCCCTGTCCACAAGGTCGGCAAGGGCATCCAGATTCTTGATCTTTGCGTCGCTGTCCTGGTGCTCGTGGCGGATGGACCCGATGACCTCCTCCGGCAGGACGATGGAAGTGCCGACCTTGCCCACCGCGATGCCGGCCGCGACGTTTGCCAGGCGTGATGCTTCGGCGAATCCGGCGCCGCATGCCAGGCCCAGCCCCAACGCGGCCACTACCGTGTCCCCGGCGCCGGTG
This sequence comes from uncultured Geobacter sp., assembly GCA_964536305.1. Classification (GTDB taxonomy): domain Bacteria; phylum Desulfobacterota; class Desulfuromonadia; order Geobacterales; family Geobacteraceae; genus RPRC01. The sequence continues at coordinate 59,173 of CAZHVY010000009.1, read as the reverse complement.
ACATCATAGACCTCGCGCGCCACGGTCGGGATATGGAGCGCTTCCCCCTCTCTGAGGAAAAGCGACATACCCTCGGCGCTCCTTGTGACCAGAAGGGCTTCATACTCGCCCTCTTCCAGCAGCCTTCCGGCGGCCAGTCCCAGGGTGTCCTCATCCAGAATAGGAATGCGGGCGGCGGTTTCAGCCTCCTTTCTGTTGGGTGTTATGATGGTGGCGCCACGATATCTGGTGAAATCGGCGCCCTTGGGATCCACAATCACCGGGATCCCTCTGTTACCGGCAAAGGATATGACCTCTTCCAGCACGCGCCGTGTCAGTACGCCCTTTCCATAATCGGAAACAAGGATAATATTCCAGATATGAGCGGGATCCCTCACAAAAGAAAGAAGCAGGTCTTCCTCCTCTTCCGTGATATCCCCGCGGGTTTCGCGATCGATACGGACGATCTGCTGATTTGAGGCAAGCACACGGGTTTTCTTGCCGGTCATCCGTGAAGGGACATCAAAAATCCCGGAGGTATCCACCCCGCGGCCGCTGAATGTCCGGCGCAGATGGACGCCGTTATCATCCCTGCCGATAATGCCGCAGATGTATACCCCGCAACCGAATGCCGCCATATTATTGGCCACGTTTCCCGCGCCGCCGAGCCTCAGGTCTTCGCGCTTCACGTCCACGACCTGCACCGGCGCCTCCGGTGAAATCCGCTCGGCCTTTCCCCAGAGATATTCATCCAGCATCAGGTCGCCGATTACCAGCGCCTTTATGTTGCGCGCCCTCGTAAATATGGACTCCGCATCCTTGCGATCCATGGCCTCTCCTTTGAATCCTCTTGTATTCCTGAATGAAAGGAAGGAAGTCAATCAGTGTCCGTATCCCCGAAAAGCCCCTGTTCAATCAACTGGCAAAGGATATGGATGATGGTAATGTGGGCCTCCTGGATGCGCGCCGTATCCCTGGCGGGGACCACAAGCGCCATATCCGCCGATTTCCCGATGGCCCCGCCGTCACGCCCGAGAAGCCCGATGGTGACACAACCCTTTTCACGGGCCAGTCGGAGGGCCTCCAGGACGTTGGCCGATGACCCGCTGGTGGAAATGCCCATCACCACATCCCCTTGCGCGGCCAGGGCCTCCACCTGGCGCAGGAAAACCGAGTCGAATCCATAGTCGTTTCCCACGGCGGTAAGGATAGAGGTATCAGTGGAGAGAGCGATAGCCGGAAGCGCCTTTCTCTCGAGACGGAACCGTCCCACGATCTCCGCCGCGAGATGCTGGGCATCCGACGCGGAACCCCCGTTCCCCATGACAAGAAGCTTCCCGCCTCCGCGGAAGACACCCATCAGGGTCCGGGCTACCTCAAGAATGGCCGGGGCAAGGTCCCGTTCGACCGATTCCATGACCTCCCTATGGGCGGCAAAACAATTCCGGACTATATCCGACATTCAGACCTCCGCGGTTGTGAAAAGGTTTTCCATCTCGGCAAAGGAAACCGCCTGCGCCCGATCTCCATCCAGGTCAAGCAGGCCCTCAAGGCCGTTAAGCAGCTTCATATCCCGGCATCTATCCCGGCAACGGCTGAATGCCGCCCGCATGGATCGGGAAGGGAAGAAGCAGGACAGCCTTTCCACTTCAATATTCTCGTGCAGACGGTGCAGCCCTCGTCCGGCAAGTCTTCGGTAAACGCCGAACGGGGTCAGCACGAAAAAGCGGTTCCCTCGACGCGCGCCGGCAAGGATGACATCGAACAGACGCGTCAGCGCCCCTTCCGGCGCCTTCGGCGAGATAGACAGACAATAGACGTGATCCTCTCCCCACCGCGCACGGAACAGGGACTCGCTCTCCCGGATGATTCTCTTGCGCCTTTCAATGGCGCCATAGACGGGCTCTTCCCGGTAGAGAACCGGAGGGCCATCAACACGAAGCGTTCGAAATCCGGCCCTCTCGGCTCTCCTTGAATAGTCAGCAAGGCACCAGACCGCGCCATCAAGGCCATTGTCAAATCCGCCAATCCCTTCGTAGAGGGAGCGGGTTATTCCCATGGCCGTGAAATTCCCTCGGCGGGCCTCCCTGCATGTGTATCCGCTAACCTGTTGACCGGTCATATCCCCCGCAAGGGGCGCCAGAAAAGGAACCAGGACTCCGGCGCGCTGGTCCCGCAAGGTCTCCAGAAGGGGTTCAAGCCATCCTGGAGCAACCCGGCAACTGGAACGGAGAACTACCATAAGGGGAGCGCTTGCCATGGAAAGACCCTTGTTGATTGTATCAATCAGGCCTCGCATGCGCTCGGAGCGGACCAGAACCGCACGTTCTCCGAGATACTCGGCGAATTCATGGAGAAGCTGTTCCGTCTCGGACTCGCTGCAAAGGTCCATCAGAATCAACCTGGCATCAGGCGAATGCTTCACCAGGTCCGCCAGACACTCGCGGGTCTCTCCCGGCCTGTTCCAGACCGGGAGTATAATATCTGCTACCGAACTGCTCATTTTCAGTATTCCAGGACGGGATTAACGCATTCGCGCAAGCCGGATACGCGCTCCGGAAAGGGGCAGCCGGCTTGAATTGGACAGGAAAGATGAATGGACTTCATCCGGGAAAAGAAAGACAAAGAATCAGCATGCTCACCTGGTGCTACGAACGGCAACAAAAACCGGCAAGGCCGGTGTTTGTCGTAGCAGGATTATCGGCGCTTGCTATTCATCAAGAGGATACAGCCACCCGGCGCAGGAGATTCAACTCGTCGAGGACCTTTCCGGACCCGAGCACGACACAGGAAAGGGGATCATCGGCAATCACCACCGGCAGGCCCGTCTCTTCCCGAAGGAGCAGATCCAGATTACGCAGGAGCGCGCCACCTCCTGCCAGGACGATGCCCTTGTCCACGATGTCGGCGGCCAGTTCCGGCGGAGTCCTTTCCAGGCAGATGCGGACCGCCTCGACAATGGCGTTTACAGGCTCGGAAAGGGCTTCCCGGATCTCGTTGGAATCTATTTCAGTGGTCTTGGGTATCCCGGAAACCAGGTCCCGCCCCTTGACTTCCATCGTCAGAACCGAATCACCGGCATAGGCTTCGCCAATCTCTATCTTTATGTGCTCGGCCATCCGCTCGCCGATGAGGAGATTGTACTTGCGCTTGATATACTGGACTATGGCCTCGTCCATCTTGTCCCCGCCAACACGGACCGACTTCGTATAAACTATGCCCGCCAGGGAGATGACGGCAACCTCGGTCGTCCCTCCACCTATATCAACGATCATGTTGCCGCTGGCTTCGATGATGGGAAGACCGGCGCCGATGGCGGCCGCCATCGGCTCTTCGATCAGATACACCTCGCGGGCCCCCGCCGATTCCGCGGACTCCTTCACGGCCCTTTTCTCCACCTGAGTGATTCCGGAAGGGACGCAGATGACGATGCGCGGACGGACCAGTGTCTTGCGGTTGTGCACCTTGTGGATGAAATAGCGAAGCATCTCTTCCGTAATGTCAAAATCCGCGATAACGCCTTCTTTCATGGGACGGATGGCGGTAATGCTTCCAGGAGTCCGGCCAAGCATCTTTTTCGCCTCCATTCCCACCGCCAGTACCTTCTGCTGCCCGCCGAACGATTTCTGGACAGCCACCACGGAAGGCTCCCTTACAACGATACCCTTGCCTTTCAGGTAGACAAGCGTGTTGGCGGTCCCCAGATCAATGGCCAGATCGTTGGAAAACATGCCGAATATATAGTCAAAGATTTTAATCATCAAAAAGGTCCCTTCGCCACGAGAATCATGGGCATATTATCAATTTTAATGGAATGGAGAATGTAGCAAAAAGCACCCTCGCTGACAAGAGAGAAAAATGGAAGCAATCTAACCGGTTGCTTTTACCCCTCGATTATATTACTATGCCGTCCCGTTATTCAGTGGTTTTCCCTTATATATTAACAAAAAGGAGTAATCAGCCGATGCTTGGAATCATGAGGAAATACAAACAGTCATTCATCATAAAGGCGGTATTTATCGTCATAGTCCTGTCTTTCGTCGGCACCATCTTTCTTATCTGGGGAAAGGGTGACGAGGGGCTTAGCGACTCCGGTTACGCCGTCAAGGTAAACAGAGAGAGTATCTCTTATAAAGAATTTGCCCAGAATTACGAGCGGATGAAAAACTCCATCCAGCAGATGTACGGTCAGCCGATGACGCCGGAAGTGGAAAAGCAGATTGGTCTCAGGAAAATGGTCATCGATAACCTGGTCACAACCACCCTTGTGAAGCAGGAGGCAAAAAAGATGGGAATAAAGGTTTCGGACGAGGAGGTCATAGCCGACATCTCCAAGATGCCGTATTTCCAGAAGAACGGCGCTTTTGACAAACAGCTGTACGAACAGGTGCTCAAGGCGAATCGTCTTACGCCGGGCGCATTCGAAGACGCGAAACGCAAAGAGCTCATGCTGGAGAAGGCCCGGAAATCCATAATGGACGCGGTAAAGGTCAGCGACCAGGATGCGCGGCAGGCCTATGCCAGGAAACATGACCGGCTGAATCTTCAGTTCGTTTCCTTTGCGCCGGCCGAGGTTCAAAAGGAAGTGAAGGCGACCGATCAGGAAATGAACGACTTCCTTAAGAGAAATGAAAAGGAATTCAGGACCAGGGAGGAAATCAGCCTTTCCTACGTTCTGGTAACCCCGGAAAAGACAGCTTCCAAGGTAGCGGTGAGCGCTGAGGAGATTCAGACCTTTTACCAGAAAAACATAGACCGTTATCAGGGTAAGGAAGGCATCCTCCCCTTTGAGGAGGTAAAAGTACGGGTAACGGGAGACGCCCTGAGATTCAAGGCCGCTAAACATGCCTATGAACTGGCGGCTGACGCTCTCAACAAGAACCTTGCCGGCGGTAACCTGACCGCCGCGGCCGGAATGCTCGGCGCGACGGTTACGGAGACACCGATGTTCACTATGCAGAACCCGCCCGCGTCACTTGCCGGAGAATCCGCGATTCTGCAAAAGGCCTTCCTCTTGAAACAGGGGGAGATAGGAGGTCCGCTGGAAACATCCAAGGGGGTCTATCTTTTCAAGATCAAGAACCGCAAGCCATCGGTTGTTCCACCTCTTGACAGTATACGCAGTGAAGTTGAAAAACGCGTGATCGCGGAAAAAGCCGCCGAACTTGCACGTAAAAAGGCGACCGAATCCCAGTCTCAACTGGCGAAAGGGACTTTTGCCGGGACCATGCGGGAGACGGGTAGCTTCCAGTTCTCTGAAAAGGGCGAGATTCCCGTAATAGGAAACTCCAGGGAGCTGATGGAAGGGGTGTTCAATCTGACGAAAAACGCCCCGGGCCTCCCGGAACCCTTTATGCTCAATGGACGCTGGTACGCCATCCGCCTGAAGGAAAGGATTGCGGCCCCGGACGCTGCTTTCCAGAAAGAACGTCAACAGCTCATACAGTCCCTGCTTCCGTCAAAACAGCGGGAAGCCGTTGAAAAATGGCTGAAGGGGCTGAGGGACAAAGCAAAGATCGTGATCAATCCGGCTTTGACCACCGACTAAACGGTAGTAGTATTACAAAAGACAACAAAACCAGACCGGCCCGGTTGATGTCGCAAGACATCTCCGGGCCGGTTTGTACTAAAGCAAGGAGAATCTCAAGTGACCAATCTTGTTTTGTCAACCGACTTTCCCGATCTGAAACGCGCAGGGCGCGGCAAGGTCCGCGATATCTACGACCTCGGCGATCAGCTTCTAATCGTGACCACCGACCGCATCTCAGCCTTTGACGTCATAATGAACGAAGGGATCCCGGGCAAGGGGCATGTGCTGACCAGTATTTCAGCGTTCTGGTTCCACCGCATGGAGAACATCATTCCGCACCACCTGATATCCACCGATGTGGAGGAGTTTCCAGCCTCATGCCGGAAATACGCCGACATACTCCGGGGACGTTCCATGCTGGTGAAAAAGTCCCGTCCATTGCCCGTGGAATGCATCGTCCGCGGCTACCTGGCAGGCTCCGGATGGAAGGAGTACCGGGAGACCGGTTCCGTATGCGGCATAAGGCTGCCCGCGGGACTGGTGGAGTCGGACAGACTCGAAGAGCCGGTGTTCACGCCCTCCACCAAGGCCGAGATAGGGGCGCACGATGAGAACATCTCTTTCGACCGCATGGTTGAACTGTGCGGAAAAGAGATTGCGGAAAAGGCGCGTAACGCCACACTGGACATATACGCCTCGGCCCGCGAAACCGCCGCCCAACGGGGGATCATCATAGCCGACACAAAGTTCGAATTCGGCATCCGCGACAACCGGCTTATCCTCATAGACGAGTGTCTGACGCCGGATTCCAGCCGTTTCTGGCCGAAGGACGACTACCGGCCGGGGAGCTCTCAGCCCAGCTTTGACAAGCAGTTCCTCCGGGATTACCTGGAAACGCTGGACTGGAACAAACAGGCCCCTCCGCCTCCGCTTCCAGAAGATATCATCAGAAAGACCTCGGAAAAGTACCACGAAGCGCTGGACAGGCTTACATCCAGCAGATAACGAAAAACGCCCCGGAAAGACTCCGGGGCGTTTTTCGTTCAAGTCCTTAGTACACGCGCTTCGCTGAACCGTCACAAAGGATAGAGGGTGTCATCCCTGGCCGGCGGCGCCATGCGACGCTTCAGCCCCTTCACCCCTTCCCGGGTAAAGGGACTCTCCGTATCCATGAGATCGCCCATCTCCTCCTCAATCTTTTCCGGGTCTTCCCCTGCCTCAAGCCTTCGGATTGCCTCCCCGGCTTCCGGACCCAGGTCCATCCCGGTTGCCTCGGAAAATTTTCGCATGATACGGGCCACCTGCCGGGGATCATTCTCATCCACCCCCTCCATCTCACCTGCCAGGGATTCCATGACCCTTTCCATTTTATCTTCATCCAGATCAGACATCCCTTCCATCGGCTCATCGGTTCTACCGGAGGAGACGGCAAACGATGAGACGCGCCTTTCCAGGTCCGGACGTCCGCACCGGGGGCAGGCCGGGCGTTTATCCGTATTGACCCTTCTGGAAAGAAAATTGAAGAGCATGTGGCAGTCAACACAATAAAACTCATATACAGGCATATGGCGCCTCCTTTGTCCGGAAAAGATTTGCTTGTTTTTCCATATGACGGGCGGGAGTGAAGTAAACCTTTCGCCGGTCTTCAGGTTCGAAAGAGAGGCCCATCTCCTCTGAACGTCAATTTCATACCATACTCGGACAATGATATGCAACTTCGCGAAAAAAATGTGCGCGTTCTGTTGGCGGAAAATCTCAATTCATCCCGTACCGAAAAAAAACCGGTTGCGGCAAGAAAATCCCATGCTATCCTTGAAATCAGAAAGGAGGCGATGATTCTCGAACGTTGTCTCACATTCTGAACGCAGCAGATGTTCCGGCGGGATTGGATTCCCTCCGGATGATTCCCCCACGTAAAGGGAAGCAAATCATTGCAATCGCGCAAAAGGCCGGGAGGCGGACTCTCCCGGCCTTTTGCACAATTACAGCCCCCCCCCGGAGCGCCCTCGGCGAAAACAGGCTCTTCAGAGGGCGGCCAGGGCCTTCAGCAGATGGGGCACCAGTTGTTTCTTCCTGGACATCACGCCCTTCATCTCATACAGATGCGGCTCCCGCTGGGGATACCCCATGATATGCGCCAGTTCGTTCTTCCCTTCCACAAGAAAAAGGGTGGTTTCGGAATAGATATCCGTCACCATAAAACCCGCCAGGCTCAGACCATCCTCTTTTTTGATCCGCTTGAGAACAGCCCACAGGTCCTCCTTGACCTCGAAGAATTCATCGAAACCAACCACCTCCACCTGCCCGACCCCGAGGAGATCCTCCCCCGCGCTGAAATGCTTGAAATCCGAACGGATTGCCCCTTCCAGAGAGCCATGGGCGGAAAAACCGCTGCACGCGGTGAATATCTCCCGGCCGAAAAGAAGATGATCAAGACCGGAGAGGCCCTCAAGCCACGAAACCATCTCCCGATCCCTGACGGTTGTCGTGGAGGAACGGAGGATCACCGTGTCGGAAAGGATTCCGGCCAGCAGAAGCGATGCGATCCTCTCCTCGGGCTCCACACCCCGATCCCGGTACAGGGATGCGACGATGGTACAGGTGCTCCCCACCGGCGCGGCAAAAAAGGTAATGGGCTGGGTGGTGAAAGGATTGCCCAGCTTGTGGTGATCAATTATTTCCACTATTTCCACTGTCTCGGCGCCAGGAACGGACTGTCCAAGCTCGTTATGGTCCACCAGGATCAGGGAATGGGGACTGGGAGAGAGGAGAGACGACTTGGTCGCCACACCGGCAACGGCCCCATCCTCTTCTACCGCGATTATGGCGGTTTCACCTGAATGAAGGAGCTTCACCCTCAGGTGCTCCAGCGGTTCTCCGATGCCGATGCAGGCGAATTCCTTTTCCAGATAGGTATCAAGAGGAGCGGCGAGACGGACCAGCCCGGCGGCGGTCGCCGTGTCGTGGGCGGTGGAAAGAACCGCGACACCCGAGTCACGGGCCGCTTCCAGAATCTCATAGTCCACTCCCAGACCTCCCGTAATAACCAGGATTCTCACCCCCCTGGCAATGGCCGCCTCCTGTATGACACGACGGTCACCGGTCATGATCAGCAAGGAGGAAGGCTCGTACCCCGACAGCCTGTCCGAAAAGGAATCCTCGCTCATGGCGCCTATGAAGAGGTGAAGTTCCTCAACCGTTTCCGAGGGGGCGCCGGCAAGGAAGTCCCCGTCCAGGCATTTCGCCAGGGCAAGGAATGAGGCCCTGACCACCCGCTTCCGTCCGGCGCCGGACACCAGATATCTTTCCGACAACCTCAGGAGGGAGACAATACCAAGGGGCATCCCTTCGCTATCCACCACCGGAAGGACCCTGATGGAGTGGCGGTAGAAGAGCTCCAGAGCCTCCCGCAGAGTCATGGAAGCACGGGCGGTGACAGGGGGGCGCTTGAGAACATGGCGCACGGCGGGACGTACATCCGCCAGATGAACCGGCAATTCGATCCCGAGACGATCCATGATGTAACGGGTCTGGGGATTCGGAGAGCCGGCCATGGCGGCGACCACGTTGCCTTCCCCAAGCCTCTTCTTCAGGTCCGCATAGGCGACAGCCGACGCAATGGAATCCGTATCCGGGTTCCGGTGGCCTACAACATATATGGTTTTTGACACTTTATTTTCCACTTTCCCGCAATATCAGGGAAAAGAAGCCTTTACCTTCTCCCTTCGCCATCGGCCCTTATTCCCGCATTACACGTTGAAGCGGAAATGGCAGATATCGCCGTCCTCCATGATGTAGTCCTTCCCCTTCAGATGGGCCTTGCCCTGGGTCTTGGCCGCGGCCTCGCTCCCGGCCGCCACCAGGTCGTTGTACTTGATGACCTCCACCCGAATGAAACCTCGCTCTATGTCGCTGTGGATCTTACCCCCGGCGGACGGCGCGGAAGTCCCCTTCCGGATGGTCCAGGCGCGCACCTCGTCCTTGCCCATGGTATAGAAGGACATTAGACCAAGGGCGTCATAGGCCGCTGCGTTCAGGCGGTCAAGGCCCGAGGATTCCAGTCCGATGGCCTTGAGGTATTCATCCCGCTCCGCGGGGTCTTGCATCTCCATAATCTCCTTTTCAATGAGGGCGGAGATGATAAAAACGTTCCCGTCTCCCCCATCGGCGCGGCCGACCCTGTCTTCATCCACGTTCCGGATCAGAAGAATCGGCATGAGGGTGACCAGGTTCAGGCTCCGGATCGCATCCAGGTCCTCACCGCCCAGGCCCAGGGTATTAACGCCCCGCTCATTCTCCACAGCCTCCCGGCATCGCAGGAGGATTTCCTCCTCCTTGGCCTGGGCCTGGGTCTTGCCCCCCTTTTTCTCCTTGGCAAGCCTCTCCAGGCGTTTCTCGATCAGCTCCAGGTCGGCCAGAAGCAATTCCGTTTCCAAAGTCCGGCGGTCACGCTCGGCGTCAATGGAACCCAGCGGGTGATAGACGCTCCCGGAGGCAAAGTCCCGAACCACGAGACAGAGGAGGTCGCAGCGCCTGGCGGAGTCCAGCCATTCCCGCTTGCCGGCGCCCTCGGACACATCCGGGCAGAGAACCACCTTGTTCTCGGCGTACCTCGTCTTTTCCGGCCTGGCCATCTCCGTAAGGACGTCGACACGGGGATCGCGGATGGGCGCCACGCCTTCAAGGGACTCTCCCTCAGTTAAGTGTTCCGGAACCTCCCTTCCGGTGAGAAGGGTGAAAAGGGTCTTTTTCCCCGATTGGGGAAGACCCAGCAGTGCAATTTTCATTGGCTGCTCCTCTGAGACTTGTATTCTGGAAAGGGTATGTTACGGTAAACGGCACATGACTTTTTGTCAACCCGGGCCGCCGTGTCAAAATTTTCCATCCGTAGTTTCCGGATGGAAACCAACTAATGCGCGGCAAGAAAGAAAAACTGCTTCAAAGCATTAAACTTTTCCCCGGATTGCTCGATAAGAAAACAAGCATCTATAATACCAGGGAGGAATACCGCATGTCTGGAATAACCTTTGAGGAGATCATGTTCACCATCATGTCGGCAACCCAGGACACCTTCATGAGCTACATGGGCATGGAGATACTGGCCGGAAAAATCGAGAAAAAGATCGAGCCGGTGGAGTCAGACGTGGTCGGCATCGTCGGAGTGGCGGGAGACCGGGTCGGGTATATCATGTACGCCACCGACACGCGCGCGGCCTGCATGGTCGCAAAGGAACTCCTGATGATGGATGACGCCGATGAAGAGGCAATCCGCGATTCCATCGGCGAACTCACCAATAACATCGCCGGGGTTTTCAAGAGCAAATATCACGAGCAATACGGCAGCGTAGCCCTCGGCCTGCCTCTGGTTGTGTCCGGAAAGATCCGGCCGGTGAGCGAACCGCCCGAGCCTGCCGAATGCACCACCATGAACATCCAGTGCAAGGGGGTTACCATCCCGTTCAAGTCCATTGACGGCAACATATCATTCCGCATCATGGTTTACATGTAGGCGGCATGAAACAGCGGCAGGCGCCGCGGCGAATCACAGGAGCTCGGTGAGCCCCCTCTCTTCCAGCGCCTCCGTTACCTTTTTCACATCCTGGGCGCGATCCTTCGGGCAGATAAGGAGCGCATCGCCCGTATCCACCACCACCAGTCCCTGGACCCCCACGAGGGCTATCATCCTTCCGTGGCCCCGCACCAGATTGTCTCTGGAAGCAAGAGATATTACCCTGCCGCCATCGATGAACACGTTCCCTTCCCCATCGGGCGTCATAACCTCCGGCAGCGCGCTCCAGCTTCCCACGTCGCTCCAGCCAAAGGACGAGGGGATGACAACAACACCATCCGCCTTCTCCATCACGCCGTAATCAATGGATTCGGCCTTTATCCTGCCATACAGATCCGCGACTTCCCCGCGCAGGGACGACAGACGATCCATGGATGCCGGGATGCGCAGCACGGAAAGGCCCGCGGAAAGATCCGGCATATGGATACGGATTCGATCCAGGATCACATCGGCGCGCCAGACGAACATGCCGCTGTTCCAGAAATAGGCGCCCGACTCCAGATATTCACGGGCCTTCTCCAGTCGAGGCTTTTCCACGAAACGCCGCACCGGAAAAATCCCGTCTTTGCCGGAACCGGTATCCGCCTCGATATAGCCGAACCCGGTTTCCGGCCGTGTCGGAACAATCCCCAGGGTCACCAGATTGAGGCGGGAAGCCTCCTTCTCCGCCTTCAGCAGCGTGTCGCGGAATTCCTCTTCATCCTGGATGTAATGATCAGCCGGCAGGACCGCCATCACCGCCGCCGGATCAGTCCGTTCCACGATGGCAGCGGCCAGTCCGATGGCCGGCGCGGTGTTCCGCGCCAGGGGTTCTTCCACTATGGAGACGATGTCCTCTTTAACAAAGGAGAGCTGGCGGGCCGTCTCCTCCGCCTGGAGGGAGTTGGTCACCACCAGGATCCGTTCCGGCTGCAACGGCAGTACCCGTTGGACGGTCCTCTGGAGCATGGAACTTCCCCCGAAAACAGACATGAGCTGCTTCGGTGTTTTCTTTCGCGAAAGCGGCCAGAAGCGGGTACCGGAACCTCCGGCAAGAATGACGATATACATGTGATTTCCTTTCATGGGGCTCCGGTCATCCCATGATAACGCGATTACGACCCTCCTGCTTGCCTCGATACATCAAAGCGTCGGCTCTCTTCACCAGAGACTCCGGAGTATCATCACCGAAGGCAAGGGTCGCGCCCAGAGATATAGTAACCAGCAGCGGCTTGTCCCCAATATTCATCCGCGAAGACTCGACCATGGCGCGACACCTCTCGGCAATACAGCCCAGGGCATCCCGATCCACATTCATCACCACCAAGACAAACTCCTCCCCCCCCCAACGCGCCACGATATCGAAGGAACGCGAGCAATACTCCAACGTGCGGGCTACCATTCTGAGCACGTCGTCTCCCACGTCATGGCCGTAGGTGTCGTTCACCGCCTTGAAGCGATCTATGTCGAGAAAGATGAGACCAAAGGTCCAGCCATAGCGGGACATCTCGTCCAGACGGGAATAGATTACCCTTTCCATGTAACGCCGGTTCGCAAGCCCGGTGAGGGGATCCTCGTACGCCTTTTCCCGCAGTTCGTCGATGAGTCGCAACGAGGCCAGGCGTTCACTGTTGTCGCTGAATACCTCCACTGCGCCAATGACCTCTCCGTTATCATTGCATATGGGGGAGACCCGGACCTTTACCGGAACCCTGTGACCAGCCCTGTGATGCAGATAGACATCAGCTTCGAGCATCGCCCCTTTATCCATGGATTCTACTGCGGGACAGACTTCCAGACAAAGCTGTTTTCCCTCCATATCCGTATGCATAAGCACATTGTCCCAGCAACGGGTTCCAACCACTTCCGGGGCGAGAAAGCCGGTTATGCGTTCGGCGCCTTTGTTCCAGTAGATGATCTGACGATTACGGTCCATGAAGTATACGCCGTCGTACAGGTTGTCCAGCAGTGATTGATAAAACTGTACCGTTGCTTCCATAAAACTTCCTTTTCATTTCAGTGGACTACGTGTGACCCGGCGGAGATCAGCGCGGCGCTTCCTCCCCCATACACAGGCGCGGGGACGCCCTTTGAGTCGATGATCGGCTCCAGTCGCCGGGCTATTCCGGCGCGCGCCTCTTTCTTTACCGAGGCATTCCAGCGCGCGGCCGCATTGGCGGAGCCGTAGATGTTTCCCAGGTAGAAAGGCAACCCGATGCCGCCGGTCAGCCCGGCCGCCGGGTACCACTGGCTCTGCACGGCCATTACGGTTCCCGCTATGAACAGCCCATTCAGGAGAAAAGCCGTAAGCCCGTCACCGTAGCGGCCGGCGTATACATAGCCGCTTCCCGGCAGTATGGCGGAGAGGATGCCCGCGAGAATCTCCGATTTTCTGGGCAGATGTTCGTATTCACCGAAAAGGGCCAGGGCCTCTCGCACATCCGGCTCGCCCGCATGCCCGGGAAACAAGGCGAGAAATCGCTCCAGTTCAGCGCGAGCGCCCTTTACGTCGTCCATGTCCAGTTCCAGCAGAGCCTTCGCCGCAGAGGCCCTGGGCGCGAATCCGGACGCGGACTCCCCCTTGGCGAGCTGATCGAACAACAACTCCGCTTCCTGGTAATCCTTTTTCCTCCAGCGGGCGATCGCCTCGAAGAACATTGCTGGATCGCGGAATTCGCTCCCTGGATAGTCCCTGCGCAGGAGAGAAAAGATGCGCGCCGCGTCAGCGTACTCCTCGCCCAGATAGGAGGCAAGTCCGGTTCTGAAGAGCGCATAGGCTCCCTTGTCCGAAGCGGGAAAGAGGATGGCGAATTTCCTGTATTCGGTAATGGCGCGGTAGTACTCACCCTCCGAAAAAAAAACGTCTCCCAGCCTCAGCTGCACTTCCTCGGTGATATATATTCCCTGCCCGCCGGCGGACCCTTGGCAGAAGCAAGGGGAAGCAAGGAAAAGGAAAGCCATTATGGTCGCGAAAAAATGTCTCATTGCAGCCAAAGCAGGTTGTTCTCCAGGGGATCGAATAGCCTCCCGTCAGACAGGAGGAGGTAATCCGGCCCCGGATGCTTGAACATGGTGCAGCGCATCAGCCTGTCGGCCGTGATGATGACACCCAGCAGAGGTCCCTGGCGGTGCACCGCCGCCCGCCCGAAGGCCGAACAGGAAGGGGAAAAACCGCACCGATCGCCGTCCGTAGGCGATATGTACCGCTGAAACACGCCCACCGCCCCCAGAAAAAAGAGCCGCGTAACCGAGGTTTCCGGTTCAAGCGGCGCCGCTTCTCCAGCAGGTTTCGAGTCCGGCGCCCTCATCCTTTCCGGCGAGGGAAGGGCCGGCAAGGCGAAGATCAGCGCCGCAGCCGACAGAACCGCGATAATCGTCAGGGCGCGACGGATTGGAGCATCCAAGGACAGTACCCCCCCTAATCTCCTTCGGTGCTCTGTTGGATGGTCTTCTTCTTCAGGTCCTTGTACTGGCTCTCGGTAATTGCTCCGCTCTCATAGGCCTTCTGCAGATCAATAAGCTGCTCCCCAAGGGATTTCGTGGTGGTCACGCTCTTGGTCTCCACCTTCGCCCCTCCACCCGGACCGCAGCATCCCGCGAAAACAACACCGGCCAGCAAAACGAACAACACGCACTTTCTGGAAAAACTCATTACGCAATCCTCCTTGCCAATATGAGGCCCAGCTTCCGCACCGATAACGGCGGCCGTAAGTCCCGGACGTGATAAGTAGGTACCACAACTCGCCGCGGAACTCCACCGGTTAATCATCCGACGCTATCCTCACCGCCACCTTCCTGGAACGGGGCCCGTCGAACTCGCAGAAAAAGACGGCCTGCCATGTACCCAGGAGCAGCCTGCCTCCCTCGATAAGGATGATTTCCGAAGGACCGACCAGAGACGTCTTCACATGGGCGTCGGAGTTTCCCTCGCCGTGGGAAAAGGGTCCGTCAACGGGAACCAGTTTCGACAGAAAGCGGGCGATATCCGAACGCACCGCCGGGTCAGCCCCCTCGTTGACGGTAATGGCGCCGGTGGTATGCAGGGAAAAAAGGCGGCACACCCCGCTGGACACGCCGGACTTTTCCACCAGCTCGCGCACCTGGCCGGTTATGTCCACAAGTTCGTTACGCGCGCGGCTTTCAACCCGGATATAGCTTACCATGGTTCTATCTCCCTCCCGGTTTCACAGTTTGTATCCGATCTTGCGCAGCAGCGTCTTCCTGCTCTCCCGGTCTTCGCGGGTCTCCACGCCCTTTGGAGAGAAACCGTCCACTACGCCCACAATGCCCCTGCCCCGGGCGGTTTCCGCCACCATGACCTCAAGAGGGTTGGCGGTAGCGCAGAATATGCCGCACACCTCCGGACAGTTCTTTATCTGATTCAGGACATTAATGGGAAAGGCGTCCTTCAGCAGGACGCAGAATACGTGACCGGCGCCCAGTTCCTGAAGGATGGCCGCGCAACGGCCGGTCAGATCGGCATCGCTCCCCTCGGTCCTGATGAGACAGGGACCAGACGCTTCCGTGAAGGCCACGCCGAAGCGGGCGCCGGGGACCGTCGTGGCGATAATCTCGAAAAGGTCTTCCGCGGTCTTGATAAAGTGGGTCTGTCCCAGGATGATATTGCATCCTTCCGGAAAGTCTACTGCTATCGCTCGTAATTCCATATGCTCCTCCTTGGTTAGGGCCGCCGATGTTGAAAACCGGTCGGATATTCACAGATTCCGCGCGTCCTGCCCTCAGCTCTCCCCATGCTCGAACAACCCCGCGGCCGCCGCCAACTGTTCCGGAGTCCCGATGATCAGTACGATGTCGTCCTCTCGAATCTCCCAGACCGGGTCCGGGTTGGGAATGACCTCGTCTCCGCGCTTTATCATGAGGAGGGTAGCCCCGGAACGATCACGGAGAACGCCATCCCGCAGGCTCGTGCCCACCATGGGCGATTCAGGCCCGACACGGAAGGTGCCCAGTTCCGCGCCGGTAAGGAAACCCGATATTCCCACCGCATGGCTGTGCCTGCGGCTCATGGTGCGGAACATCTCGTAGGAGTCTCCCCGGACCTGTGAAATGCATCGTTCAATCTCGTCGTGGGTAAGGAGGTACTTGCGCAGCACCCTGGACAGGATCTCGATGGATGTCTCGAACTCCTCCGGGATGACCTCGTTAACTCCCAGCTTGTAAAGCGGTTCCATCTCCAGGATATAGCGGGTCCTGACGATGACATGTATTCCGGGGTTCATCTGGCGCGCCTGGGCGGCGATGCGCCGGCTGGAAGCGGCGTCGGATATGGCGATAACGATGATGCGCGCGCGGTGGATATTGGCGTGGGCGAGGATCTCGCTGCTGGAACCATCGCCAAAGATGATATGCGACCCCTTCTTGCGTTCGGTCTTTACTGTGTAGGGATTGGTCTCGATGACCACATGGTCTATCTTGAAATGCTTCAATACCCGGGCGAGGTTTCTTCCATTGAGACCGTAACCGACAATGATAACGTGATCGGAGACGGTCATCTTGTGCTCGCGGCGGGCCAGCACCCCTCTTCCGCGGGTGAGGTTATGGGGCAGGAAGGCGACGATCCTGTCGGCAAGGGGCGCGGAAAGCTTCATGCAGAGAGGAGTCAGGCCCATGGTCGCCACTGAAGCGGCCAGAAAGATCTGGTACAGGTCCGCGCTGAGAAGACCTGCCTTCATCCCCGACTGGAAAAGCACGAAGGAAAATTCTCCAATCTGGGCAAGGCAGAGTCCGCTTATGAGGGCAATGCGCATGGAGATTCCGAGGGCCATGGCGGCGCCGGTCGTCACAATGGTCTTCACCAGGATGATGGTGATCACCAGGGACGCTATGAGCAGGGGGTGCTTGAGGACCACGGCCGGGTCCAGGAGCATGCCGACGGAGATGAAAAAGAGGGACATGAAGGCGTCGCGAAAGGGCATGATATCACCCAGAGCCTGGTGGCTGTATTCCGATTCGGAGATGGCAAGGCCTGCGATAAACGCGCCCAACGCCAGGGAAAGGCCGACCTGGGCGGTTATCCAGGCGGTGCCGAAGCCGATGAAAAGGATCGTGAGCAGGAAAAGCTCACGGCTCCTGACCTTGACCACCTGCCCGAATATCCAGGGGATGAGGAAGCGGGCGCCGTAGTGGGTTACCAGCACCACGGCGGCGGCCTTGGCGCTTACGGTAAGTATGCCGGCGACACCATCGCCGGCGCCGGCGAGGAAGGGAACGAAAAGCATCAACGGCACGACACACAGGTCCTGGAATATGAGGATTCCCATGGCCATCTTGCCGTGGGGCGCGTCCGCCTCTCCGGCATCCATGAGCAGTTTCATGAGGATGGCGGTGCTGGAAAGGGCCACCAGAAAGCCGAAAAAGATGGATTGCGGCATGGAAAAATCAAACGCAATCCCTATCAGCGCCGTCAGGAGGATGGTCATTCCAACCTGCAATCCCCCCCCCAGCAGGACCAGGTGCTTGATGCGCATCAGTTCCTTCAGGGAGAATTCGATGCCGATGGTAAACAACAGCAGCACCACGCCGATCTCCGCCATCTGCTCAACCTGGTGGATATTCTTGATAAGCCCCAGCGTATGGGGACCGGCGAGAATGCCGGCGGCCAGAAAGCCTATTATGGAAGGAAACATCAGACGCCGGAAAATAATCACCGTGGTGACGGCGAGACCGAACAGTATCTCCATGTCCTGCAAAAGCGCGTAATCCATGCCCTTTCCTTTCTGACCGTCTTTTCCGGACCCGCACCGGAAACCCAAGATAAAGGTAACAGAAAAATCCCCATGCCACAATCCGGCCCGCGTCCGTTCCCCTGGCCATTTGCGAAAATAATACCTTGCCCGGGAGAAAGGCGCGGCAATCCGGGATTAATCTCTTTTTCGTCACGGGCGAGTCCGGTATACTTGTCTTCAATTGATGCGCAATCGGGCGCCGGGAAAGGATTACGCTACATGGAACAGATCCCCGCATTTATCGTACTGGGTATTATCGCAGGAGTCCTGAGCGGTCTCGTAGGCATCGGGGGAGGGATTATCGTCGTCCCTGCCCTGGTGATTCTGTTCGGTTTTTCCCAGCACGCAGCCCAAGGAACAACCGTCGCGCTGATGGTTCCCCCCATCGGCATTCTGGCCGCCTGGGCCTACCATTCCCACGGGTATGTGGACCTGAAAGCCGCGGCTATCATCTGCATCGGGTTCGTTCTGGGGAGCTATTTCGGCGCAAAGCTGGCCATCACCCTTCCCAGGTTCTATCTTGAAAAGATGTTCGGGCTGGCGCTGCTGCTTATCTCCCTCAAGATGCTTTTTTCCAGATAGCGGCTCTCCCTGGAAAAAATGCGGCTACAGAATGAAGTCCGTGGAGAGGAAGTGGGACTTTCTCTCCCGCACGATGTTTGTGATGATGTCGCGGTTTTCCTCGGTCTCGCGGGCCGACACGACGATCCTGATGGAAAAGATCCTGAGGGCGTCCGACACCGATTGCGTCCCCTCGGCCGAGTCCTTTCTCCCGTTGAAAGGAAAGGTGTCGGGACTTCGCTGGCACTGGCTGTTGATGTTTATGCGGCACACCTGGTTCACCAGGGAGTCCACCAGCCGGGCAAGCTGGTCCGTATCCCGGCCGAATATGCTGGCCTGCTGGCCGTAATTGGAATTGACCACGTATTCGATGGGCGAACTGATGTCGTCATAAGGCGCCACCGGGATAAGCGGGCCGAACTGTTCCTCGCCATAGATGCGCATCTCCGGGGTCACCGGATAGAGAAGCGCCGGGTAGAAGAAGGACCCCACCGAGGTTCCGCCCCCCTTGTTGACGACCCGCGCCCCGAACCGGCGGGCGTCACTGACCAGAGAGGAGAGATAGTCCGGCTTCTCCGGTTCCGGCAGCGGGGTAACGGCGACACCATCCTCCCATGGCATGCCGCACCGCAACGCGGATATCTCCTCCTCCATCTTCCCCAGAAACTTTTCGGCAATGCTGCGATGAACAAAAAGTATCTTCAGGGCGGTGCAGCGTTGTCCGTTGTAAGTGAGGCTCCCCCGGACACACTCCGCCGCCGCCAGGTCGATATCCGCATCCGGCAGGATTATGGCGGGATTTTTGGCGTCGAGGCCGAGCACGCAACGGAGACGGTGCGGCCGGGGGTGGGTCTTGCGCAGAAGTCCCGCGACCCGGTTCGTGCCGATGAACGCCAGCACGTCCACCCGGCCCGATGCCAGCAGCGGAGAAACAACCGTCTCCCCCTCGCCGTAAACAGTGTTCACCACCCCTGGGGGAAAGGAGTCGCGAAACGCCTCCAGCAGAGGCTGGAACAGAAGGACTCCGAAACGGGGGGGTTTCAGCAGCAGGGTGTTTCCCATGATGAGGGCGGGGATCAGGGTCGTGAAGGTTTCATAGAGGGGAAAATTGTATGGTCCCATGCACAGCACCACCCCCAGCGGCGCCCGGCGGATCTGGCCGATGATTCCCTGTTGAATTACAAAGCGGGAAGATACCCGGTCCAGTTCCTTCAAGGCCTCGATGGTCTCCCGGATATACGCCACGGCCCGTTCGAATTCCCGCTCCGCCTCCAGTAGCGACTTGCCTATCTCCCACATGAGCAGCCTGATGATGGGCGCCCTCTTTTGCAGGAGCGCGCTGGTGAAGCTCTGGACGCGCCTGATGCGCTCCCCCACCGACATGGTGGGCCACTTCCCCCTGCCGTTGTCATAGGCGCGCACCGCCACCGCCAGCGCCTCCAGGGCCGCGGCCTCCGTCAATCCGGGGAACTCGCCCACCATCTTCCTGGCAAGGGATGCCCCCTCCCTGACCCAAACGGGAGACAGAACTTCCATGAGCGGACCGTTCCAGGGGCGCAGTTCACCATCCACCAGGTAATAATCCTGACGGATGGGAGAGTCGATGCGAAACTGCTCCGGAATCTCCTCCTCATTGGGAAATAATGACTCTATCGTGTCTCTCATGGGTTTTCTCCTGGAACATTGGGCTGACCGGCCTTGAGGCCGACTGCGGCGCAGGCTGGATAGGAAACGGCTGCCGAAAAACAAAAGGTGGCGGTCGTGTGGTTTTCTATCGCCAACCTTACGAAAATACAACGGGAACCTTAACAGTGAAAAAGCTGTATAGAATATCAGAAATATTCCTTGCCGGCACCCAAAAATCCACTTGACACCTTTATCCGGCGCAACGCGAGGATTACCCGAACGGAGGATCGCTCAGGTTGGAGGTTCCATTCGCGCCCTCTCCGATCTGCAAAAAAACATGCTTCCGCAGACTGACCGGGTCTCCTCCCATCATGGTTCCGGCGGCTGTTCTTGCGGCTTTCTTTCTCCGTGACATTCGTGATATCGTCATTCCGTCAGCGACAGGAAACGTCTGCCGTTTTGGTATTTTCGTTCCCGGAGATATTGCCATACGCTCTCGATACCCGGAAAATTACGCGCATGGTTTCAAGGGTCATACACCCGTCAATCTGCCTGGCCCTCGGTATGTCAGAGGGTTTCTTTGATGAAGCTGACGGGAAAACACCAGGACCATACACCGCGGACAGCGACCATGGTTTGAAAGATACGAATGTCTTCTTTATGCGCAAAAATCATCCCGGTAAACCACTGCTTCCATACCTGCTGATCGCCCTGCTGACGGCCCTGCCTGTCCTGGTGAGCGACCATGCCGTCATCCCCGACGGAGGGACATGGAACATCCTCGAACTGAAGACCCTGGACGCGCGCTTCCTGTTCAGGAAAGCGCCGTCCATGAACGCCGCCGGCAACATCGCCCTGATCGTTATTGACGAGAAGAGCTACCGGAGTATCAACCAACCGCTCATCTTCTACCACGCCCACCTGGCCGGAACCATCGATTATCTGGTTGGTTGCGGCGCCCGGGTCATTGGCCTGGATTTAGAGCTCCCCTCCATCTCTCTCGAAGACAGGGTCAAAGGAGGGTATGAAAGTGTCTATGTCCGTTCGTTCCTGAATGCCCGCAAAAACGGCGTTCCCATCGTCATCGGTTTTTCCTCGAGGGAAAACGCGCCCCTCCAGACCTATCTCGCAGCCGCGGGACAGGATTCACTGGCTGTCTTCAGCCTGACCGAGGATACGGACGATTTTATCCGGCGGCAGCGCCTTTATTTCTACGATGGCGGCCGGCGATTCGATTCATTCCCCTACCTCGTCGCCCGCGGGTTTTCCGGCGGTAAAGCGCGCGGGCGCCAAAGGACCATCCTGATAGACTTTGCGCAGTCCGCCCACATACCGGTGTATTCCTTTGCCGATGTCTACCGCACGATCGCCCTGAAGAACGCTGAGCGCAACAATCCGTTCAGGAACAAAGCGGTGATAATCGGGACGCGCCTGTCCCGGGAAGACGCCCATTCCACTCCGCTGGACAGCTTCGGCAACGGACACACGGGCAACCGGACCGACGGGGCGCTGATCCAGGCGACAACCCTCAGCACGCTCCTTTCCGGCAGCGTTTTTCGCGAACCGGGCCGTACCGCAGGCGCTATCCTTATCCTCTTCGCTTCGCTGCTCACCGTTCTCATCTGCCGCCGTTGCCGGCCGCTGCCGGCCACCGCTCTGTGCGCCGCGGAAGTGTGCGTCATAGCCGCAGTTTCCCTGTTTGCGTTCAACAAACTCTACGTCATCCGCGTAACGCCGCTGCTTTCCGTCGTTATCCTGGCCTACGTGGCTACCACCGTATTCCACTACTATTCCGAGGAGCGGAAAAAGACCAGGATACGCGCACGGTTCGCGTCATACGTGCCGGAAAACATCATCGAACATCTTGTGGAAGCTGACGCGGACCGGCTGATTGAAGGAACGGGAAAAGAACTGGCCTTGCTGTTCGCCGACCTGCGGGGCTTCACCCCCTATGCGGAGAAAAACAGGGACGATCCCCGGAAGGTAGTCGATTTCCTGAACGCATTTCACCGGGAGATGACGGATGCCGTCCTGGCCAACAACGGCACGGTTTCCCTGCTCATCGGGGACGGCGTCTTCGCCTTTTTCGGCGCTCCGCTGGAACTGGAGGCGCCGGCCATGGACGCTGTAAAGGCCGCGCTGCGCATACAGGAGCAAATCGCGGCGCTGGACGCCCAATGGCGTAAATATGGTATGACCGGCATCAAGGTAGGCATCGGCATCCATTACGGGGAAGCAATCGTAGGCAATATCGGGTCGGCGAAAAAAATGGTCTACAGCGCGGTGGGTGACAATGTCAATATTGCCGCGCGAACCGAGGAACTGACAAAGGAGTACGGGGAAGGTATCCTCATTACCCAAGCCATGTATGAACGGGTAAGGGAAAAGACGCTGGTCCGGCCGCTGGGTCTGGCCCCCCTCAGGGGCCACAGCGGCGTGAACATCTATGCCTTGGACGGTATAAGGAACTGACGACATGAACAAGGCGCTGCCTCTATCTCATCCGCCGGCTTCAAACCGGCGGGCCTGGTCCCGCCAGAAGGAACGTTTCCGAAGGGGTCCCCCCGTCAACGGACAGGACCATTGTGCGTTCTCTATCACCAAAGCACAATTACATGAACGGGGTAACGGTTGCCCCTGACCCGGCGGATGAAGGGATTGCCCAACAACGGGCTAAACCTCCGGGTCCGGGAAAAAAGAAATCCTTGAGAGGAGAACTGCGATGAAGAACTGGAAAGTACCGGCGCTGGCTCTGGTCTTAACCCTTATTCCCTACCTTGCCTTCTGCGCGGATTTCGGAAGGTCCAGGATCGGCTACCTTGCGGGTGACGTGCAGATGCAGACTTCCGACCTTCAGGAGTGGATTCCCGCTTCAATCAATACCCCGGTGCGGGAAGGCGACAGGATCTGGGTTCCTGAAGCGGGACGCGCCGAAATCCAGATCCTGGGAGGCGCCTTCATCCGCCTTGACTCCTTCACCGCCTTCGACGCCCTGGCCCTGGGTGAACAATCGGGCCAGTTTTTCCTGAACGAAGGGCATGCCTTCGTTCATAACCGGGGGCAAGGCGTCAAGGTCATCCAGATCGACACCCCCATCAGTTCCGTGGGTTGCCATGATGCTTCCGCGGTCATGATCGATGTCGCGCAAGGCGGAGAAACCGCTGTATCCGTACTGATGGGAAATGCATACGCGGAGACGGTGAATGGCAAGGTCAAGGTCCCTCAGGGCAGCACCCTCATCATCAGAGAAGACCTTTCCGCGGAATTCCATCCCATGACCGCTGGCGGCGAATGGGAAAACTGGAACCGTGAAAGGGACCGGATGCTTGCCTCTGGCGGCGACAGCCTGCGCTATCTCCCCGGAGAACTGAGCGATTACGCGCCGGACCTGGACGCCAACGGCAGATGGTTCAACACCCCCGATTACGGTTATGTCTGGACACCGAATGTCTCCACCTCCGACGACTGGGCCCCATACCGCAACGGCAGATGGGCCATGATGGGCGGCGCCTATATCTGGATATCCTATGAACCTTGGGGGTGGGCGCCTCACCATTACGGCAGATGGGCCTTTCTGACCGGAAGGGGCTGGTGCTGGGTCCCGCCACGCCACGGAACCGCCCGCTGGGCGCCGGGCTACGTAGGATGGGCGCATACACCCACCTATGTCTCATGGGTGCCGCTGGCGCCAGGAGACACCTACTATGGTCATGGCAACTACGGCACCGGCAGCGTGAACATAAACACCATCAATATCAGCCTCACCGACGCACACCTGCGCTTCAGAAACATAAATGCCCGCAACGCCGTTTCGGTCATGCACAGGGACACCTTCTTCCACGGCAGAAGGACCGATTTCCGGCCGCGGGAAAACCCGTTCAGGCAGCGCCATGTGGGATTCGGTCCGCCCCCCGTGGCAAGACCGGAAAGAACTACCGTCTCGCCGGTAATCAGGAACATCCCGGCCGCCAAACTGCCGCCGCCCCAGATCCAACGGGTCAGGCCGGACAAACTGCGCCGGGAAAGGAGACTTGTGACCGATGAAAGGGGGTCCGCATTCCGGCCCGGCGCGCCGATCCGGCAGATGCCCGCCAGACGGGTGGAGACAAACGGACGGCAACAGCAGGCGCCAAAACCGGACCCATTTACCGGAACGCGGCCGGGACGGATGGAAAGAGACCAAACACGGACGGAGCGGATTGGAAGCGAAAGGACCTTCATACGGCCAGCGGAGACAGGACGCACACCCGCTGTTGAGAGAAGACCCCCGGTGACTGCGCCGGCTTCCCCCTTCCGGCCCTCCATGGGCGGGCAACCCGACGGGAGAACGCAACGTCCCCGGATACAGCAGGCCCCGGCACAGCCTGCCTCCCCGCAGACCATAAGGCATGGGACGCCGGCGCCGGCAAGGCCTCAAACGGGGATAATTCCAGGCACATCGGCGCAACCGGCGCAGGTTCTCCAGCAGAGGCGGCCGGCGCCACCGGCTGCGCCATCTCCCGGACAGCCCGGCGGCCGCAGGATGGAGGCCCCTGCGCGGACAATTCAACCGGGAGAAAGCGCACGGCCGCGGATTCAGGCCCCACCTGCCCGACAGCCAGTTGCGCGCCCCCCCGTCCAACAGCCGCGTATTCCGGCAGCCGCCGCGACCAGGGAACTGAAACCGGCAAGACAAGCAACTCAACCCCGACGGCATGAGACGCCGGCAACAGGCGACCAGCAACAGGGAAGGCGCGCGGATCGCATTCAGTCCTCCGGGGGCCGTCCCGACGCGGAACAGGGACACGGTCAGAGACCCGCCGTCCAGCGGCGTACGGAAACACGGGACCAGGCGCCACCCAGACCGGACGAATCCCGCCGGCAAAGAGGGGGCATGGATAATCCGCAAAAACAGTTTCCTGGACAGGGACGAGACGGAAGCAGATAAAGGAGGCGGCTGAAGAGAACTCTGCAAGGCACGATTAAGGGGACGTTTCGCCCCCTCTTTTTTTCTCGTTGCCGATGGCTGGTATCAGAGGCATGTCATCTCGGCGGGCGTCTCCGCCCTACCCTCCATAGCTGTGCAGGCCGGGCAGCAAAAGATTAACCCCCAGATAGCAGAAAACAGTGGCTATGAACCCTATGATGGAGAGTATGGCCGTCCTCTTGCCCGACCACCCTCTGGTGATGCGGGCATGCAGGAAGGCAGCGTAAATAAACCAGACAATGAGGGACCAGGTCTCTTTAGGGTCCCAGCTCCAATAGGACCCCCAGGCATAGTTGGCCCATACCGAGCCTGTAATAATCCCCAGCGTTAGAAGAGGAAATCCTATCAAAACAGCCTGATAGTTGATCTGGTCCAGCGTAGCGACGGGGGGGAATATGGACATGGCCTTCCCCCCTGTCCCGCATGAGCCCTTTCTTTCATACCTCAGTTTAATCAGATACATCACCGACACGGCGGCGCCCACGGCAAACCCGGCGTATCCCAGAAAACAGGTCACTACATGGTAAAGAAGCCAGTCGCTCTGCAACGCGGGAACCAGGGCCTGGATTCCGCTGGGAATGGAAAACCGGCCCAGGGACTCGCTCCCCACGAGAGCTCCAGCATAGCGCACCAGGGGAGCGCCATACTGGGCAAAGGCCATGACCAGGAAGACCACCGGCAGAACGAACGCGCCCACGGCCCTGTACCTGTATCTGAGTTCGAAAATGCCGTAAAGGAACAGTACCGTCCAGGCGAAGAAGACCACTGACTCATAAAGATTGGACAGAGGGACGTGACCGTACCCCATCTCGTAGGAGGCCTTCCAGCGCAGACCAATGGCCGAGGTGTGGAGAATGAATCCCAGCAATGACACCCCTCCGGCAAAGACACCGGCAGCGCGTTTTCCCGTAACGAGGTGTACCAGATACGACACCATGGATATGAAATAGCACAGGGTGGTTATGGTGAAAAATGTGACCGACAACATGCCGGACTGCGTTACGGGCATCAGATATACCTCCGCGAATCCACTATTGATCTGTTTTCGGGACATCACCCTGGTTTATGGAAGCGGCTTTCAGCCTTTCCGCCAGTCCCGTGAAAAACACGCGGAACGCCTCCCGGTTCCCGGTACAGCTGCCTGCCATGACCACTTCGCCGCTTCCGACCTTTATCCAGATGCAGCGATAAGAGAATAAAAAAGTCATGACGAAACCCGCCATAAGGAGCAGGCATCCGGCCCAGACAAAAGGCACGCCCGGGTCCCTTGTGACCTGGAGCACGGTCTTCCATGAGGAGACCCCTCCGTAGGAGAACTGAAACCTGCCGCCCCTGTCCGCGTTAACATCCGGGTGGTTTTTCATGAGAACAAAGGAATCCGGGGCGCCATCAGGAGGGAGGACCGCCAGGTGAACCGCCGGACCTGAATACCGGGGAGAATGATTTTTTATCTCGTCGACGGAATCCATCACCACGACCTGGCCGCCGCCGGGCAGCGGGGTCTTCTCTCCGGCGCGTACCGTCAGCAGGCGCGATACCCCGGTCTGTCTGTCCCTTATTGAAAAAAGGAAGGCAACCGCTTCGTAACCGGACTGATAGAAGTTTATTCCACGGTACGTAAGCGGGTGGTTCACAACCACCGGCCTTTTCTTCACGACCTTTTTACCATTATCTACGATAGTCAGCAGGCTTTTGTATTCTTTGGGAATTCCGCTTTCATAATAGGAGACGGCAAACCCCTCGCAAAGGACCGTAAAACCCAATGGGACAGGCTCTCCGGCGCGGTTGTAAGCAGTGTCAGCGGAACCCTTTTCCTCAATCTCCACAATCGCCTTGCTGAATCCGGACAGGGCGCCGATGGCCACCCCCAAGAGAATAATGATGATGCTCATGTGCACAACATGGACACCAAGGCGTCCCGCCGGATGTTTTCGGGCGAAGAGGTGTATATCTCCATTTACGGCGGTCCTCATGGGAACGGCGAACTCCCCGCCCAGCAGGGCAACCGCCGCATCCTCCACGATTTCCGGCCCTGTTGTGTTGGGCCACTTTAGAACGCATGCAAGGGATTCCCGGGGAACCTCATCCAGGATGGTCACCGGGGCCATTACGGACCTCCAGTCACGGCGGAGCCCCCGGATGGAGCAGGCGATGATATTGAGCGCAAGGAGGGCAATCAGGAGATAGAACCACCAGGAATGATACATGTCAAACAACCCGGACGTGACGAGGAAACGCCCCAATGCTTCGCCGTATCTTTCCAGGTATGCCTCAGGAGCGGCGTTCTGGGGTATCAGTGTTCCAAAAATCGAAGCCGTCGCAAGGGCAATCATGAGAAAGAGCGTAAGCTTCAGAGAGTGGAAGGACCTGAACAGTAAACTGATTCTATTGTTCTTACGGATTTTCAATGACAATCCCCGCTATTCCATGCGGTATCGGACAACCTGTACGGACCTTTCCGAATCCCGCGAAAAATTCCGTCATTTATCATATCCGTGCCTGTTCCTGTCAAGGATAATCAGGAATTCAGCGATGACGATGGGCTGATTTCCGACTGTCAGAAGGATAGCCAAATCCATGGCAAGCATCGCCGGTCAGTACCGGCCTTCGGGAGTTCAGGGCCTTCGTTGAAGGCGCGCGGTTTCAGTGAAACCAGGCTCGGGGAATCTTTTTTTACCTTGAAAAAAAAGCCTTCTGATGCTACAAGTGCACAAGTTTCAATGACTTTTAACCCTATTCAAGCAAGATCCTCCGCCAGGGATTAAGGCACATGCAGGGGGTTGACGGGACCGTTTTCTTTCTGTTCCGCGAATTATCCGGAAGACAGGGGAGATGTGATGGGTTTTGCCTTTCTTGACAGTTTCTTCGGAACCATGCGTTTGCGGACAAAGTTGCTCCTGCTTATGGCCGTGCTCCTTGCCTGCTTCCTGATCATAACCCTTACGGGCATTCAGACAATCAATCGCATAAGGATGGGAAGCCCGCTCTACACGAAGGTCGCTCTTCTCCAGGAAAAACTGAGGACCGGCATCCGTCTGAAAGCGGACATGTACCGCCTTTACACGGAAGAGCTCAGGCTGGAGGAGGAAACGGCAGCGGAAAGGATGCGGGGACGAATCTCCGCCATCGACAAACTCGCCGCCGACATATCTTCCGGCTTCTCATCACTGGAAAGCAACCTGGATACCTCGATGGCCGGAAAAGACCTGGCCGGAATCAGAAAGTCGTGGCAGGAGCTTTCCTCCGCCTCCCTTAACGAAATCCTTCCCGCGGTCCGGCGGGGAGACAGGTCGCGAATCAGGGAACTCTCCTCCGCTGTCCGCTCGGAAAACTACGCCAGAATCGCCTCAAGCCTGGATTCCCTGGCCGGGGCCCTCCGCTCCGACATCACAGCCACTGAAACGAAGGCGTTCGGTTATGCCCGCAAGACCCTCCTGATGGGTTTTCTGGTCGCCGCGGGCGCCTTTATCCTGATTCTTACCACCATCTGGAGCGTGGTGCATTCAGCGGTCAGTTCCGTGCTGAAGGAAGCGTCTTTTGCCCGTTCCGTTGTGGAGGAGGGTAATCTCTCGGCCCGGCTCCCGGTGGAGAGCAAAGACGAGATCGGTGATCTGGCGGGCTCCCTGAACGGACTGGTCGACCTTCTGCAGATGATGGTCTCCAAGGTGGACGCCTCTTCCAAGGAGCTTTCCCGCATTTCCGGCACAATCGCCGATGCCTCAAAGCAGGTTTTCCGCGGCGCCGAACAGACCAACACGCGGGTCAGTGAAACCTCATCGGCCATCATGGAGATCAATGCCTCCATCAGGGAAGTATCCCACGGCATCGACAGCCTATCCCTTTCCGCGTCGGAAAACTCCTCGTCGGTGCTGGAAATGGCCGCCAGCGTGGAAGAAGTCGCCATCAATGTGGAAAACCTGGCGCAATCGGTGGAAGACGTCAGTTCCTCCATCATCGAAATGGCCGCGGCCATCAAGCATATCAGCGACAGCGTGAACGGCCTTATCGATTCATCCACCGTGACAGCGTCTTCAGTTATCCAGATGGACAGCTCCATCCGCCAGGTGGAGAAGAACGCTCTGGATACGGCGGCCATATCAGAAGAGGTCAGGCGTGACGCGGAGTCCGGCAAGGCCTCCGTCGAGGCCACCATATCAGGGATGCAGGAGATAAAGCGCTCTTCTTCCATCACCCACGAAGTAATCGTTACACTTTCTGAAAAGGCCAATGACATCGGCGCCATCCTCTCGGTAATCAACGACGTGGCGGAACAGACGAATCTCCTGGCGCTGAATGCCGCCATCATCGCCGCCCAGGCGGGCGAGCAGGGCAAAGGTTTCGCCGTTGTTGCCGACGAGATCAAGGAGCTTGCCGACCGCACCAGCAGCTCCACGCGGGAGATCGAAGAGCTGATAAAAGGTGTGCAGGAAGAGACACGGCGCGCCGTGAACGCCATCAATCTGGCTGAAAAGAGCATTGCCGACGGAGAGATCCTGTCACAGAAATCCGGTGTCGCCCTGGGCAAGATTGTCTTCGGCGTGGAAAAGGCGACTCAGCAGGTGGGAGAAATCGCCGGCGCCTCAGCGGAACAGGCCAAGGGGAGCCAGATGATCCGGGAGGCCATGGAACAGGTCACCGACATGATCATGCAGATAGCCAACGCCACCCAGCAGCAGAGCAAGGGGAGCGAGCTTATCATGACAGCGGTGGAAAGGATGAAAGTTCTCACCTCGCAGGTACGCTCATCCACCCGCGAGCAGAGCAAGGTGGGGACCCTGATAGCCACATCCACGGAGAATATCACCAGCATGATCGGCCAGATTAAACGCGCCTGTGATGAACAGACCAGGGGCAGCGACCAGATAGTGAGCGCGGTGGAGGATATCCAGAAATCGACCCACGAGCACCTGGGCGCCGCCGGAACCATGGAAAAGGCGGTGGGTGGGCTCTCCCGCCAGGTTGATGAACTAAAAAAGGAAATCAGCGGATTCACGTTGACGGAAAACGGGTAATCAAAATATGGGCAGAATTGCCGAAACCTTCAGAAAACTGAGAAAAAATGATGAAAAGGCCCTTGTCACCTTCATCACCGCCGGAGATCCGGACCTGGACACGACGGCGGAAATGGTACCGGAAATGGCGAGGGCCGGGGCGGATATCATAGAACTGGGAATCCCTTTCTCAGACCCCATGGCCGACGGCCCGACAATCCAGCTCTCGTCGGAACGCGCCATCGCTTCCGGCGCTACCCTGGGAAAGATACTGGATATGGTGCGCACCGTGAGAAAGGTCACGGAAGTCCCTATTATCCTGATGGGTTATTATAATCCGATTCTCTCTTACGGCATGGAAAGGTTCGTTCATGACGCGGTGGAATCAGGAGTGGACGGAGCGCTTCTTGTAGATCTCCCGCCCGAAGAAGCCGAATCGGAAGGGCTTTCCTCCGCGGCGCGGGAAAAAGGACTGGATATCATCTACCTCCTGGCCCCCACTTCCGATGACACCCGCATAGGAAAGGTAGTGAAGCGCGGGCGCGGATTCCTCTACTACGTGTCGGTTACTGGCGTCACGGGGGCCCGCAAGGATGTGTCGGCGTCACTGGACACGGAGGTACGGAAAATCCGTTCGGCATCGTCCATGCCCCTGGTGGTCGGTTTCGGCATCTCCGATCCGGTTCAGGCGGGCGCGGCGGCGCACCATGGCGACGGCGCGGTTGTCGGGAGCGCGCTGGTGAAGCTCTTCGAAGCGTACCGGGGTGAAGAACTCCGGTACAAGGTCAGAGAATTCGTTTCATCTCTGAAGGCAGGCATCGGCTCACCACCCCCCTGATACCGGGGAACCGGTGTTCGGGCCTTGAGAACTTTCATGATTTCCTGACATTCCACGAGAATGGAATTACCATATCGCGGAAGGTCCGGACGGGGCAACGCGCAGACTCGGGAACCGATCGTCGTTAAGGTGTCGCGCGCGGGAACTATAATGACGGCGCCCGCGTGGACCATACGGAAAACGCGCACAGCGCGAGAAGGCGGATATATGGGCTGGTTTTCAAGACAGAAAGCTCCAATTGCAAATAACGGCGAAAAGAAAATGCGCGTGCCGGAAGGACTATGGACCAAGTGCAAGAGTTGCAACGCCACGGTATATACGAAGGAACTGGAAAAGAACCTGAATGTATGCCCTAACTGCGGCCACCATTTCCGCATCTCCGCGAAAACCCGCCTGGAACTTGTGCTTGACAAAGACACTTTCACCGAGTTTGACCGGGATCTCCAGTCCATTGATTTCCTTGATTTCCATGATGCCAAGAGCTATCGGGAGCGTATCCAGTCAGCCATGGCGAAGGGAACGGGGAAGGAGGCCGTCATCTGCGGCGAGGGCATGATAGACGGCTCTCCCGTCCAGATCGCCGTATTCGATTTCACCTTCATGGGAGGCAGCATGGGAAGCGTAGTCGGCGAAAAGATAACCCGCCTCATCGAACGGGCGGAAGAAAGACGCACGCCGGCTGTTATCTTTTCCTCTTCCGGGGGGGCGCGCATGCAGGAGAGCATCATCTCCCTCATGCAGATGGCCAAGACATCAGCGGCCCTGGCCAGATTGCGCGACGCAGGACTTCCATATATCTCCGTCCTTACGGATCCCACCACCGGCGGAGTCACCGCCAGCTTCGCCATGCTCGGGGACGTCATCGTGGCGGAGCCAAAGGCCCTGATAGGATTCGCGGGCCCGAGGGTCATCGAGCAAACCATCCGTCAGAAGTTGCCAGAGGGCTTTCAGCGCGCGGAATATCTCCTGGAGCATGGCATGGTTGACGTAATCACGCCGCGAAAAGAACTGAAAGCAACCCTCTCGCGGATCGTGAAGATGCTCTTCCGGCCCCTGCCGGACCGTCCCTGAATGCCCTCCGGAACCAGCAGTCCGCGCCGGGAGAAGAGTGCCGTGAATGGCGCTCGCCAACCATGACCTATCAGGAAATCCTGACCCACATATACGGACTGGCCCGCTTCGGCATGAAGCCCGGCCTGGACAGGATACGTTCTATCCTGAGCGCGCTATCGAACCCCCAGGACGCCACGCGGGTAATCCACGTAGCCGGCACCAACGGCAAGGGCTCTACGGCAGCGTTCCTCTCCTCCATTCTGACCGCGGCTGGTCACAGGACAGGGCTGTTCACTTCTCCGCATCTGACGTCATTTACGGAACGAATCCGCGTCGATGGAGCCGAAATATCCCGGGAAGAGGTTATCTCTCTCGCCCAGCGGGTCTTGTCCGCGGCGCCGCCGGACGCCACTTTTTTCGAGATAGTCACGGCCATGTCCTATCTGCATTTCGCGGAGCGTGAGGTGGACGCGGCAATCATGGAAGTAGGCATGGGAGGAAGGCTTGACGCGACAAACGCCGTCGAAGGGGTTCTTTCACTGATTTCCCCCATATCCCTGGATCACTGCCAGCACCTTGGCGGCAGTATCGCCGGCATAGCATCGGAAAAAGCCGGGGTGATCAAACCGGGACGACCGGTAGCGGTGGCAGCCCAGGATCCCGAAGTCATGGGAATCATTACCGGGATATGTGGTCAATCAAACAGCGCTCTTTTCAGTTATGGAAGGGATTTTTCGTCGTCTTGGAAGGGTGACGGGCTATCGTATTCCGGCCTCAAGCTCCAGCTGGAGGGTCTCCGTCCGGGCATCCCGGGCGCTTACCAGTCGGAAAACGCCGCGCTGGCCCTGTGCGCTTCGGAGCTGCTCGACGAACAGGGCATGACGGTTACGGCGGAAGCAGCGCGAAAAGGTATCGAGGAGGCGTTCTGGCCCGGCAGAATGGAGACCTTTCCCGGCCCGCCGCGGATCATGCTTGACGGCGCCCATAACCCGGCAGGGGCTCGGGCGCTTGCGGAGGCCCTGAAACGGATCCCGCGGCAAAGACTGATACTGATTATCGGGGTGGCAGGCGATAAGGAT
This sequence comes from uncultured Geobacter sp., assembly GCA_964536305.1. Classification (GTDB taxonomy): domain Bacteria; phylum Desulfobacterota; class Desulfuromonadia; order Geobacterales; family Geobacteraceae; genus RPRC01. The sequence goes on along the minus strand of CAZHVY010000009.1, from coordinate 26,256 downwards.
GTGAATGGCATACTCATGCCTCTGCTCCCCCTGGCCCAGCGCATCATTACCGTTACTCCCGCCATTCCTCGCGGCCTGCCGTCCAAGGAACTGGCCGCATCCTGCCGGACACTCGGGTACGCGGCGGAAAACGCCGGGGACGTTCCCTCCGGGATCCGGGCGGCAGCCTCCATGGCAGGCGGCGATGACCTTGTTCTCGTCTGTGGCTCCCTCTTTACGGTGGGCGAGGCCCGGGCAAACATGCTTGAAAGAAACTTCGAACCATTTCGCGGATAGCGTACGGAATTCATGAGATATATACCTGCACGACTCCTTTTACCCGTCATTCTCCTGCTGACCGGCATAGATCCATGCCACGCCCTCCAGGTTGAAGCGCCTGCCTCTGACGAATTGAAGATAAAGGCGGACACCATCGGTTACGACGCGCGAAAAGATTCCTACACCGCAACGGGCAAGGTGCGGATTGACTGGCAGGGAAGCACCATGTTCGCCGACAGCGTATCTCTCCTGCAAAAGGGGGTCATGGCCTCAGCCGACGGAAACGTGCTGGTGCGGAAAGACGACAACACAATCCAGGGAGACAGCGCCTTTCTCAATCTGGAAACGGGAAAGGGAGAGATCAACAACGGCAGACTGTTCATTCCACAGGGGAACTTTCGTATCTCCGGCAAAAAGATGGAAAAAACCGGTCCGGATGATTACCGCATTGAGAACGGCTCCTTTACCACTTGTGACGGTGATGCGCCCAGCTGGAAATTCAGCGCTTCGCAACTGGATGTCACCAGGGAAAAATACGCGGTGGGGCGGCACGCTGTGTTCTACATCAAGGACGTTCCGCTCTTGTATCTCCCCTACATGGTATACCCCGTGAGGGAGGAGCGCATGTCCGGCTTCCTGCTCCCCGTCATCAAAAACTCTACCAAGAGGGGATTTCAATTCGGTATCCCCTACTATCTGGCGATTTCGCCAAGCCAGGAAGCAACCGTATACCTTGATGTAATGACCAAGAGGGGCGTGGGAACCGGAGTGGACTACCGCTATATGATGCGCTCCGGGGGTCACGGGGAGCTTAACGCCTACCTGCTTTACGATACGGACAGAGACATGACCCGCGGCAACCTGCTGGCGCGTCATCAGCAGTACTTTTCTCCGACACTGTTCCTCTCGGCTGACATCGCCTTGACCATGGACCGTGACTTCTACCGGGATTTCGGCGAAGTCACGGGTGAATACAACAAGCAGTACCTGGAGAGCACGGCCTTTCTCACCAAACAGTGGGAGCGTTTCTCCCTCACCTCGGAAATAAGGTATACGGAAGACCTCTACGCCGCAAACAACAATCTCACTCTCCAGAAACTCCCCGTCATAACATTCACGGGCATCAAGCAGCAACTGGGACCGTCGCCCTTTTTCATCTCCTTTGATTCGGGCTTCACGGATTTTTACCGGGAAAACGGGACAAAAGGACAGCGCCTGGACCTCCACCCCACCCTGACCTACTACGCATCACCCGGCGGCACGCTTGAGGCAGCGGCATGGGCGGGATACAGGTACCGTCTTTACAACACCTACGACAGCGACACGGCAAACGGATTCACCAATAAAGGAATTCCTGACGCCGGGGTTTCGCTGTCAACCACCCTCTCCAGGGTCTACGATACCGACTGGGGAGACCTGAAAAAAATCCGGCATACGGTCATACCTGAAATCAGCTACTCCTACAGGCCTCGCAAGGACCAGGATAATCTACCTTTTTTTGACTACAACGACAGACTGGTACCCCAGAACATGGTAGGCTACTCCCTTACCAACTACCTGACCGGGAAATACCTCTCAGGGGACAATCCGGCAACCTACCGGGATCTGGCCTATCTGCGACTCTCCCAGGGGTACGAGTTCAGTGGTGAACGGCGGGACATCCTGACGCTGGTGGACGAAGGAAAACCCTTTACGGATATCAGGCTGGAAACCAAGCTCTACCCCATGGAACGCGTTTCCCTTTCCATGGACAGCCGCTTCAATCCATACAGCCTCCACTTTTCGACCTTTGCCGTTGCAACAGATGTCTCTGACGACAAAGGAAACGCCGTGGGCGTCGGCTACCGCTTTGCCGAAAACCAGTTGCGTTATCTGGAAGGGAAGCTGGACCTTGCCTATGTAAATCCATTCGTACTGCGCTACCTGACCCGCTATTCCTTCGATACCAGGGACTTCATCGAATCCTACTACTCACTGGAGTTCAAGCAGAAGTGCTGGAGCATCACTTTTTCCTACCGGGAGCGTCCCGATGACCGTGGCTTTACCATCAGCTTCACACTGTCAGGCCTTGGAACCATCGGAAAGATCAAGGCATTCTGAAAACACCCGTCCACATCCGGCAAACCAGGCGGGGAACCGCGTCAGGTTCAGGCGACGTCAACGGCTTCCGGTTTTCACTTTACAAAGAAAATAGTCTCCTATATTCTTTCAGTTTTTAATTTAGTCCATTCGGAGTTTTCCGATGGACGTAATCACACGGTTAGGCGCATATTGCATGATTATCGGATCCATTAGAAATTTTTCCATCATAGCCCACATCGACCACGGCAAATCCACCCTGGCTGATCGTCTCCTGGAGTTCACGGGCGCACTTTCAGAGCGAGAGCGTCAGGATCAGTTCCTGGACAAGATGGACCTGGAAAGGGAGCGCGGCATCACCATCAAGGCCCAGACGGTCCGCCTCTCCTATCGTGCCGATGACGGCAACGAGTATATCCTGAACCTCATCGACACCCCTGGTCATGTGGACTTTACCTACGAGGTATCCCGTTCTCTCGCCGCGTGCGAAGGCGGGCTGCTGGTGGTGGACGCCTCCCAGGGCGTCGAGGCCCAGACCCTGGCCAACGTCTATCTCGCCCTTGACAACAACCTGGAGGTTTTCCCCGTCCTTAACAAGATAGATCTGCCCGCGGCCGAACCTGAAAGGGTAATCAACGAGATCGAGGAGATAATCGGCATAGACGCCCACGACGCTGTGCTTGCAAGCGCCAAGGAAGGCATTGGAACAAAAGAGATCCTCGAAGAAATCGTCAAGAAGATCCCCCCGCCCCAGGGAGACCCGTCAGCCCCCCTGAAGGCGCTCCTCTTCGATTCATGGTACGACCAGTACCAGGGGGTTATCATCCTTGTGCGCATTTTCAACGGGACGCTGAAAAAGGGCGACAAGTTCCAGCTCATGGCGACCAACCGCGCCTACGAGGCGCTCAAGGTCGGGGTTTTCGCGCCCGTGATGCGGGAGGTCGGGCAATTGTCCGCCGGAGAGGTCGGTTTTGTCATAGCCGGCATCAAGGATGTCGCTGATGCAAAAGTAGGCGACACTGTTACCCATTTTCACCGCCGGTGCGACTCCCCTCTGGGCGGCTTCAAGGAAGTGAAGCCGATGGTCTTTTCCGGACTGTATCCCATCGATACGGCCCAGTACGAACAGCTCAGGGACGCCCTCGCAAAGCTCAGGCTCAATGACTCATCCTTTTCCTACGACCCGGAGACATCGGTAGCCCTTGGCTTCGGCTTCAGATGCGGTTTCCTGGGTCTTCTCCACATGGAGATCATACAAGAGAGGCTGGAAAGGGAATTCGACCTGCAACTGATAACGACGGCGCCAACCGTTGTCTACAAGGTCCACAGAACCAGCGGCGAAGTCGTCACCATCGAAAGCGCCAATCAACTTCCAGACTCCCAGCACGTCGAATTCGTGGAAGAACCCTTCATCCTGGCGCACGTACACGTCCCAAACGAGTTTGTTGGCGGCGTTCTCGCCCTCTGCGTGGAAAAGCGGGGTGTTCAGAGGGAGATCAAGTATCTGACGCAGACAAGGGTCATGATAATCTACGAACTCCCTCTCAACGAGATTGTCCTGGATTTCTATGACCGGCTGAAGTCTATCACCAAAGGATACGCATCCCTCGATTACGAATACCTTGACTACCGGCGCAGCGATCTTGTGCGACTGAACATCCTGATAAACGGAGAAGTAGTGGATGCTCTATCCCTGATCATCCATCGTGACAAAGCTTACTACCGGGGCCGGGACCTGGTATCGAAAATGAAGGAGCTTATTCCCCGCCAGATGTTCGAAGTAATCATCCAGGCGGCTATCGGCAACAAGGTCATTGCCAGGGAAACCGTTAAGGCGCTTCGCAAGGACGTTCTGGCCAAGTGCTATGGTGGTGACATAACCCGGAAGAGAAAACTGCTGGAGAAACAGAAGGAAGGAAAGAAGCGCATGAAGAGCGTGGGGAACGTGGACCTGCCCCAGGAAGCGTTTCTGGCCATTCTAAAGGTGGAAGACAAATAATTCACACGGGAAAACATGCCTCATGGAAAACAGCTATCGCGACGAAACTCCGGAATCAGACGCAGGGATAGGAATACCACACAAGAAGAAGCCTCTTGCCAGGGAATACGCCGAATCGATAATCATTGCCGTCATCCTGGCATTGATTATCAGGGCGGTCGTTGTACAGGCATTCAAGATCCCCTCCGGATCGATGGAGGATACTCTGCTCATAGGGGATCACCTGCTGGTGAACAAGTTCATCTATGGCCCCATGATACCTTTCACCGAAAAACGGCTCTTCAAGATCCGTGATCCCCGCCAGGGAGACATCATCGTTTTCGAATATCCGGAGGACCCGAGCAAAGATTTCATCAAGCGTATTGTGGGCGTTCCGGGTGACACCATCCAGGGAATCGACAAGAAGGTCTATGTCAACGGCAGGCTTTACCAGAATCCCCACGAAGTCCATAAGGAGCAGGATATTATCCCGAAGGAGCAGAATCCCCGCGACACCTTCGGTCCGATAAAGGTTCCGGATGACTCCTATTTCGTCATGGGCGACAACCGCGACCGTTCCTACGACAGCCGTTTCTGGGGTACGGTCAAGAAGGAAAAGATAAAGGGTCTTGCCTTCATAAAATATTGGTCCTGGGACGGCTGGCGGGTGCGCTGGAGCAGCATAGGCCGGTTAATCAAGTGATCAGGAACACGATAAGGCCGCGACAGTATGGCTCAAGCGGAACGCTTTTCCTGTCCCAGTGTTCACAAAGCACAATGGATTCCACGACCGGAATCAGTCCGTGGTTCTCTTCGGATTGCTCCGGTCGCCGTTTTTACTTAACAGATATCTTTCCTCAATTCCGGCGCACGGCATCCTTCCTCACCGTGATTTTTTCACACCCACCCTGTCGCACAAATGGTAAATACCGCATGTTGAGCATTTAGGAGATATTGGAGAACACTGGTTCTGACCGAAAGTCACGAGCAGGTCATTGATCACGAGCCAGTACTCTCCGGGAAGAATATCCCGAAGCGCGAACTCGGTTTTTTCCGGTGTCCGCGTCGCAACGTACCCCCATCGGTTGCATATGCGATGGACATGGGTATCGACACATATGCCCGGCTTGCCGAATCCCAGCGTAATAACGAGATTCGCGGTCTTTCTCCCCACTCCTTTTAGCTTCAACAGCTCTTCCAGATCATCCGGTACCGTTCCGCCGCGCTCTTTTACCAGTATCCGACAGATCTCCAGGATGCGGGACGCCTTGGTACGATAGAAACCAACCGGAAAGATAGCATTTGCAATGGCGTCGTCACTCAACTCCATCATCTTTTCAGCGGTATCCGCCAAGGCGAAAAGCCTTTCCGATGCCGCGCCTGTGGTCCGGTCCTGGGTTCGCAGAGAAAGGATACAGGATATCAGAACCTTGAAGGGGTTTCCCTCCCTCTGCGACACAATGGTTACCGCCGGGCTCTTCCAGCCGGCAACGGCCCCCTTCAGGATGACCACCGCCTCATGGATCTGGGATGCTTTCATTGCGGACTCTCTCCTATGTTGCGATAATAATGATCGAATCTGGTGGCATACCTAAACGACGGCAACCAAATCACTGCGAGGACTAAAGACAGCCTCATCTCTTCCCGCTGGTTTTCACATGTTGATGTGCAGACTGTTCTCCCCTATACTGTAAGTTCATTTTCCGCCTGAAGGAGACCTTCATGGAGAAATACATGGACCTGCACATCCACACCTTTCACTCCGACGGTGTCTGTTCACCAACGGATATCGTCCGGATGGCAATGGAAAGGGGTATTAAGGCAATCGCCATTTCAGACCATGACTCGGTTTCGGGCGTGGACGAAGCGATAGAAGCGGGAAAGATGTTTGGCGTTGAAGTGGTCCCGGCGGTGGAACTGTCGGTTTCATACAAAAACTATCGTGATGTACACCTGCTCGGCTATTACATCGATCACCATGACGGCAGGTTCCGCGAAATGCTCCGGAACTTTCGCGAGGCGCGAAGCAGACGGGGAAAAGCGATTATTGAAAAGATTAACGCCAGACTCACCAATGAAAAGAAACCTCCGATTTCACTTGATGAAGCAAGCGAGACGGCCAAAGGCGCCCTGAGCCGCCTTCATATCGCCAGGGTCATGGTCGACAAAGGACTGGCGCGCAATGTTCAGGACGCATTTACCCGTTACCTGCAACCCTGCGACGTCCCCAAGCAATATTTAGCAATGGAGGATGCGATCGCCGAGGTTCGTCGAATCCATGGCGTTACCGTTCTGGCCCATCCCCCATCCATAACCGAGGACCGGAAAACAATGTCAACACTGGTGGGAGAACTGGCCGTACTGGGTCTTGATGGTCTCGAGGTGTTCAATAACCTCTGCTATAAGGACGACATGATCTTTTACGAATCACTCTGTGAGAAACTGCGGCTGGCCATGACCGGGGGGTCTGATTTCCATGGCGTTGAAGACGACGTAGAAATAGGAATCGGCCGCGGCGCGCTGTCAGTAGCCTGTCGTCTGCTGGATCGCCTCAAATTGATTTCCGATTCACGGAAACAGACATCATAGTCCCATAATCCCAATAACGGCTATTACCCGGAACACATCGTAATTATTCCGTACTGGATTACCCGGCGCTGGCGATGTGCAAAAGCAGTATTTGATTGCCTTTGCTCGGAAAGACCCCGGGTCCCGTGGCCAGATGGTCAATGTGATTTCCGCTGGACTTGAACCGGAGACCGGAAAATGGCAGATGCCCGTGAAGTACTGGAAACCATGAAAAAGGTAGCGAAGATACGCATCGAGATGCTCAGGGAAGGGACCACCTTCCACTCCAAAAGAAAGCAGGCGTTATATCTCAGGGAGTACGAGGAAAAAGTAAGGGAGATAGATGAACTGATACGCAGGATAAATATCAGGCTGGTTTACAGCAAAAAACCGGTCCCTCCGCCACAGGACTGAAGAAAGTCACCTTCGTCTCCATGTTTCCCTGCCTCATCATTCCAGTCTCACCTTTTTGATCCCGGGCATCGCGACAATGCCGTCAACCAGCCTGTAGCCCGTTTCACGAATTGTCATCTTAACTTCAAATTCAAGAAATATCTCCTGTTTCTCCAGGTCCCGCTCAATCCGGGCATTAAGCATCTGCAGCCTGTTTTCACGCAACAGCGCCTCTATGCGCGCCATCTGCCCTTCCAGGTCCATACTCCAGACCATAACCGCGTTGAAGGTATCGCGGGTCATGAATCCCTCAACCTTTTTCAAGAAGAGGAGAGATCCTACAGCCACAATCGTTACCATTACCGATATGAAAATGAGACCGATTCCGCACGTAAGGCCCACGGCGGCGGCAACCCAAAGGCACGCGGCGGTTGTCAGGCCACGAACGTATGCCTTTTCATGGATGATGGCGCCCGCGCCGAGAAAACCGATACCGGCGACAACCTGGGCGGCAATTCTCGCGGGGTCTACTCCGACGGGCCCCCTGCCGCTGAAGTCGCCGTACAGTTTATAGATATGGATCGATGTTACCGCAAATACGCAGGAACCGAGGGACACAAGGAGATGGGTGCGAAAGCCGGCCGGTCGACCATGGATCTCGCGTTCCAGACCAATCACACCTCCCAGAAGCGCCGCGAGCAATATTCTTAGAACAACCCCAAGATCAACTTCCATGGGAAGGCGCCTCATGTCCCGGAAATTCATAATCCCAGAAACAGCAGCTGGAGGTAACCGTAGAGAGCGACTTTGTCGTATTTCGTTACTGCTCTTAGCGAAATAAGCCTAGAGCATCGGAAATAGGGCATCCGGAGCGAATGGAGAATGTCTCCAACAGCCGAATCCGGTATTATTCCCGCTGCATTGCCCCTCTTCCAAGCCGGCGCCCGCCTTTACGGTTCCGGCCTCTCGAAGGACACCTCAATGGACAGAGCCGTCTTGACCTCCTTGTCACCGATACGGATTACAAGGGGCATGCGGAAACGGCCCGCTACATTGGTTTCTATCTCTCCCGCCGCCAGAATGAGGGGCTTACTTCCCTCCGTTTCCCTGGCGGCCGACGTCAATGGATCCGGAGCAGTAAACTCCCGGGGTTCGGTGAATTGAGAGATGGTTCCGGCGGCCGACTCAGATATAATGCCTTCTTCCGGCTCTTCCTGGAAGACAGGCGCAAAAGAACCTTCATCAGGCCCGGTAGCGGCCTCCAGGGGGAAGGAAATTGTTTCTTCGGCAGGCTGATCCGCTAGATAAAGCGGCTCCTCTTCCGGCTCTTCCTCGAACAAAAAGGTCTCTTCCTCCTGCGGCTCCACCTCAGGCTCAAAGGATTCTTCCACAGGCTCAGACGAGAAAGTTTCTTCCGCGGTTTCAGCAAGAAGCGGCTCAGGCATTCGAACCGGTTCGGAAAGCTCCATACCGGATTCCGCGCCCACCGCGGGTTTTTCTTCCGGCTGAACAGCGGGAAGATCCTTGAGCTTCTGCAAAATGAGCTTGACCATCTCGGAAAGGGTCGGCAGAACAGCCTCGCCGGCGCGCGCGGATGCCGGAATCATGCGAAATTCGTCGATATCCAGGAGGCTCTTCATCTGCTCCAGCGACGACTGATCGGCCAGGTCCTTCTTGTTGCACTGGAATATGCACGGGACCTCACCAAGCTTCGTCCCGTGCTCCATCAGGAAGCCCTTCAGGGACTCAAGGCTCCTCCTGTTCTCCAGCATGCGCGACGGTTCGGCATCGGCGACAAAGACGATTCCGTCAGCCCCTTTCAGGGCGTTTTTCCAGATTGCTGGAACGGAGACTTCGCCGGGCGCGGTATAAATATGAAATCGGACACTGTAATCCTCAATACCCGCGAGTTCAGGCCTCATGAAATCGAAAAAGACTATCTTTCCGCTGGAAGTATTCATGAATTTGAACGCGCCGCGATATTCCGGCTTCAATTTGCCATAAATATGCTCCAGATTTGTCGTCTTTCCGCTTTGGGCCGGTCCAAAATAGACTATCTTGGCGTGAATCTCCTTCTTTACATCATTAACCAGAGCCATGGGAAACCTCCCTATCTACTCCTTTTTTTTATTTAACAGCGTCCGTCTTGCCTGTGTCGCGATAATGGACGAGACATTCTTGCTCTTTGCCAGCATCCCCAGATCCTTTTCAGTAAGGGTGGAAAGAAAGCGCAGCGCATGATGCAGAGGCGTTTTACTGTTTTCCACCAAAGCCTTTTTAATCTGGTAATTTTTAACCCACTCCTTGTTGACGCAGATATCCCTTATCAGGTCGTCATTGTTAAGCGGGGACTTGGCGATGAACAGGACTTCCGCCTCCGTCAATCTGGGGTTTTTTATAACCGCTCCGGAAACCAGTTTATTGGTGTCCTTGATCAGGAGCATCCTCCACTCCTTGTCACCGGTTATGGCCATCTTTATCTTTTCCGATATGCCCATCTCCTGGGCAAGCTGATATTTGCTCCTGAACTCTTCCTCATCCTCAGCCAGTGAATCGTCATCTTCTTCCTTCTCACCATCACCAGACCGGCCAGCAACGTCCTCATGATCCTCCGGCGCGGTTTCATCGGACGGGCCATTTTCAGGGATAAGCAGCGATTGAGGATTTTCTCTCCCGGCAATGTAAGACCTTGCCTCGTCATCCGCCGACGGGTTTCCGGCAATCGCCTCCGCCACGGCCTCGTTCATGAAATGCATCCTGGAAAGCAGCGCTAGTATGCGGGGATGGGTGTCCGGTGAAGCGCATGACTGAAGAAGTGTTTCCCCCGTCAGATTACGCAGCCCTTCCAGAGCGGAAGAACTGACCTCGGGATCCTCATCCCGGGAAAGCAAAAAAAGCACTGCAACCACGTCGGAAGAAGCAACAGGCGCCTCCCCACGGGCGGCCATCAGCCGTTCCTCACGGGGCGCTCCTGGTTTCACATACCTCGCTGATAATTGCGAAATGCGTATCGTTGCTTTCCGTGGCGCGTCCATAAAAGGAGCTCAGTTCTTTCCCACTGGCAAGGGCAGGGGTTTGAAGCCCAGCCGGCGCAGCCTCGCAGACTCTTCCTGGGCGGCTTCCCGCGTCGGAAAACCTTCCAGCACAAGCTTCCATGAGGCTACCGGAGCAGCCGTCTGCTTCAGAATAGGAGCGAACCCCTGGGCCCGCAAGCGCTCCTGCTCATCAGCGGCTCGTTCCTTCTGATAATAGGAACCCGCGTAAACGACGAACCTTCCATTCTCCTTGAGAATAAAGGCGCCCTTGCTTGCCTTTTTAACCCTTTCCAGCTCGGACTGGGCCTTCTCGTAAGAGTCGGACTCAGCCACAACCAGCCTGTTCATGGGATGGGTCTTTTTTGTTCCTTTGGAAATCGAAGGATGCAGACCCGCCTTCTCAAGCCTGGACTTGTCGGAGTTCAGGGTTGACTGCAAGACATAAGTGCCGATGAGGATCCCGTATCCGTTTCCTTTCTTTATCGCGGAACCTCCACCGGATACATCGCCGGTCGTCCCTTTGCGGGCGGCTGTCTCTCCATCCGCCACCTTTGACTGCTTGCCACCAGGCAGGGAGGAGAGCTTTGGCCCGCTTGCCGCCTCCTTCTTCCCAGGGCGGGGTTGAGCGCTGTCCTTCGATACCTTCTTTTCATCGGGACCGGGAGCAGCCGGTTTCCACGCGGCGCCTGGAGATGCGGGCTTTTCAGAAGGGGCTTTCGTGACCCTGGCATCGGCCTCTTTCCCGGCAGGCGCACTGAGTTTCCTCCCCTCCGAAGCAGAGGTTCTTAAAGGAGGAAGTTGCGGTTTTCCGGATTCAACGGCGGGAACCGCGGACGCAGGAGGTGATTTCTTTTCCGCAATCGGCGCCTTCCGGTCCGCGCTGGTTGCAGCGGGCTTGGCCTGTTCAGTAGCAGGCGTTCCGGATGCAATCGGCGCAGGCCGCAAGGAACTGGTTATCGGGGTTTGAACAGCTCTCTCCGGCAACGGCTTCACTATTTCCGTGGAGGAGACGCCGGATTCGGCCGACGTCTCCCCCTTGTCTTCGTTGGATCTCAGAACATCCGTAAAGAAGTAAAAATAGCCGAAACATACGGCAAGAGCCAGGAGAAGGATCAATGCGCCCTTGGCGCTGCTTCCCTCGACCCCCGTCACTCCCTTTGCCGCCCCTTTCGCGGGTGACTCATTTCTCGACATATCCTTACTCCCCCTTCCAGCTGCATGTTCTTACCGACAGCGATTGCCTATTTGGCGGCGCCTGCGTCGTTGATTACCTTTTGAGCCAGGTGGCTGGGAATCTCTTCGTAGTGTGAAAATTCGGTTGTGAAAAGACCCCGGTCGCTGGTCATGGAACGAAGATCATTGGCATAGGAAAGCACTTCAGCCATGGGTACGACCGCGCGGATGATCTGCGAGTTTGCCTTCGGCTCGACACCCACAACCTTGCCCCTCCTGGAGTTCAGGTCGCCGATGACATCGCCCATGTTATCTTCCGGAACGGTAACTTTCATCTTCATGATAGGTTCGAGGAGCACCGGCTTTGCTGTCTCCATTGCCTTTTTGAAGGCCATGGAACCGGCAATCTTGAACGCCATTTCAGACGAGTCTACGGTATGGAAGGAGCCGTCGTAGAGTACGGCCTTGAAATCCACCACCGGGTATCCCGCCAGGCAACCATCCAGCGAAGCCTCCTGGATTCCTTTGTCAACCGCGGGAATGTAGGTCTTCGGAATGACACCGCCTACTATCTTGTCCTCAAACTGGTAGCCCTCGCCACGGCCACGGGGCGCGAATTCAACCCAGCAGTCCCCATACTGGCCCCTGCCGCCTGACTGTTTCTTGTATTTCCCCTGCACCTTTACCGAAGATTTTATTGTCTCGAGATAAGGAACCTTGGGTGTCTTCAACTCGACCTCAACGCTGAATTTCCGTTTGAGCTTCTCTATGGTTACCTCGAGATGCACCTGCCCCATGCCGGAGATAATGTGTTCCTTGGTCTGCTCATCCCGGCGCAGTGTTATCGTCGGGTCTTCCTCCATCAGGCGCTGCAGCGCGCCATGGATCTTGTCCTCGTCATTTTTCGTCTTTGGCAATATGGCGTAGGAGATGACGGGTTCCAGAGATTTGGCGGGTTCGTAGACAATCGGTTTGTCGGCATCGCAAAGGGTGTCTCCACTGACTGTCTCCTTCAGTTTCGCAACCGCCACGATATCTCCGGCAACCGCCTGCTTCAGCGGTTTCTGCTTCTTGCCCTCCAGCTCGTAGATCTGCCCGATGCGCTCCATGCAGTCCTTTGTGGAGTTGTACACGGTTGAATCCGAGTTCAGGACCCCGGAGTAGATACGGAACACGGAGATCTTTCCGGTGTAGGGGTCAGAGGTTGTTTTGAACACAAGCGCCGAAAAAGGTTGTTTCTCTTCCGGGGCTCGCTCTTCCACATCCTTTGTCTTGGGATTGATACCGGCCACCATGCCCCGATCCACTGGAGAGGGAAGACAAAGGCACATATAGTCCAACAGTTGCGATACCCCCACATTCAAGACAGCCGAACCGCAGAATACGGGCGTAAAAGTGTTGCGCAGGGTACCAACCCGAAGACCATCAAATATCTCGTCTTCGGTCAGTTCTCCGGTTTCCAGAAACTTTTCCGTCAGGGCGTCATATGCCTCGGCAACCGTTTCCACCAGTTTTTCGCGCATGCTTTCCGCCTCGTCCAGATACTCGGCGGGGATATCCGCTTCGGCGAATTTGCCGGAAAGATCCTTGATGTATCTGTAGGCCTTCATCCGGACCAGATCGATTACCCCTTCAAAACTCTCTTCCGCGCCCAGGGGAATCTGAACCGCCACCGCCCGCGCGCCAAGCGCTTTCTCCATGTCACCCATGGCGCGCAGGAAGTTCGCGCGTTCCCGATCCATCTTGTTGACAAAGGCAATACGGGGAATCTCCGCTTCGTTGGCCCACTCCCAGACCTCTTCCGTCTGCACCTTGACGCCGGAAATGGCCGAGATGATAACCACGGCGCCGCCAAGAACGCGAAGACACGAGCGGGTGTCGGCAATGAAATCACCATACCCCGGGGTATCAACAATGTGCAGATAATGACCGTTCCACTCGCCATGATTGAGCGAGGAAGAAACCGTTATTTTGCGCTTTATCTCTTCCGGCTCGAAATCCATGGTAGAGCTGCCGTCATCAACGCGGCCAAGACGGTCGTTCGTGCCGGTTGCGAAGAGAATGGCCTCGGTGAGGGAAGTCTTTCCCGCACCTCCATGGGCGACAATTCCAATGTTTCTCACTTTCGCGGTGTCGTACTTTGCCATAAAGCCCCCTTGCTTATGTAATAGGTTTACGTGTTCCTACATAACTCCGAAGGGAAAAACTTCCTGCACATTCATCACATCACCAGTGAATAACATCTCCCGAGGCGGCGGCTGATATAGTTCCGCGCGCCAGGGACAGGACTACGTCTGCTGCTGGCTGTTCCTTTCGTAAAGAATTCTGAGGCCTTCCAGTGTGAGAAATTCATGGACTTCCTCGATTGTCCGGGATTCTTCGGCAATCATGCCGGCAAGCCCTCCCGTGGCTATTACCCGAAGGCTTTCCCGTGTTTCAGCCTTGATCCGCGTCACAATCTCATCGACCAACCCGACGTAACCGTAGAAGATTCCGGCCTGCATGGCGCCCACTGTGTTTTTGGCGATTATGGAGGGCGGCTTCACGAATTCAACCCGGGGAAGCTTGCTTGCCTTTTGAAACAGGGCTTCCGCTGATATCATGATCCCCGGGGCTATGACGCCTCCGCAATACTGCCCCTTTCCGTTCACCAGGTCGAATGTGGTGGCCGTTCCGAAATCAACTATTACAAGGGCCGTCCCATACTTCTCATAACCCGCGACCGCGTTTACTATGCGATCCGCTCCTACCTCCTTGGGATTTTCATAATGAATCGGCATGCCGGTCCTGATTCCGGGACCGACTACATAGGGCCTGAGATTGAAATATTTGTGGGAAAGCCTTTCCAGAACCCCGGTCAGCGCGGGAACAACCGAAGAGATGATGATATCGCGCACCACGTCTCTCTCAATCCCGGAATAACGGAAAAGTTCATGAATAAGTATCGCGTACTCATCCACTGTCTTGGCGGTATCGGTCGCCACCCTCCAATCTCGCGCCAGAGTCCGCCCTTCGTACAACCCCAGAACGGTATTGCTGTTGCCCACGTCAATTACAAGTAACACGAACACTCTCCACAATAAAGATTTCACACTGGATTCAACAGCCAGGCGCCCGATTCCAGCCGACGCTCTTATATCTACATGATTGTCACATCTCCCGCAAGCACACGATGCAAAACCCCGTCACGCAGAGAGAGGATTAACGCCCCATCGGGGTCGATACCCGTAACGGTTCCCTCCATATCTCTCTCACCGGTTGCGACCCTGACCTTTTTTCCCTGAATTGTGGAGCGGGCGAGCCATTCTTCCCTTATCGGATCGAAACCGTTGCTTAGAAAAACATCATAGAGTACATCAAGGAGTGAAATAAGTGCGCGGGTAAAGGTGACACGGCTCACCGGAGAGTCATTTTCCAAGAGCAGGGAAGTGGCCGGGTAACGCAGATCATCCGGAAACTGCTCCCGCGACATGTTAATGTTTACACCGATGCCGAGCACCAGCCAGTGAATCGTATCCGTCTCGGCGCTCATTTCGTTCAGAAGGCCCGCCACCTTGCAGCCGTTTATGAGGATGTCATTGGGCCACTTTATGCGGGGTGAGAGGGACGTGGTCTCTTCAATGGCTCGCGCCACCGCAACTGCGGAGAGAAAGGTAAGCTGGGGCGCGTTAAGAGGCAATATGGGCGGGCGGAGGATCACGGAGCAATACACGTTGACCCCTGGAGGCGACTCCCAGCGTCTGCCCAGCCGACCTTTTCCGCCGGTCTGAAAATCAGCCAGAACCACGGTTCCATCTTCGGCGCCTTCTTCAGCCGCGCGAAAGGCCAGCTGGTTGGTGGAGTCCGTCTTTTCCACGCATACGATTTTACGTCCTATCCGTTTTGGGCGGAGCCCGTAGGATAATTCGGCTTCGCACAGGACATCGGGAAAAGAGAGGAAGCGATACCCCCTCGAAGGAACAGACTCAATACGATATCCTTTAGCCCTCAGATTTTTCACATGTTTCCAGACCGCTGTACGGGAAACGCACAGGGCGCCGGCAAGTTCCTCTCCTGAAAGCAGCCCCCCATCTCGTACGCGAAACAAGTCAAGCATCCTCCGTTCAAGGGGAGCGCTCTCAGCGGCGTTCCGGCATCCTGGCGGGCCGTTCACCATTCCTCCAACAGCATGGAGATATCCATTGCCCGCGCCGAATGTGTCAGGGCGCCGACGGATATGATGTCTACGCCGGTGGCCGCTATGTCGGCAATGGTATCCAGATTGACGCCTCCTGATGCCTCCAGGAGCGCCTTGCCATCCACCAGAGCGACAGCGCGGCGCATCATCTCCAGATCCATATTGTCCAGCATGATGATATCGGCGCCTGCGGCCATAGCTTCCGCGACCTGTTCCAGGTTTTCGGTTTCCACCTCAATCCGCATCGTGTGGGGCGCAAATTCACGGGCACGTTGAACCGCCAGGGATATTCCACCTGCCGCTGATATATGGTTCTCCTTTATGAGGATACCGTCATAGAGCCCTGTCCGGTGATTATGTCCACCACCGACACGAACGGCGTACTTCTCCAGTTGACGCAATCCCGGCGTAGTCTTTCTGGTGTCAACCACGCGCGCCTTGGCGCCTTTTACGGCATCACGGTACCGGGCCGTAAGGGTCGCGACGCCGCTCATCCTTTGCAGAAGGTTCAAGGCCACCCTTTCCCCCTGCAGAAGCAAAGAAGCGTCCCCTTTTATCTCGGCAATGGTATCCCCTTTTGTCACAACGTCCCCGTCTGCAAAGCAGGGGGTGAATACTGCCTCCCGGTCAAGAATGCTAAAGACCCGAGCCGCGACATGGATGCCCGCCAGAACAAAAGTCTCCTTGGCGATAAGCCGGGCCTTTGCCCCCCTTTTTCCCGGCACTACGGCCTGGGTTGTGATATCCCCGGTATGTATGTCCTCCAACAAGGCATTCTCGATAATCCTGTCTACACCAATCATAAAGACACTCCAATATCAACGACAGTGAATCCCCGGTTGAGAGCCCTGTTCCGGTTCGACCTGGACGATGCAAGGTTCCGGAAAATTCCGTCCTTTATAACATAGGTTCAAAGTCACGGCAACCGCTAATCCTCTGTTTCTCCTTGTGAAATCCGGGACCGGCATTCTATCGTGACAACGTTGCCCAATAAAACAACGTCACTCAAGGCAAACATTTGACCTCAAAGACACCGACGGGAAAAGGCTCTTAAAATTGTCGGCGGCTCGCTTTCCATCGCGGCGTCGGAAAGCAGGCGCCGCTTTCAGCTAAATTTTCCCGGGATTTCTTTTTTGAAGGCTGGAAAAGCTTGCGCAGGGAAGGTTTCAGGGATGGCGTAAAAAGACGGAAGCCCCTGCCCGAAACAGGGACAGGGGCTTCCGTGATGCCGCCATTTGCATGTGTTGGTGGTGATCCCAAGGGGACTTGAACCCCTGTTACCGACGTGAAAGGCCGGTGTCCTTGGTTGGCGGAGTCAGAGTCCGCAGTCCTGCCGCTAGACGATCCCCCATCAAGCAGGTGATTCTTATAGCAGAGTCCCCCCGGCAGCGTCAAGACTTTTCAGCAGCAGGAGCCTGGCGCACAGCTCACAATGCCCCACGGCTCATCTACAGTACGCGGCTCCGGCCTCAAGGGCTTTTATGTTCGCCGGAATGAATCTGTGGTTGCGTTCCGGCAGGGTATCCTTAAGGGCTTCCGCCAGTGAAACAAGTGAAACCGCTCCGGTACGGGCCGCATAGGCGCCCATGGCCACCATATTGACCATTCTCGCATCGCCGATCTCAGCCGCGACGGCATTCATCGGGATGGAAATTATGTCTATGTCATCCCTGTTGAAACCGGACAGGTCCACCAGCGATGAATTTACAACGCATATCCCGCCCGGCTTTATCCTGTGCCCGTACTTGTCCAGCGAAATCTGGTTAAGAAACACACCCGCCGTCGGATTTCCCACGACGGGCGAACCCACTTCCCCATCGGTGACTACTATGGTACACATAGCCGCCCCGCCTCGTTTTTCAGGTCCGTAGGAAGGCAAAAAGGAAACGTTTTTACCTTCAATAATCGCCGCATGGGACAGGAGGGTGCCTGCAAGGAGAACACCCTGGCCGCCATAACCGGACATAATCATATCATGCCTCATCTACAAGCTCCCTTATCTCGAAAAGTATTGGTACGCATGCGCGCCAAGAGCAGGAATCCGGTCAGAAACCGGCCGTATCCTTGAATGTGCCAAGCTTGAAGTAGGAACACATCTCCTTCCCAACCCGCTCATTGGCCTCGATGGCGCTCATCCCCCAGTTGGTAGGACATGCGGATAGCACCTCCACGAAAGAAAAACCCTTTCCTTCCACCTGGTACCTGAAGGCCTTTTTGATCTGCTTTTTCGCTTCCATGAGGTTTTTCGGAGAATTCACCGCAACGCGAGCGGCAAAGGCGACTCCGTCAAGACAAGACAGAAGTTCGGTAACCCTTATGGGATAGCCTTCGTTATCCTGCTTTCTTCCGTATGGGGATGTGGAGGTTTTCTGACCAAGCAGTGTTGTCGGGGCCATCTGTCCACCGGTCATGCCATATGTCGTATTGTTTACAAAGATAACACTTATATCTTCACCCCTGTTTGCCGCATGGATGATCTCGGCGGTACCGATTGCGGCAAGGTCTCCGTCACCCTGATAAGTGAAGACAAAACGGTCAGGCCGGGCGCGCTTGACCCCGGTGGCCACCGCCGGCGCCCGGCCGTGGGGGGACTCAACCACGTCAATATCAAAATAACTGTAGAGGAAAACCGAACAACCGATGGAAGCGACCCCGATTGTCTTTTCCCCCAGGTCATATTCATCCAGGGCCTCGGCCACTAGCCGGTGAATCGTGCCGTGATGGCAGCCCGGGCAGTAATGTGTCTGAACGTCCTTCAGACTCTCTGGTCTTTTGAATACCTGTTGCATTCCGTTACCTCAAATCGTGCTTGGGAAGTTTTGCGGTACATGGAAAACAGCCGCTACGGCACGGGTATTTTCCTAGTAATGCTTCTTGATCTGTTCCAGCAACTCCTCTGGTGTTGGAAGAGAACCGGTCCCCGAAGGCCTGCCGTAAAAGAAAACCTCCGCGTCCCTGGCAACCGAGAGCCTCACGTCCTCAACCATCTGTCCGGTATTAAGCTCCACATCGAGTATTTTCTTGCAATGCGCGGTTACCGCGGCAAAGGATTTTTCAGGAAAAGGAAACAGGGTTACAGGGCGGAGCAGGCCGACCTTCAGACCTTCTTCCCGCGCCATCATCACGGCTGTTTTCGCAATTCTCGCAGCGGATCCAAAACCCGTGACAACAAGGGAGGCGTCCGCCGTCATAAAATCCTCGCAAAGGCATTCTTTTTCCCGAAGGGCTTCATATTTCGCGTGAAGCACCCAGTTTCTGGCCTCCAGCTCGCCATCTCCAAGATAAAGAGACTTGATGTACCTCTGCTCGCCACCACTTTTACCCCTGAGAGCCCAGTCCTTGGACGGAAGCTCCCTGACGGGCCTCGGATGCGGGTCCAGGGGCTCCTTCATCTGCCCTACCACCGCATCCCCGAGGATCATCGCCGGAATGCGGTAAATATCGGCAAGGTCGAAGGCAAGCATGGTCAGGTCGTACATCTCCTGAACCGACGCCGGGGCCAGAACCAGGGTATGGTAACCGCCGTGCCCACCGCCCTTGACCGCCTGAAAATAATCGCCCTGGGATGCGTCAATACCGCCAAGACCAGGTCCCGAACGGGATATATTAACAAGCAGACAGGGAAGCTCCATGGCGGCCATATAGGAAATGGTCTCCATTTTGAGGGAAATGCCGGGACTGGAAGAGGATGTCATCACCCTGGCGCCGGTAGCCGCCGCGCCAAGGACCATATTGACTGAGGCAATCTCGCTCTCCGCCTGGATGAACACCCCATTCAGCTCCGGCAGAACCATGGACATATACTCGGGAATATCGTTCTGCGGTGTAATAGGATAGCCGAAGTAATGCCTGCAGCCCGCCTCGATGGCGCCTCTGCAAATGGCCTCATTACCTCTTACAAGTAAACGCTTTGACAATTTTTCCTCCATTAACATCCGGGGATTCTGGAATGACCGTCTCTGACACCGGAAAAATTTGAAAGCTGAATCGGCTGAATGGATTTAGCATTATTATCAGCTTTTGGCAACAGTATCAGTATCGGCAAATCCGGAACGCGGGGTTATTTGAAAACCTTTATGGCCACGTCAGGGCACATCTCGGCACAGAGAGCGCAACCGGTGCACCTGTCTTCATCTTCGCTAAAAACAGCGGGAGTGTAGCCATGAGAATTAATCTGATTACTCAAGGCTATCAACTTCTTGGGGCAAGCTATGACACAGAGTCCACAACCCTTACATCTCAGTTCCTCAATTTCGATTTTAGGCATTTTCACGATTCCTTGAATTGATATATTACACACATAGCAAGAATGAGATTAGGTAAGCAAAGAAACAAATTACAAGTCATCAGTTTCTTATGGCAATATCGGTTTTCTTCTTGATTTGAAACGCTTTTGCGGTTAAATAGTATAAATTTCAAAAATACATGTCCAGGAGGATTTAGTAATGCCCTCAACATTAGTAGAACTGGCGGCAAGCATTGTCTCATCCCATGCCTCTGTCAATGAGATGTCGACAGAAGAGCTTCTTCAGGAAATCCAGAAAGTATATGCGGCGCTCCAGGAGCTTGAAACCTCCGGCACAGTCCCGGCAGCTGCTGAAGCGGAATCGAAGGCGCCGGTCATGAGCCTCAAGAAGGCCTTTCAGTCAGATCAGGTATTTTGCATGATCTGTGGGAGAGGCGGCATGAAGACCCTGTCACGGCACCTGTCCCAGGCTCACGGAATCAAACCCGGTGAGTACCGGAAAAAATTCAATATACCGTCAAACCAGCCGCTAACCGCAAAGTCTTTCTCTGAAGGAAGAAGAAAGATGGCTCAGGAAAGGGGCCTGGCCGACAACCTGGCCAAAGCGCGAGCAATCCGCGCCGCAAATTTGAAAGAGGAGAAAACCGTAACGGCAAAGCAGGCGAAATCTCCCAAGAAAAAGGCCTGAAGAAACCATCCCCTGAAAGGGCCGACCCCCTGGACGCTTTATCATACGCGACCAGGGGGTTCGGCCCGCGCCGAATCGCCTATCCCGCTTTATTAATCTTCTTCAGAATGTCCCACCCCTTCAGAAGGTCCAGCGCCCTTAAGATCTGGTAATCCCCCTTTATCTGCTCATCCATGGTGAATGCGGGTTTCTTCTCTTCCTTCTTACCGGACGGCTTTTCGTCTTTCTTATCTGTTTCAAAATGGTTTTCCAGATCCTTTTCCCTAATGGAAAGGACCTCCTTCTTCTCCGCGGCGGTTATTTCCAGATTCTCCACAACGATATCCGGGGTTATGCCTTTTGCCTGGATTGAACGGCCCTTGGGCGTAAAATACCTGGCGGTAGTCAGGCGCAATCCTGAATCCTCGGACAGAGGAATTATGGTTTGAACCGATCCCTTCCCAAAGCTCTGGGTTCCCAGGACGACCGCCCGGTTATGGTCCTGAAGCGCACCGGCCACGATCTCCGATGCGCTGGCGCTGCCGCCGTTAATCAGAACAACCATGGGATAACCCAGTTCCTTCTCGCCTTTCCTGGCGACAAATCTCATCCGGGAATCAGGATCCCGGCCTTCCGTGTAGACAATCAGTCCATCGGCAATGAAATGATCCGCGACTTTGACCGCCTGATCCAGAAGTCCGCCTGGGTCGTTGCGCATGTCCAGAATGAGGCCCTTCAACGCGCCGCCATTTTCCTTCTTCAGAGCCTTAAGCGCCTTGACAAGGTCCTCATCGGTCTTTTCCTGGAACTGGGCAAGCCTTATATATCCGTATCCGTAATCAAGGGTCTTGTATTTTACACTCTTGACCTGAATTATGTCGCGGACCAGATGAATCTCCTTGGGCCTCTCGAAACCCTCACGCATGATGGTAATGGTAATCTTGCTCCCCTTGGGACCACGCATGCGCTTCACGGCATCCACAATGCTCATGTCCTTGGTAAGCTTATCCTCGATTTTCAATATCTGATCGCCGGATTTGATACCGGCCCTGAAAGCGGGAGTGTCTTCTATGGGCGAGATAACCGTGAGATAGCCTTCTTTAATCGTTATCTCTATTCCCAGCCCTCCGAATGACCCCTTCGTCTCTATCTTCATCTCTTTGTACATATCCGGAGGGAGAAAAGAACTGTGCGGATCCAGTGACGAGAGCATGCCGTTGATCGCGCCGTAAACCAGTTTCTTGGTATCAACATCCTCCACGTAGTTCTTCTGCACGATTTTCAGAACATCGGTAAATAGTTCAATGGATTCATAGTCATTGCCTCCCTCTGCGGCACATCGATGCTGCATGCCCATTCCAGCCACAACTATCAGCGCCGAAATCGCGGTAATCAGCAGGGCCATCTTTTTTCCTCTGTTTTTCGTCAACATTTTTCCTCCCGGCCGGTGTGTTACGTGAAAATATTTACCTGATTTCCATCCGGAGTTTCCGTCTGAAAACTACCTTACCCATGATGAGGGATCAACCGGCTTACCTTGATAGCGGATTTCAAAATACAGAACCGATCCCTTTGCAGAATCAACATCACCTACGTTCGCTAAAACCTCGTTCCTGGACACACTGGCGCCGCTCCGTTTCAAAAGTCTGGAGTTGTGCGCATACAGGCTGAAGAAACCGCCCCCATGGTCGACTATCACCATGTTGCCGTAACCTTTAAAATAGTCGGAAAATACGACTTTTCCCTCATATACCGACCTGACTTCCGTGCCGCTCGGCGCCGCAATGGATATCCCGTTACTTACCGTGAAAGAATTGAACTCCGGGTGCTTGTGTCTTCCGAAGGAGGAAACGATGCGTCCTCTTGCCGGCATTGAAAGGCGGCCCTTCTGTGACGCAAACCCGCTTGTGGATTCTGGTGGCGAAATTGCCGGAGCCGTGACATCCGTCCGGTTCCCGTGGCTCTCCTTCACCTTCTCTCTGTATCTGGTCTTGCTTTGCTGTCTGGCCGCCGCTGCCCTGGCCTGAAGAATTTTCTTCTGCCTGGCGGCTTCCGCGCGCCTCAGAGCAAACTCTTTCCGCTTTCTTTCCACCTCAAGCCTTGCCACGATAGACTGCAATCGCCTTGAATTCGCCTCCAGCTCCCGCAGGGATGCCTGATATGCCTTTTTCTCCTCTCGAACCCGAACAAGAAAGCTGGATTTGGATTGTTTTTCAACCTCAATCTGACGCTTCGTCGACTCGATATCGGCGCCCAGTCTCTCCTTTTTCCGTATATCCGACACCATCGAATTTTTCAGAAACTTCAGTTTAGCGATGCGTTCCTCATAGGCTGAGACCAGTTTCCGATCACTTTCAAGGAGTGATTTCATGTAACGCATATTTTCCAGCATCTGGGGAAAAGAGTCCGATGAAAACAAGAAACGGATGCTACCGGTGTCACCAGCCTTGTAGATGGAAACCAGTCTCTTCTGGATCAGCAGTTTTTTCGCCTCCGCCTCCCCCTGCACTATGGATATCTCGTCGCTGGTCTTTTCTATCCCGTTTTCAACCTTCAGCATATCGCGTTTCAGGGCCACGAGGGTGGCTTGCTTTTCGCGCAAGTTGTCATCAATCTTCCTGAGCTCGGCGGACACCCTGTTCTCTTGGAGGGTGGTTTTATCGATCAGCTGCTTCTTTTCCCTTATCTCTTTCGTTACCCCCTGGAGCTCCTTCCTGGCATCGGCGGACCAGGAAGAAGAGACGGAAAAAAGAGAAAGCAGCATGATTGTAGCAAGTCGGATCCACATGGCTAGATGCTGATAAAACGTTTGAGGGAGACAAGACTCCCGAGGAAACCAAGGGTTGCGCCACCCGCCAGCAGGATTGCAAGATAGGGCGGAGGGAGAAATACCAGGCCGGATACCGCGGTATTGAAGCTGAAAAACAGGTCGGAATTGTGCAGGAACAGCGCGTAGACTCCAGTAAGAATCAGAAGGGCCAGACAGACGCCGCTGAAGCCTTGAATTACGCCTTCAATCAGAAACGGCGCCTTTATGAAAAATCGGCTGGCCCCTACCAGACCCATCAGCTCAAGCTCGTCTTTACGGGAGAATATCGTCAGTTTTATGGTATTGGCCACAATAAATACGACGGCAAGGATCAGAAAGCCCCCCACCAGCGTCCCCGCGAAACGAATGAGGCTCATGAAATCGGAAAACTTCTTAACCCATTCTTCCCCATACTGCACCTCCGTGATTCCGTGGATTCTCCTCAAACTGGATACATAGGAACTCACTGAATCACTGTTTCGGTACGCACTTTTCAAATGTATTTCCAGTGACGAAGGGAGTATGGCTGGAGTAACTCCGTCCAGAAGCGCCTCCTGCCCCTTCAGCCTGGATGAGAACCTTTTCAGCGCTTCATCACGCGAGACATAAATGACGTCCGAAGTGCCTTCTATCTTGCGTATCTTGCCGGTAAGAGAAGAGATCTCTTCCTTGGTGAGCTCACGATCAAAATATGCGGCAATCTGTACCCGATCACTCCAGTTTTCTGTAAGCCGTTCCAGGTTCACATACAGGAGGAGAAACAGGGAAAGGATTAAAAATGCGATCGATATGGTGGCTACGGTAAGTAAGTTGACAAGAATGTTCTGTCTGATGTTCAGGAAAGCCCTCTCGCAGAAATAACAGAAGCGACCCCCAATACCTTCCCGCGCCAGCTTCGGTCTCTTGACCACCTTGTCACGAGACATCCGCATCCTCCACAATACGCCCTTTATCAAGGGCTATGATACGTTTGTGACAGCTATCGATAAGCCTTCTGTCATGGGTCGCCACCACCACCGTGCTGCCTCTTATATTTGCCTCTTTGAGGATATCCATTACCTGATCCTTTGTTGACTCATCAAGATTTCCGGTGGGCTCGTCGGCAAGGATTATCTTCGGTTCGTTTACCAGTGCGCGCGCCATTGCCACACGCTGCTGCTCGCCCCCTGAAAGCCGAAGCGGAGTGGAGTTAATCTTATGTTCGAGACCCACCTGCTTGAGAAGATGGTATACACGTTTATTGATATCCTTCCTGCTCCATCCCAGCACCTCAAGGGTAATCGCCACGTTTTCAAGAACCGTCCTGTTCGGAAGGAGCTTGAAATCCTGGAATACCACCCCTACCTTTCTGCGCAGATGGGGAACCTGGGATGAAGGAAGCTTGGTTATGTTGACCCCGTCAACGATAATCTGCCCGCTGGTCGGCCGCAGAGCAGCATAAAGCAGCTTCATGAGGGTAGACTTGCCCGCGCCTGAAACGCCGGTCAGGAAAACGAATTCACCTTTGGAGATCTTCATCGTTACACCGCTCAACGCCGATGCGTCACGCTGATAGGACATGTTGACGTTATGCAGTTGGATCATAAAAGCGCTCCTGAAATCATTTGACCGGAACCCTTGCGCCCGGGTTCTTGTCCTTTACCAAATGGTCCGCTGCAGTCAAACAGGCTTTTTGGGGTCTTCCAACGCCAGGCATCCATCAGGCATTCAGCATTCCAGCAATCCATGCGACATAGCAGAAAAGGAAAGCCATACCCCAGGGAAAGGCTTTCCGTGCGACAAAAACTCCGCCAGAGGGAAACGAAAAAAACAGGAACCCGCAGAAAGCGGAAATCCACCCCCAGAAGCCAAGTTCACAGAAGAGCGCCCACATTTCTCGCGACACGTTGTTCACCTCTTCCCGTAAATCTCCTGAGAAGTGATACCAGTTTCAGTTTCCAAACCATGAAAACCGCTTCCCGGACTATTTTCCTGGACATCTTGGACGTGCCCGCATGTCTGTCGATAAAGATTATGGGAATCTCGCCTATGGTGAACCCTTTTTCCATGCAGAGAAAATTCATCTCTATCTGGAAGGAGTATCCGTCAGAGCTCACACTCGCGATGTCCAGGGCCTCCAGAACCTCTCTGCGGAAACACTTGAATCCGCTTGTACAATCGGATATGCGTAAACCGGTAATGAGCCTGGTATAAACGGAAGCGGCATAACTCAGCAGCAGCCTTCTTATGGGCCAATTTACCACACTGACACCGTTCATGTAGCGGGAGCCTATTACCAGATCGCAGGTTTTCGTCTTTGCAAGCAACTCAGGAATGGAACCGGGGTCATGAGAGAAATCAGCATCCATCTCAATGACGTAAAGCGCTCCGTCAGCAAGGGCGAGGGCAAATCCTTCACGGTACGCTGAACCCAGTCCAAGCTTTCCAGGACGTCTGTGGAGGCGAATTCTGTTATTCTTTTCCGCCATTGCCAGGACGACGTCCGCGGTTCCGTCAGGAGAGTTGTCGTCAACAACAAGCACCGAAATCCTGTCATCCTGTCGCAGGATTTCCGGGATAATTCTGGAGATGTTATCACGCTCATTGTATGTGGGGATTACAACGGTAACTTCCACGGAATTCAACCTTTATAATCGCGCTCACGGAAAACAAAAAAGCACGGACTTTCCAGCCGCACCAAAGCACAACTATATAATTTTTCGAGAAAACTTGAATATAATGAAAAGGATAGAGGCAGAATAAGGTTTTTCCCCTGTCAAGTCAAGGGAAAGGAAAGAGATGGATTCCAAATAAAAAAGCCATGCATCAGCATGGCTTTTCGATTCTGGCGGGGTCGACGGGACTCGAACCCGCGGCCTCCGGCGTGACAGGCC
>CAZHVY010000008.1:0-100939 GCA_964536305.1 uncultured Geobacter sp. | reverse complement strand
GCAGGTGAACCTCCGTCGCGCAGGAGTCAGCGTTGCCGCCGACAGGGGAGAGAAATTGGTTGAGAACGACCCCTTCGATAATGGCTTTATTGGACAAATAAACGCTGTCCCCTGAAGCTCTTGGATGAGTCTTGTTTACAATACTAAACAAGCCTAAAGAGGCGCGCAAGGATAGTTTGCCGAGGATTGACGTTTCCGGTTTCTTATCTCAGTTGTTCCCGAGGATCAGCGAAGACGTAACATATTATTTTTTGCGGGCTTGGGACATGATGCTATCATCAGGAGTATCAACACCCCGGCGGCTTGCGGCATCCGGGCGGGCAGGGGGGGCTGCAATGCCGGTCCGGAGCATCGCTGGGCGTAAAGCGAGGGATGGATGGATATCCGTATGGAAAAGGGCTCATCCGGCGCATGGGAGACCAGGAAAAAGCGCCGGTTCAGGCTGTTTTCCGCCGGCCTGGGCAGGTTGCGGCGGCTCTGGGTAGCGGTGGCTGTTGTCTGGCTGGTTCTGGTGGCGGTATCCGGCTATATACTGATGCCGCGTCGGGAGCAGGTGGAGCGCGCCATGGTATTTGAAGTCACCGAAGAGGTGAGGAGGTACGACGGTCTTGCCTTTGTGGCGGAGTCCCCACGGGGTATCTATGAGTCGGCACGCCGGGAAGGTTTTGACCACTGGATTGCGGCGGTGCGCGCAAAGCGTCGGATAGGCCCGGACGCGGATCCGGATTTCGCCCGTATCAGGGAGAACTATCTGAGGGAAATGGAGAGGCTTCCGGGTCGCCGGTTCACCTTGATACTGCTGCTTGCTCTTGCCTGGGCCGGGCCGACGGCGCTTTTCTATATGGCGGTGCGCATCATGGAGTGGGTTGCCGGCGAAGGCCGGGAATAGGAGGGGTGCCGGCAATCCCTTGGCGTTGTGTGTTTTCCGGACCTTGCGTAAAGCCGTCACTATTTGACTACCGCCCCGAATTCCACGCGGCATCCGTTCTTTCCCTCGCCCGGCTTCCTGAATATGTCGCCGCTCTTCAGGAATAACCGACCGCTTTCCAGCTTTCCCTCTTCGATGAGAAACGTCCGCACGGCAACGGCCCTTTCCTTGGCCAGGGCCTGGAATTCCGCGTCTGCTACCACCGTGTGGGTGTAGATAAGCTTTTCCATCTCCGGAACCGGCAGGTTCTTCGCCAGTCCGATAAGGTTGCGTGGTTTTGAGAATTTCTCCTTTCCATATACCTTTTTCAGGTATGAAGGGTATTCGTCCGCGGTAACCTCGGTGTTTTCCTGGGTCTGTCCCGGAGAGACGCTCTTTTGCCTGACCATGGCAAGAAATTTTTCCGTGCGAATCTTTTTCAGTAACAACTCCTTCCGGTATCCTTCCGGGTCCTTTTCCTTGTCCACGAATCCGGTGATTTCCATGTCAAGCCCCGGACGGTCCTGGATGGCTTTCGCCAGATTGCGGAGTTTTTCCTGTTCGGGGAGGGACAATTTCGCCGAACCGGGGGAGAAAACGACTCCGCTGAAGTCCTCTTTCCCTCCGAACGCGGCTTGCAGCAGGGCAAAGGGAGATGTGGCCGCCTTGACAAGGATGTTTTTCAATACCTGGAACACAAGGCCCCAGATACTGAATTTGGGGTCGTCCGTCCTCCCTGTCACCGGAAGATCCAGGTGGATCTCCCCTTTTCGGTCCTTCAGCAGGGCCACGGCAAGACGCACCGGAAGACCGGTTGCCTTGTCGCTTTCCACCTTTTTGCCGAAGGTGAGCTGATCGAAGAATATCTTGTTTTCCGAAGATAGCTGTTTGTTTTCAATGTGATACTTGAGTTTGAGGGAGAGCTTACCCTTGTCCACGGTATAACCCAGATAGGTTCCGGTATATGGTGTGGTGGGGGTGAGTTCGATGTCGGTAAAATCGATGGTGAGGTTGACGAACGGATCCTTTCGCAGGGGGTTGATGGCGCCGGTTATGGTCAGTGGAGAATGGTTCTCCAGGTTGCCGCGCAGATCCACCTCGGCCGCGCGGCTCTCATCGGAGGATAGTCCGCTTATCCTTCCACCCAGGTTATGGAAGGTGGTGGTGAAGGGGGTCGGAAGGTGGTGATCGCTGAAGATCATTTTTCCCCCTTGCAGGGTGACGGTTCCGATGTGGATATTGGGCTTGCCTTTTGCCTCGGCCGTCTGAACGCTCCGAGCCTTTTCAGGAGCCGGGACCGGGGTTGCCGGCGCCGGGGAAGCCGGTTTCTTTTCTACGAGATGTTGCAGGTTTATGGTCCGGTCCTTGTTGATTGTGATGCGGGAGAAATAGTTCGCGAGGGAGACGTCGCCGATGTCCAGGGTGAAGGGGTGGATGGCCCCGCGGATGCTGTTCAGTTGCAGGCGTTCCCATTTCAGGAGGTCTTCATTGTTCTTTGTGTCTATGCAATAGAAGGAGCGGATGCCGACGGAACCGCTGAATGTCCCGGCAAATTCCTTCCCCGGTCGGGACAGCTCAATGCTGAGGCGGCTGTCCAGCGCGCCGGTTGCGATGGAAAGTGCAAGATTGTCCGGCATATACGCGTCGAAATCCCTGAGGTTGATCCTTTTGACCTCGACGTTTCCTTTCACCTTCAATGGGGAGGGGAGAATTGTCCCTGATGCGCTGAGGCTTCCCGACGTTCCGTATCCCGACACAATGGTGAAAGGCATTGACGCCGGCTTGGGGCCGGAAATGTCCTGAACGGTAAAGCGGAGTCCGCGGAGGGGAAATGCCGGGGCGCTCTCCTTTGCCCGATCCGTGAAGGAGATGTTGATCCCTTTGCCTTCAACGCGGCGGATACGATAGGATAATTGTCCGGATGTATTATCCGTCTTTTTTTGCTGGATCCGGCCTGAATCGGCCTTCCGCTTCAGAAGCCCCTCGTATGAAATGCGCCCGCCTTGTTCCTTTGACAGTCTGATATTTCCGTCCGCGATGGTTACCGATTCCACTTCCGCGATGTTCTCTTTCAGGTTGAACTTGCCACCCTCGAGGGCGAATTCCGCCAGTCCGGCGCCATCTTTCCCGTCGAATTTCGCCGCCAGATTGTGCGCCGCGAGGGTTACGCCTTCCAGCAACGGGCCGTCGTCGGTGGAGAAGGAAATGGTTGCGGCCATGTCCAGCTTGCCTGTGACGGGTGAGGCGAGGATAGCGGAGAGGTAGGGATAGTACGAGCCGAGATCGATTCCCTTGGCGTCCAGTTGGGCCTTGAATGCGCGGGAGGCGGCGGCCAGTTCACCTTTCAGCGCAAGGGTTTCCCCACGGGACGAACGGAAGGAGAATTCCAGCGGGGTCTTCTTTTCCGGCTCTGTTGAGAACCCTGTCATGCCCAGTGTGACGGACTCAAGATCGGCCTTGAAACCGCCGGGGGGCAGGCGGTCGTGAAAGTGGATCTTGCCACCAACACTGTTGACTTTACCTATCTTTATTACCGGCGCCTTGGCCTTGGATGTCTTTTCTTTCTTTTCAGGAGGCGATGCGCTGGTCTTGATAAGCTTCTGCCATAT
Source organism: uncultured Geobacter sp. (assembly GCA_964536305.1). Classification (GTDB taxonomy): domain Bacteria; phylum Desulfobacterota; class Desulfuromonadia; order Geobacterales; family Geobacteraceae; genus RPRC01. The sequence goes on along the minus strand of CAZHVY010000008.1, from coordinate 97,423 downwards.
CCATTGGCCCTTGTCGTCCCTGTCGGGATACAGTTCCAGCCCCGAGGTTTCCAGGGAGGCTATCTCGAATTTCCTCCCGATTATCTCCATCCGCTCCATGTTGACCGCGCCCATGCCGAGGCCCAGGAGCGGCCCGCCGTTTTTTGTGTTGACAAGGAGATCGCGCAATCCGACGGCGCCGGATACCCATAACTCCGGCTGTGACCTGGCCGAGACACGGTAGGTTACCTTCGCCGTCGTGCTCAGTTTCCCGGATTTCAGGGTGATGGGTATCTGAAAGGGGAGGTAGGCTGAGTAGAAAGGTATATCGGTGTCCCTCAGGTTTACGATAAAGGAGGTCTCGGAGGTCTTCTGGAGAGGCCTGAACTTGCCGCTTGCATCGAATCGGGCGCCGTTGATCATGGCGCTGAATCTGGGGGCGACATGGATTTCCGAGAGATAGGGTATGTTGCTGATGAAAGGAACGGACAGATTCATGCTTCGCACCGCATGGGTGGTTGGCCTGGCGGCGGCCTGGTCCAGGAAATCGATGGCGCCGTTTCCTATTTCGATATTGTTGATGGAGAAATGCAAGCCCTCTTCTTTTTCCGGCTTCTTCCTGATAAGGTCTGAAAAATTATAGGTATTGGGAGCGGTGCGTACCAGGTGAAGGGAAGGGGAAACCACCTTGATGCTCGAAACAATCAGCGCCCGTTTCGCGGCCGACGCAGGGCTTACCTTGACGCGGGCGCTGCTGAATGAGGCAAAGGTCGTTGCCGAGCCTTTTTCCATGATGCGGAATCCCGTCACTTCAGCGCTGAGAGTAAAGGGATTGAGGGAGATACGCGAGATGGAAGCCTTTCTTCCCGTAGCCTTTTCAATCTGTTCCACGCCGATGTTCCTGATGATGCCCGGCAGGAGGAAGGCAATGAAAACGAGTGCGCCTGCCGTGAGAGAGATGGTCCAGAGTGCGGCTTTGCCGGGTATTTTCATGGAGGAGCCTCCTTGTGGAAAATTCCGATAGTTATCTGCGAGGTGGATTCTTGCCGTCCGCCATAAGCTCGATGGGCGGAAGTGTCACCGATTCAAGACGCCGCCGGCTACTGTTTTAACCATACCACTACTTGAGATGTCAGTAAAACCCATGGGAATAATTGCTTCAACTGACGTCTTCGGTCAACCCCCTGGAAGAGCCTGTGGCAGAGTGCCTTTTTGGTGAGAATTTGAGTAATTCAGGTACGCTGATATCTCTTAAGTCCACCGGTCAGGTGGAGACCGCCGAATCCATCTTTCCTTCACAAGGGCGACCTCTCTGTAATAACGCGCCTGACGAGCGAATATTTCTGAAAGTCCACGACAGCATGGATGATTAAGTTGACAGTTTACTCATCATGGAGTAGCATTCCAAGCCATTGGTTGAGCTTTAATAATCCGCTTTCCCTGACGGGAAAAATACAGGTTCTTTACCCCGTTTTTTAACTACGGCCGAATGTATCTCAAAGGAGGGAGTTTATGACGGAGTACAATTTCGCTAGCCCCCTGGTTTCTGGTACTCATACTGTAAGCAGGATCCATCCGGAACTCCCGGAAAGGGGATACGGCAGAATCAACCCATTTTCCGGCGCATGCAAGGCGGTCAGGGCTTCCATCGAACAGTTCGAGGCGGCCCTTGACGATGAGCATGAGGTGGCGATTCATCTTGCATCCTTTGGCGACGCCCACGAGTTCCGCGCCGAGGGAATCAGTTTTTCTCCCTCGAATCTGATTACATTTCATGGTATTACCGATACCGGCGAAAGCGTCCATCTGGTGCAGCATGTGTCGCAGGTGAGTCTTATGTTGAAGGCTGCCCGAAAACGAGGCGAAAGGCCGACCCGAGTCGTTTTTCGCTACGGAGCCGCCTGATAATCCGCGTCTGCCTGTTTGCCGATTGTTTTCAATGACACGTTACGCTTTGAGTTCTTGACCTTTACGGTTGGAAAAAGGCCTCATCCCTCTTCGGGAAAGGGGCCTTTTGTTTTGCTGTGACCTTGCGACCGGCTGCTGACGAATGTTCCGGCAAGGAGTGCGTTCTGCAAGGATGCTTGAGGGTGGGGAGTAAAACTTGACGCCATTGCCCCCTCTCTGCTAGAAGTGGAGACGCTGACCGGCGTGGCGGCTGATGCCGCAAAAGCATGCCGGAATGCGCCCAGTGTGATGGAAATAGCGGACCATTGCGGTACAGGTCCAGAAAAATAAATGATTACAAGGAGGATGGCATGCGTTTGATTCTGTTGGGCCCGCCGGGCGCGGGCAAGGGTACCCAGGCGAATTTTATCAAGGAAAGGTACGGCATCCCGCAGATTTCCACGGGCGACATGCTTCGCGCGGCGGTCAAGGCCGGTACGGAACTGGGTATGGCGGCAAAGAAGATCATGGATGCGGGCGGCCTGGTTTCCGATGATATCATTATCGGTCTGGTCAAGGATCGCATTAAGGAAGCGGACTGCGCCAAGGGGTTTCTGTTTGACGGTTTTCCCCGCACCATAGCGCAGGCGGACTCGCTCAAGGAGGCGGGCGTTCCCATCGATTATGTAGTTGAAATAGACGTTGCCGATGAGGAAATTATCAGGCGCATGTCAGGCCGCCGTGTTCACCTCGCATCCGGCCGCACATACCATGTGGTGTTCAATCCTCCCAAGGTGGAGGGCAAGGATGATGTGACAGGCGAAGACCTCATCCAGAGAGATGACGACAGGGAGGAGACCGTCAGGAAACGCCTCGACGTCTACCATTCCCAGACCAAACCTCTGGTGAAATACTATGCTGAATGGGCGGCCAAAGGCGCTCCGGGAGCGCCACGGTACGTGAAGATCCCCGGCTCCGGCAGGGTTGAAGAGATCCGCGACGCAATTTTTACCGCGATGAAATAGTACAGGGTACGGGTGAGGTCGGCTGACCAGGTTATTCGGACGTCTTCACCCGTATCCCTTTTCTTGTTATCCCTGTTCCTCCGACCGGCAACCTCGCATCGGGTTCCGGTCACCTGTTCCATGGAAGGCCTCCATCCAGAAATCAGGCCTTGACTTCAATCCCGGCAGTCCTCTTGCAAAATTTCTCCTGGTATCTTCCATGCCTCCCCGGACCCTTCCCTTGAGAAGGGTTTTTTCGTTTCCGGATGAAAAATCCCATCTCAGATGAACAACCGGGCTTGATGTTCGGAAAAGATGCCTTACGCTGGAAGGAAAGCTCGCCGCGAGTGGTTTTGGTTCGCGAATGGAGGAGGTATGAGGGTTGTCAACGTGGGTATGCTGGGATTGGGGACCGTTGGTACCGGAGTGGCAAGGCTGCTGGCGGAGAATTCTTCCATCATCGAAGAGAAGCTGGGCGCCCGGCTGATTCTGAAAAGGATTGGGGTGCGGGATACGAAAAAAGCTCGCGACATCGGCGCCGGCGGCTGGGAGATTACCAGCGACATCGATTCGGTAATTGCCGATCCCGGAATATCCATCATAGTCGAGCTTATCGGCGGTTACAGCCCGGCCAGGGAGTACGTGCTGGCGGCCATAGAAAACGGCAAGCATGTGGTAACTGCAAACAAGGCTCTCCTGGCCTTTCACGGGGATGAGATATATGCGGCGGCGGAGCGCGCTCAGGTTGAAGTCCGTTATGAGGCAGCGGTGGCCGGCGGGATTCCGGTCCTCTCGGCGATAAAGGGAAATATGTGCGCCAACAGGTTCTGGACGGTTCTCGGCATTCTGAACGGAACGTGCAACTACATCCTCACGAAAATGACAAGGGAGGGGGCGGATTTCGCTGCGGCGCTGAAAAAAGCCCAGGAACTCGGGTACGCCGAGGCGGACCCCACCTTCGATATCGAAGGGATAGACACCGCCCACAAGCTGTGCCTGCTTGTCTCCCTCTGCTTCGGGACCAGGATTGATTTCAAGGAGATTCATACCGAAGGCATCAGCTCCGTTTCCTCCCTGGACATAGATTATGCGGCAAGATGCGGTTACCGGATCAAGCTCCTGGCAATCGGCAAAAGGCACGGTAATCTGGTTGAGGCCAGGGTGCAGCCGGCAATGGTCCCCATGGACGACCCCCTTGCTGCGATTGACGGCGTCTACAATGCCGTGCGCGTCACAGGAGATTACGCGGGTACGGTCATGTTTTCCGGCAGGGGGGCCGGGATGGCGCCGACGGCCAGCGCAGTGGTGGGTGACCTGGTGGCGGTTGCCAGAAACATCCTGACCGGAAGAGGGAGGAGAATAGCGCCGCTGGGATTCCTCGACGGAAAGATCGCCACTCTCCCGGTAAAACCCGTAGGGGATACCATAAGCAAGTATTATCTCCGTTTCAGCGTCGCCGACAGGCCCGGCATCCTCGCCAGGATCGCCGGCGCCCTGGGGAGCAACCAGGTCAGCGTCAAATCAGCCATACAGACCTCGAAAAGGGTCGGGGAAGCGGTTCCGGTGGTCATAGTGACCCATGAAGCCATGGAAAGGGACGTGAGAAAGGCGATTGACATGGTGGAATCCCTCGGGATCACATCCCAGCGGGTCGCCATGCTGCGGATCGAGGATGATCTGGCGTGAAATGGTCTGGCTGGAGAACAGCCCCTTGTCGCGCGATGAAGACGGAAGAGTGAAGAAGAGTGAAGGGAAAAAACGCCTGTCCGCGAAAACGGGGATTTATGGAAATGGATGATATCAGCAGGCCAATCAGACGCTTTGATTTTGACGAAAAGATAGCGGGAAAAGCCTTATATTGCGCGGATGTGCGTCTGGACAATATGTTGCACGCCAAAACCCTCCGTTCGACAAAGGCCAGGGCCAGGATTGTCTCCATTGAGACGCCGCCCTTGCCCGAAGGTTTTCTGGTGGTGGACGCGGGAGATATACCGGGAAGGAACGTGGTCCCGGGATATTATGATGATCAACCCTTTTTCGCCCGGGGAACAGTGAACTATGTGGGGGAGCCGATTCTCCTGCTGGTGGGGCCTGACAAGGATATGATCATCCGTTTGCTGGAACGATTCAGGGTGACCTATGAAGAGATGAAGCCGGTGTTGACCATTGAGGAGGCTGAAGGTGCCAAGGAGGGGTTCATCTTTGGCGGCAAGTCCTCATTTTTCACGCTGGAATATTCCAAGGGGGATCCGGATGACTGCTCACTTCACTCCGCGCGTATCTTCACCGATGAATTCAGGACCGGTCTCCAGGAGCACGCTTATCTGGAACCCCAGGGGCTCCTTGCTGTTTATGGAGATGACGGGATATGCGTTTCAGGTTCCATGCAGTGTCCCTATTTTATCAAGGAGGCGCTCGTGCGGGCGCTGGGATGGCCGGAAGAGAGGATACGCGTCATCCAGTTGCCCACCGGCGGCGCCTTCGGAGGGAAGGAGGAATATCCCTCCATCCCGGCTGCTCATGCCGCTCTGGCGGCTGTCAAGGCGCGAAAGCCGGTGAGTCTGGTTTTTGATCGCCATGAAGACATGTTGTGCACCACCAAGCGCCACCCGTCCGTTATCAGGCTCAAGAGCTATGTGGATGTGAACAACCGGGTCATAGGGAGGGAGGTGGACATCAGGATCGATGCCGGCGCCTATGCCGGGCTCTCCGGCGTGGTCTTGCAGAGAATGATGTTTTCATGCGGCGGGGTCTACAATGTGCCGAACCTCAGGGTCACCGGCAAGGCCTTGGCCACCAATAACGTGGTCAGCGGGGCATTCCGGGGATTCGGCGCGCCCCAGGTGTTTTTCGCCATCGAGGCGCACATGGAGAATATCGCCGGGGCATTGAATCTGGACGTCATGGAATTCAAACGGCGGCATTTCCTCCACAAGGGTGACACCTCGTCAACCGGAGGTCTCTTCCACAATGAAATCAAACTGGACGAGATAGCGTCTGCGTTGGAGCGCATGTCCGGTTACAGTTGCAAACGCGGCCCGACCGGGCCCGGCAATGGAAAACTGGGAGGCATCGGCTTCGCCTGTTTCTTCCACGGTTGCGGTTTCACGGGGAGCGGAGAGTCCGAGCTCATACGGGCGCGGGTAAGGCTTAAAAAATATCAGGACAACACAGTGGAGATATTCGTCTCCAGTACCGAAATCGGCCAAGGCTCGCTCACTACTCTGCGCAAGATTGTAGCCAGGACCCTCGGGATTCCCGTTGAAACGGTAAAGCACACCTATCCCGACACTGACGAGTGCCCCGACTCCGGGCCTACGGTGGCTTCGCGAACGGTTATGATTGTGGGGCGACTGCTCCATGAAGCCGCTCTGAAAATGAAGCGGAGATGGGATGAGGATACCTTTGATGTCTTCCGGGTATTCAGGTTTCCTGAACATCTGGCCTGGGACAACAGAACCTTCCGGGGAAACGCCTACCCCGAGTATGCGTGGGGGGGCAATGTGGTTTCCGTGGAGGTGGACCCGTTGACCTTTGAGGTAGAGGTAACCGGTATCTGGGCGGTGTATGACATCGGAACGCCCGTTGATGAAACCATCGTGCGTGGACAGATCGAGGGCGGGATCGTCCAGGGACTGGGATATGGCGGCATGGAAGTGATGCAGACGCGCGACGGCGCGCTTATGCAAGCAAGCCTGACCGATTATGCTGTTCCAACCGCCCTGGATTTTCCACCCATGGAAATCATGCTGATTGACAACCCCTTTTCGGGCGGGCCCTTCGGCGCGCGCGGACTGGGTGAGTTGCCGCTGGTTGGCGCGGCCCCCGCGCTGGCGCTGGCGATTCAGAACGCCATTGGCCGCAACGTGACGCAACTGCCGGTGACGCCGGAGATAATCATGGAGATAATGAAACGTGGAGATTGAGGTCAGGTTCGAGCTTAACGGGAAGGAAGCCGCGATCAGGACCGATCCGCTGAGCCGCCTGCTTGACGTTCTGCGTGACGGCTTGAATCTCACCGGAACCAAGGAGGGGTGCGGGGAGGGCGAATGCGGCGCATGCGCGGTGCTGCTGGATGGTCATCTGGTCAACTCCTGCCTGATTCCAGCCATCAGTCTTGAAGGGAAAAGCGTGCTGACCATAGAAGGGTATCGGGAGACGGAAAGGTTTGCGGTTCTGAAGGATGCCTTTGCCGGGACCGGCGCCGTCCAGTGCGGTTTCTGTACCCCCGGGATAGTTCTGGCCGCGGAGGCCATTTTGAGGAGGAATCCTCATCCAACGGAAGAGGAGGTGAGGGAGGGGTTGTCGGGAAACCTGTGCCGATGTACGGGTTATGCAATGATAGTAGAGGGGGTTTTGCTGGCCGCCGAAAAGGGGACGGGTATATGGTGACGGCATTCAGACCAGCGGATCTGCGCGAAGCCCTTGCTGTCCGCGCAGGAGAGAGGACGATAGTCTTTGCCGGCGGCAGCGACCTCATGGTCAGGGGCCGATCAATATACGGCGGAGCGCCCCGCTTCGACCTTCCGGTCCTGATGGTCGGACATCTCCCGGAACTGATGGAAATCACACTCGATGGGGGCATTCTGACTATCGGCCCATGCTGCACGCTTTCGCGGATTCTCTGTCATGAGGCCGTTCCCTCTTACGTTCGGGCGCCCCTCTTGGGCATGGCCTCTCCTCCGGTACGAAACATCGCTACCCTGGGGGGGAATATCTGCAATGCGTCGCCGGCCGGAGATTCGCTGCCGATGTTGTATGCCCTTGATGCGATGATTGAGTTGCGTGCCACGGATCGAATAAGGACCTTGAAGGTTTCTGATTTCATAACCGGACCAGGCCGGACCCTCTTGAAGGAAGATGAGATCCTCACCGGGATAAGCATACCCCTGGCGGACTTCAGCCGCGTGTGCTACAGAAAGGTGGGGACGCGCCGCGCAAACGGCATTTCCAAGGTTTCGCTGTTTGCGGCGGCTAAGTTGAGCGCTTCCCGCGTAGAGGCGCTCAGGATAAGCTTCGGCTCGGTAGCGCCGGCCGTGGTTCGCAGCCGGGAGGCTGAACGCCTCCTGGAGTCGTTGCCGTTGGATGCCGTCGCGCGGCGGGTGGATACCGTGAAGGATTTCTTTGCCTCCCTGATCAATCCCATTGACGACATGAGATCGAGCAGGGAATACCGCCGGACGGTGGCGTTCAACCTGCTGGAGGATTATCTGTGTAATCTGGTTAGCGAGGAGGATATTTCATGAGACCTTTGTCAAAATCACCGGGAAGTACCTTCGCCCTGTTGCCGTGCGCCACCCGCCGGCTTCCGTACATTGCGCTTGTCCTCTTTTTCTCCTTCTCGCTCGCTGGTTGCGGCGGTGGGGATGGAACGCATCCACAGCGGCAACCGACAATTCATGAACAGTATTCCAGCGCGGTGTCCGACGCAAGAGTCGTGACCGTCGATGAGATTTCCAACACATTGACACCCATCGTTCCCTATAACGGTCGTCTGATCTGGGAAAACAACGTGGTCGGTTCCCGGCTTCTCGTGGCCACCGTAATCGATGACAACGGCAAGTACTACAAATGCGAGGAGCCGGGCGGTTGCGCGGGCGATACGTGTCGTGAGGGGGGCAACTGCTCCACTTATCGCTGGGATTCCTGGGTAACGGTTGCTCCGGAGATGTACAACACACTTGGGGGGAAGTCCCCATCATTGCTGCGGGTCGTGCAGCTCCTCGGCCTTCCCCCCAGCTATGCGACGGTGGGAGGTCCGCGCGAGGCGAGATATGTCCTGGAGCTGTGGGTGTCTCCCAGGGACCTGTTCAGGCCCTGTCCCGACAGCGAGATATCCGATACGGTCTGTGAAACCGCATTTCCAGCGGATCAGTTCCGCATGTTCGATATCAACAACAAAATCAGGGCAACGGAAGGGCTTTCCGTCCCCGTTTTCAGGACCTACACGGGATGGTTCAACAACCGGACCAGAAATGTGTACACGGCCACCGATTCCTCCGACGCCTATCCATGGACCAGGCTTGGGTATACCTATGACTGGGGGGGGAGCAACCATGTAGGTCTCAGCGAGTATGTGGTTCATGGAAAAAAAGAAGATGGGTCCACCATTTCCGTGGGGATTCGTTCTCTCAAGACCATCAATGAATATTTCAAGTAACTGACGTCATGAAAAAAGATATGCCTGATATCATATATTTACGTGAAACGTGTTTCGTATGCCCACAAAAATATTGACTTGGAAAAAGGGTTTTGTTATAAAGCTAACACTTGTTGCGCGGGAATAACTCAGTGGTAGAGTGCAACCTTGCCAAGGTTGAAGTCGCGGGTTCAAATCCCGTTTCCCGCTCCAGAAAAACACAGGGGATGGACGAAGAGTCCATCCCCTTTTTTGCGCTTATATTTTGATAAATGTCAGCGGGCATTTCGGATGCATAATTAATCAGCCGACTTCTGGACATAGAAACACCAGTTCTTGGCCCCGTCATTTTCGGAACTGATGAACGAATCTATTGAACGCCTTGAAGTGGATCAGGTGCGGCGGTATGTGGTGAAGGAACTTCGAATGCTCGATATCTGGTCCAATGAAGCCAAGTGGGACGTCCTTTTTATATTTACCTGGTGTCTTTGTTGTTCCGTGAAGTATTTTTTTTCCACAGTTGTTGACCTTATGGATGAAATCAAGGCAATTGGATTGAAAGGGATTGGAGAATCTTTTCTAAACGCTGTGAAAGGGGGGCAATGGGTCCTGATCCGAGGCAACACAAATTCGCATTATACGCCAACAAAAAAAAATTTCAACAGTCTGGTTTTTCCGAATTGGGATGATTATACTTAAAACCAAGGTAGCGCTACCTGAATTGATACAAGGAGTGAACAGAGAAAGGGAAACAAGGATTGGAGGACTGTATGAACGAGGACACTCCACCAGACAATTTGGTCGAAAATAGAGGAAAATCACAGGCTGCCAAGCATGCCTGATACTCATTAGATGGGTGGTAAAGAAACAGAACAATGAGGCCCGCTTATTTTAGCGGGCCTTATATTTTGGGTGCGCTAAGCATGGCGCGTGACGCTTCAACAACTAATTTTTACTGCTTCAATCCAAAACTCCTTTGAGTAGAAGTCGTTGGTACTTTCTCCCGTCTCGACAACTCCTTTAAATGAGGGACTCCGGAAGCGGTGCCCAGGGCTCCGGGGACAGTGTTAAGTGTTCACTAATTCGCCTTTTGTAAACAAACGGTAAGGCTTATGGTGATGGGGGTAGAAGTGACAATGCATCGATTGGCGTTGATCGTATCCGCACTATTAATCTTGGTAATCTTGGGCTGTCATGCTTTCACACCAAAGGAGGGGCAAATGCAGATGCAGGGAAACGTACAATATCTCAATCCATCAGGCTTGCATAAGAATCCCGCATATACACAGGCCATTGTCGTCAGCGGCAATGCAAAAACAATCTATGTCGGTGGCCAGAATGCTGTAGATGCTTCTGGCAACATAATCGGCAAGGGTGACATCGGAGCGCAGACTGAAAAAACGCTACAGAATTTGGAAACAGCTCTGACGGCAGGCGGGGCAGGACTTCAGCACGTCGTAAAGTGGAACGTTTATATCCTGCAAGGCCAATCGGCCAAGATTGGATTCGAGGCGTTTCAGAAAGTGTGGGGCCAACGTCCGAATCCACCTGTCATTAGCGCAATCTTTGTGCCTGCATTGGCTCACCCCGATTTTCTTGTGGAGATCGATGCGGTTGCAGTTATTCCTCAGAAATAATCTTCAGGCATAGCTAAATGAGTCTGACCACGCCCAAAGGACGGGGGGGCTGCTTCACACTAAATTAGTGACAATTTGGAGGAGATGTAATGCTAATTCCTCATCGAAACCTTTATGCGGAAGGCATCCAATACTTGCCTGCAAAAGTATGTGATCATCAAGAACTCGGCAAAACTCGAACTGGCAGACGGCAGGCCGCATATTTTAAAAACATTTGAAAAAAGTGTCCGGATAAATAATACTCCCTCCTGATAGTCTTATACCAAGCAAAGGATGCCGAACATGAAAAAGCATATCCAGTCCAGTCTGTGGTTTATGGCAATGGCCTGTTTCGTCGCGTTCCCGCCGCAGCCGGTTCTTGCGACTACGCCCGCACAGGTATTCGAAAAGGTGAAAGACTCTGTTGTGTCAGTGAGAACCATGGATGCCGAAGGAAATGTAAGAAATCAGGGCAGCGGAGTTATTGTAGCCCCCGGCCGGATAGCGACAAGCTGCCAGGTCCTGGATGGGGGAACCGTGTATATGGCCGGCAGGAGCCGGCTGATGACGCCGGCCGTTTTGTTCGCTGAAGACGGAGACAGGGATATATGTCTCCTCACGGCCGGGAAGGTTGACGGCCGGCCGGCGGTCCTGGGAAAGGCCGGGAAGCTCGGGACATGGAGCAGCGTGTATGCCGTTGGCGTTCCTCTCGGCTCTCTGCCTTCTTTTTCCACTGGAGAGATCCTGAGGAGGTGGGGAGGGTTCACGCAGACAACGGCAGTGGTATCTCCCGGCATGGAAGGTGGGGGGCTCTTTGACGGCGAAGGCAGCCTTGTCGGTTTGCTGACCCTTTACAAGCAAGGCGAGCAGAGCTTCAACTTCGCCATGCCCGCTGAATGGATAGGGGAGGTGAAACCGGGACCCAATCCGGCCGGGGGGAGAAGGGGCGAGACGCAATGGCTTAAACACTCCATCTACCTGGAGAAGTCCGGGGATTGGGACGGACTTTACGCCTGGGGAGCCGACTGGTCAAAAGCCCTTCCCGCAAGCGCCGATGCCCATTATTTCCAGGGGATCGCCTCCTGCGGCCTGAAGAACTACAACGAGGCGGAGGAAGCCTTTTCTCGGGCTGCAGGCATGGAACCCGCGAACTCCACCTATTGGTACAACCTGGGGGTCACTTACAACGCGCTCAATCGTCACCATGAGGCGGTCGACTCCTACCGCGAGGCCGTCCGTCTGGAACCGGGAATGACAGAGGCGTTGATCAGCCTGGGGGTGACCTATACCCTGACCGGCAATCCCTCGGCGGCCATGGATACCGCCCGTGAACTGCGGCGCGTCGACCCGTTCAACGCCGATATCCTTCTGAAGATGATCAATACCCGACGATGACTCCATGCCCGGTCTTATGAGCGCTCTATGGACCTCTTTTGACCTCTCTTCAATAACTGACAGTATGTGGTATGGTGATTATGTGATGGATCAGTTTCGTTAGCCGCATGCGGAGGGCGAAATGAAAACGATATTGCGTAATCTCAGGAGATGCTTTTTTTCGGGAATTCCATACTGCTTCACCTTTTCTTTTCTTGTTTTCCTCTTTTTCACTCTTAATGTGCGGGCAGAGGACGACATTGTTTCTCCAGATTCCATGCAACGGTTGAAGATAGCTATTGCCGAATGCGATTCCAACGTGACGCAAATGCGCCAGGACTTGCCTGCACTGAAGGCTCTGTGGGCAAAACTGGTTCCCTTCGCGAAAGAGAGTAAGCGATTAAACCGGCTTCACGAGCAGACTTACCAGGAAATGATCAAAGCTTCCAATGCGTTGGACCAAGCGGCGGTTGAGTTGGAAAAGCTCAGGGAGCGTTGCCGCTCTGCTTACAGGATGTCGGGTCGGACTGAATACGAGTTTCAAGAAAGATGGCAGGAAGTAAAGGAATGCATTGAGTTTGCGGAATTTCATGCGCACGTTTACGAAGTCAGAAAATCATCGTTGCAGGAAAAGAATAAAGCGGTAGCCGAAGTCGAATCAAAAATGCGGCAGTCGTCTTCAAGTCTTGTTAAATTGAGTAATGAATACAAAGAATTTGCCTGGAGATATAAATATGGTCTTTCTGAAATGGAAATTTATGGTTTGCATGAGATCGCCAGCCCCGAAGGCATTCTCAGGCGCTATAAAGGTCACTGCGATGAACTCCACCTCATGAACATAATGAAAGGATATGATCCCGGGGTGAGGGCAGTGGCGGCCATCAAGGACTGCCGGTTTACTGACGCCGACCGTTATGTGGCCGAGATGCCTATGGATACGGCACGGGCTGGGCTGGAACGGAACGTGGCCCAGGCAAGAGCGAGGGCGCAGCAGGTGTATCGGATCTACCAGGAAGGAAAGGATCTGTACAACAGGGGAAAGACCGAAGAATCGTCAGGCGGGTTTGACCGGGCGAGATCTTTCTATCAGGAAGCGCTTGCCAAATTCGGCCAGGCACGGGATCTGGAACGTTGCGAGAGCCGCCTTCCCGCGATCTACAACGCTCTCAGCGTAGTCGGCAAACGCATTTCCGGCCTGCAAGTCCATGAAACCCGGCAGCGGCAGGAGAAGACGCAGATATTCCATAAGCCCACCATAGGCGGGTTGCCCATAGATGCTTGTTACCAGTGGGCCAAGGATTGTGAGAAACCGGCGGCCGACGAGTTTTGCAGGAGGAATGGGTTCTCCGGGGCCGCATCGTGGAAAACGGATGAACCCATGCCTCGCACGAGAATCATATCGTCGGGCCAGATATGCGAAACGGGAAAGAACTGGCGGAGTTGCGGCGGATTCACCGTTATCGAGTGCAAGTGATCCGGAAACAAAATCAGGCTTCCATTTCCGGATCAGCGCAACCCGGTTGATACGGAAAGCATCCCGAAAGGGTTCCTGTCGTCAAAGCTCACCACCGGTATGCGGCCCGGCTGGCCAGGATCCCCTTGCCACGTCGCCGTTCCCATTACCTTTCCGCCGCGACCCGCCTTGAAAACGATTCTGCCGCCGCTTCCCATGCGGACCGTTATCCTCCTTTTTTCTCCCGGCGCGAGCCTGTTTGACGGGGAAAATGATTCCCCTTCCGTGAATATATGGACGTTTTCCTTTGAGGAGTTATTCAGTTCCGCGGTAATGGAAGACAGCGGCGCCGGGCCGGATGGGGCAGGGATTCTCCCGGCGCTCTCCGCCGGTGATGAAGAGCCCGCCGGATAACCTTCAACGCGGCTGAATCCGCGTCCGCCGGACTGGCTGTTTTGCGCCCATGTGGAGGGCTCCGAGTCGATTACCGTATATGTCCCCGCCGGAATGGTGATGTTGGGATAGCACGTCCAGTAGGCGTTGGGAACGCCACCCTGTCCCGGTGCGCCGGTTGTCCGCCAGGGACCGTAGGTCGTTCCGGTGGAGGAGCGCAGGCCGATGGTTCCGGGGCGCGAACCGCGGGCGTTGTTCCAGTGATAATCCTGTATCAGGGTTATGACGTGGGGGGCGGAAATGGAGAAAACGGTGGGTTTTGACGGGTTGTTGTAGGCACCGCCGACGTTGCCGCTTTCAAAGATGACCTTTCCCTTTGCGCCCGGGGCCGCGGAGGTCTTGACCGGCGTGGAGACGGATTCCTTTACCGGGGGCTTCTTCAGCTTGGCTTCCATCTGTCTGACATGGGCCTCCAGCGCCGGATCGGGCCATATCTTCAGGCTTTCCCTATACTTGTTCACCGCCTCCGGGTAATGCCCCGCATTCTGTAGCCTTTGGCCTTCGTCACGCAACTTTTGCGCCCATGACGCCTTCGACTTTGTCTCGGCCTCCTTTTTCATCCGCTCTTCAATCTGCCGTATATATGCTTCCAGTTGTGCGTCAGGGTTGCAGCGCAGAGACTCCCGGTACCGGGAAACCGCTTCAGCGTATTGCTTGCCGGTGACCAAGGCATCCCCCTGGCGGCGCAGGTCAAGGCATGCCCGTTTCTCCGCGGCCTTTTTGTTCAGCGCCTCCAACAGCCTGCGGACATAATCCTCCCTCTCCCTGTTGCCCGGCGCGCATGCGATGTTTTCCCTGAACCTTCCCAATCCCTCGGATTGCCTGCCCGAGTTGTACAGTGAGGTTCCTTCCGTCCACTTTGCCTCGCATTTGAGCGCTGCATCCTGCTTTTGCGCCTTGGCGCGCCTCAATTCCCCCAGCTTCCATTTCAGCTTGTTCCAGTGGATCTCCATGTCGCCGTTTCGCGGCCGGATCTTCAGCGCCTCTTCCGCCGCTCCGATCCCCCTCTGGATGGTTTCCTCGTCCAGCGCTTTGTCGGTCATGGCAAGCCCCGCGGCATAGGCGTACAGTTCCTTGAAGCGCTTGTCTCTGGCCGCGGCGTCTTCCCGCAGCTTGTAATATTTGGCGTAGTCGGGATCGGAGATGTCCCCGTTTTCCTTTATCGCCCTCAGACCCTCCGTATATTGCGTCACCGCGGGCTCGAAATCAAAGGAGCGATAGTATCTGTCTCCGTTGCTGAAAAACGATTGTGCATAGGCTTTCGCGTGCAGCGCCTTCTGTCTCTTCTCCATGGCCGCGGCCAGGTCGGCGAGCTGTTTCCGGCGCGGGTCGGCCTGATTGAAATACACCTGCCGGTTTTTCAGCTCCCTTGCGATGGCGCCGAGGCTGTTGGCGTCCGCGGGGAGCCCCTTGGCGAAATTCTCCCTGGCGTTTTCGTAATACTGCATTGCATTGCGCCGTTCGGCGAGTCTGCCGTTCACCATCTGCAGCGAAGAGGAATACTGTTTCTGGTCCGCCGGAGAAAGTTCATGGGCGAGTACTCTTTTGAGATGGGTCTCCGCCTCTTCCCACTCCTGGATCTTGAAGAGCCGCGTCCATTCGTCCATGCTCTTGCGGGAGAAATCGTTGTACCAGGCAAGGCCCTGGTTGAACTCGGTGTTTACTCTTTTCCACACCGGGTTTTCCGAAGATTGCCCGGCTGCCAGGGGACGGAGGATGTCCTGAAGTTCCAGCATGGCGCGGTGGGCGGACCAGACCTTTTTCCGCGCGATAAACTCATCGAACTCTTTCGCCTTTGCCTCGATGCGAGGCCATTGGGCCGCATATGCGTTGGCGTCGGACAGTTTCCTTTTCGCGTCGGCGTCAGCGGGATTTATCTCCATGGCCTGGTCAAGTCTCTTGATGGCCGCTTTGTAATCCGCTTTGTGCAGGGCGTTCCAGCCATCCTTCTTCAGGGCGGCGGACAGTTCGTTGAACGCGGGAGTGACGATGCCGGGATCTCGTTTTTTCGCTTCTTTTCCCAGATAAAAGGCGTCGTCCAGGCGGTTTCCTTTCAGCGCCTTGCGGATGGATGCCTCAACTGCTTTGGTGTTAGAGGCCCGTGCCTTTTCCAGAATGGGTTTGACGTCGGCGTCCGTGGGATTCTTGACATTGTGGACGCTCCCGTAGCAGTTCCTGGCATGTTTTTCTCCGGTAGGCACGGGCGTGCACCAGCCGCTGAGGGGGCCCCAGCAGGTGCATCCGCCGGCGCAGTCGCCCAGTTTGCTGTAGTAGCCGCCCAGCATCCCGCCGCAGGCCATGCACAGGCAGTTGAGGAGATCGTCTTCCTTGCTGGATGTCAGGGATTGTTTCTTTTCCTTTTCGCAGTTCTCGATGATGGCGGTCATGTCAGCGCGCAGTTTCTCCAGTTCGCTTTTCGCCTGGGCCACGGTTACCGTTTCCAGGCGGGTGTCCAGGTCGCGGATACGGTCTTCCAGGTCGCTGATGCGCTTCATGACGTCATTGGAATGGGAGGGGTCTTTCTTCAGGCGTTGCAGTTCGGAGGCCGCCTTATCCCGCTCGGCTTGATATTGGTTCGCCATGTGGCGTTCGTCGTAAGAGAGGCGGGGGATGCGGATGTCCGCCACCGGGAAGCGCACGTCCTGGCTTATGTATTTATCATAGGAAGCGGTCGCCTTGACGTATGAGTCCCGCGCGGCGTTCACCCGAGCCCTGTCGCGCGCCAGGTCCGGGTTCATGCTTATGAAGACATCACGTTTTTTGTCATTCTCCCGGATTCTCGCCCACAGAGCGTCCGTGCGCGCGTTACTTGCGGTCAGGCCCCCGAGGCCAGTAGAGGTCAGGGCGCCCATTTCATTGAGAATCGCCTCCCGCTCCCTGGCGATGGACTGGTAGCCGATGTTTTTTTCAGTCAGGTCGCGCAGGGCCTTTTCCGCGAGATGGAGTTCCGTGAGCTTCGTCTTCAGGTCATCTTCCATGGATTTCTGCTTGGCGCTGTCTTTCGGGGCTATTTCGGCGGCGTAGTGACGGTTGAACTCGCCTATGATATTGTTGATTTCCTTTGCGTCGCTCTCCTTGTCGCATGGGCCGCCCTGCTTTTTCATGAGATCGGCGTTGCGTTGGTATGCGCCGGCGAAATAGGATTGCAGGGTCTTCGTGTAGGCGGACATTTCCCGTTCCGCTTTCGAGGTGAGGAACGCCCTGCTCAGCATGGATTCGTCATTGGCGTGCACCATCTCGTGGGCCAGGGAGCCGGAGAGCTGGGTGATGGCGGAGAAATCTATGGTTCCCGCCGGGTTGACGGAGGCAAGGAGGGTGTTCTCCGGTATATAGATGGCGCCGGTGGGGGACCAGTAATAAGCGTCTTCATCGGTCATGTCCAGGCCGATGCTGTTGAGCATGCTCTTCGACGCCACCATGATATGGCCGCTGGCGTACCATTTCCTGATCCGGCCGGCAAGCTCCGGATTGCCGCATTTTTCGTGAAAGGTGACGACTGCTTCAATCGCCTTTTTCAGACGTTCATCATCGCTGATCATGGCGGTTTTCGCTGCATCGGCGATGACGCAGAGGCCGATAGCGAGGGTGAAGGCGCATATAAGGATCATTATGACGCTTCTGAATTTCATAACTCCTCCATTCAGATAAATTTCCGGAAATGGCCGGCGGCGTCCGGTCAACGGGCCTCTTGCCGGGCGGCAATCAGGCTGGCTGGTTCTCACATGAGAATCGTTCTTGTGTTTACGTTTTCGTTGGCTATTATTTCCTACAGGCAAGGGAAAGTATAGATGATTTTCCGCTTTCCACGTCATGGAAAATGGGATTGAGGTGGAGGTTTCCTTATCCGTGACCTTACAGCCGGACAAAGGAGTCGGACATGGCTAAGAAAATAGTGATAATAGGCGCGGGACCGGGCGGCTTGACCGCCGGTATGATACTGGCCGGCAAGGGCTACGAGGTCGAGATCTTCGAGAAGGGGCCCTGTGTCGGCGGCAGGAACGCTCCCCTCCGCCTGGACGGTTATACCTTTGACACTGGTCCCACTTTTCTCATGATGAATTATATCCTTGAGGAGGTGTTCTCCCTGGCCGGACGGGATGTGAACGATTATCTGGATCAGGTGAAGCTTGATCCCATGTACCGCTTGGTTTTCAACGACATGGAGATATCTCCTTCCAGCGACCATGAGAAGATGGAAAGGGAGATCGCCAGGGTATTTCCAGGGAGCGAAGCGGGCTACAGGAGATTCCTGGAAAAGGAAAAGGTGCGTTACGACGCCATGTTTCCCTGCCTCAAGGCTGATTATTCATCTTTCCTCTCCCTCTTTTCATCCAACCTGCTCAAGGCCCTGCCTCACCTGTCCCTGGGAAAATCCATAATCCAGAGCCTGGGGGAGTATTTCACCCCGGAGAAGCTCAAGCTCTCCTTCACTTTCCAGTCCAAATATCTGGGCATGTCCGCCTGGGAATGCCCGGCCGCCTTTTCCATTATTCCCTTTGTCGAACACTCCTTCGGCATCTATCACGTGATTGGCGGGCTGAATGTCATCTCCCGCGCCATGGGCGCCGTTTTCGAGGAGCACGGCGGACTGCTGCGCCTCAATACGCCGGTGGAAAGGATCCTCATCGAGAACGGGACGGCAAGGGGGGTGGTCCTGGCCAATGGCGAGGAGGTTCGCGGCGACGAGGTGATCATCAACGCGGATTTCGCATACGCCATGGCGAACCTGGCCGGCAATGCTGTGCCGAAGTATTCCAGGAAGAAGCTGGATTCCATGGACTACTCGTGTTCAACCTTCATGCTTTACCTGGGGATCGACAAGCTCTACGACATACCCCACCACAACGTGTTTTTCGCCGAGAAATACCGGGAAAACATCGAAAACATCTTCCACAGGGGCCGTCTTTCCGACGAGATGTCGTTTTATGTGCAGAATGCCTCCATAACCGACCCGACCCTGGCGCCTGGCGGTCATTCAACCATATATGTACTGGTTCCGGTACCGAACCTGTCATTTCCGGTCTCGTGGGAAAGGGAAAAGGACGCCTATGCGGAAAAGATTCTGGACGCCCTTGAGTCGAGGGCCGGGCTCACGGGCCTGCGTTCCCGCGTGAAGGCCATGAAGGTTATCGCTCCCGATGACTGGCGGGACAGCTATCACGTCTACCGGGGCGCCACCTTCAACCTGGCCCACACCCTGGGCCAGATGCTCTATTTCCGGCCCCACAATGAATTCGAAGGGCTGCGCAACTGCTACCTGGTGGGCGGCGGCACTCATCCGGGGAGCGGCCTGCCCACCATATACGAATCGGGAAGGATATCGGCGCGTATGATAATGGATAAGCACGCGGCGGCAAAGGGATGATCGTCCTGGCGAGACACCTGTCCCTGGCCGCGGTTTTCATGATAATGATTCCGCTCATGCCTTCCCCTCTCTTGGCGAAAGAAGGGCGAGGCGCGGTTATCGTTGACATAACGGGATTCAGAAATGAGGAAGGCCGGGCGGGTGTGCTTCTTTTCGCGGGGGAAAAGGGCTTCCCCGATGATCCCGGATCGGCCGAGGCAAAGGCTTTCTCACCCATAGACCACAAAAGAAGCCGGGTCGTGCTGGAGAACGTTCCTTACGGAACATATGCGGTCAGCGTATTCCACGACGAAGACGGCGACGGAAAGCCGCGCAGGAGTTTCTTCGGCATACCCCTTGAGGGGGTGGGCGCCTCCCGGAACCCGCCCATGAGGTTCGGGCCGCCCGGATTCAACGAATCCAGCTTTGCCCTGGATGCCCCTGAACGTGAGGTGAGCATCACTATCAGATATCTGAAAGGTCAAAAAGGCCGCGGGAGATGACGACAGTGGATATTAAGAATCACTATTCGGGAGACCTTTCCGGCCATGGCCGTGGCGCTGTCTGGCCGGGGGTTGCCTTCGCCATATTATTGTTATGCTTCACCGCATTGCCGGCCCATTCACAAGCGATCGATTATGAGGACGTGGTGGAGGCCCAGGTGAACGTCCCTTATGTGGTGCAGTTCGGTTTCGGTTCCTACGATGTGGGAGGGCTTTCCACCAATACCTTCCGCATTCCCCTGGGGCACACCTTCGCCCTGGGGGACGGGAACGATTCCGTGCGCCTGAAGTTTACCGGTTACCTCGGTTACAGCTATGCGGACTTCGAGACGAGCTGGCGCGGCCGGAAGCTGACGGCCTCCCAGGACTATGTGTTCATCATGCCCCACTTTGAGCTCCAGATACCTCTGGCGCCCGGTTGGACCATAAAGCCCTATGCGGCCGTGGGCGCGGGGTGCGCCTTCAACGGGTCGGTGAAGCTTGAAGGGTGGGGCAGGCAGTCCGCCAGGGATACCTATGACTTTCTTTATTCCGGGGGGCTGGCATCCCTTTTCGAAAAGCCCCTTGGCGGATTTACGGCGGGTTTCGGAACCAGGCTGGGATGGGCGGAGGAGGTTCCCCTCAGCGGTGGAGGAGGGCAGGGGTACGCCACTTTCCAGGCCGGCCTGGAGCTCCGCCATCCCATAGGGGTTTCCCTGGCCGGGCGGGGCCTTGAACTGGCCGGGTCGTTCATCTATTATTATTTCTTTCCCGCCGCGGAATTCAGCATGGCCCACGAGCGTCCGCTGAAGGTATCCAACCAGTATGAGTTCGGAACTACCATCGGCTTTTCCGGGGGAACGGATCTGTGGATATTCGATAATCCCCGCATCGGCGCCAGTTACCGTTTCGGTGACGGACTGACCGGATTCAGGGTGAATCTGGGGTTTCCCTTCTGAGCTGGGATGAGGGGGGGAGTCGCTTTGCCTGGAACAAGGGCGCATTCAGCCACTGGGAGTAATCCGGATAATGCTTTTACCGAAGAGGTTGTTATGACGAAAGAAGTGAGAATCCTGCTGCTGGAAGATATTCCCAACGATGCGGACCTTATAAAGCGTGAAATCGAAAGGGCGGGACTTGCCGTGGAGATTCGCCGGGTGAATACAGCCCACGATTTTCTCTACTCCCTTACGGAGTCATGGCCGGACGTGATTCTGTCCGGTTACCGTGTTTCCGGAATTTCCGGCATGGAGTCCCTTTCCCTGGCCAGGGAGCATTCGCCGGCAATTCCCTTCATATTTGTAACCGGCGCGCTCAGCGAGGAGATCGTTGTAGAGTGCATGAAGGGAGGCGCGTGGGATTACATCCTGAAAGAACATCTCATCCGTCTCGGGCCCGCCATAGTCTCGGCCCTGGAAAAGAAGCGACTGCTTGAAGAGAAGAGCATCGCCGAATCGGCCCTTGCCAAGAGTAAAGATTTCTATCTGAGGATTCTGGAGGTTTCCCCTGCCTTGGTCTGGCGTTCCGACCCGGAGGGCCGCATCGCGTTTTTCAATAGAAACTGGCTTTTGTTTACCGGGAAAGATATGTTTCAACTCCTTGATGAAGGCTGGCTGGAAAGCATTCATCCTGCCGATATTGGAGACGTGAAAACCACAATGCTGCAAATGATCCGGTCGAAAACGGCTTTTGAAATAGAATTCCGGATGAGGCGTTATGACGGTGAATACCGGTGGATACAGAATTTCATCAGGCCGTTTTCAGATGATCAGGGCGAATTGTCCGGGTGCATTGGTTATTGTTTCGACA
The DNA here is from genome assembly GCA_964536305.1 of uncultured Geobacter sp. Classification (GTDB taxonomy): domain Bacteria; phylum Desulfobacterota; class Desulfuromonadia; order Geobacterales; family Geobacteraceae; genus RPRC01. The sequence continues at coordinate 75,883 of CAZHVY010000008.1, read as the reverse complement.
TAACAGAGCGTTATGAGACCGAAAAAGTGCTTCAAAAACTGTCGCGCGCCGTTGAACAGAGCAAGACCGCCATTATCATAACCGACATAGTCGGCAGGATTGAATACGCAAACAGCAGCTATGTCAGGATGACGGGATACCGGCTGGATGAGATAATCGGCAAAAACCCGAAAGAAGAGCTGGGAATGGATTTTCTGCCGGATATCTTTGATGAACCATCGGGAAAAAAAGGCTTCAGGGGGGAATGGCGCGGTGAGGTGAGAAGCAGAAGGGAAAACGGTGAAACATACTGGGGATTCGTAACGGTTTCGCCCATCTCCAACGGCGATGACGAGGTGACCCATTACCTGGTGGAGGCTGAAGACATCACATTACGCAAGGAGGCTGAAATCGCCCTGGAAGAGAGCCGCATGGAACTTTCCAGAAAACACGAAGAACTGCGGCACCTGTTCGGGCAGGTAGCGCGCTCGAAACAGGATTGGGAAAGCACCTTTGACTGCATAGGGGACATCCTCATCCTGGCCGATTCCCACGGCAGGATCAAGCGCTGCAACGCGGCTCTGCGGGAAATCACGTCCCTGGCTTACACTCAGATAATCGGCAAATCCCTGCGTGATTTTCTGAGTCTTCACGGCCTGACTCTTCCGGAAGACATCTCGTCGGACCATGAGATCTTTCACAAGGAGAGCGGCAGGTGGTTCGTGTGCAGGTCCTATCCCTTTACGGACGGCGAATCCATGGCGCCATCCGGTTTTGTGCTGTCAATACACGACAACACCGAACAGAAGAGGATGCGTGAGGAACTGGAAAGGGCGTACATGGACCTGAAGGCCACCCAGGCCACAATTCTGCATCAGGAAAAGATGGCCAGCATCGGCCAGCTGGCGGCCGGGGTCGCCCATGAAATCAACAATCCCATGGGATTCATATCCTCCAACCTGGGCACTCTCGGCAAATACATGGACAAGCTCTCCACATTCACCGGCTTCATCATCGAGGCCCTCCAGTCCTCAGATGATCGCGAGCTGAAAAGAGCCATTGAAGAAAAGAAAAAGGCCCTCAAGGTTGATTACGTGATGAACGACGGCGCGGAGCTGATAAAGGAATCCCTGGAGGGAGCGGAGCGGGTAAGGACCATTGTCCAGAACCTGAAGAGCTTTTCACGGGTTGATGAAACCGAATGCAAGCCGGCGGACATCAACGAATGCCTGGAGAGCACCATAAACATCGTATGGAACGAACTGAAGTACAAAGTGAACCTGATCAGGGAGCTGGGCGAAATCCCGATGACCAGATGTTATCCGCAACAGATCAATCAAGTGTTTATGAACCTGCTGGTCAACGCCTCTCATGCCATAGAGAAACGTGGGGAGATAAGGATCAGGACGTGGCATGACAATTCGAACATCTATGCCTCCGTCTCCGATAATGGCTGCGGGATACCTGAATCCGTCCAGAATCGTATCTTCGAGCCTTTCTTTACCACCAAGGAGGTGGGAAAGGGCACCGGGCTCGGACTGAGCATAACCTACGATATCATGCGAAAACATAACGGCGATATTTCAGTCGAATCGAAACCGGGGGAAGGCACTACGATGACAATTCGGCTTCCTATCGTATGAGGAAGAAAGTATGGATGAACAGGTAAGGATTCTGTGTGTTGATGACGAGGTTAATGTTCTCCGTTCAATCGAAAGGATCTTTCTGGACGATGATTACGAGATCATAAAAGCCTCTTCCGGTTACGAGGGGCTCGAGATCCTTCAGAGGGTGTCTCCCATCCAGATTGTAATCGCCGATTACCGTATGCCCGAGATGTCAGGGGTCGAATTCCTTCGGGAAGTGCACGATCGCTGGCCCGATACGGTGCGCATCGTCCTTTCCGGATACGCCGACGCATCCACCATAGTCGAGGCGATTAACGAGGGACGTATCTACAAGTTCATACCTAAACCGTGGAACTCCCAGGAACTGAAGGTAACCATCGAAAACGCCCTGGAAAGATATTTCCTCAATACCAGGAACAAGGAATTGACCCTGGAGTTGAAGCGGAAGAATGAGGAATTGAACAGGATAAACTCCGATCTTGAAAAGGCGGTCGCGGAAAAGACCGCTGAAATAATGCTGCACAACAGGATTCTTCGTCAGGCGCAGACGATTCTGCGAAATCTGCCGATAGGCGTTGTCGCCGTGAACGAAGACGGCGTCGTCATCCAATGCAACAGGGAAGCTGAACGAATTCTGTCGTGTCCGGATATTGAATGTCCCGGCACGTTTCTGAGGGATATCATGCCGCTGGAACTGGATGAGCTGCCGGGTGGGGCGGGAGATTCGGCAGACGATGCCTTGAAATATGAAATGAAAAATAATAATCTGGTTCGCCGGATGAAAATAAGGAAGATAGAAGACGCTTCCGGCAATCTTTCCATTCTTGTCTTTAACGGGTCCGCGGACTGACCAGTCGCGGACACATCAATGAAATAAAGGATTACCATGGCTGGAACCGAAGCGGAAAACATGGAAGACGCAGCCGTAAAGGCGCTTTTCGTCGATGATGAGGAAAACATTCTGAAATCCATCCGGAGGCTGCTGGCCGATGAGCCCTATGAAGTGTTGACGGCGACCTCGGGTGAACAGGCCCTGGAGATTCTCCGGGGATCGGACAACGTGGGGCTGATAGTAACCGATCAGCGCATGCCCGGGATGACCGGTGTGGAGTTCCTCAAACAGGCCCTGGAGATTGCGCCCGATGCGCCGCGCATCCTCCTGACCGGGTACGCCGACATCACCGCCACCATAGACGCCATCAACAAGGGCGGTGCGCACCGCTACATCTCCAAGCCCTGGAACGACGAAGAACTGATCCTGATTATCCGTGAGTCGGTGGGGCGGTATAATCTCACCGTTGAGAACAAGCGGCTGTGGAAAATCGTCAACAAGCAGAATGAAGAGCTTCAGGAATGGAACGCCAATCTGAAGACGAGAGTCATGGAGCAGACGGCTTCCATCCGCAACGCCATGAAGGACCTCCATGCCCTGAACGAGAAGCTGCACAACAACTATGAAAGCTGTCTGGTCGCCTTTTCCGGGCTCATGGAACTGCGAGATCGGGAAACCCGCGGCCACTGCCGAAGTGTCGCCCATGTTTCCGTGATCGTGGCCAGGAAGATGGGCCTGTCCGACGGGGAGGTCGAAAATATCCGCGTTGCCGCGCTCCTCCATGATATCGGAAAGATTGGGATATCCGATTCTCTGCTGCGCGGGGACATGGAGAACATGAACGAGGAACAGCTCAGGGAGTACCGCGTTCACCCGGTCCGGGGCCAGGCGGCGCTGGATTCCATAGTAGATCTGCGGCCGGCCGGTCTCCTTATCAGGAGCCACCACGAGGCCTTTGACGGAAGCGGCTTTCCCGATGGTCTCGCGGGCGGAGACATTCCCCTGGGATCCCGCATCATTGCCGTGGCTGACGCCATAGACAGGAGATTCCGGGCGGATGAGGCCGATGTGGACGCCAATCTGCTTTTCAGGAATGTCCGCCAGTATCAAGGGAGCAGATTCGATCCCTCCCTCTTTCCCGTCTTTGAGAAAGTCGTCCATGAAAACTACGGCTACGGCATTCGAACAGGCGAAATGGTGGAGATTGAGCTCTTCCCCTCCGAACTGCGAACCGGAATGATCGTGGCGCGGGAGGTCCGAAGCGGCACGGGATTGCTCCTTCTCGCCAAGGGCGAGCGTCTGGACGAGGGCAAGATTCATTCGCTCAGAAGATATTATCTTATAGACCCGCCAACGGCCGGAATTCTGGTCCTGACCAGAAGATAGGGCGGCAAGGATCATTGCCGGAGAGTGCCGGGGCGGGAACCGATAATGGAACAACATTGAGGAGCTTTCATGGAAAACCGAATCATGCTGGTGGATGACGAGGCCGGCGTTATCAAAGCCCTGCGCAGATTGCTCATGGACGAGCCGTACGAAGTGCTGACTGCTCAAAGCGCGGAGGATGCCTTGACGATGCTGGAGAAATCACCCTGCAAGGTCGTTATCTCCGACGAAATGATGCCGGGAATGAAGGGAAGCGAATTTCTCTGTCATGTAAAGGAAATCTATCCTGATACCATACGCATCATCCTCACCGGCCATGCCAGCCTGGATTCGGCCATGAAGGCCGTCAACAGCGGCGAGATATACCGGTTTTTCATGAAACCCTGGAACAACATGGAGATTATCCTGGCAATCCGCTCCGCCATGGAGAAATACGATCTCCTGGAAGAAAACGCCAGATTGCTGGCCCTGGTGCGCAAGCAGGCCGACGATCTGAAGGCCATGGAGCAAAGGTACCCGGGTATCTCGCTGATCGAAAGGGACGCCGATGGTTCGGTCATCCTTCCTGATGTCACGGACGAAGAAGCACAGCAACTGCTGAAGGAGTTGAGCGAGGGGGATGAGACGTCGAAAAACGGTCAGTGAATCGAGCGAGCAGCGTACTGATTAATGAGGCAGCCCCCTCACGGGACTTGTTTTTTCCGGCGGGAGGCTGTTTTTTTGCTGCAAAACATGCCGTTTTCAAGTAAATATGACACGTGTATATGGATAAAGGAAGCATGGCGCCCGGCATATCTTCGTGTCGCACCTCACCAGAATACCTTCCATAAATTGTTTCCTCAAAACTCGAAGTGATACCCCTTTTCATCAGGAGGAGTTCATGGCTTTCTCTCCAGACGCAACCCTGGCGGTGTGCGCCTATCACAATGTGGGATACCGTTGTCTGCGGGAACTGCTGAAGCAGGGGGCGCGCGTCTCGGTTGTGTTCACCCACGAGGATTCCCCAACGGAAGAGATATGGTTCGCGTCGGTGCGGGAACTGGCGGAAAAGAACGGGATCCCCTGCCGCGTTACGGATGTCAATCTTCCTGAAAACATCGAGCTTCTCCGAGCCATCCGGCCCGATTTCCTCTTTTCCTTCTACTACCGGTTCATGATCCGCCCGGAGGTTCTGGAAACGGCGCGCAGGGGGGCGCTGAACATGCATGGCTCCTATCTTCCCCGCTACCGCGGCCGCGTCCCGGTGAACTGGGCCGTGATAAACGGCGAGACCGAAACCGGCGCGACCCTGCACTACATGGTGGAAAAACCGGACGCTGGCGATATTGTGGACCAGGAGAGGGCGCCCATCGAATTCACCGACACCGCGCTGGATGTCTTTCACAAGGTTACCGAGGCCGCTGTGCGCGTCATGGCGCGCGCCTGGCCCCTGCTTGTCTCCGGAAAGGCGAACCGGACACCCATGGACCTGGCAGCCGGGAGTTATTTCGGGGGGCGAAAGCCCGCGGACGGCCTCATTGACTGGGGCGGGAGCGCGGAAGAGATATACAACCTGGTGCGCGGAGTGACGCGCCCCTATCCGGGGGCATTCACTTTTCTGGACGGAAAAAAGGTCTATATCTGGAGGGCCTGGCCCGTTTCCGGGAGAGGAAGGGAGGGTGAAATCGTCTCCCAACGGCCATTAAGGGTGGGAACCGGAAGAGGTCTGCTGGAAATCCGCTCTTTGCAGGTGGAAGGGGAAAAGGAGCTCACCTCGGAAGACTTCATCCTTTCCCATCCAATGGAAGATAAACGCTTTCATTCGCAATCATGAATCAAAATGACGCTTTCCCCCTTTCCCCTTGCGGGAGAGGGCGGCTTAAGGCCTTGATATCTCGTCAATACATTACTTACTGGAGCTTGCATAACCATGAAAATTCTCATTCTCGGAGTAAACGGCTTTATCGGCAACGCCCTGACGCGCCGCATCCTTACCACAACCGACTGGGAGGTGTACGGGCTGGACATGAGCAGCGACAAACTGGAACATTCCATCGGCAACCCCCGTTTCCATTTCCTGGAAGGCGACATCACCATCAACAAGGAGTGGATTGCCTATAACATCAAGAAATGCGACGTGGTCCTGCCCCTGGTGGCCATTGCCACCCCCGCCTCTTACGTGCGGGAGCCCCTGCGGGTGTTCGAGCTGGATTTCGAGGAAAACCTGACCATCATCCGCCAGTGCGTCAAGTACGGCAGAAGGGTGGTCTTTCCCTCCACCTCCGAGGTGTACGGCATGTGCCCGGAGGCCGAATTCGACGAAGAGTCCTCTCCGCTGGTGCTTGGTCCCATCCACAAGGAGCGCTGGATCTATTCCTGCGCGAAGCAGATGCTGGACCGGGTCATCTACGCCTATGGCAGGCATGAGGGGTTGAGCTATACCCTGTTCCGCCCCTTCAACTGGATCGGCCCCCTCCTGGACAGCATCGACACGGCCAAGGAGGGGAGCTCCCGGGTTCTGACCCAGTTTCTCTACAACATCATCATGGGAGAGCCCATCAACCTGGTGGACGGCGGCGCCCAGCGCCGCTCCTTCACCTACCTGGAAGACGGCATCGACTGTCTGATGAAGATTATCGAAAACCGGAACGGCTGCGCGGAAGGAGGAATATTCAATATCGGCAATCCGGCCAACGACCTGTCGGTCAAGGAGCTGGCCTTCCTCCTGAAGGACCTGGTGAAGCGTTACCCCGACTATCGGGAGAGGGCGGAATCGTGCCGGATCCTGGAGGTGACCTCCGAGGATTTCTACGGCAGCGGATACCAGGACATCCTGACCCGTGTCCCTTCCATCAGAAAGGCGGAAGAGCGGCTGGGGTGGAAGCCGGTGACGGACATTAACGAGGCCCTCACAAAGACCCTTGATTTCTACCTGGTGGACGAAGGCGAGAAGATAGAGCGGATGATCGGTCAATGACTTCTTCCGTTATCGCCCTGAAGGTGGATGTGGATACCTATGCGGGGACCCGTGACGGCGTACCCGCCCTCCTGGAGATCCTCGGTTCACTGGGCGTCCGCGCCACCTTCTACTTTTCCATGGGGCCGGACAATTCCGGGAAGGCCCTGCGCCGCGTCTTCACCCGCAAGGGGTTCCTGCGAAAGATGCTGCGTACCAGGGCGCCGTCCACCTACGGTCTGAAGACCCTCCTCTATGGCACCCTTCTCCCTGCGCCGCGGATCGCCGCTTCCCTTCCCCAGGTGCTGAAGATGGTTGAAAAGGCCGGGCATGAGGTGGGGATTCACTGCTGGGACCACGTGCATTGGCATGACCACCTGCCGCGAATGCGGCCGGAGGAGGCGCGCAACGAACTGGAAAAGGCGGGGAAGCTGTTCGTGGACATCATTGGCCGCCGGGCGGAGACCGTCGCCGCTCCCGGCTGGACCGTCTCCTCAGCGTCCCTGGAGATACAGGACTCCATGGGGCTTCGCTATTGCAGCGATTCCAGGGGAAAATCTCCGTTTTTCCCGGTGTTCGCCGGAAGGCGTTTCTCCACCCTCCAGATACCTTCAACACTTCCGACCATGGACGAGCTGCTGGGCGCGGGCGGGGTCACGCCGCTGAACATCAACGACCGCTACCTCTCGCTCATCAGGCCTGGATTGAACGTCCACACCATCCACGCGGAAATGGAGGGGGGGAATCTCTCGGGGGTATTCGCCGACCTTGCGCGCCGCCTGCTGGATCAGGGGGCGAGCTTCATAACCCTGGGTGAGGCAGCGGTGTCCGGGTACGCCGCCGACCCTCCCGATTGCGTCCTGTCCATGAAGGAGATACCCGGACGCGCCGGCCTGGTGGCGGTCCAGGGGGATTGACGCGTTTCTTGTTCGCTAATGCAAACTATTCGTAGGGGCGAACGGCTGTTCGCCCAATCCGGGCCTATCCAATAAGCCCATACATCAGGATCTTATCTTCTTCCTCCTCCTTCCAGCAGCCCTTTCAGTTCATCCAGCATCTCCCGCAAAAATCCGTAGCCATGCCGCCAGAAGTCTTCGTCGGAGAGGTCGATTCCCGCCAGGCTCAGGGTCTTCGCCGGGGACATGGAACCTCCGCTTTCCAGGATGGAGGTGAAGATCGGTACGAAGGCCGGGCCCTCGGCCCGGTATCTTTCGTAGAGGGAAAGGACCAGAAGCTCGGCGAAGACATAGGAATAGCAGTAGAACCGTGAATGGATGAAGTGGGGTATGTAGCTCCAGCCCCATTGGTAGCGCGGAATCATCTCCACCGAATCCCCGTACAGCTTTTCATTCTCTTCCAGCCAGATATGGCAGATTTCCGAAGATGTCGCCAGGCCCTTCTTCCGTTCCGTGTGAAGGCGCTCTTCGAATCTGGTGAGGACGTTCTGGCGGAAGGTGGTGGCGATGATATCCTCGATGGCCGCGCACAGGATTCCGGTTTTCTCCTTCGGGTCCGTTTCCCGCTCCAGAAGCAGACGGGTCAGCAGGATCTCCCCGAATACGGAGGCCGTTTCCGCCAAGGGAAGGGGAGCGTGGTAGTTGAGCATGCTCTGCCGCTGCGAGAGGGAATAATGGATGCCGTGACCCAGTTCATGGGCGAGGGTCGCCGCGTCCCGCCGGTTTCCGGTGAAGTTGAGGAGCACATAGGGAGACTGTGAGGGAGATATCCCCATGCAGAAGGCGCCCCCGCTTTTCCCCGGCCGGGGAAAGACGTCTATCCTCCCCTCGTCCCGGAATTCGGCCGCGATCTCCCGGAACATGGGGGAGAAGGCGCCGTATGCCTCCAGGGACAGTTCCAAGGCCTCGTCAAAGGTGAATACCCGTTCCGACCGGGACAAGGGCGCGTACAGGTCGGTATTTTTCAGGACGGGGATATCCAGCAGCCGGGCCTTGAGCCGGAAATACTCCCTCGCCAGGGGGTAATGCTCCTCGGTTACGGCCATGAGCCGTTCAACGGCGCCGGGCGGCAGTTCGTTGGCCAGGTGGGTCGGTTCCATGGGATAGCGGTATGTCCGGAGCTCCAGCTCCTGGGAGTGGTCCAGGGCCACGTTGTTAATCACCGAGCTGAAGACGATGGCGTTTTCTTCGTATTTCGCCAGAAAAACGTCATAGGCTTCTTCCCTCACCTTCGCGTCCGGATGGTGGAGCAGCCCCAGCAGTTCCTCCCCGGTCATCTTCCTCTCCTTGCCGTCCAGTGTGAAATCGTATTCAAAGGATGAGGACACTTCATCGAAGAGCCGGGAGAATGCCTCCACGCCGGCCAGTTTCTTCTGCTTCAGGAGCCTCTCTTCCCGTTCCGGCAGGGTGTGGGGCCGGTAACGCCGCAAGCTCTCCAGATAATGTCCGTAGTTGGCGAGGACCGGTTCGGACAAAAGCTCCAGATACCGATCGTCTTCCAGTTCCAGGAGTTCCAGTTCGAAGAAGAGGAGTTCCCGCTCCACGGAGTTTTCCGTCTCCATGGACCTCTGGGAGAGCCTTTTCGCGTCCTGGTTGCCGCTGTCCTGCGCGAACAGAAGGTGGGCGTAACAGCACGGCCTGGCCATGGCTTCCCGGATGTTTTCCAGTTCGGCTAGGGCCTCTTTCATCTCCTCCGCTTCCATCAGGGCGGCCTTGCCGAGATAGCGCTGCCGGAATCCCTTTGCCCGGGAAGCGATGGCGGTGAAATCCTGGTCCAGTTCCGGCGAGGTTCCCGCTGGGTAAAGGCGCGTCGTGTCCCATGGGATATTCTGTTCTGTCATGTTCATGTCGTTCTCCTCAGCGCTTTACCTGCCAGTATTCCGTATCCGGCGAGATCTTCAGCATTCCCATCTCCTGGGCCGTTTCCAGCAGGAAGAAGGCGCCGAACAGAAGGAGCATCGCCACGGCCAGGGATTTTTCCCTCCGGGACGAGGCCTTGCGCAGGGCTATGATCCCCGGCAGGATGCCGAAAAGGGTGACGATGCCGAAGCCACCGGCGAAATCGATGGCCTTGAGGAAGATGTCGGGGTAGACCAGGGCGATGATCAGGGGCGGGCCGAAGGCGAGGGCGCGGCTCAGGAGCGGGCTGTTCTTTTTCAGGTGGTGGGAGGTGAGGTCGTCCATGAAGCCGATGAGACCCATGCCGTTGGCCAGGTAGGCGGTGGTGATGGCGATCATGGCGAAAAACATGGTGATGACCAGGAAGGTTTCCGAACCGATGATCTTCGCCAGGGGGATGGTGGCCGGGAGGTTCTTGGTGTAGGCGGTGACCAGCCCCACCGGGCTGTTATCCAGGGGGAGGACGCCGATGCCCACCATCAGCCAGGTGGCGTTCATCAGAAAACCGAGAGCCATGCCCAGCAGCATGGTGCGGGCGATGAGCTTGCGGTCCCAGCGCAGCGTCTCGCACACCGCCGGGATGATGTTGTGGAAATGGAAGGCCGTCACCAGGATCGGTATGCCGCAGGTGAACAGGGGCCAGCTGACATGGGAAAGGTTCTGGCTCTTGATGTGGCCTCCGGCCATGAACACGATGAAGACGAAGGCCGCGCATTTCACTGCCACCAGCACGGCGATGTATTTCTGTATCTTGCCTATGTCCGCCATGGAGATGGCGGACACCACCACGAAGAAGCCGAGCATGAGGTACACCGGCGGCACGGAAAGGCTGAAAAGGTTGCCGATGATGGAGGTGATGCCGGTGAGGTAGGCGGTCAGAAGGCCGTACAGGATGATGAGGTTCGCCACCACCGCGACCCATTCCCCTCCCTTTCCCAGGTAGTTGCGGTACAGGCTGGGATAGTTGAAGGTGGGCTCCTTCCGGTCCACCGCCTCCCGGCTGAGGATCAGGGATGAATAGTACATGGCGGCGCTGGTCACCAGAAGCCCCAGCAGGGACGGCAGGAATCCGGCAAGGCCGGTGTTGATTGGAAGCGCCAGTATCCCCGCGCCGATGAGATTGCCTACAATCAGAAACCCGATGCTGATGATCTGTATCTTCGGAACCCTGTTCTCCATTCCCTCTCCTTTCAGCAGCAGCGCGCAAGGCCGCCTTTGGCGGTTTCGCGATACTCGGCCCTCATGTCGCGGCCGGTCATGTTCATGGCTTCAATGGCCTTGTCCAGTCCTACCATGTGCCAGTCCGGGAGGCCTTCCCGGGCGATAAGGTATGCGGTATACGCCTTCACGGCGCCCATGGCGTTCCGTTCGATGCAGGGGATCTGCACGTATCCCTTCACCGGGTCGCAGGTCATGCCCAGATGATGCTCCAGGGCGGTTTCTGCGGCGTTTTCCGCTATCCTGACGCCGCTGTCGTTGGCCAGGGCCACCAGGGCGGCGGCCATGCTCGCGGCCACGCCGATCTCTCCCTGGCACCCCACTTCAGCGCCGGAGATGCTGGCGTTCTGTTTCGCTATGAAGCCGACCGCCGCCGCGCCCAGCAGCGCGCCGCGCACCTTTTCCAGGGGAATCTTCTGGTGGCGCCGCAGGAGCCGGACCACGGCCGGGATGACCCCGGCGGAGCCGCAGGTGGGGGCGGTGACCACCGTGTGGCCCGCGGCGTTTTCTTCGGAGGCGGCGAAGGCGTAGGCGCACAGGTACACCAGCAGGCGTTCCGCGTTCTGCGACATCCCCCTTGCCCGCTGGAAGAAGAGGGGCGCCTTGCGGTGCAGGCCGATGGGGCCGGGCAGGTATCCTTCAGTGCGGACCCCTCTCTCTACGGAATCTTCCATGACATCTATGATGTGGTCGAGACCACGGTTGATCCCGGTCTCGTCCATGCCGCTGATGGCCTTTTCATTGGCCATCATCAGTTCCGCGATGTCCAGGCGGCGCTTTTTCATCTGCTTCCACAACTCCATGGCGTTTCCGTAGGGGTAGGGGGGTGCGCTCCGTTCCGGTTCGCGCCATCCCTTCCACTGGAGAAATCCGCCGCCCACGGAATAGTACTCCTTTTCCAGGATGATACCGTCTTTGCCGGAGAGGCGGATGATAAGGGTATTGCTGTAGGGAAAATCATGCTGCCCGTCATCGTAGATCATGTCCGGTTGCCGGAAGGTGATCTCCACGCCTCCGGCCGGGATGGTGAGCGAACCGTCCCGGTTGAAGGGGATGGCGTCCAGAAAGTCGGGGGGGCAATCGCCCGGCGATTTTCCCAGCAGGCCCGCGAGGACCGACCGGTCCGTGCCGTGCCCCTTGCCGGTGGCCGACAGGGAGCCGAAGAGATGCACTTGCAGGGTATGGGCGCGGTCCATCCGCTCCGGGGGCAGTTCCGCCATGAGCCGGTGGAAATCAAGCCCGGCCTTCATGGGCCCGATGGTGTGGGAACTGGAAGGGCCCGGACCGATCTTGAGCAGTTCGAAAATGGATGTGGTGATGACGGGCATTGAATGCCTCCTCGTATCTTTGTCGGCATAGTCATGTCGAGTTGCAATCTAAAGAGCTGGTCCGTAAATAAACATGCCAGTCTCGCATCCCGTCTTCACGCCATCTTCGAGCGCCGGACGGCAATGAGTGGAGCGACGCAGGCGTACTGTCAATAACGGGTCAGCGGGGGCGCCCGGTTCTTCCCATTATTCCGGCTATTCCCATTCGCGAACGGCGACAATGGGAATATCATTGCGCGTCGCCCAATCCTCCCATTCGGCCGCGGAGCGGGTCATGAAAACAGTCCGGAAATCATCATGGGTAGCGTTGTCCTTCGGTATGCCGAGTTCAACGACCAACCGGTCCAGGAAATGCGGCTCCAGCGCCGCAAGGGCAATCCATCCGCGCCTTGTTTCATAGAGATTGTAGTGCGGCAGTCCTCCGCCGAGCAGCCCTCCCGGTACGGTCAATCCATAGCGCAGCGGCTCGGTGGCGATTTCGGCGCAGCGGGCAAGGGATACCTCCGCATACCCGGCGCCGTGACCTTTCTCGCGGGCATAGAGAAGTCCCAGTGCGCTGCTGACGGTCCTCTCCGCCCCTATCAGATCAGCGAGGAGGGTTCGGGGGAGACTCGGCGGGATGAGCAGACCGAACGGCGCCAGGTATGTCAAATCATGTCCTGCCCGGTTCCGATCCGGCGAAACATAGCCCACGATAGCCACGTGACAAAGACGGGGATGTCTGCGGTTAAGGGCGCTCCAATCCAATGAGAGATGTTCCAGCGAGGAAGGGCGCATGGATGTGATAAGCAGATCGCTATCTTCCAGCATTGCTTCCAGTTCGTCGAATCCGGGTTTCGTCTTTAAATCGAGGCGCCGCACCTCCTGGCCCGCGCTGAGGGATTCGTACCAGGAAGGGCAGATTCTCTCGAGAAAGTCTCCGCCGGGGGGTTCGATCTTCGTGACCGACGCCCCCATGCGCAGGAGTCTCGATGCTGCGGCGGGTCCGGGGAGATTGGTCGCGAGAGAGATGATCCTGGTGGACTGGAGAATTTCAGTGTTGACGGTCATGGGTAATCCCCCTGTCTGTTTCGGCGTTCCGCCGCACGCTCGCCCAATCGCCGTGTATAAAGTCCAGGATGGCGCCGGACCGTGTCGAGTAAAGCCTGATTTCATCCCAATTGGGAGGCCCGGGCACTTTCTGGAGCAGAAGTCCGTCCACGTCAAACCATCGGGGAAAATAACCTCCGAAAAAGTAGCCCCGTTTTCTCAGCGCATCCACAATCGGCGTAATCCAGTTGCATGACAGATTGAGCCAGACCTGGAGTACTTTGATCTCTCCGCTGTTTTCAATAGGGACTGTTTCAGCGTCAAAGGCAGATTCAAAATCGGCGCCCGCGTCGTTGACGGCAATACGGGCAACGCCCGCAGCAGAGAATATCTGAGTGGAAAAGCGGGTAGCGGCTGTCGAGGGCGCGGCGCCCCTGGCGGCTTCAATCGTGCGGCTGTCGTCGAACCCCTCGAGGATGTAACGGAGGATGTCCGCATACATCGGCGGTACATGGATGGTATGGGGTTTCGACACATATGTTCTGAACATATCGACAACCGCCACCCGTCCCGATATCCCGCTGCATCTGCTGTAGACGTGCCCGGGCAGCAGATCCACCTCGATGCCCGTTTCAATTGTTTGAATCAATTCTCCGGCCTTTTGGGTATGGGTATGGTTGCAGACCGCCTCGCCGAAATATATCTCCGCGCCCGGCAGTGTGGGCGCATATTCCGCCGCGAACTCGAACAGCATTCGTCCCATGCCTGAACCGCGGAATTCGGCAGATACCACCCCCTGGCCGAATTCGTACATTCCCTTGAATGGCGCCGATGGATAGAGAGCGCCGAAGGCGACTATCCGATGGGGTGACGTCCGCACAACAAAGGGGAAATAGCGCCGGCTTTCAAATGCGGCAATCATCTCTCCCGGATTGTAGACCATCTTCACGGGGTATGCGTCACCGTATACCTCCATGAAAAGCCGGGGTATCAACTCCGCGTCAGCCGGCCTGAATGGTTTTACCGAATATCGGCTGTTTTTCATGGCGTCCTCATAACATTGGAATAATAATACAAGTTTTGTTTATTGCTCGTATACGCAAGGAAACGCGCTCCTGTTTGCCATCCCGTTGCCCTGACTTATGTGGTTATCAGCGCCGGCGTTGGACGCTTAGGCCGCCGATGTGTTCTGTGCGAAAATTCTCCGGAGCGCTTGTATGTCTATTCCGGGCTGTTTTTCCAATTCCTGATTATGTCCAGTTTTCTGCTATTGCTTTCACCCTTCAACAATCTCAGGGTGAAGGGATGGAAGATGCTTATACGCCGTTCGTGCTGAGCGTGTCGAAGCACATTTGTCATGGCTGCCGGAAGATGACATTAACATAACTGATGCAGGGGCGTATGGCATACTCCCCAGATGGGGCGCAATTCCTTGCGCCCCTACAGGTAGGCGCCATCTTGTTTGCAGATCGGAATCAGTTGATGTTGATGGCGCAGGTGTCTTTTGGACGGGTGACAGCCAGGTTGTCGGTTGCCGTGATGGTAACGACGGTCCCCGAAGGAAGGGACGCGCCGGGCGCCAGGGAGACAAACCCGCTGGCGGATACGGTTACCCTGTTGTCGGAAGACGTGTACACAACCTTTGCCGATGCGTCCTCGAACCATCCCCGCGGCCAGTGGCGTGTGGCGTGGATCTGGAACCCGGTGGAGGCCAGGTAGCTTCCCGTGGTCTGCACCACGGAGGGGAAGACGTCGATGGCGTCCGGCTGGGCGGTTCCTCTGAATACGGGACTGGCAATGGTGATCTGACCGGTAATCCTGGTTCCGTCCGGCAGGTAGCGGCTGGCGGTAAAGGTCACGCTTTTGCCGTACGAACCCGGCAGCCAGTGGATCGTGCCGATTTTGTGCGGAACCGGCGGGAAGTCGGGAGACGGGGCTGGAGGGTTGTCTGGAACCGGGATATTGGAAATTGTCGCTATGGTCGGATCTACAGGTGTCGAATTGGTTGGATCTGAGGGATCCCATGCCTCCCACAGTACATCTGAGGTCAGGTCCTGGCCGTCAACGGACGGTCCTCCTGAAACGGCTATGGGCAGGGCCTTGAGTTGCTGGGTCCCTGAAGATCCGCCGCTGTTCCTGTCCGCTGTCCATGACGCCGACCCGTCGATGGATATTCCGGAATATTTCATGGTTGCCACGGCTGCGGCTGGCTGGGTGAAGTTCTTCGTGTCCAGACGGTTGATGATGATCATGGGGCCGTTTATCTTGCCCGCGCAATCGGTTTCTTCGCCCCACCTGCCGCCCGAGTCCTTGATGAAGAAGTCATGATCGGAATCGAGGGCCTTGGCCAGGTCTTTATCCGTGCAGGCGTTTATATCGTATTTCGGGTCCGTAGTGAGATTGCAGTACCCGATTTTACCCGAATTGCCTTTTCCATCGATCCAGTATGCGTCGATTTCCTTCGCGCTTATGTCGACAACGACAAAACCGGAATTTGTGGCTGTAGTTGTCCCTTTGTTGGTCCAGTTGCAGCGGTACTGGTTGCAAAGGTACTCCATGTACTGATAAGTGACCGGCCCCGGTTGCAGGTTGAACCCTTTGGCCTTGAGCGCATCGACTCCCTCGACAGGAATCAGGTTTTTCACTGTGGTCAGGTCCGCAACCTGCCAGTTGGAGAGCCCTCCCGAGCTGAGGCCGCTGGCGTAGCGTGCCTTGTCGCCGCCCGATCCGGAGGTTACGGCCGCGTTCTGGTAAACAATCTTGTACTTTACGTCATAGATGTGGGCCGGGTCCAGGAGCGGTTTGGGGATGAACGACATCTGCCTCTGGATATCGTTGGTAATCCTCTCGTAATAGCCGGTAGCTTTGTTCATGTTTCCCGCCGCGTTGCCGGAAAAGGAGTATTGCACGACATACGGTTGCGCGGGGTTGGAAATGAGGGCCGGCTGGCCGAGGGTGGTGATAATGGCGCCCGCCTGTCCCTGGTATCCCAGATAGGTGTACATCTGTTGCCGCTGGTCCCCCTGTATCTGGTCTCCCAGGAAGCGGTCCGCCCCTAGTATGGTGCGCGCCAGGGACATCATGTTGCCGCTGAGGGGGTCTTTTCCCCACTGACGGGCGAAGATGTTCTGCCCGTTATTGAAAATACCGTCCAGGGTGTACTGGGTATAGATGGCCTGTAGCTGGGTGTCCAGGTCAGTGGTGTCGGGCGGGTCCGAGCTGGCGTAGACGGATGCGTTGTGGATATTGCCGTAGGCCGTCTTGATGGTGTTCATGTCTCCCACGATCTGGTTGGAGAGATTTGTGTAGTCGGAGACGTCAAATCGCTGGCTGATCCAGTCAAGCATGACCTGCAACTGGCTTATGATCTGCTTCAGCATGTTTTCTATGTCCAGAAGGGCATTGATCAGCGCCTGCTTCTGTTCATAGTCCTTTATGGACGTCGCCACCTTGATGACCGCTCCGAGGACGTTGCTGACAAGGGCCTTGGCCAGGGCGCCGCCGCTGAACTGCTTGGCCGCGTCTTCGCTCAGTTTCACGGCTGGTTTTTGTACCATCTCGATGCGGACATTTATCTCCTGATAGAAATACTGCTCCCAGTTGATGAGCGGGGTGGGCACGGAAACCGGTTTTCCGGAATGGACCAGTTTCGCGAAGCCCTTGATATAGTCCCGAAGTTCCATGGAGGAGTCTTGGGCGTTTTTGATGAAGACCAGGGAAGAAAAACGGGAATAATCCGGATGGAGGAGCTCATCCGCGTTGCGGTACGATTCCGGCGCCTGGATGAAGTTGAGCACCCGGGTTCGCGCCTCACTTATTCCCGCACTGGGATTCAGGTTCCGGTACGCCTTGCAAAGGGTAGTAAGCAGGTTGAGATGAATGACCCTGTTTCCGGGGAGTTTTTCCTGTTCCGCGCTGAAGACCGATCCTTTGGGTATGGTCAGCGTTTCGGCCTTGAAGCCCTTTACCACTGTGGTGATGTCGCCGGGCATGGTGACGTGAACCGTGAAGGAACGCTGGGGCAAAGCGGTGAGGTTGGCCGCGAACATGCCGGCCGCGTCCACCGTGGGCGGCGCCTTGAGGGGGATAGTCGCGCCGCTTGCGTCCTCAATGGACACGATCCCGCCCTCCAGCGCCTTGTTTTCTATAACCGCTCTTCCCAGGATTACGGCCTCTCCTGGTACCGGCTTCGGCGCGTCGTTGCCGCTTCCTCCGCCGCAGCCGACGAGGATGAGCGTCATCAGCGCCGTGAAAATGTAAACGAAGCGGTCAGCGATTTGTTTCAGGCCTGAAAGAGATTGCATTTGTTACCTCCCGTTGATTGCAGTCTACTCGCTGTTGCCGTAGGGAAAGGCCATTCCGTTGATCCATCCGGTTGCCTTGATGTACGCCGGTATCAGCGCCCCGGCGTGGACGCTGCCGAGGCCGTCTATGTATTCGCTGAAATAGGTGGTTTCCACGTTGGCGACGCCTTTCCACGCAGCGGCGGCGTTCTCCGTGTTGCCCACCGGCACCAGGTCGTCTTTGGTGTTGTGCCACATGCGGATCTTCACCTTGCCGTCGGGGGTCCATGCATAGGAGTCGTTTTCCCGGAGCTTTGCGTTAACGATGCTTCCCTCCGTTTTCAGAAGAGTCAGGAAGGAATCGGCGAGGGCGCTTGAAGGACCGTGATAGCCGGGAAGCCCCATCATGTAGTTGCTGATCTCGCCGCCCGTATAGTCACCGTCCAGCATCCGGTACAGTTGCGCGGAGAATCCCGGAGGGTCATCGTGGATGGCGGCTCCGAAGGTGAATTCGGGGATGGAGGGATAGCCCGCCCCGTATCCGGCGATAACATAGGGGAGAAAATAGGGGGCGCGGTATTCCTTGCCGGCATTGATCATCACATCATGCATGGTCCTGGAGAGAGAGTGGGGGCCGTCCAGGGCCGCGGCCGCCACCAGGTTGAGCCCCGGCTTCTTTTCCTGTATCTTGCGCGCCGTCACCAGAGTGGCGTAGCCGCCTTCCGAGTACCCCATCAGAAACAGCCTGCCGTCCCGGGGAGTTATGCCTTGCATTCCCTTCACCACCTCTATCATTCCCACCACCGAGTCGGCCAGGGTGTTCATGCAGTACGGGTGTACGTCGGTATTGTCGCCCAGGCCAGGGTAGTCCGGGACCACCACGATGTATCCCATGGAAGCCAGGAGCACGGCATACTGGGTGGTGAGTTCGTTGTCCGTCATCTTGTGGAAGGAAGGGGAAAATTGCCGTTCCACCTGGGTCGGATGCTGGAGGGAGAGGATCGGCATCTTGCGGAAGGTGTAGGGGTATACCAGCAACCCGGTCAGTTTTTTGTCGTATCCGGGGATGGTGTATACGATCTTCAGGGGAACCGGGATGTAGCGTACCGATAGCTTGAAGGCGTTGTACAGCTCCCGGAAGAGATCGATGAGAGACTGGGCGGGTGGAGAACCGGGACTGGCGGCGGCGTTTGCCGCCGCTATGGTTCCGTATCCTCCCAGGGAGTCGCTGATCAGGAGCTCGTGCGCATTCTGCGCCTCCATGACGGACAGGATGTTTTCCGCCTTTACGCCGGAGTAGTTTGTGAAAGAGATGAGTTTAGCCGCCGGGGGGGGCAAGGCATCGTCGCCGCCGCATCCGGCGATGGTCAACAGAAGCAGCAGCAGAAGAAAGGCCGTGAATCGTGACAGGATGGTGTTTCCAGGCATATGGTTCCCCCTTGACATGAATTGATCCTAGATTCGGCAGTTGGAGGCATCCTTCGCTCTCTCCGATCGCCGTCTTTCTGCTGCTCTAAGCTCATTTCGCTACAGCCGATAAACTCACCCTTCGGGTTCGGACAGTATCGGCTGTGGCCGCTCCATTTCGCTTAGAGCAGCAACGAAATACGACCGAGTCGCTCTCTACGGATACCTCCAGCTGCCGGTTTTAGGTTGATTGAAGAAATCGCAAAATGACATCATACCCGCGAAAGCGGTATCCAGTGGTTTTGCCTGAATCATGAAATCGGCCGTCAGTGGTCCGGTCCGGGATATAGTATACCGATATTCTTCGTCAGTTCATTGTCCGGTCTGAAGATTTTTTTGAAAAAAAGAGATGGATAATGAGATTTCCGGATGCGTAACGGGGAGGGTTCGCCGACCATGCCTTCATGCTTGCCTCGCTGAACGGTTGAGGAAGTGGAATTACCCTGAAAAAACTGGATGTTGACAGTCAGTCGCGGGGGAGTAAGCTGGATGAAGGGGCGTTGATGCTTTCGGACGGGCAAACAGCGCCCGTGAAGAGAATATGGGTTTGCGTGGGGCGCCGGGATGGCCCGGAAGCGCCGTTTCGCCTTGCGGCGCCGCAACCGGCGCTTTCGTGGCAAGGATGTCCATTACCCAGGACCAAGGAGGCGTTATGAAAAATTATCGTCGCAACACTCCCGCTTTGTTTCACTTGCTTCTGGCCTTTCTCGGCATGCTTTGTCTGCCGGGCTTGGCGTCAGGGTTGTCTCCGTTTACCTCGCGCTCGGTCACCGGATGCAACGAAGGTATGGTTTACACTGATGACAGGCAGTTTCCCCAGGAATCACTTGGAAATATCCCCGACAGAATAGCAAACTATGAAATGGTATTCCAGAAAGGGAACTACGCTATCCGCATCTCCAGCCGCTTTGAATTTATTCCCTTCATCTACAAAATGATTAATGGAAAGTACCAATGGGCCGGACTGCCCACCAGGGTTAGTTTTCAGAATGACAGGAGCGGCGCCGCCTTTTTTTATTATGACTTCAAGGCCAATCACCTGACCGATGCCCTCAGTAATTCCTGGCTGTTGCAAATCAAGCCCGTTCCCGAGGCGCAGACGGTTCCGCACAGGATCCGGGTCATCACAAAGGTTCTGCGCTGCCCGCAGGTGGAACCGGACAGAGCGGAACTTCCGTGTCCGCCTGGAGAATGCGGGGAGGCCAGCACGTTTGGAACGTCGAATTGCCGTAAGTCTCCGGGGTGCGCCGGGGGGATGTGCGGTACGCCCGGTTGCCCGTGACAAATCTTTCGGAGAAAGGGTCAGGATTGGTTAGTACTGAAAAAATCTCTTTACTGGAGGCGCCGTTTGATTTCCGTGACGGCCCCCACGCGGACATGACCCATGAAGGTACTGATAGCGGATGACAACCCCAATGACCGGTATATCCTGAGGCTCATTCTTACTGCGCGCGGATGCGAGGTGCGCGAAGCGGAAAATGGCAGGCTGGCCCTTGCCGAGGCATTGGCCTCGCCTCCGGATCTGATTGTATCCGATGCGCTGATGCCTGAAATGGACGGATTCCGCTTCCTGAGGGAAGTAAAGCGACACCAGGTCCTGATGCGGATTCCGTTCATTTTTTATTCGGCGGTCTACACGGGTGACAACGAGGAGAAGCTTGCTCGTTCCCTTGGCGCGGAGGCGTTCATTGTCAAGCCGATGGATCCCGAGGAGCTGTGGCATGAGATAGAGCGGTTGCTGGCGGCGGGCAAGAGTGCGCCTTCTCCAGCCGTGACCGGAGAAGAGGCGTACCTGAAAGAGTACAGCAACATCGTTGTGCGAAAGCTGGAAGAAAAGGTGCGTGAGCTGGAAGAGCTGTATCTTACCCTGACCAGGGTGCTGGTGACTACCCTCGACGCCAAGAGTCCCTGGACAAAGGGTCATTCCGTGAGGGTGGCGGAATATGCGGTAAGGGCTGCCGTAGCAGCAGGTTTCGATGTGGGGAAGATAAATCGAATCAAACTTGCCTGCCTGCTGCATGACATCGGCAAGATAGGCACCTATGATTTCCTGTTGGATAAGCCGGAACGGTTAAATAACGAAGAGTTCGCGGTGGTCAAGCTTCACCCGGATAAGGGGGTGGAAATAATAAGTGAAATTAAGCAGTTCGGTGATTTAATCCCGGCAATCAGGCATCATCACGAGTGGTTTGACGGTTGTGGCTATCCAACCGGACTTGCCGGGGATTCTATTCCGTTGCATGCCAGGCTGATTTCTATTGCCGATTCATATGACGCCATGACAGCGGATCGGCCGTATCGCCGGGCGATTGACAGGGATTCCGCCTTCAGGGAATTGCGGCGCTGCTCGGGCAGCCAGTTTGACCCACGCCTCGTGGAGGACTTCATCCGGGCCGGGACGGGAGATAGATGTTACTGATTTTCGCGGCAACCTGCCTTTTATTATGCCTGCCGTCAGAGGCGCCGGCGGGCGCCATTCCCGTTGAGGAGGAATCGCTGCGCGAGTTGCGGGTGACCATCAGCCGGCAGCAGGAGATGCTGCGCCGGCAGGGGGAACAGATCAGACAGCAATCCGAAAGACTTGATGCCCTGCAAAGGCAGATCAACTCCCTGCAATGCCATGGACAGATCTCCAGTCCGGAAGCCTTTCAGCACACTTCGGCGACAAGACAGGCTGACACTGCCGCCCCCCTCGAATCTCCTTCCCCGTTGACGGTCAGTTCCGGCGGCGGCAAGGCGCGGGTATCGCTCTCCGGCCAGTTGAACCGGGCCTTCACCATAGCCGGCGACGGCCGCTCCGTGAAGTTTTATCCCGTGGACAACAGCAGCAGTTCAAGCCGTATCCGCATTAGCGGCACGGCCCTTCTGAACGATGACCTGTCACTGGCCGCCCGGCTTGAGGTGGGGATTACCCCTGACGCCTCTTCCCTTGTTTCCCAGGTAAACCAGGCGCCGGGAAACCTTTTTGATCAACGATGGGCCGAGGTTTCCCTGACCAGCGCCAGATACGGAAAACTGTCGCTGGGCAAGGGAGACACTGCCTCCAACTCCACCGCTGAAGTGGATTTATCCGGCACGGATGTGGTTCAATACGCCAAAATATCGGATATTGGCGGCGGGATGCTGTTTCGGGAAAAAGGGGGGGATAACTCTCTTACAACGCTGAAGGTATCGGATGCCTTCAATGATTGGGACGGTTTGAGCCGCCAGTCGCGTCTGCGTTACGATACCCCTGCATACTACGGGTTCAGTCTCGCCGGTTCGCTTGTCACCGGTCAACGGTATGACGCGGCAGTCTTCTGGAGCGGCGAGGGATACGGCCTCAAGGCCTCGGCGGCGTTTGCGGTGGCCAATCCCGAACTGGCGGATAAGGGACTGCAATATGACGGCTCAATGTCTCTGCTCCACCTGAACAGCGGTTTCAACCTCACCCTGTCCGGAGGTCTGCTGGAAGATGAAATCCGGGAGGACGCCATCAACCTGTACGCCAAAATCGGATGGATAGCCAATCTTTTCAAACTGGGGAATACGGCCTTCGGCCTTGATTACACAAGGTCGGAAAACCTGCCTCTGGCCGGGGACAGGGCCTGGTCGGTGGGCGCGGCCGCGGTCCAGTCGTTCAACAAGATCGCCACGGAGTTCTACCTGCAGTACCGGACCTACTCCCTGGACAGGAAATCGGGGCCTGCCGTGAAAAGGCTTGATCTGGGCTCCTTCGGCGCCCGGGTCAGATTCTGAGCCGGACTCCCGCTTCAATCCTCCCGCAGTGACGCTATCACGCTGTTTCTGCCGTCGACCCGCCGGTAATCAATCTTTTCCGCCAGGTGGTTGATGATATTCAGTCCCAGGTCATCGGGCGCCAGATCCGGGTCTAGCGGGTTAATCTCTTCACCCGCGTTTTCCAGCGTCAGTTCCAGGTTGCCATGCTTTTCCGAATGGGAGATGGTCAGGTCGAGGGGAAACACGGACGGGATCTGGCTGTGCAGCTGAAGGAGTTCCTCCACGAGCAGCAGCAGGTTGTGCCTGGTTTTTCTCGGCAGGATCTGTTTTTCGCAGAAGGCCTCGATTTCACCGTTCATGGCGTACAGGTCGTAATCCGGAGAGGTGATGCGGTAATTGAAACTTCTGACCCTGTTGATGAATATCCTGGTCTTTTCCCGTTGCGGATTATCGAAGATCTGCTCCGGCGTCCCTTCCTCGTAAATATACCCTTCGTCCATGTAGAATACCCGGTTCGACACGTCACGGGCAAAAGCCATTTCATGGGTGACGATGGCCATGGTCATCCCCTCCCTGGCAAGACGCCTTATCACCGACAGGACCTCGCTCACCATGGTGGGGTCCAGCGCGGAGGTCGGCTCGTCGAACAGGATGATCTCCGGCTCCATGGCCAGGCAGCGGGCGATTGCCACGCGCTGTTTCTGCCCGCCGGAAAGTTCATCGGGAAAATTGAGGGCCTTTTCCGCCAGGCCAACCAGCTTGAGAATCTCCAGGGCCTTGTGTTCCGCCTCCTTTCTGTTCATCCCTTTCAGCTTGATGGGCCCTATGGTCAGGTTTTCCCGTACCGAAAGATGAGAAAAGAGATTGAAGGATTGAAAGACCATGTTCATGCGTTGCCGGATTCCGGGCACATCGGTCTTTTTGTCCAGCAGGTCGGCGCCGTCGATGTAGATAGCGCCGCCGCTGGGGCGCTCAAGCAGGTTGAGGCATCGCAGGAAGGTGCTTTTGCCCGTGCCTGAGGGGCCGATGATGGAGATCACCTCCCCTTTGTTGATCTGGACCGTGATGTCCTTCAGCACTGTACATTCACCATACTTCTTGGAAAGATGCTCAACCCTGATCATGCCCTGGCCGCCTTTCTCCTTTTGTATTTCGGATCAGTCAGCCGTTCGGCATACTCAAGGGACTGCAGGAGGAGCCAGGATATCAGGAAGTAGAGAATCGCCACCATGACCAGCGGGAAAAAGGCGTCGAATGTGCGGCTGCGGATGATATCGCCCGCTTTCGTCAGGTCCTGTACGGCTATGTATCCGACAATGGAGGTCATCTTGACAAGGGAGATGAACTCCCCCTTGTAGACCGGAAGGATGCGCCGCACCATCTGTGGCAGGACGATGTGGCGGAAGGTGGCGACCCTGGTGAACCCCATGGCGATGCCTGCTTCAGTCTGCCCCTTGTCCACCCCCTGTATGCCGCTCCTGAATATCTCCGCAGTGTAGGCCGCGAAATTCATGCCGAAGGCAATGATGGACACGATGATGGGGTCGATGCTTACCGAGGCGAATACCACGTAGAAGATAAGCATGAGCAGCACCAGCACCGGGGTGCCCCTCAGAATGGAGATGTAGACCCTGGCGGTAAGGTTCAGAAGCAGTATCTTCGACATGCGCATGGAGCAGACCAGAGCCCCCAGAAGAGTGCCGAAAATTGTGGCGAAAATGGAAATGATAACCGTGGCCTTCAGGCCGTCCAGGATGAGATGATAGCGGTTTTCGTGGACAATGTTGTTGTAGAAACCGTCGGCGATCTTTGTGAGGAAGGAAGGAGAAGCTTCCGTTGTCCCGGAGGCGCCGATGGCGTCGCCCGGTTGAGCGATATTCTTCTTCAGGGCGAATGCGCTTGCGCCCAGTTCGCAATAGACATCGGAAAACGCGATCTGTTTTTTTCTCTCTTCGGTAATCATGAGCGTACTGGTGATCATGTCGATCTTGTTGGTCGCGGCGGCGGCGATCAGGCTGCCGAATTCCATGTCCACCATCTTGAGTTCTTTTCCCAGATAGGCCGCGAAGCGCTCGGTAAGTTCCACGTCGAACCCGATCATCCTGCCGTGCTTGACGATGGTGAAAGGAAGTCCCTTGTCGCTGACCGTTCCCACAACGAGCGCTCCGTTTGTTTTTTTGCCGTTGATTGCCGGCATCCGGGATTCTCCCCGTGTTATCCAGCGATCCACCATGTCCGCATAGACGCCGTTCTCTTTTATTCCGCGCAGGAATTCGTTGAATTGTTTTCGCAGGGCATTATTGTTCTTGTTGAATCCGGTTCCCACCTGAATGTAAAAAAGAGGCTTTCCTAGAAAGGCAAGGTCATGGTCCGTGCGGAAAATATCCAGCAGCGTTTCATGTGTATATATAGCCGCGTCCACCTTGCCGGTTTTGACGGCCAGGAGGATATCGGAAGGTGATTTGTACTGGAGGACTGTGGCCTGGGGATAGGTCTTCATTGCGTAGGTGTCGTGAACTGAACCCAGCAATACGCCGATACGTTTATCTTTCAGATCCGCGCCGGAGCGGAGCTTGGCGCCCATCGGCCGGGCGCCGGAAGTTCCGCTGTCGCCGCATCCCCAAAAAATGCCCGCAAGGAAAAGGCACAGGATCAATCGCGCCGTCTGCTTCATATATGAGTCTCTCTCCAATTTTTCCTATTCTTTCACCAGCGCCGCGATGCCGCCGTTGTAATACGGCTCCGAAAAGAGGACTTTCTTTGCCCGCTCTTCGGTGATAGTGATGCAGGCGCCGATCATATCCACCTTTCCCGCGCTCAGGGCCGGAATCATGGCCCCGAAATCCATGTTGACAACTTCGAGCTTCATGCCCAGTTTCCGGGCGACGTAATGGGCAATCTCGATATCGAAGCCGACAATATTCCGCGAACCGTCCATGAAGGAAAACGGCTCGGTTACAGCAGCGGTTCCGAATGTAAGAACACCCTTGTCGCCTTCAGGCGGGAATGACGGCATGGGAGCCGGATCACCGGTTTTGGGAAACCATCGTCGCATCATGGCTTCATACGAGCCGCTTTTTTTCAGTTCGCTGATGACCAGGTCAATGGTTTTCTTGAGTTCGGGGCTGTCAGGCCGAACGGCCAAACCATAGGCATCCCTGGTAATCATCTCCGGCAGGACCTTCAGTCCCTGGTTCCTGGCCGCGATATTCTTCAGAATAGGTTCGTCATACGCCGCCGCGTCGGCCTTTCCCGTCCGGACCGCAAGGGCGGCGTCCAGCACGCTGTTGAAATATTTGAACCTGGCATTGGGAAACCGTGACAGAACCAGTTTGTCGGCGGCTGTTCCGGTGGGAACGGCGAACTCCTTGCCGTCCAGTTGTGAAAGTTGCGTGATCTTTTCCTTCTTGCTGCAGCCTGCCGGTGCGAAAAACAGCAAAACAACCATGGCGATACCGGCCACCGTAAGCATATGTCTCGTCACTCTGTATGTCTCCTTTTTAATTGTAGACTGAGCATCTTGCAAATCTCAAAGAAGTCCCCTCTCCCCTGGCGGGAGAGGGATAGGGAGAGGGGGAAAGGCGCCGGAATATCGTATGTTACTCCTTTTCACCCTCCCCCCGACCTCCTCCAATCAAGGGAGATGAGTGTTTTTCAACACGTTTGCAAGGGTCTCGATTGATTTCCGTTCACATTCAGGTAGGGTAAAGTTAATTATCTCATGGCGTCTCTTCTGTGTTCTCCCATGGCGTCCGCGGCAAGTATGGAATTCAAAACCCTTTCCGCGGTTATCCTGCCCGCTTCATTGTGGATGCACTCTTCAGGGGCGCATGCCTTTGCCGCAACCTGCATCAGTCTGTCTTGTCCGCAATTCTTCAGGCCGAGATCCGAAAGGGTTGTGGGAAGGCCGGCTTGTTCACAGAATGAATAAACGGCGGCTGCTTCTTCAGGGGCGGCATCGGTCAGGTGCAGTCCCGCCAGCACTCCGAATGCCACTTTTTCTCCATGGTAGTATGAGTGGGTTTCTTCAAGAACCGTCAGTCCGTTGTGAATGGAATGGGCGCTTCCCAGCCCGCCGCTTTCGAACCCTATCCCGCTGAGAAGAATATTCGCCTCTACGATATGCTCCAGGGCCGGTGTGACGATATGCTTCTCTGCGGCGATTTTCGCGGACACGCCATGTTTGAGCAGGGTGTCGTAGCAGAGCCTGGCAAGGCTGAGTCCGGTTAGTGTGCCGAGGCCGCCGCACGGGGTTTCGGACTGTGTCGCGCTGCACGATCTGGCTTCGAACCATGTGGCCAGCGCGTCCCCCATGCCTGATACGAGAAAGCGGAGCGGGGCCTGGGCGATAACTTGCGTATCAACGACCACGGCGGCGGGATTGGATTTCTGGTAATAGACCGATTCAAAGATTCCTTTTTCGGTGTAGAGAACCGCGCATCCGCTGCACGGGGCATCCGTGGAGGCCACGGTGGGGACCACGATGACGGGAATGCGAGCGCGGTCGGCGGCGATCTTCGCCGTGTCGATGGTCTTGCCGCCGCCCATCCCCACAAGGACATCCACGTTATGCTCCCGGATAAGGCCGGCAATCCGGGACAGTTCCTTTTCACAACACTCACCGCCAAACCTGACCGGCGCCAAGGATCCGGAACTGAAATCAATCCCGCTCCCGGGAAGAAGTTTTCCGTGGGCGGTCGGCGAGGCGAGGATGAGCCCCTGTTTGCCGAACAGGTTTGTCAGGGAAGGTATTTCCCGGAGAGCGCCGGCGCCCTGTATGTATTTTCCCGGGAACAGAGCCTTTTTATACATGTTATTTCTCCCTTTTTCTGACGGTAATTTGTTGTATGAAAGCGGGGACAACAGAAAAGAATGTTGTCATATCAGGTGAATATGAGTAACTCTAACTGAGAACATGTATAACATTTTCGGGATAAAGTGAAGACAATTAAGCGGCAGGAGACTTGAAGCCGAACAACTTCTCCTCTTCCCCTTTTCCCGGGTGAAGAGAAGAGGTTGATACCCCATGAAGATAACGGAGAAATACCATGTCCACAGACCGTCTTACCTCCTTCGACAAGGCGCTTGCCCGGATCTGCGAGCTGTGCCCCATGTGTCGCCAGGCCCGGCGCGACAGCCAGGGGATTGCTTGTCGTATCGTTAAAAGCATCGAGTCGGCTCTCTGTCCGTTCTGTCGGGCGTACGAAAGAGTCCATGGCGTCAAGGCCCACGAAAAGACGGAAATCCTTTCTGAACGCTGATCAAGTTCTGGCGGGCGGCGCCGGGGGAACAGGCGCCGCCCGCCAGAACGGAAAAATGGATTCCGGCATTATCGAGACCCTTTCCATGACTAATTAATACCCTGTAACTAGCTGGTTATAGGGTGTATTAGCATGGTTTAAGAAAATTGACTTGCATACATGATGGCGATAATAGTATTAATATGAAACAGGCCGCCTGATGGCGGCCAACCAGTATGACCTCTCGGGCTTAATACCATTCGGCAAGGCGGGGAAAATGGCCAGACCGCTGGGCAAAGAAAACGAAAAGATGGTGATGGGCAAGAAAGAACGCTCTTCCGTTACTAATAGAAGGGGCGTGTTGTTTTCACGCCTGGAGTCGGATATCGGATACAGGTTTTCGGATCGGCGCCTGCTTGTCTCCGCGCTTACACATCGTTCCTATATTTATGAATCCAGGAAATTCGGCATGCGCGATAATCAGAGACTCGAGTTTCTGGGTGATGCCGTATTGAGTCTCGTTATATGCGACAGGTTGCTGGCTTTTTTTCCGGAAAGCGGTGAGGGAGAACTGTCCCGGATGAGGGCATCCCTTGTCGATACCGACACCCTTGCGGCCATCGCCGAACGAATCAACCTGGGAGAGGTTATCCTCCTGAGTCGCGGCGAGGAGAATACCGGGGGAAGGTCGAAAAAGACCGTGCTGGCCGACTCTTTCGAGGCGCTGACGGCAGCTGTTTTTCTCGATGGAGGGTTGGAGAGCGCGGAGCGGTTTGTGGATAAATTGTTTGCGCCACTTTTTTCCGACAGGCTCGGGGAAGAGGAGTTCAGGGATTACAAGACAAGGCTGCAGGAACTCTCCCATTCATTGCGCTGTCGGCCGCCCTTGTATCTCCTGGAGGATGTCGCGGGCCCTGACCATGATCCTCTTTTCCGGGTTACGGTCATTGTTGGCAATGAGTGTTTCGGCAAAGGAACCGGCAAGACAAGGAAGGAGGCTGAACAGCGCGCGGCGCGGGAAGGCCTCCGTCTCCTGGAGGAAGACGCGCTGCGCTCAAAGGGAGACGGATAGCGCTTCCGTTTCACGGACGGAAGATGGCGGGATTTTCTTTGACACATTCGGTAACGTGAGGATGCCAGTCGGTCGACTGGGCGGGTTTTTTCGGAGTCAATATAAATGTACGGTTACAGCATTACCGTTGACAGGGATTTAATCATTAGCGCCGTTGTGACGCCGACCGGCGTCAGAGGAGGATTTTGCTCCTCAATGTTGAAAGGCCATCCCTTGGGCCGCTGTTTTCCTGTTCTTCTGGAGGATGGGAGTGATGCGGTAAAGAGGGTAATCGATGGGGGTGTCCCGCTTTTCCTGAAGGGATACCACACCGGCTGTTTCTGTAGTGATGTAACCGCTGATATCAGTATCCAACCGGTTTCCGCTGCTGACGGTTCCATTTGCGGCGCTGAGATCAGTCTGGTGATTGTTTCCGGCTGCCCGGTAGTCGACATCCTTCAGAAGGAACAAAGGCTTATTGATATTGGACGCTATTCCGCGGCGTTGGCCCACGGAGTCCGGAATCCTCTCAATGCCATCAAAGGAGCTGTGGTGTATCTTAAGGATGCATACGGTGGCGAGCAGACATTCGCTGAGTTCGCCGCTATTATCGAGGAAGAGATTTCCAAGCTCGACGGTTTTATTACCAGGTTTCTGAGCACATCGCTTCTGGAATCGGAATTTGTCCCCGTTGACGTAAATGAGTTGCTTCGCCGCATCCTGGCCATGAACAGTTATCAGGCTTACGCGAAAAGGATCTCTTTTTCATCGGAACTGGGAGATCTTCCCATTATCATGGCGGATGCCTTTCAGTTGGAGCATGCGGTCATGAATGTCATCAACAACTCCTTCGAAGCCATGACCGAGAACGGTGATATTCGCCTGAAGACCCGGCTTGTACAACGGGGCGGTCGTGAGTTTATCTCTATCCTGATCTCGGATAACGGCAAGGGCATGACCAGGGAGGGACCAAAGGGGGCGGGATATTCAAACGAAAAAAGGGTTGAGAAAGGAAGAGGATTCGGCCTCTTTCTTACCCGGGAAATCATTCAGAGCCATGGCGGAACCATAGAGATCGTCAGCAAAAAGAATATGGGTACAAGTGTGGAGATGTTCCTTCCCGTGAAAGGGGAGCGGTGATGGGTAATTACTCCGAGCCGGAGCGGGTGCGTTAGTGGATGGACGTGGCGGGTTTTCGTGGATTTCCGGGCTCTTGATAGAGGGTTACACGACGGCGGCCTGGTTTTGGCCGAGGGAGTGCTGAGTATGTCCGAGGTGAAAAACGGTCGTGTGCTGCTTGTGGATGATGAGCTGAATGCCCTCAAGGTCCTTTCCGCTATTCTCAGGGAAGAAGGCTATGTGATTTTTCAGGCGCAGGATGTGGATGGCGCGGAAAAGCTTCTGGCTGATGAAGACATTGATGTCGTGATTACCGATCTTAAAATGCCCGGCAAAGACGGAATGCAGCTCTTTGATTACATCTCCGCGCATTATCCCGATATTCCGGTTATTTTTCTCACGGCTTACGGATCGGTTGATTCCGCCGTTCATGCCATCACGCGCGGCGCCTTCTACTATTTCATAAAACCTCCTGATTACAAGAAACTGAAGGGGATACTGTCCCGGGCACTGGAACAGCGACTGCTGAAAAAGGAGATTGAAGTACTTAAAAACAGGCTGGAAATGGGGAGAAAGTCCGAGAATATCATCGGCGCTACTCCGGAGATGCTGAAGATTTTTGAATCGGTCAATGCGGTGAAGGATTCACTGTGCAGCGTTCTCATCTGCGGGGAAACCGGAACCGGGAAAGAGGCCATTGCCCGCTCCCTCCATTTTCAGAGTATCAGGAGCGCCAGGCCCTTTGTCGCGGTAAACTGTGCGGCCATGCCGGGCGGATTGCTGGAATCGGAGCTTTTCGGGTATGAAAAAGGAGCTTTTACCGGCGCCACCACGCGGAGGATCGGACGGTTCGAGGAAGCGGCCGACGGCACAATCTTCCTGGATGAAATAGGGGAGTTGGAGATGACGCTTCAGGCAAAGCTTCTCAGGGTGCTTCAGGAGAAGGAGATCGAGAGATTGGGCAGCAACAGGAATATCCCTGTGAATTTCCGGCTGATCTGCTCGACCAACAGGGACTTGATAAAGGAAATATCCGAAGGCAATTTCCGGGAGGATCTGTACTACAGGATTCATGTCGTTCGCATCAACATCCCGCCGCTCCGGGAGCGCAAGGATGACATTCCCCTGCTTACTTCGTCTTTCTTGAAGGAATACTGCGCGCGTGAAGACAAGTCTCTGGAGATATCATCGGACGTAATGGACCTTTTTTATCTGTATCCATGGCCCGGAAACATCAGGCAGCTCAAGAATACCATTGAACGCGCGGCCGTGCTGGCAAAGGGAAAGATCATTTCAGTACGGGAGCTGCCTGACGAGCTTCGGCAGTTCGCTGGCCGGCGGGATGCTTCGTCCCGAACGGTCAAGCCGCTCCGGGAGCTGGAATTCGCCGCTATCCGTTCAGCGCTTGTCGAATGCCGGGGGAATAAGTCCAAGGTCGCCCAGATGCTCGGCATTTCCCGTAAAGCCCTTTACAAGCGTCTGAGCGAAATGGAGGCATGACCTGTGGATACATGGTTCATCCGGGGGGCCGGATGGGAATGTTTTAACACCATCTGTTGAAATTATTTTTATTCATGCTTTAAGTATGTATGAAGATATTATCGGCCGGATGGGGGTGATTTAACACTAACTGTTGAAATGTGTGTGGAAAAAATGTGAATCCCGGCCGAAAGGCTTGGTTTTATTTGAAATGGTTACGGGATGCACAAAATATAGACATTGATTCCGCCGTTTATCCGGCTAATCATCAAACCGTTTCCGAAAAGGCAATCCCCGGGCAACCGGGGGGCGCAAAGCCACGGATCCCCGATTCGCGTGGGACAGCCGGGTCGCCGAAGAAACATGGTCCACCCCCGTGTCTCGTAGGTGGCATGTTTTCCGAGGCATGTCACAAGACACCAGGAGGTGGAAGATGAAGGAAAAAAAGATATTTCGATTCAATCCGACGCTCATTCCAAAGGTGGTGTTAATCAGTCTGACCCTGATAATATGGGGGTGCGGTGGCGGAGGTAATGCCGCCACGGTCTACAATGGGGCAGATGCCGGAGCAAGGGGAGGCATGGGAACGGAAGCGATGAGCACCGTGTCTGATGCTTCCGTGTTGTCCGGGGGGGGGGAAACCGTATGGAAAATCGGCAGCCTGCCTCGCCCTCCCGATCCAGACCCTGTCGCTTATGTCATTAATGACTTCACTTTCTATTCCGTACCTGATATACCACGTCCGGCAAAGGGGGCAACCATAACCGATCCCCTGTTTGGCGCCAGGATCACGCGCCTGACCGATTCATTTTCCGAAACGCCTAGAATGGAACTGAAGAAAAACCCCGACGGAACCTATGTGACCCCTTATGTCTATGAGCCGGTCAGCGGATACGCCCAGCCGGGATATCCCAAGCACGATATCGAGAACTCCAACGGAACGAGGCTTCTCATCCAGAGTTACAGCAATCGCTCCAGCGCCTGGCACATCTATAACGCCAATCCCCCGTACGAACTTGTGAAATCCATCCCCGAAAGGTTTATCGGCTACGGAAGTTCCATTGATGCCCGCTGGGATGCAACGGATCCGGCAGTCCTTTATTATCAGTACAAAAAGAAGTTCTGGAAATACAATTACATTACGGATGAAAATGTCGCTCTGTACGATTTTTCCGCCGATTATCCTCCTGCCGGGGGGGCGTCGTATCCTTCGTGCAGTCAGACCATGCAGGAAGAGGGAAACTCATCCAGCGACAGCAGGTATTGGGCATTCAACATCCGCTGTTATGACCCGGCTCATTCACCAACCTGGTACAATGCGGCCAAGGTAGTGTTTGACAAGGATTTTTCCGGAAAAGACCGAGGCAGGATAATATCTACCATCACTCCCGATAACCCTCTCTGGAGAGATGCGGGATTCGTGTCCATGAGCATGTCGGGCAAATATGTGTGGACCGGCGATCAGCACCGGATCTATGACAGGGCTTTTACCACCCGCCGGGACCTTGCCTGCGCCAATCATGCCGACCTCGCCATCAATTCCTCCGGCAGGGAGGTCGTGGTCTGCGGAGGGGAATACTATGTAACCCCCTACACAAGCCTGGGCACATGGCTCAAGATGGTGGATATCGAGACTGGAGAGGTCACGCCGCTGGCCCCTCTGGGAACGGGGGCCTACCATGTTTCCGGCAACAATGATCTGCTTCCCGGGTGGGTTGTCGTGTCGTCCTATTCACCTACCTACCCGGCCCTGCCCTCGAAATGGGCGGACCAGTCCATCTACATGATCGAACTGAAGAAGCCGGCCGGCACACCCGCCATGGACAATCACGCGAAAATATGGCGTGTTGCCCATGCCCATGGCGTAAGGAAGTCATATTCCGACGATCCCTTCGCCAAGATCAACAGAAAAGGTACGAAGATCTTCTTTGGAACCGGTTGGGGCGGCTATTATCCGGACGCCGCGTACGACACCTATCAGATCACTCTTCCGGCGACCTGGAAGAACGATCTGGCGGCCCGATAGGCGCTTCCATTGGCTGGAGCGAAATGCTCCCGCAAAAGAATCAACCTGTATCAACATCTCAGGAACCTGGAAGCGAGAGGTTCAGCCGGATATCAAAAACTTGATGCTGGTTACGGACTGGGGTATATTCCGGAACATTCTCACCATCCCTTTCTGACCGGGATGGCGCTGGACGTGACGGACCGGTCCTTTTTCTAGCGCCATGCTTTCGCCTGCTCCGGTTGCCGGTGTCTCGGACCATGCGATATTTTATGCGACCAGTGCGCGGTAATGACCGCTCTGTCACCGGGGCGAAGTAAACAACCGATAAACCAGGGCGGAAAAAATTGAAGACGGAATGGCTTCATGGAAGCGAATGGCCGTTTTGCCATCTTTATCTGCGCTATGATGGCGGCTTCACGGGATACTCCTTTCCATGGGTGTTCCGTCTTTGTGTTAAGCGGGGATTGGCCGGTTCGTGGGATGGTGTGATGTCTTTGAAAATAATCTGACAAGGGAGTGCGATAGTATGCAGAGTAGACTCAGAATAGCGGTATTGCCGGGGGATGGAATCGGACCGGAGGTGATGGCGGAGGCCCTCAAGGTGCTGGATGCCGTGGAAGAGAAGTATCATGTGACATTCGAGAGAACCTTCGCGAATGTGGGTGGGGCTGGTATCGACAATGAAGGGAAGGCTCTTCCCGATACCACCGTGGATATCTGCAAGAACTCGGACGCCATCCTTTTCGGGTCGGTTGGCGGTCCCCGCTGGGAGTCCCTACCCCCTGACGAGCAACCCGAGCGGGGCGCCCTTCTGCCGCTCCGGCGCATATTCGGCCTGTTTGCCAACCTCCGTCCCGCGATAATCTTTCCTTCCCTTACCGGAGCTTCTTCTCTGAAGGAAGAGGTAATACACGGCGGCTTCGACATCCTGGTCATCCGCGAACTGACGGGAGGAATCTATTTTTCCCAGCCCAAGGGGATAGAAGGGGAGGGGCGCGAAAGGGTCGGCTTCGATACGCTCCGTTACAGCGTGCCGGAGATCGAGCGCATCGCCCATGTTGCCTTTCGCGCGGCCCGGGAACGCAGTCGCAAGGTCTGTTCCATTGACAAGGCAAATGTCTTGTCATCATCGGTCCTGTGGCGTGAAATCGTGACAACCATCGCCGGGGAATATCCGGATGTGGAGCTGAGCCACATGTATGTTGACAACGCCGCCATGCAACTGGTGCGAAAACCCAAACAGTTTGACGTGATCCTGTGCGAGAACATGTTCGGTGATATCCTTTCGGATGAGGCGGCCATGCTGACCGGTTCTCTGGGCATGCTCCCGTCCGCTTCCCTTGCCGAGGGGAAATTCGGCATGTATGAACCATCCGGAGGTTCCGCGCCGGATATCGCGGGAAAGGGAATTGCCAATCCCATCGCCCAGATACTATCCCTTGCTATGATGCTCCGTTACTCATTCGGGTTGGAGGAAGCGGCTAAGGCCGTTGAAAACGCGGTGGTCAAGACACTTGAGCAGGGGCGCCGGACATCGGATATTTTTCAGGATGGGGTCGGAGAACGACTGGTAACGACAGAAGAAATGGGTGACGCCATAAGCGGGCTTCTGTAAGGACGGTCCCGCATTCAACCTGATACCGCTTTCTCCCCATTGCCTTGTCCCGCCTGTGGTGTCCCGTCGGCGGGCGTCCATCCGTCGGCATCGAATCCGCCTGCCGGGGACCGTTCCCGGCAGGCGGATTCGACCCTTTCCGGCTGTGGATATTCCCTCCGCATGCGTCCCTAATGGCGTATTCCGCCCTGGGAGCAACATCCGGAGGTTTTCCATGCAGAGTTTCTTCCCCATGAAATTCACGATTCCATACCTTTTGTCCATTATTCTTCTTTGCCTCGCTTCCCCCGGTTTCGCGCTGGATGCAAGAGACCGGGAAGCGCTTGAACTGATGGATTTCGCCGTCAGGCAGACAATCAGGGAAACGGGTGTTGAAGTCATCGGCGTCGGCTCATGGACCTCGCAAAAGAATTATAAAGGGCCGCTTTCCGGGGGCAAGTCGGATCACGACATGAGGGTCGTTCTCACCGGAGAGACGGATAACAAGGTTCTCACCGGCAGATGGAAGGACTTCCGGAACAGACTGAAAGAGAACATAACCGCCATGGGGCAGGCCAAGCGATTGACCGGCGAAGAGATCGCCGCGATGTTGAACAGCGCCAACGTCTACCCGCCCGATCAGTTGGTGGCAACGGTGGAGAGCGCGGAAGACGCGCAGCGACTCTTTGCCAGAACAGGAACAAAGCCGAACCTTGGCGGCGAACCGGTGGAAGGCATATGGGGACCGGGGAGTAAGGCCTATAAACAGTATTATGAAGAAAAATCTGGCAGGCTGTTCTACCTCGACGGGAAGAGCGGCAAGGTAATGTCCGGAACCACGGACCTGACCCACATGATGGAGGGTGTTGAAAAATATACCACTGCCGGCGAGGTCAACAAAGCCGGCCAATGGGCCGACAAGGTATTGGAGCAGCTCGAAGAAGGCAATACGGACAAGGCGGCCAAACAGGCCGAGCGTATCAGTTTGTCTTTGAACAAGGCCAGGGCTCTGGAGCGGCTGGGCGGGAGCGCCGGATATCTGGACGACATCATTGCGGGAAGAGTAACTGATCCTGAAGCGATCAAGGCAGCCGTCACCAGGGCAAGGAATGAATCCAGCCTCCTCCTTGCCCTGTCAAGGGAGGGCAGGGTATCAACGCGAGCCACGCTGAGAAACGTGCTCCTCTACGAAGGGACCGAGACGTCCAAGATGAGCGGTCTTTTCTGGAAATACGCGGACAAGGCCCCCATCTCTCGGCTTTTTCGGGCCTTTCAGCTTTACGGTTACTATGCGAGCGTCAGGGATACGTCCGCCATGACCGGGGCCGACTTTAACGCCGCGGTCCTCACCAGCTCCGGAAAGGAGCTTGCATGGCTCACCTCCGGACCCATGGCGGGACTGGGCGCCGAGCTTGCTGATCTGACGCTCCAGATGGCGCGGCAGGGCGCTTACAACATCGTTACCGCATTCCAGGACTGCGAGAATCTGGTTGCTGGTGTCCATTCGGTAAAGGGACGGGAGGATTTGAACAAGGGGATGAGTCTGGACCAGATGGTCTCGGCCTTTCCGGACACCTCTGAAGGGAGGGACAGACTCAAGAATTTTGTCTGGTTTCAGGCGTATCAGGCCTCATTCCGGCTCGAGAACCGCCAGTGGGTCGCCGACAGCTCCGTACAGAACAGTCTCTATCAGAAATGTTATTCTCCCATTGTGAATATGTGGAGGGAGAAACGCCTGGAAAGGATCGGCGCCTTCAACACCCTCTTCCTTGAGTTCGACAGGATGGCTGGCAATGCTAAGGCGGTTCTCCATGTCGAACCATCTTCCAACCCGATCCCGCTCAGGGAACAGTCAACCCAGGGCAGGACGGCGAGGGTCACCCTTACGGGAAGCGTGTCGCAGGATCAGGACAAGATGGCGGACCTGGTGAGGAAGATGAATGAGGTTGTGAAGACGCTCGAAGGGAGCGCGAAGGATGTGATCTTCGCCGGGGTATCCTATCAGCTTTCCCTGGATGGCAAGGCATGCGACAAGGTATACAAACCGGTTTCGCGCTCATTCTCCTTCAACAGACCGGGGGAGCACAACGGATTCCTCGCTGTTGAGACGGGCATCACCGGAACCATTCTCTCGGAGGATGTCGCAAAATACGGCCTTCTGCAGGGATACGCGAAACGCTATCCGACAACAGCCGTGGTTTCCTTCAGCATAGCCGAAGAAAGTCCGGGCCTGCGGCTCCGTCTCAACTGCCCGTCCCTGGCAAGAACAGGCCGGACCTACCAGCTGGCGGCCGTTGTGGAGGATAGCGGCGACATAGCGCCTTCCTCCGTGAAGTTCGCCTGGAGCGCCGTAACGATGAATAAACGATTGACGCAGGGATACCAGAACAGGATTAATCACTCCGAGCAGACGCCCGGCAGATATGAATATCTGGCCGAGGCCTTTGTTCAGGAGCGGGGCGGGATGACAAAGCTCGGCGACGCCCGCTGTATCGTGGAGGTCGAGCAGGAGCGGCTTCATCTCGCCGTTACCATTAACGGGCCCAAAAGGGCCATGCAGGGCCAGGATGCGCTTTTTACCGCGCGTGTCCATTCCGGCGCTGGGACGCCGCAACTGACCTGTGCGTGGTATCTTGATGGTGTCCGTCTGCGGGGCAACAGTAACAGTCAGCTTGTGAAGGCTGCGTCAAAGGGCATCCATACCGTGAAAACCGAGGTATTCGCGGCGGCAGCCGGGAAATGGGTCAAGGCGGGCGAGGCCGTTTACAGGTTTGAGGTTGAGGATGCATACGCGAACTGCTCCATCAGCGCGGACAGGGACAGACTGAAACAGGGTGAAGGCGCGACACTGACCGGCCGTATTTCCGGGACGAATATTTCAGATACCTCCACCCTCTACTTCAAGTGGACTGTGGACGGTAGAGACGTGGGCTCGGGAAACAGTTACTCTTACTCGGCCGGCGCCTCTGGAACCCATACGGTTGTGGTGGAACTGTGGATGCGCAAGCAACCCCAGCCGGTACGCATGTGCCGGACATCCCGCTCGATCTTTGTCGAGGCGAAACAGGAGCGGAAAACCATATCGCGGAAGAGCAACAGCGAGCTTGCCCAGGCGGAAGGCCAGGCAATCTGCGACTGCATGAACGCCAGTATTCAAAGGAGCAACGACAGGCCGGGAAACGAATTCGTATTCAAATCAAGGTGGAAATATGATGTGAACGAACAGAAGTGCAAGGGGGGAAGCTGGAGCGCGAAAGGAGTCGCCCTTTCAGGCGATTTTCAGATAGGCGTGGTCAGGGGCGATTACTGGGATGAAAAGGCCAATGCTTGCAAGGGCCCCTGATGCTCTGCAAGGAATTCCCCGTGATTTGGCAGTTGATATCTAAATACGCGCTACAGTACGATAAACCACCCAGAGGGGAAACATGAGAAGCGCAATTATAATTTTAATACTGCTCGGATTCCTTTTGCCAGGGTGTGCCGGAACGGGCCAGGCGCTTGACGTCGCTGATGGAAAAAGGCGTGGTAATCCTGTCGCGCGCCATGGAAAAACCGCCATTGACTCTTCCATGCTTGCGGCCATCAACGAGGCGCGTTCCAAGGCGCGAAAGTGCGGCGCCCTATACATGCCCGCCGCGGGTCCGGTAGTCTGGAACCACAAGATGGCCGCTGCGGCCCTCGGGCATTCCATGGATATGGCATCCCGTGGAGAGGTCAGCCATGCGGGTTCCGACGGGTCAACCGCTGACGAGAGGTTGGCGCGGGAGGGCTATCAGTGGCGAACGGTGGGAGAAAACGTCGCTGTTGGCTATCCTTCCGCTGACGAGGTGGTGCGTGCCTGGCTTTCCAGCAAAGGCCACTGCATGAATATCATGAATCCCGGATTCAATGAAATCGGTTCCGCCTGGGCATGGGGCGTTTATCAGGGGGTGTCCTCCGCGAGATACTGGACACTGGTATTAGGCGCCGTCAGGGGCTTTCCGGGCCATTGAACCAAAATCCAGGTTGAAAAACGGCTGTCACCCGGCGACTGTTTTTACTGTATAATTTCATGGTGTATCAGGGAGCCCGGAGTGCATGCCGTTCCGCTCATATGGCGATGCAGCGGTCGGGGAGCAGATTGTATGCGCGGGGGTAGGTATGAGAGAGATCAAGGTTGTATTCAGCGACGACTCAACGGGTTTCGTACATGACAGCAAGCTTGATTCGTTGATAGTGGCCGGAAAGATAAAGGCGTTTCTCCGT
This sequence comes from uncultured Geobacter sp., assembly GCA_964536305.1. GTDB lineage: Bacteria > Desulfobacterota > Desulfuromonadia > Geobacterales > Geobacteraceae > RPRC01. The sequence goes on along the minus strand of CAZHVY010000008.1, from coordinate 36,487 downwards.
TCCGACGGATGGGTGAGGATCGGGATTGACCGTATCCGGGAGATCCGGTTTCACGGCGCGGAACGGAGAAAGAAGGAAGCGGAGTGAGAAGCGGATATGACTGCCGGAGGGTGCGTGGTAATTCCCGCTTCGCCGCTGGAAGCCATATCCGTTGGAAAAAAAAGCCCAGGCGCCTGACCCCTAACCCGCGAGGGGCCGGCCGCCGCATTCCTTCATTTTTCCATGGGCATAACGGAGCATATCCTCTGTTGTGCGCCAGTCGATGCATTTATCCGTAATGGAGACACCGTATCTGAGAACGGCGGTGTCCTTGGGCAACGGCTGGTTTCCCGCTTCCAGGTTGCTTTCAATCATGACCCCCGATATTCTCCCCTGTCCGGCGATAATCTGCTCCATGACCTTTTCCAGCACAACCGGCTGTTTCTCATGGTTCTTTTCCGAGTTTCCATGACTGCAGTCGACCATTATGGATGGGTGCAATTGCGCCTTCTCCATAAGCTCTATGGTCTTCTGTATGTCTTCCGGGTGGTAGTTGGCCTTTTTCGTGCCGCCTCGGAGAACCATGTGCACGTCCTGGTTTCCCGTGGTCTGTATGATGGATGTCTTCCCCTCCTTGTTGATTCCGAGGAAGCTGTGGGAATGGAGCGCTGACTTCATTGCATCGATGGCAATCTGGAGGTTGCCGTCGGTGCCGTTCTTGAACCCTATCGGGAAGGAAAGGCCGCTCGCCATCTCCCGGTGGGTCTGGGATTCGGTGGTGCGCGCGCCGATGGCGCCCCAGCTCAGCAGATCGGCAAGGTATTCCGGAGTGATAGGGTCGAGCATCTCGGTGGCCACGGGAAGGCGCAGGTCGGTTATGGCGCAGAGCAGGCTCCGCGCTATTCCCAGGCCCTTGGAGATCATGTGCGTGCCGTTCATGTCCGGATCGTTGATCAGGCCTTTCCAGCCAATGGTTGTGCGCGGTTTTTCGAAATATACCCTCATGATCAAGAGAAGCTGGTCGGACAGCTCTTCCGAGAGGCGGGAGAGGCGGGAGGCGTATTCCAGGGCAGCCTTCGGATCGTGTATGGAGCAAGGCCCCACCACCACCATGAGGCGCGGGTCTAAACCCCTCAGGATGTTCTTGATGTGCTGGCGGCTCGTGTTGACGAATTCGCCCGCTTCCCCGGACACCGGGAAGACCTGCCGCAGGTCGGTGGGGGCTATGATTGGGGTAATGGATCTGATTTTCAGGTTGTTGGTCTTTATCATGCGTGGTTCATTCCTTTTTCATGGGTTTTTTATCCGCCTGGATTGGCGTCAGTACAGAAACATGGGCTTTCCGAGGACGTGGCGCACCTTGGGCCGGTAGACATCGACATCATAGAGTTCGGTGACATCAACCCTCTTCTGCCCCTGCATGATGGTGCTGATGGGAATATGGGTGTAGGTCCCTCCCTGGAGCGCGACCATGCGGCCCGAGGCGCCCTCGGCTATCAGGTCCATGGCCATTGTGGCGTAGTTGAAGGCGACCATCAGATCCAGGGAGTCAGGAGCGCCGGAACGCATCAGGTAGGAGAGTTGCTGGTAGATTATGTGGGATCCGGTCAGTTGTTTGATGGCTTCGCTCACCACCACGCCGATGCCTCCCAGTTTGCGGTGTCCGTAGGCGTCCTCCTGGCCGTACTCGATTATCTGTCCGCCGATCATGGAGGCCCCTTCCGATATGGTGACCATGGCGTAGTTGCTGGGGTTTCCCTTCTTGTCTTCCACGAGAAGCCCGGCAAGCCGTTCCACATCAAAGGGCACCTCGGAGATGATGGCGCGGTCCACACCGGAGAGATAGGCGGAGATCAGCGATGTTTCGCCGGAGTTGCGTCCGAACAGTTCGATGATGGCGATGCGCTCGTGGGAACCGGCGCTGGTTCGCAGGTTGTGGATGAAATTGACGCTGCGGGTTACCGCGGTGGAGAAGCCGATGCAATAGTCCGTGCCGAACACGTCGTTGTCCATGGTCTTGGGAATGGCGACCACCGGAAATCCTTCCCGGTGAAGGCGTTCCGCGTAGCTGAGGGTATCGTCTCCGCCGATGGGTATCAAGGCGTCGATCTCAAGATGTGAAAGCACGGACAGGATGTGGGGGGTGAAGTCGAATTTGTCTTTCGATGAGGGGTCATGCTCCTGGGTCCTGAGAAATTCAGGGATATCCTTTACACCTGCCTTGGCGGGGTTGGTGCGGCTGGTATGGAGGAATGTGCCCCCGGTTCTGTCAACGGTGCGCACCGCCTGCCGATCCAGCGGCACGGTATTCCGCGCCAGAGATTCAGGATCATCGGGGTTGCATTCCAGCAGCCCCCCCCATCCGCGCCGGATACCGATGATGCGGTAACCGCATTCAGAGGCGCGGCCGACAAGGGTTTTCAGGGCAGGATTAAGTCCCGGAACATCCCCGCCTCCGGTCAGGATTGCGACGGTCTTCTGTTTGCGTGGCATGATAACTCCTTTCTCCGTGAAATATCCGGCCTTGGTCGCTTGAAGAAGTGTCCATCCGGAAACGCCGGATGGCAACTAAAGTAGATATCAGAATGTCAGATTTGGATTTTAACACATGATTTTCTTAGCGTGTTATTATTTTCCGGAATTATTGAATTTCAGGTCGGGTCGATTCCCGAAGCCGGCAGACGCCGGACGCATACCGCTCCGGTATATCCCGAGGAGGTTATAAATGTACACACTTAATGATGCTTTTCAGTCTCTTTTCAGCGTAAACATGGGCGCCAGAAAGGGGGAAAGGATACTGGTGTTCAGCGATACCATCCGGTCCGATGAGGTTCCGTCGGCAGAGGATGGCCGCCGCCGGGGACTTCACCAGGTTGCGGCGGAAGCAGCGGAATACGCGATGCGGGTATACGGGAACGCCTCCTTTCTTTCCTTTCCCGCCACAACCGCATCCGGTGTCGAACCCCCGGAAAGCCTCTGGCGCGCCGCATTCGGAGACAAGGTAGTGGATTCACTTGCCGCGGAGGAAATCCTGGCGGCGCTCATGGAAAAGGAGGCCACAGCCGGGCAGGTGGAAAGGGCGAAGGAGATCGCTCTGGCCGGAAGGGAATCGGCCGCGGACGTGGTGATTGCCATGTCCAACAACTCTGCGAGCCATACCCGCTTCCGTTCCCTGCTCAATCATACCGGCGCGCGCTTCGCCAGTCTTCCCCATTTCGATCCGGAGATGTTCTTTTCTTCCATGCGCGTAGACTGGCTGCTGCTCGCAAAACGCACGGAAAGCCTCGCGGAACGGATCAACAGGGCGGCGGAGATAATCGTGGAAACCGGCAACGGCACCCGGATGCGCTTCGGCAAGCAGGGGAGGATGGCCGAGGGCGATGACGGCCTTCTCACAAAACCGGGGAGCTTCGGCAATCTCCCGGCCGGGGAGGTCTACCTGGCCCCCCTCGAGGGAACCAGCGAAGGGGTGATGATCATGGAGTATGCGCCCATGCGCAGGCTTGCCTCTCCACTGGAACTGGTGGCGCGGGGGGGAAGGGTGACGGAGATCCGGGGAGACGAGCCGTACCGGAAGGTTCTGGAGGAAAGATTCGAGATGAGCGATCTGAACCGCAACATCGCGGAACTGGGCATCGGAACCAATGATCGGGCCACGAGGCCGGACAATATCCTGGAGTCGGAAAAGATCCTGGGCACCATTCATATTGCCCTGGGCGACAACTCCGGCTTCGGCGGAACTGTCAGCACCCCCTTCCATGAGGATTTCGTCTTTTACGGACCTACGCTTACGGCCGTGGGCGAGGATGGTTCGAAGGACGTGCTCCTTTCAGAAGGGAAATTGATGATCTGACTTGATAATGAGTATCTTCCGGGGAGGCGCAACCGTGGTCGCGCCTCCCCCCCTTTCCATCCATTCCATCGTGTGGTAGTATCCACACCCCTTTTCTGAAAACCGCGGGGAAATTCCATCAACTGAAGAGGTTCATGTCATGTCACTGACCGATACCCACCATGCCCGCATACTCGGCTGGATCACCGAGGAAAGCGGTTTCCGGCCGTTCCAGATTGAAAACACCGTTGCCTTGCTGCGCGAGGGCGCGACCATCCCCTTCATCGCCCGGTACCGGAAGGAGCGCACGGGAGAGCTGGATGAAGTGGCGTTGCGGGAAATAGAGGAGAGATTCGCCTACTTCATGGAACTGGAGGAGCGGAAGCTCACTGTTGTCAAGTCCATCGAGGAGCAGGGCAAACTGACCACTGAACTTTCGGCGCGCATCGAGGCGACCCGGCAAAAGACCGAGCTGGAAGACCTCTATCTTCCCTTCAAGCCGAAACGCCGCACCAAGGCGACCATTGCGCGGGAACGGGGACTTGAGCCCCTGGCCGACCTGATCGCGGCCCAGGAGCTGAAGGCCGGGACTCCCGAGGAAGCGGCCCTGCCATTTGTTAACATTGAACAACAGGTGCCTGACGCAGCGGCCGCCCTTGAAGGGGCGGGCCACATCCTGGCGGAACGCATGGCCGAGGACGCGGACCTGAGGGCATTGGTCCGCCGCCTGACCGGAGAACAGGGAAGCCTGACCTCACGGGTGGCGAGAGACAAGAAGGACGCGGTCACCAAGTTCGAGATGTATTACGACTTCCAGGAACCCCTGCGGGAGATTCCCTCCCACCGGATGCTCGCCATGCGACGCGGGGAGAAGGAGGAGGTGCTTTTCCTCTCCATCTCCGCTCCGGTGGAGGAGATCCTTTCAAGCCTCAAGTCCCGTTATATCCTGGCCTCAAGTATCTTCGACCGCTTTCTCGAAGGGGTGGTGGAGGATGCCTACAAGCGCCTCATGGCCCCTTCCATCGAGGTGGAACTGCGCCTGGAGGCAAAACAGAAGGCGGACGAGGCCGCCATCAGGGTATTCGCCGACAATCTGCGTAACCTGCTCCTGACGCCTCCGGCAGGGGGCAGACGGGTACTTGGCATCGATCCGGGGCTGCGCACCGGCTGCAAACTGGCCGCTGTGGATGATACCGGGCGATTTCTGGGGCATACGGTCATCTATCCCCATACCGGCGAGGGAAAGGCCGAGGCGGCCCGCGGGAATCTGCTGCGCTTTCTGGAGACCCACGACTGCGGGATGGTTGCCGTGGGCAACGGCACCGGCGGGCGCGAGACCGAGCGCTTCGCTCGGGAAGCGCTGTCTTCAGCGGGAGAAGGATTGCCGATAGTGATGGTGAACGAGGCCGGGGCCAGCGTCTATTCAGCGTCGGAGATTGCCAGGGAGGAGTTTCCGGACCTGGACCTGACGGTGCGCGGCGCCATCTCCATCGCCCGGCGTCTTCAGGACCCTCTGGCGGAGCTGGTGAAGATAGACCCCAAGAGCATCGGTGTGGGCCAGTACCAGCACGATGTGAACCAGACCCAGTTGAAGAAGAGCCTGGACGCGGTTGTGGAGTCGTGCGTCAACTATGTGGGTGTGGACCTGAACACCGCATCCTGGGCTCTTCTCTCCTACGTTTCCGGTCTCGGTCCCTCGCTGGCTAAAGCCATTGTCCGCCATCGGGACGAAAACGGACCCTTCGCGTCCCGCGCTGCGCTCATGGCCGTTCCCCGCTTTGGCGCCAAGGCCTTCGAGCAGTCGGCCGGCTTCCTTCGTATCCGGGACGGAATTCACCCTCTGGACAATACCGCGGTTCATCCGGAACGCTACGGGGTGGTGGAGGCCATGGCCGCCGACCTGTCCGTATCTCTGCCGGAACTGGTGAAAAAACCCTCCCTGGTGGAGCGTATCGACCTGTCCCGGTATGTGACCGACAGTGTGGGTCTGCCTACACTGCGGGACATACTGGAAGAGCTGAAGAAACCGGGGCGCGACCCCCGGAAGGAATTCCAGGCGGCCGCGTTTCGCGACGACGTGCGGCAGATCTCGGACCTTGAGGAAGGGATGGCGCTCCAGGGTGTGGTGACCAATGTGACCGCCTTCGGCGCCTTCGTCGACGTGGGGGTCCACCAGGACGGTCTGGTGCACGTGAGCCATCTGGCCGACCGCTTCATCAAGGACCCCCATGAAGCGGTGAGCGTGGGACAGGTGGTCAAGGTGAAGGTCCTGTCGGTCGACCGGGAGCGGAAGAGGATATCCCTTTCCATCCGCGAGGCGGAAAGCGGCGGCCGGCGGCCGCCGCGTGAAAAAAGCGATAAGGGCAAGAAGACAAAGAAAGAGGTTACGGGAGAACTTGATCTGAAAGGCCTGGAAAAGGCAGGGTTCCGGATCCGGAAGGGGTAAGAGTGCAGTGCAGGCATGGCCGCATGGTCCTGTCCCGTTCTTGCCGATAAGTTCATTAGAAACCTTGACTTATGTTTTCCAGGGAGAATAATCTCCAACCCATTACAATCAGACCAGCAGCGATGTTTTTCGATAAGAGCAAACCCGGAGCAATCCGGGGGCGCAGAGTCACGGGCCCGCCACCAGCGGGCGGTCGGGCCGCCGAAGAAGAATCCTGAACCAACCCCCCGTCTTCGGCAGCATCGAGGCGGGTGTTTTTGTTTGAATCGCAATAAAATATCCATCCCCGTAGGGGCGCACGGCGTGCGCCCCAAAAACACCCACCAGGTTGTTGGTGTCCGGCGCGCCAGGCGCCAACGGGAAAAACATGAAATTCAACCCCGACATCCACAACCGCCGTTCCATCCGTCTAACGGAATACGATTACACACAGGCCGGCGCCTATTTCGTGACCATATGCGCATGGGATCGGGAATCCCTGTTCGGGGAAACCTCGAATGGAGAGATGGTGTTGAACGGGTGCGGAGAAATCGTCCGCGACGAATGGTTCCGGTCCGCGGTAATACGAAAGGAAATAATCCTGGATGAATTCATCGTCATGCCGAACCACATCCACGGAATCGTCATAATCACCGATACCGTAGGGGCGCACGGCGTGCGCCCGGAATCAGACGTCCGCCCTTGTGAATAATTGCCACAGACCTGATGCTGGGCGCAGGCCATAAAAGAGGGCGCAGGCCACAAAACAAGGGCGCATGCCATGCGCCCCTACGGAATTCATATTATTTTCAGATATTTCGACACTAGCAAGGAGGTACCCCATGGTCAAAAGCATTGCTGTTCTCACCCTGCTGTACATCTGCCTCATTCCCTGTGTCGCATCCGCCTTCAAGCTCCCCGACTCCGGCCAGACCAAGTGCTACCAGGCCGTTGAACCCTATGCCGAGATCCCCTGTGCCGGCACCGGTCAGGACGGCGAGTACAGCATCAACCCCAAGTCCTACACCGATCACGGCGACGGCACGGTGACCGACAACAACACCGGCCTCATGTGGCAGAAGTGCAGCGTCGGCCAGAACAACGACGCCTCGTGCAGCGGGACCGCCACTGCCTACAACTGGTACCGGGCGTCGGGGACCTATGACGCTGACTACAACCCTTCATCCGAGAGCGTCTGCGGCGCGCTGACGCGCGCCGGCCATACCGACTGGCGGCTGCCCTCGAAAAAGGAACTGCGGAGCATTGTGGAGTACGGCATCCCGTATCCGGGGCCGACAATCAAAACCGCATATTTCCCGAACACGGTTGCGTCCTACTACTGGTCGTCTACCACATTGACCGGCTGTCCGGACATTGCTTGGAACGTGTCTTTCAATGTTGGCTATGTCGGCTACTACTATAACAGCAGCGACAGGCATGTCCGGTGCGTGCGTGACGGAAAGTGACTCGATCTTTTGATTATTTGGCATATTTGATGAATGGACATGCCACAGTACGAACGCCTGCCGATTCATCTAAAGGCCCTTGATCTAGCCGATTTTATGGAGAATCGAGTCAATTGGTTTCCACGTGTACCACAACGCGTCCGGAGGGGTGTCTGGGATTGTCGCAATGCGGTTATACATGTGGTTGTTGCATGGATGCAAGACCTGAGCACGGCAGGACGCTATCTCTTACGTCGTGCTGGGTGAGCGCGTTACCAATATCTTTGGGACTGGAATAACGAGAAGAAACGGAGATATTAAGGTTGAGAGGAGTTCGATATGAGACGTTTTTTTGTCTTGTTATTGATTTGTTCATTGGCAGTGTGCCGACAAGGAACGGCCTTGGCCGGTCTGGTGGACAACGGAAACGGTACAGTCACAGACAATGCGACGGGCTTGGTCTGGCAGCAGGGGGAGATTGGTACCAAGGCATGGGACGCAGCCCTTTCCTACTGCAACGGCCTTACATTAGGAGGCCATTCGAACTGGCGTCTGCCCAGTGTAAGTGAACTGGAATCTCTGACGGACGATTCGCGGTTTAATCCGGTGCTTGACACCGCATTTTTTGCGAATTTTCCCAATGTAGTTGCGTCTTACTACTGGTCCTCTACCACGCACGCCTATGGTAAGGGCTACGCTTGGGATGTAGTTTTCTTCAATGGCCAAGTTGGTTTCTCCTCTAAGAACAATGACTGCTATGTCCGGTGCGTGCGTGGCGGACAGCCTGGGTCATTGGTCAGCCTCACCTTCGCCGGGAGCGGCGAAGGCAGCGTGACAAGCAATCCGGCGGGTATTGCCACCAATACGGACATTGCTCATGAGTTCGAATATGGTTCTGCCGTGACCCTCACCGCAACCAGGAACCAGTATTCCCTGTTCACCGGCTGGTCTGGCGCCTGTAGCGGTACCGCCGCCTGCGCCCTTTCCCTGGATGCCGACAAGTCCGTTACCGTGACCTTCAACAGAAACACCGCCCAGCAGGTGCGTCTTGACAGCACGTACTATTCTACGATACTGGCTGCGTACGCTGCCGCCGCAAGCGGAAAAACAATCCGCACCTGGGGCGCCGACTTCAGCGAAAATTTTACCTTCAACGGAGGAAAGGCCGTAACCCTCGAAGGGGGGTATGACAGTGAATACACGAGCAACAGCGGATATACAACCCTGACCGGCCCCGTCACCATACAAAGAGGCTCACTCACGGTGGAGAATATTATCATCAGGTAGGGACGGAAAAATCGCGGGAAAAGGGCCCCGTCGCGGAGGGTAATCAGAAGCGACAAGGAATTGACCGCCATTCGTGAACACACCAGAAACAACCCAGCAAAACGGCTGATGGACAAGCAAAACCCTGCCAATCATGAAATAACCCGTAGGGGCGACGCATGCGTCGCCCCTACAGCCGGGTCGCCCGAAAACAAACGATAATGTCCATTCACTCCCACGGCGCGACAGGCGCCAACGGGAAAAACATGAAATTCGACCCCGACATCCACAAACGCCGTTCCATCCGTCTAACGGATTACGATTACACACAGGCCGGCGCCTATTTCGTGACCATATGCGCATGGGATCGGGAATGCCTGTTCGGGGAAATCACGGATGGGAAGATGGTGTTGAACGGGTGCGGAGAAATGGCGCAGGAATGCTGGTATGCAATTCCCGAACATTTTAACGATGTGATACTGGATGGTTTTATTGACATGCCGAATCATCTGCACGGTATCGTATTCATTTGTGATGCCGTAGGGGCGAGGCATGCCTCGCCCACTGGAGTTTGGACATATTCAGATTCAAGAATATGCGTACGGCACGATATTTTTAGCGAGGTTACTTTTCAGGAAGTCAGTAATGGGTGCTTCACTGATTTCTTTTCGGAGCAAGGTAATCAAGTCTAGCGCCGATGGCCTGGTGGCCTTTTTTCTCCATTTGGGCAAAGGAACAAAATCATGAGGACGTCCCGGTCCGAATTCCTTCAAACCAGCCAACAGCAGGAGGCTGTAGCCTGCAACAGCGAATGCCGGTTGTCGTGGTACGGACTTGTCTGCCCAAACCTGGGCGTTTCCGACGCCAAGCGTATCCTTTTGCTCCCGATGGTTAACCTCAATCTGCCAGCGGTCAAAATAACATTGGAGCAATGTCATCGCATCGCTTTGAGTGTCGGTGCTCAGAAGATAGGCCGGGTCCCGATAATTCCGCTTGGCGTTCACGGAAGTCCTGTACGGTTGCGGGGCAACCACCAAAAGACGAAGAGGGCGCAGACCAGATCCCCTTTGCCACAATACATTCTTGACCTCTTTGTACCGTATGTCGCGCCATGCTCCGCCAAAATGAACTTTAGCCGTCTGCCAGGGAACGGTGTCATCCTTCCGAACCGCTTCAGGAGAAAACCGCTCTTCGCCGTATTTGCGCCTTCCTCCTGCCGGGGCGGGAAAACACAAACTGGCGTCTTTGCGACATCGACCGACAATCTCCACCCGCTCCAGTGGTTTGAGGAGGATGGTGCGATTACACAGACTGCCGTCAACGGGAACTATCATCTTCCGTTGCGTTTCGCCCAGACGGTCAAGATCACTTCTCAATCCTTTAATGATCGAAAGCCCCTGATAAGAGAGGTTATGAGTCTTCACCGCCTTCCTGTATTGCGCTCGCTCTTCGTCGGTTGCCTTCTTCCCCGGCTTTTTAACCGCAGGGCATTCCACGAAGCGGACCGGATAACCGCGAGCGGAGAAATCGCCATCCCGGTAGTGAGGAAAAATCAGGGATACGTGCATGAACCGCAAGCCGTACAAGAAGTTGACATGGAACGGCGGCGAGAGCGGGTCACGCTGCCAAAAGGCCGAGTTCACCTTGCGACCGCTCTTGGCAAGCTTGGTATCGTCAAAGGCCACGCAGACCGGTTGGTCGACAGGGTATCGCATACGATACTCGTTCAAAACCGGGGTGAACAACCGATCCGGATCCCATTGGCTGCGGGAAAATATCTTGTAGTCAGCGCTCCAGTCCTGATGCTGCCGTCCGACCGCGCAAATGGCGCGAGAGACAGTGCGCCGCCCCAAGGCGCACAATGTCCCCCAAAAAAGCTCAACGGCGCGAACACAACTTCGATTCTGGGCAAAGGCCCCGGCACAGGCATCTTGCAAAAGAGTATTGATCTGCTCGCTCAGCATATTTCTCACCTCGCTTTCAGGGCAAAGGTGTTTTTGCCGGTACGAACAAAACGATCCTCCTTCATCACTTTCTTTGAAAGAGCGGAGACGAGGGACTCTCTATCCAGTTCTACGCCAAACTTTCTCTGCGCCTCGGCGATAATCTGTGAAATATGCAGTGGTTCCCTTGCTGAATTGAGTATGTCAAAAACAAGGTCTGTTTGCGACTTACCTTTTTCACGAGACTCTTCTTCGATTGCGCCCCGAAGCTTCTTCAGCGCCTTCAACTGCGCCTCCGTGGAAACAATCATGGTATCCAACAGAATGTCCCGTATATCTTCCTTTTCCATAATGGCACCCTCCAAGAATGGGATTTTACTGAAGGTGCCATGATAACATGATTTATGTGCGTATGTAAAATATTTTCTTGCAATACATACTCAAATGTCCAAACTCCAGGGGGCGAGGCATGCCTCGCCCAAAGAATGTTCCGGTAGAGAGAAGTCGACGGATATTAGAGCGACGCATGTGAGGGCGACGCATGCGTCGCCCCTACGGGCAGGTCCGCCGCCCCGTTCTCTGGGGGCGGTTGTTGGTTCATTCGAATCCGCCGCCACCAGACGCATCAATGTATTGCGCGGCAATCCCGGTTGCCCGGTATGGCAGCGCAATTATTTCGAACGGGTCATTCGCGACGAGAAGGAATTGACCGCCATCCGGGAATACATCAGAAACAATCCGGCAAAATGGGCCATGGACCAGGAAAACCCGGTCAATCACGAATACATCACCGAAAACAACACCAACAAACCGTAGGGGCGCACGGCGTCCGCCCGGAATCTATCATTCGCGCAGAAAACACGGTTGCAGGCCATGTAGAGGGCGAACGCGTTGTTAAGGGCGCATGCCATGCGCCCCTACGGGCATCGAAATCATTGGGGTCGTTTGTTGCCGGATTCAAATCCGCCGTCACCAGAGGCATCAATGTATTACGCGGCAATCCCGGTTGCCCGGTATGGCAGCGCAATTATTTCGAACGGGTGATCAGAAACGAAAGAGAATTGACAGACATCCGGGAATAATTCAGAAACAATCCGGCAAAATGGACGATGGACAAGGAAAACCTCGTGAACCGCGGCGTCAATAACCAAACCGCGTAGGGGCGGACGGCGTCCGCCCAAAAAGGCGTCCGCCACCATCAACCCCGTAGGGGCGGACGGCGTCCGCCCGGAATCATGCGTCCGCCCAAAACAGGCATCCACCCCAAAAACGTCCGTCACAATCAACCCCGTAGGGGCGGCGCATGCGTCGCCCCTACGGTTTTTTTGTCAATAAGGCGGAATTCGGGGAAGGCCAGCGACCGAGGAGGGTGAAAAGGGATGCGAATAAATAGAATGAGGCTGCGGGGGGATTGACCTGAAAGGACCGTCAAAGTCCGGGTTTCATGTCCGGAAGGGCTGACCGCGCCATATCACCCCGCGCCTTTTCCTATGCGGCCCTTTCCAAAGGTTTTATCTCGCTTTCCAGCTTCTCCGCAATGGATTCACGAGCCACTTCCAAGTCGTAGCGGGCTTGCAGGTTTACCCATAACTGAGCCGTAGTGCCGAAATAGCGGGCCAGTCGAAGCGCCGTGTCCGCGGAAATTCCTCGCTTCTCCAATACAATTTCGTTGATACGTCGCGCCGGGACATGGATTTCTTTGGCAAGCCGGTACTGGCTGATCCCCAGAGGAACCAGAAATTCCTCGCGCAGAATCTCACCAGGATGAATGGGGGGAAAATCTCTTTTACTCATGAATAAGCTCCTCAGTGATAGTCCACGATTTCTACGTTGTATGCATTATTGTCACGCCAGACAAAACAGATCCGCCACTGGTCATTGATGCGAATGCTGTGCTGTCCGGCACGATCATCCTTCAATGCCTCAAGATGATTACCGGGTGGAGAAGATAAATCCTTAAGATCTCCGGCGCCATCCAGGTAATCAAGCTTTCGGGCGGCAAGGCGCTGAATGGCCTGCGGCAATCGGGAAGAAAATTGTCCTTTGAAAATCCGTTCCGTTTCTTTGCATTTGAAGGAATTGATCATTGGGGAAATCATAACGCATGCCGTTAATAACGTCAAGCGTTAGTGTTGGGTTAAATTATGCTGACTTTCGTATCCCTTCGTTTTCGACGATTTGTAAGGGCATGGTAGGGGCGACCCGGTGGGTCACCCTGATGTGAAATACCAGCAAATCCTGCCAATGGGAACCCGCGGAATCGGTGGTTCGTGTTTGAATATGAACCACGAAAACGGCTGACCAGCAGCGGGCGGCGTAACGGCGTAGCGCCCTAGGAGGTCGGGCGAAAGGAGGGCGACGCATGCGTCGCCCCTACGGGCTGTTTCGTCAAAATGTCAAAATGAATCTTCGTTCCCTATTTGATAATAATCCTCTCCACTACCACGCCTCCGCTTTGGATAACCAGTACGCCTTGCAGGGTGGTGTACCCGATCTGCCCGCTGAAAGTTGCGTTGTAGCCGCCCTTCAGGGACAGGCTCTTGCCGATGGTCCAGTCGCTGGCAAACAGATCCTCAAGCAACCACAGCGTGTCGCCGGCCAGCGCCTCGCTGAAGGCGGGTTGCAGGGTTGCGTACCCGATGCCTGTCCGCGCGTTCTTTGCCTTGGGCGCGAGAACGAAGGATGCGCTCACCGTCCTGTTTCCGGTCATGGCGAGATTGCAATCCGCGTCGCCGCTGCAATCCCCCGACCAGCCGCCGAATATGGAGACAGTTCCCGGCGTGGCGCCCAGTTTGATGCCGCTGCCTGAATCAAAAAGGGCGCTGCAGGTTCCCATTGAGCACATGAATCCGTCAGGGTCGCTGGTGACGATTCCCGAGCCGGTTCCCTGAATGGTAACGGTTAGCTTTACCGCGTCCGCCGCGGCATGCGCTGCAACCAGGTCCAGAAAACCGTTTCCCCAGGAGTTGTTCGGACCGTTCAGATAATCCCCGCCGCATCCTTCGACTATCGATGTCAGTTTCCCGGCGGATGAGTTGAGCAGCGCCTCGGTGGCGTCCTGGTTATGCCGGTAGTTGGGAGACGAAGACCACAAAAGGGCGACAGCCCCTGCCACATGCGGCGCAGCCATGCTCGTTCCGCTCATGGTGGTGTACGCGGAATCACTCCCGGACGCCGCGGAACGGACGCCGCTTCCCGGCGCCACGATGTCCGGTTTGACGAGGCCGGTGAAGCCTGCCGGGCCGCGACTGCTGAAACTGGAAAGGGCGTAGGCCGAGGTCGTCGACCCAACGGTGTAGGCAGACCCGTAGATGGCGGGAGGGGTAGAAACCGAACCGCAGGAGGGACCGGAATTACCCGCGGTGACGATGGTCATGATTCCCGCGGCCTTCATGTTGTTAACCGCGGTTTCCAGTGTCAGGGCGGAGCATCCTTCGCTGGGGGTGCAACTCCAGGAATTTATGGTCAGGTCAGGCGCTTTAGCCGGGTCGCCCTGCGCCGTAGTGCCCCCCAGCGGGTAGGGCGCCAGAAAGAATTCGAAACATTCCAGATAGGTAGTGGGTGAGCCGACCCCCTGGTTCATGTTCCTGCATCCAATCCATGTCGCTCCGGGCGCCACACCTGTCTGGTTGGCGCCTCCGTCGTCCCCCAGAACTGTGCCCATGGTGTGGGTACCGTGTCCGTAATCGTCGCACGGCGCCGCCGCATCCGCGCCGCAGGCGCCGCCTCCGGAATGCACGGCATCGTGCCAGTTGTAGTTGTGATCGGCCGTGGTTCCGTTCCATCCCCTGTATTTGCTTTTCAAAGCGTCATGGGTCCAGCGGTATCCGGTGTCCTGACCGCCAATGACAATGCCGCTGCCGGTAATGCCGAGCGCCCATAGTACGGGCGCGCCGATCTGGGAGATGTTCCACTCGACGCTGTCGGCAGATTTGAAGGTGGCGCCTGCAGCCTCGGGCTGTGGCAGGAAATTCCGGATTTCCGGGTTCCCTTCGATTCTGGCGACATCATCCCTGCTGGCCAGAGATTCCATGAGAGCGCGGTCCCCTTTTACCAGCAGCGCATTTACGATGGTGAATGTCCGGTACTCCACGCCACGCGCCTTCAACCAGGCCTTGATGGGCGCCTGGGACCGCTCGGCGGTGTTTCTCAGCGAGTCATGCACGAAACGGCCCTTGTCCTTTTTGCCTTTCAACCGTTGGGCCGGCGACAGGTCGGCGCTGTCCTTCAGTATCAGAAGAAATTCGACCTGCCTTCCGACGTCCGATCTGCCACGAAGCCAGGGATGGATTTTTTCCTGCGGCATGCCCAGGGCAAGGGGCGCCAGGAGGAAACACAACGCCAAGGTAATGATGCCTGTTTTTGTCATTACATACCTCCGGGGCTCGGCCGCTCCTTCTCCTTGGCAGAGGCGATGGCGCATCGCGCTTCCCGTTCGAAACGATTGTCCAGGTAGAAATCGCGGCCGCGCAAAAGCTGGACAAGGCTCGATCCGCAATAGAGCGGGAAGAACAGGATCCCCCACCGTTCATACTGCCGCACATGTACGCGTTCGTGGCCGCGATGGAAATCCAGGACGGCATGGCTGACGCCAAGGATGACGTGGCCGAAGGTGATGGCCGAGAAGCGAAGGCCTTTCGGAAGCCGGGATACCAACAGGGGGATGCGGCCGCCCGCGACCTCCATAGCCCCTTCCATAACTCTGGAGGTTGCTCCGAAAGCAAGAGCGGTAGCGGCAAGCAGCAGCCCCACCAGAGAGCAGGGCGCCGCCCAGGCATAGCGGAGCGCGCGCACTGCCTCCTCCGGTCCGGACGTCACGGGATTTCCGCTTTGAAGGAGTCCCACGGACTCTGTTCCCATGTCACTCCTCCCATCGCGACCTTTGGGGCCAATCCCCGTCTGTCTTCAACGTTAGAGCCTTGCCTGCGTCCTTTCCATAGCATGGCCCCCCCTCTCTTTTGAGCCTGTAGCGCCTTTACCCGGAATTCAGGCTGGTATCCTGCCGCCGGGATTGGAAATTTCATTCCATGCATCAATATAGATCCAGGTGAGCCGGCCGCGAGGGGCGCTTTCAGGCCCGGATGCATTGGAGTTCCTCGTGGGGAAGGGAGATCATCCGCGCGATTCTGCAAAGGCCGTTGGTGTCGTGAAGCGTGTAGAGTTTCAGTTCGGAGGCGTTTTGCGAAGCCTGTTCCCGTTTGATCCCCATGTCGTCCAGGAACATGGTTTCCAGTCCCCCGCGCAGGTGGTCTTCAGGGTGGCCCAGCACATCGATGAGAATGTCCAGGTATGTTTGGAGTAGGCAGTCATCGCTTCCGAGGCTTGCCAGTTGGGACTGGATCAGGTTGAGTTTTTCTTCAAGGGCGCCCACGTCTTCACATTGGCTGGAATCGACTCCGTTGAAGCCCCATCCTCCCCGGCGCAGTACATCAATCTTTGACAGAAGCAGCGCGTTCCGGCGTTCCAGGTCCTTTCGTTCCGACTTGGCGGAGGATATGCGTTGCAGGGCAACGCGGATAAGGTAATCAAATGCCCGTCTTTTGAGCTGGAGTCGCGTTTTCCCTTCGTCCGGGGATGGGTCGAAAAGGCGGTGGGACTCGAAACTTACCATTGTCCGTGGAGTATCACGGATGACCCTGTCTCCGTCCATTTCCGCCCCGAAGACCCTGCTTTCCTTCTTTTCCATGAACATCAGCGCCGTGACCGTATCCGCTCCGTTCTCCCGTTTTCTGAGGAAGTCCTTCAGGTTGCGATCCTTCTCCAGTACTCCCCGGATTTCTTCGGTGGAGATGAAAAAAGACTTCAATTCCGGGCTGAAGCGGTAGGAATCAGCGCTCACCGGGATAGGGGGAGGAAGCCCTTCCACCAGCGAAACCACATGATCCATGGCTTTCAGGACGGCCGGCCTCAGTTTTTTCCTGTATCCGGTAATTGCGCGCAGCCAGGGATCCGTCCCGTCCACGGCCCGTTCGAGGGCCATCTTTACAATGGATTCGGGATATCCGCCGGAGGTTCCGCCGAATCCGAAAAGGGATTGCAGAATCCGCAGCATGCAGCCTCCATCTTGTTCAGCCTGTTATTGATATTTTTCCCCTTGATGGATAATCCATCCGCCCTCATGTTGCCCGTTGGGGTCGTGGTGAGTCCAGTGGATTACCCCGCCTTTTTTGTTCCATTCGTATTCGCCGCTGAAGGTGAGGGATTGTCCCTTGGCCGGGGCCGGAATGCGCGGGGCGATGTCTATATTGTGGGCGATCAGCAGGCGCTGCCGCGACGGTAGTTCTACGATGAAACGCTGGTGGCGGGCGCCCTTGTCATCATCGGCCAGAACCTTGACGATTATTCCCTGTTGGGTGACCTGAAGGTTGCTGCGGCGGGTGTGATAGGCGTTTTCCAGAAGGCGGAGATCCGTCAGGGTGTTCTGCTCTGCGGCAGGGGCCCCGGATTCGGACCGGGAATGAGCCTGTTGTTTGCACCCCGGGGAAAAGAAGCAGCATAAGATCAGGCACAGCGCCGCGAATTTCCAGGATAGCCTTTGCGCGGCAATGTTCATGGAATGTATCCTCCAATACTGTTATTAGTCCTTTTCCGGCCCCCACACGAATACGCCGTTGCGGTCAATATACCCTTTCTTTCCGTCAATTTCCACCCGCGCCAGACCTTCGGAAAAGGGACGGACGTCGTCATATGAGGCCTTGATCACCATGAGGCCCTTTTTGTTGACGTACCCCCACTTCTTTCCTTCCTTCACCGGGGCGAGACCTTCCCTGAAATCATCAGAGTCCTTATAAAGCGGCGGGATGGCATTCTTCCCGGTTGTGTCGATGAAGCCCCACAGTCCGCCGCTCTTTACGCGGGCCATTCCGTCGGAAAAACTGTCCGCGTCATCGAAGTCCAGAGGGATGACAACCCGTCCCGACCGATCCACGAATCCCCATTTCCCTTTGACCATCACCCGCGCCAGCCCCCCGGAAAAGTCGTCGGCGTCCTCATACACGGCCGGAATCAAGATGTTTCCGGTCTTGTCCATAAAGCCCCATCTGTCATTCAACTGAACACGGGCCATGCCTTCAGTGAACGCTCCCCGCACATCGTCGAAGCGGGGCGGGACCACTTCCTTTCCCTGCCGGTTGATGAAACCGACCTTTCCCTGCCGCTTGACCTCGTAGAGTCGGCCGCTCTGTCGCGACTGGCCCCAGGCCGCTGTGGAAGAGACAACAAGAGCTGTACAGGCGAATATCAGTATTATACGTTTCATGGAACCCCCCTGATAAGGTGTCTTGTCGCAGAAAGGTTGGAAACGATAACTTCACTGTCTGCGGCTTGATGAATTAATGAAATCTCTCAGCGTACAAAATCGATGATGTTTTCAGTACCGCCTGAAGGTTCTGCCTACCTGATGAAATATCCCGCCACGCGCCACACTCCGTCCTTTTCAAGCATCGGCGTTATCGTTTCGATTGCGGTAGTTTTATTCTTGAAAGAGGTTTCCAGGATAATTACCACATATTTTCCGTCAGGAGCTCCGGGCAAGGATGTCCTGAATTCCGTGGACCGAACCTTTCTCGAGAGGATTCCGCCCAAAGGCTTTCTGAAAGAGATCATGGACTGTTCCCACTTCTCCTTGGTGACGGCTCTTTTGAAGAATTCGGCCGCGTTCCGCCAACTGTCCGCATACTGTTCCTTGTCTACCGCCAAGAGCCATAACTCCGCGCTGGCGACTGCCGCATTCTCGTCTTTCGTGTCCCTGGCCGTGCCGGCGCCAACGGAAAACAGGAGAGCAAGAACAATCAATACCGCGATTCTCGGGATCATATACGTCCTCCTTACGTAAGATGAACCGTCCCGTTCTTGTTAAGAGCAGGTCCGGTTTCCGTGAAATGACAGTGTCTGGTTATGGGTTTGCACCTTGATGATTGGGGTATTTACCGGCACATCAGTTTAATCACCGAGCCGAAGCCGGCCTCGGCTTTGGCCTTGGTGGACCTTATGGGCCCGGAGCCGCATCGCCACTCGGCGATATACTCCTTGCCGCAGCCATACGCCGGGTCGCCGATGACTGTATGGTCGATCCTGTAGCTGCAGTCCTTCTTGCCGTTGCACTGGGCGGCCAGGTGGGAGGTCTTGTTGCCATGCTGCGCGCCGCAGTTCCGTCCGTAGGTTCCGGCGACCACGTTGATGGCATTCCCTGCCGAAGGAGTCGGGGCAGGCGGGGAGACATGGGTCCCCTGGCCGGAAGAGCAGTCGAGCCTGATCACCGAGCCGAAACCGGCCTCGGCTTTGGCCTTGGTGGACCTGACGGGCCCGGAGCCGCATCGCCACTCGGCGATATACTCCTTGCCGCAGCCATACGCCGGGTCGCCGATGACTGTATGGTCGATCCTGTAGCTGCAGTCCTTCTTGCCGTTGCACTGGGCGGCCAGGTGGGAGGTCTTGTTGCCATGCTGCGCGCCGCAGTTCCGTCCGTAGGTTCCGGCGACCACGTTGATGGCATTCCCTGCCGAAGGAGTCGGGGCAGGCGGGGAGACATGGGTCCCCTGGCCGGAAGAGCAGTCGAGCCTGATCACCGAGCCGAAACCGGCCTCGGCTTTGGCCTTGGTGGACCTGACGGGCCCGGAGCCGCATCGCCACTCGGCGATATACTCCTTGCCGCAGCCATACGCCGGGTCGCCGATGACTGTATGGTCGATCCTGTAGCTGCAGTCCTTCTTGCCGTTGCACTGGGCGGCCAGGTGGGAGGTCTTGTTGCCATGCTGCGCGCCGCAGTTCCGTCCGTAGGTTCCGGCGACCACGTTGATGGCATTCCCTGCCGAAGGAGTCGGGGCAGGCGGGGAGACATGGGTCCCCTGGCCGGAAGAGCAGTCGAGCCTGATCACCGAGCCGAAACCGGCCTCGGCTTTGGCCTTGGTGGACCTGACGGGCCCGGAGCCGCATCGCCACTCGGCGATATACTCCTTGCCGCAGCCATACGCCGGGTCGCCGATGACTGTATGGTCGATCCTGTAGCTGCAGTCCTTCTTGCCGTTGCACTGGGCGGCCAGGTGGGAGGTCTTGTTGCCATGCTGCGCGCCGCAGTTCCGTCCGTAGGTTCCGGCGACCACGTTGATGGCATTCCCCGAGGCAAATGCTGAAATGTTCATGCTGCATATCATGATGAATATTACAGCCGAGAGTGGTGATTTCAATTTCATAATGTTCTTCCTCCTGATTTCCGTAATATATTGATAATAACTGAGGTTTCACAAGAGGCAACCCCACCGATTTTATACAAGGACTCGAAGCATAGGGATCTCTTGACGGAGTGAACCAGCGAAACAGAAATCTCATTCCGCCTATTTTAAAGGGGTTATAACTGCATCAGGAATTGTTGCAGGGTGATGCGATAAATCGAAACAACTTCGAAACCATCAATAAATGCGTGCAGCAGGGATGCATTTTCAGCGGCTTCCTATAATATGAATAATATTGTCATAGGATATTTCAACAAATAGCGAAGGGTTTGAAAGGAGCTGGCCATGAAACGGGGTTTGCATTGCGCAATAATATTAATCTTTTCGGTCTTGACCTCATGTTCATCCAATGACTCCGGCACGCAAACCGAAGTTGAAACCGAATTGACCGCGGGAAGCTGGAGCGCTTATGCGCGTTACGGGGACTTCTTGTCCGCGCAGATGAAATCACTCAGAAAATTCGGCTATGGAATATACATAACAAAAATGCAGGCGGCCGACGGCCCGGTCTGCTCCACCTTCTGGCTCTACGCGGATGCTCCTGCGCCTGGCGCCATGCCGGAGATAAAGCAGCTATGGCGCTGGAACGAGTTTGATTTCGAGTTTGTGCCATACACACAGGCAACACAGAATTCATACATTACCATGGAAGGCTCATTTCCAAATCCTTCGGTAACCTATTACGGTTCCATGCTGAACCTGAATGATCCCGGCGCTCAGCAAATAAAACCCGAAGCAGTGTCATGGGTCAAGAATCGCTTCATGACCGATGACACGGTAATGGCGGATATGCAGAATTTCTACAACAAATGGATGGTGACCGACCCAAAATACCAGATAGCGGATGCCGACAAGAACTTTCAAGGTATTATGAGGACAACCGGGCCACCTCATGTTACGGGCTGGATTGGAAAGCCCGACGGGGGGAAGCCTGGCTGGACCTTTGCCAGTGACTGGAAATATCCCATGACAGCGGTGAAACAGACACCAGCGGACCTGGACATGAAGAAGATGGCCACCATAAATTGGTGGCGGACGCCGAGGGGAAACCAGAGTATCGCGGTAGACCTGCCCGGATATGCGAGACAGAATTTTTCCTACATCGTCAAGGAATTCGCCATCGACGGTTCCACGGCCCCCAAATCCAATACAGCGGCTGTTCTTAACAACGAAACCTATGTTTTCCCCAAGGGAATGGCATACAATCCATACAAAAGCCTGAATACCTATACAATCGTCTGGACCAAGACAAGGGTCGCCTTCTATATCAATGCGGGCAACAACGGCAGGGATATCGCGGGTTCAACTCCGGTAGCGGTCTTTTCTCCCGACAAATTCCCTTCCATCGCCGATGCCGGGACCCAGGCGCCTCAGGGAAATATTACGTGGGCTGATACATCCCTCTCCGATCCATTGGGCAAAGTATCCATCAATCTGGCAAATTATGTTGCATTCAGGGCAGCGAAAAATTACGCGATAAAAGACAAGAAGCCAGTCTGCCCGGCTGGACAGACATGCAAGACAAACGCCAATCTTCCGGTTGATCAGCAAGCCGGATCGGGTTGGTCGGGACTGCCTCCTTCATCCACATGGAACGGCGCTGACGCATATGTGCGAAGCGTGGAGTATTATCCAATGGTAAACGAGGGCTACGATGGTTCGCAGAACTCGCATTTTGATTTCCGTTCCGCCGATAAGTGGGTTTTTGACCTTGCCGATGGCGCCTGGACGGAGGCCAACTTCCGGCAGAAGCTGGCTTCCTATTTCGGAGTGCTGTACGCGCAGGATTACACGAAAGACGATATCTCAATCACCGTCAACAAGAACGGCGTGGATGTGGACAAGATTGCCGGCACGTTGCGGGATTCAAAGAGTCCGTTGGCTGTCAGCTTTGTTTCAAATGCGGACGGCGCCGTAGCAGCCGACAGGAAACCTCTGATGAGGCTCAGTTGCAGACCTTCCGATGCCGGTTCGCCCAGGAATTTTTTCCGTCTGGGTACGACCATGAAAACCGGAACCCCCATCAGCGCCTCCAATCCTTTCATGTTTGCGACGATAGATACCGATGGGACCGGAAAGGCGATTATCGGTGTTTCCGGGGCCAGCACCCCCTTGAGTTTTTTCGCGCCCGCTCCCGGCAAAAGCGTCAATGCGACTGTCCGGCTATACACCAGCGCCACCTATCATGGGTCATTCCCGGCCGGCCATGTGCCGGCACACCCGGACAAAACCGCTATTATCAAATTGCAGACAGACTCCAAAGGGAACATATCCTGGAGTTTTGTTTCGGGAGACAGGATTCTGGAAGATTATCAGCCTGCCAATCCGCATATGATAACGGTCAAAATGCCATAGACATGTATGGTTGTAAAAATTACATGGTTCATTGTTGACTGACCCGGAATCGGATGATATGTTGCTACATTAAAACGGCATTATGACGTAATGCTGTTCAACGGGTGTAATGGGATCATATTCTGAAAGGAGGAGATGCAATGGAAGAGCAGAAGGTCGATCAGGTACCGCCGCCGGTTCCAGCGGAAGAGTATGACAGGGAGGATGTGGAGAAAAACAAGGTTATGGCGGTACTGGCTTATATTCTGTTCCTGATCCCGCTTCTGGCGGCAAAGGAATCGAAGTTCGCCATGTTTCACACCAACCAGGGGTTGGTGCTGTTCCTCGGCGCCATTGCTGTAAACATTGTCGGTGGAATCATTCCCTTCCTGGGGTGGATCGTGATCCTGCCTCTGGGAAACCTGCTTGTCTTTGTCCTGGCCATCATCGGTATTATCAATGCCGCCAAGGGCGAGGCTAAACCTCTGCCTCTCATCGGAGGGATAAAGATTCTGAAATAGAGTTCTTCCCCGGTGTTTTTCGGGGAGTCTTTTTTGTTAAAAAGGCGCGGAAGGCCTCTGAAGAGGCGAACCGCGCCTTTTTTCGTGCCGTTTTCGGTTTATGACCTGCCGGCTTTGTCCCCTTTCAGGTATGTGTCCAGAAATTGGCGTTTGAAGCTGGTAAACCGACCTTCTTCGATGGATGCGCGAATATCGTTCATCAGGTTCAGGTAGAAATGAACGTTGTGGATGCTTGCCAGGATTGCGGAAAGCACCTCGTTGGAAACAAAAAGGTGGTGCAGGTAGGCCCGGGTGAAATTTGCGCATGTGTAGCATGTGCAATTGGGTTCCACGGGGTAGAAGTCACGCCGGTATTTCCTGTTGGTGAGCCGGATCTTGCCGCGATTGGTGAACAGGGTTGCGCTGCGGGCGTAGCGTGTGGGAATGACGCAGTCAAACATGTCCATTCCACGTTCCACGCTCTCCAGGATATCTTCCGGCAGGCCGACTCCCATCAGATAGCGGGGTTTGTCCTCGGGAAGGTGGGGGGCGGTGAACTCCACGACCTTTTTCAGCAGCTCCAGTCCTTCCCCCACGCTTACGCCGCCGATGGCGTAGCCCGGAAAATCCATCTGAACCAGTTCCCTGGCGCACATGGAGCGCAGATCTTCGAAGACGCTTCCCTGGACAATGGCGAAAAGCGCCTGGTCCGGCCTGGCATGGGCCTGCCGGCACTCTTTCGCCCATCGCAGTGTCTTGCGGGTAGACTTGGCGGCGTAAGCCCTGTCACAGGGGTAGGGGATGCATTCGTCGAATGCCATGATGATGTCAGCCCCCAGTCTTTCCTGGATTGCCATGGCCTTTGCCGGATCGAGGAATATCTCCTCGCCGGTGATCTCGTGACGGAAGAATGCCCCTTCTTCGGTTATCCGTTTGTTGGGGAGGGAGAACACCTGAAATCCGCCTGAATCCGTGAGAATGGGACCGTTCCATCCCATGAATCCGTGGAGTCCGCCGGCCTTTTCCACCAGGGCTTCACCGGGGCGAAGGTGCAGATGGTAGGTGTTGCAGAGGATTATCTGTGCGCCGGCCTCCTTAACCTGCCCGGGTGTCATGGCTTTCATGGCGGCGTGGGTGCCGACCGGCATGAAAATGGGGGTCTCGATTCTGCCGCGGGGCGTTTCCAGGAACCCCCGTCGCGCGGAAGAAGACTGGTCTTTTCTGGTGAGTGTGAAGCGAAACTTTGTCATTATCTTTTCTTTCCTGAAATCCAAGGTTGACAACGATCTGACTTTGTTGGTATTTTTCAAAACTTGCGTTTCAGCCCCGACCTTATTAACAGATAGGCAGGGGAAAAGCAACATGTAGTGACGGTCACAACGCCTGTTCCGCAAAGGTTTGTCCAGTTCCTGTCAAAGGAGCGTCTTTGTGCCCGCCTTATCCCGATGCTTGAACTTTCCCGGATTCCATGGTGATGAGTCCCGGAGTCATTTTTCCGTTACCCGCCGCATTCCGGAAACGAATATCGTTACACAGAGAGGAGAGCTTTTCCCTTGGCGACAAAAAGCATGTATCAATTCTATCTCCGCCGCATTCACTCCCTTACCGGGGTGCTTCCCATCGGCGCCTTTCTCCTGGAGCATTTTTTCACGAACAGTTTTGCCATGTTCGGCCCCGAGGTCTATAACTCCAAGGTGGAGTTTTTCATGGGGCTACCATACATCATCCTGATAGAGATATCTCTTATCTGGATTCCCATACTGTTTCACGCCTTGTATGGTCTGTATATTATATCCACCGGACAGGCGAACGTGCTTCGCTTCGGTTACGCCAGAAACTGGATGTATCTGTTGCAGCGGATAACCGGAATTACAGCGTTCTGCTTTATTATCTACCATGTGTACGCTACCCGCATCTCCGGTCTGCTGACCGGCCAGCACGCCAGTTTCGAGCTGGTGCAGAGGAGTCTGGAAAACCCGCTGGTTCTGGCGTTCTATGTGCTCGGCATCGTTTCCGCTTCCTACCATCTTGGAAACGGTCTGTTCGCATTCCTCATCACATGGGGGATCGCCATCGGCGAGAAAACCCAGCGGGCGCTGAGCATGGGATGTCTGGCGATCTCGGCCGGCATGGCGGTATTCGGTCTGGCGGCCCTGAGCTATTTCTTATAATTGTTACCGGCGACGCCGGGTCAGGAGTTTTTGATGAGTAACAGGATAATTATTGTAGGAGGCGGACTTTCCGGCCTCATGTCGACCATAAAGGCGGTAGAATCCGGGTGCGTCGTAGACCTCTTTTCTCTGGTTCCGGTGCGCAGGTCCCATTCCGTCTGTGCCCAGGGAGGCATCAACGGCTGTGTGCAGCCGACCCGCGAGGGTGATTCCCCGGATGAACATTTCGATGATACCGTGTACGGCGGAGATTTTCTTGCCAACCAGACGCCCGTGCGCAACATGTGCCATGCCGCCCCGGCGATCATAAAGCTGATGGATCGCATGGGCGTGATGTTTAATCGCACCTCCGAAGGTAACCTGGATTTCCGCGCCTTCGGCGGGGCCAAGTACCGCAGGACCGCCTTTGCCGGCGCCACCACCGGTCAGCAGCTTCTTTACGCCCTTGACGAACAGGTGCGGCGCTTCGAGGTGGAAGGCAAGGTGGTGAAGTACGAGTTCTGGGACTTCCTTGGCGCCGTCATGGACGACGAAGGCTGTTGCCGCGGCATTTCCGCCATGGACCTTAGAACCATGGATGTCCGCGTTTTTGCCGCCGACGCGGTGATTATGGCGACTGGTGGCCCGGGAGTGATCTTCGGCAAGTCAACCAATTCGGCGATCAATACCGGCGCCGCGGCCGCCGCCCTCTACGCGCAGGGGGTCCGTTACGCCAACGGAGAGTTCATCCAGGTCCATCCGACCGCCATCCAGGGGATTGACAAACTGCGCCTCATGTCCGAATCCGCGCGCGGTGAAGGCGGCCGAATATGGACATACAAGGACGGCAAGCCCTGGTATTTCCTGGAGGAAAAATACCCGGCGTACGGCAACCTGGTGCCAAGGGATATAGCAACCCGCGAAATATTCCATGTGTGCGTTGATGAGAAGCTGGGCATTGACGGCAAGAACCAGGTATATCTGGACCTGACCCATCTGCCGCCGGATTATCTGGATCGCAAGCTTGGCGGGATCCTTGAGATATACGAGAAATTCGCCGGTGAGGACCCGCGCCGGGTCCCCATGAAGGTCTTCCCTGGCGTCCATTACTCAATGGGCGGCATGTGGGTGGATTACGACCAGATGACCAACATACCAGGTCTCTTCGCCGTCGGCGAATGCGACTATCAGTATCACGGGGCCAACAGACTGGGGGCCAATGCCCTTCTTTCATGCATCTACTCGGGAATGGTCGCCGGTCCGGCCGCCGTACGCTACGCAAAGGGTCTGAAAAAGGTATCCGCGGACCTGGGACAGGATTGTTTCGACAGGGAGAAGGAACGTCAGGATGAGGTCTTCTCTTCCATCTACCGGATGGACGGCCCCGAGAACCCGTACAGCCTGGCCTGGGAACTGGGTGAACTGATGACCGAAAATGTGACTGTGGTTCGCTATAATGACCGCTTGAAGGTCGCTGATGAGAAGCTGAAGGAGTTCCAGGAAAGGTGGAAATCTCTGGGAATCCTGGATACAGCCAGGGGGACTGCCAACCAGGCCGCCCAGTTCGCCCGACAGTTACGGCACATGCTTGACCTTGCCAGGGTTATCACCGTAGGCGCGCTGCTGCGGAACGAATCGCGAGGCGCCCATTACAAGCCTGAATTTCCCGATCGTGATGACGCGAATTTCCTGAAGACCACGATTGCCGAATATTCTCCCGAAGGTCCGCGCATTTCTTATGAGGAAGTGGATCTTGGTTACATTCCTCCCCGACAGCGGGTGTATAACGTGGATAAACAGTCAGCAACCCGGAAGGAGGGGAACTAGGATGGCGGAAAAGATGATTCGTCTGAAGATCAAGAGGCAGAATACGCCCGGATCAGCGCCTTACTGGGAGGAATTCGAGGTCCCGTACGAACCCGGCCACAATGTGATATCCGTTCTTATGGAGATCAGGAAGAATCCCGTGAACGCCAAGGGAGAAAAGACTACGCCGGTGGTATGGGAATGCAACTGCATGGAGGAGATCTGCGGTGCGTGCACCATGATCATCAATGGCGTCGTCTGTCAGGCATGCTCGGCGCTCATAGAGAAACACGGCACGGATCTGACCCTGGAGCCTTTGACCAAGTTTCCGGTTGTGCGGGACCTGCACGTGGACCGGACGAAGATGTTCGACGCGCTGAAACGGGTCAA
Organism: uncultured Geobacter sp.; assembly: GCA_964536305.1. Classification (GTDB taxonomy): domain Bacteria; phylum Desulfobacterota; class Desulfuromonadia; order Geobacterales; family Geobacteraceae; genus RPRC01. Next base: position 9,187 of record CAZHVY010000008.1, on the reverse strand, counting down.
TGCATGGATTCCCATTGACGGTACCCACGATATGGGAGAGGGGCCGCGCATGTCTCCCAAGGATCAGGAAGAGGGATACCGTCTGGCGAAATGCATGACCTGCGGTTGCTGCATGGAGGCCTGTCCCCAGTACAACTCCCACTCGACATTCATGGGCCCGGCGCCTATTGCCCAGGTGAGGCTTTTCAATACTCACCCGACAGGGGACATGAGCCGGGAGGAGCGTCTGGAAATCCTCATGGGTGAAGGAGGAATAGCCGAATGCGGCAATGCGCAGAACTGCGTCCGGGTCTGCCCGAAAGAGGTTCCGCTGACGAAGACACTGGCTGAACTGAACAAGGATGTAAACCTTTACGGCATCTTTGGAATGCTGAAAAAATAGGAAGTCCGTTTCCAAGGACCCTATGTTCCGCTGCACCACCATACCATCGGCTGCTACGCCGAGGGGCCGTTGCGTTGAGCGCAGGGAAAGGCATGGCGGTGGACCTTGTTTTCACGAAGCTCATATTTCGCCTTCGACTCCGTTCCGAAGTACGGGATCCGTATGCGCTGTTTTCCCTGAAAACCCGTTTCAGGGATGTGTTTCGAAAGGCGGTCTGTGTTGCCAACGGAGATTGCCGCGTCTGTGCCGAGCATGGAAGCTGTCCTTTTCAGGACGTTTTCGGCCAGGGTCTGGCCGTTGATCCGGTAGCCTTGAAGCGACATCAGAAACCGCCGCTTCCTTTCGTATTCCATCCGCCCCTTGTTGATTGCCGGAATGCATTGAATAGGGACATCGAGATCGGCCTTGTGATAATTGGCTCGGCCATGGGACATCTGCCCTTGTTGTGCGCTGCCGTAAAGAAAATGTTCTCCGAGGAACCGGAAGCGGGCGTTCCTGTTGCCGAGATTGTCGGCCTGGAATCAGAGGGATGTTCCGGTTCGCGGTTTCCGGTAGGATATGAAAGAGGGTCCGTGGTCCTTGAGGGTCTTTCGACGATTTCCGCGGAAGATCTGCTTGCCTTGAATAAGCTACCTACGCAATTTCTCGGAGTGCGCATTCTTACTCCCATGCGAATCCCGCGGGACGGTTCCGTTCTGCGAGACTTTTCCTTCTCTCCTTTCTTCCGCACGCTGTTGCGACGTGTCTCTTCGCTGGCGTATTACTACCACGGAAGCGTTCTGGAGATGGATTATCAACGCCTAGCCAGGCTCAGTGACTCCATTGACGTCGACAGGTCGGATACACAGTGGACAGTGTGGAGAAAAAGCGCCATGGAAGGTATTTCCGGGGATCTGGTCCTGCGTGGGGAGTTGTCTGATCTCCATCCCGTCTTGCTTCTGGGGGAATATTTCTCATGTGGAAAGGGCGCTTCCTACGGACTGGGACGTTATGAGCTCACAGGGTATCCCTGATGCAATTGATGCTGGACTGACCCATGCACGGGAGCGGATGATTTTCATGGAACAAAATTCTTGACAATAGTCGTGCTACCTGTTAAAAACGTTCTGCTTTTCATGAAGGCGCGTAGCTCAGGGGTAGAGCACTAGCTCGACACGCTAGGGGTCGGCGGTTCGAAACCGCCCGCGCCTACCATTGATTCGCCAAGGTCAAACCAAGGACAGAGGCATCGAGGTTCGATGCCTTTTTCTGTTAAGGGGCCAATTATGAGTGAAATAAGAGTAACGCTTCCAGATGGTTCAGTAAAGACTCTTCCCGAGGGAGCAACCCTGCTTGACCTTGCCCGCTCCATAGGCGCGGGGCTGGCCAGAAATGCCCTCGCGGGGATCGTCAATGGCGTTCTGGTCGATCTGTCCTCGCCGTTGAGCGATGGTGACCGGGTCGAGATAGTGACGGAAAAGAGCTCTGAGGCCCTTGATATCGTTCGTCATTCCACCTCCCATCTCATGGCGCAGGCGGTAAAGTCGCTCTTCCCCTCAGCCAAAGTTGCTATTGGTCCTTCCATAGAGAACGGCTTTTATTATGATTTTGATGTGGATGCTCCGTTCAGCCCTGAGGATCTGGATCGGATTGAGGCGAAGATGAGAGACCTGGCCAAGGCTAATCTGCCCGTCTCACGCCAGGTGCTTTCCAGGAGCGAGGCTCTGCATCTTTTCCAGGAAATGGGTGAGACGTATAAAGTCGAACTCATTGAAGATCTTGATGCCGACACGGTTTCTCTTTACCGCCAGGGTGACTTCTCCGACCTCTGCCGAGGTCCCCATATCCCGTCCACTTCGTTTTGCAAGGCTTTCAAGCTGACCTCAATCGCGGGCGCATACTGGCGGGGTGACGAAAAGCGCAAGATGCTCCAGCGTATTTACGGTACTGCCTTTACGGATAAAAAATCCCTTGATGAGTATCTTGCCCGCCTGGAGGAGGCAAAGCGCCGTGATCACAGGAAGATAGGAAGGGAACTGGACCTCTTTTCTTTCTCCGATGACGTGGGCGCGGGCCTTGTCATCTGGCATCCCAAGGGCGCGTTGCTGCGCACCGTCCTTGAAGACTTCGAGCGGAAAGAGCATCTCAAGCGCGGCTACGATATCGTTCTCGGTCCACAGATCCTGAAGAAGGAGCTGTGGCAGAGATCCGGTCACTATGAGAACTACCGGGAAAACATGTACTTCACCGAAGTTGATGGGCAGAGCTACGGAATAAAGCCGATGAACTGCCTCTCACACATGATGATCTACAAGTCCCAGTTGCGCAGCTATAGGGATCTGCCGCTTCGCTATTTCGAGCTGGGAACGGTTCATCGTCACGAAAGGGCCGGGGTTCTCCACGGCTTGTTGAGGGTAAGGGGTTTTACCCAGGATGACGCCCATATCATCTGCATGCCGGAACAACTCGATGCCGAGATCAAGGGAGTCCTTTCCTTTGTCAACGATGTTATGGGAATTTTCGGTTTTGACTTCGAGATGGAACTTTCAACCCGTCCCGACAAATCCATCGGATCCGACGAAGACTGGGAGAGGGCGACCAAGGCCCTGCTGTCGGCGCTTCAGGACTCCGGACGCCCCTTTGAGATCAATGAAGGTGATGGCGCATTTTACGGTCCGAAAATAGATATCAAGCTGCGCGACGCCCTTGACAGGCGATGGCAATGTGCTACAATCCAGTGCGATTTTACGCTGCCGGAACGATTTGACCTTACCTATGTCGCCGCTGACGGAGAGCGAAAACGCCCCGTCATGGTTCATCGGGTTATTCTTGGCGCGATTGAGCGTTTTATCGGTGTTCTCATCGAACATTACGCCGGTAATTTCCCGCTCTGGCTCTCCCCTGTGCAGGGAATAATTCTGACGGTTACGGACAACCAGGTCCCTTACGCCCGAGAGGTGTTTGACGCTCTTCGGGAAGCGGGGATACGTGTCCAGAATGACTTCAGGAATGAGAAGCTTGGCTTCAAAATTCGTGAAGCACAATTGCAGAGGGTGCCGTTCATGTTTGTTATCGGGGACAAGGAGGTCGAGACGCGGACAGTCACCCCCCGTTACCGAGATGGCAGCAATCTGCCGGCCATGAAGCTATCCGAACTTGTGGACTATATCCAAACGGAAGTGAAACGTTTCAAATAGGAGGTGGCACCATAGCGAAACCCACTGTTAATATCAATCAGGCTATCCGCGCACGGGAGGTAAGGGTCGTCGGAGCTGACAGCGAGCAACTCGGTATCCTTTCGCTTTCAGAAGCCCTGGCCATGGCTGAAAGCCAGCACTTGGATCTTGTAGAAGTCTCACCGACCGCAGTACCTCCAGTCTGCAGGATTATGGATTATGGAAAGTTCAAATACCAGCAGAGCAAGAGGCAGCAGGAAGCGAGAAAAAAGCAGGTACAGATTCAGCTTAAAGAGATAAAGCTCAGGCCGAAAACAGACGATCACGACATAATGTTCAAGATAAAGCACGCACGCCGTTTCCTGGAAGAGGGGAACAAGGCGAAGGTAGCTGTGGTTTTTCGTGGTCGCGAGATAACGCACAACGAGTTCGGATTGCAGGCTCTGGAACGTTTCATGAAAGAACTTGAAGATATTTGCGTCGTTGAGATCCGGCCCAAGATGGAAGGGCGCAATATGTATATTATTCTGTCCCCAAAAAAATAGTATTGTTTTCAATGATATAAAAGATTCAAAAGGAGATCGAGATGCCCAAGATCAAGACGAACAGGGGCGCGGCCAAGCGCTTCAAGAAGACCGGAAGTGGAAAGATAAAGAGAAGCCATGGTTTTACCAGTCATATTCTGACTTCCAAGACGAGGAAAAGGAAGCGCAATCTCCGCCATTCGGCAATGGTTTCTTCTGTTGACGCCAAGAATATAGCGAAGCTGATTCCGTATATGTAGTTTGGGTAACACCCGTGAGGGGGCAACCCTGCCAGTGTCCGTGAACCGTGAGGAAACGTCTCCCCTTGCGGATCCGGCAAATATAACCGATAAGGAGTAGATTCATGCCAAGGGTAAAGAGAGGTTTTAAAGCGAGACAGCGAAGAAACAAGGTGCTGAAGCTGGCCAAAGGCTATCGTGGCGCCAGGAGCAAGCTGTTTAGAAGTGCGACCGAAGCGGTTGACAGGGCTCTGAAATATGCATATCGGGACAGAAAGGTCCGCAAACGCGATTTTCGTTCCCTCTGGATAACGCGTATCAACGCCGCTTCCCGACTGAACGGCCTTGCTTACAGCAAGCTGATTCATGGACTCAAGCTGGCTGATGTTCAGATTGATCGGAAGGTTCTCGCGGACCTTGCGGTAACCGAACCGGGAGCCTTCACTGAGATTGCGGCTCTCGCAAAAGCAAAACTATAATCAATAACGCACTGGGAAAAAGGAGAAACGGGACGAATGCTTTCCCGTTTCTCCTTTTTTTTGGAAGGTACCTAATATGAAGGAAAAACTGGAAAAAATCTTACAGGATGCCCTTGCTGAGCTGCATCACGTCCAGGCAGAGGATGCCCTTCTGGATTTGCGGGTAAAATATCTGGGCAAAAAGGGACTGCTGACATCATTGATGAAGGGGCTAGGGGCGCTTCCCGTTGAAGAGCGACCGGCTGCCGGTCAGATGGTCAATAATGTCAAGGCCCGACTTGAGGCGGAAGTTGGGGCAATGTTGGACAGTATACGCCGTGAGGACAAGGAGAAAAAGCTTCGTAGCGAGCGCGTGGATGTGACCCTTCCGGGCCGGCGCAGGCCTTTGGGAACCAAACATCCTATTACTCGGGTTACGGAAGAGATTGTGGATATTTTCGCCGTCCTCGGCTTCCAGGTTGCGGAAGGTCCCGAGATAGAAAAGGACTATTACAATTTCGAGGCCTTGAATATTCCCAAGGACCACCCGGCCAGGGACATGCAGGATACTTTTTTCGTAAGCGATTCCGTTGTGCTTCGAACGCATACCTCACCTGTCCAGATAAGAACGATGCTCAAGCAACCACCCCCCGTGCGGATCATAGCTCCTGGTACGGTGTATCGCTGTGATTCCGATGCCACTCACTCGCCCATGTTTCATCAGGTGGAGGGATTGATGGTCGATAAGGGAATTACCTTCAGCGACCTGAAAGGTATCCTGACCAGCTTTGTGAATCAGTGTTTCGGATCCGGTGTTGGTGTGCGCCTCCGACCGAGTTTTTTCCCGTTTACGGAACCCAGCGCGGAAGTAGATATTGCGTGCGTGATTTGCAAAGGGAAGGGGTGCCGTGTCTGCAAGAACACGGGCTGGCTGGAAATACTGGGTTCCGGTATGGTTGATCCGGAAGTCTTCCGGCATGTCTCCTATGACCCTGAAACTTTTACCGGTTTCGCTTTCGGCATGGGGATCGAGAGAATAGCCATGTTGAAATATGGAATCAGTGATATGAGATTGCTTTTCGAGAATGATCTGAGATTTTTGAGGCAGTTTTAGGATTTGATTTCAACTGATACTTTATGTTTCAAAATCCAACCATTTAAAAGTGTGAGAAAATGATAGTTACTTACAATTGGCTGAAGGAGTTTGTCGATTTCGATATGCCGCCGGAGGAACTCTCTGACCTTCTTACCATGATAGGATTGGAGGTTGAGGGGATCACTTCCATGGGTGGCGGCATGGATGATGTGGTGGTGGCGCAGGTTCTGGAGAAAGAAAGGCATCCAAATGCCGACAAGCTTTCTCTGTGTCAGGTGCATAACGGCAAGGAGACCGTGCAGGTGGTGTGTGGCGCACAGAACTTCAATGCCGGAGACAAGGTCGTCCTGGCGCAGACGGGTGCGGTTCTTCCGGGTGACTTTCGAATCAAGCGTTCCAAGATCAGGGGATGCGAATCCATGGGGATGCTATGTTCGGAAAAGGAACTAGGGCTTTCCGAAGAGTCAGACGGGATAATGGTCCTGCCCCGGGATATGCAAACGGGCACCCCCTTTTTCCAGGCCCTGGGTCTGAAGGATACCATCTACGAGATCGGACTGACCCCGAACCGCGCTGATTGTCTCAGTGTAATCGGCATTGCGCGTGAGGTTGCGGCCAAGCTGGGCAAGAATCTTCTGTCCCCCGAATATCACGTGCCGGAAGAAGGCCCTTCAGTGGATGAGAATGCGTCAGTAGCTGTGGAGGACAACGAGCTCTGCCCCAGGTATGCGGCTAGATACGTGACCGGATGCAAAATTGCTCCTTCACCCGCCTGGATGGTAAGAAGGCTCAACACGGTGGGGATTCGTTCCATAAACAACGTTGTTGATATAACGAATTATGTTCTCATGGAATATGGTCACCCGCTCCACGCCTTTGATCATGCACTTCTGGCTGGAGGCAAGATAATTGTCCGACGAGCAGATGATGGTGAAAAATTCCGGACTCTGGACGGACAGGAAAGGATTCTTACCTCCGCTGATCTGACAATCAGGGATGCGGAAAAGGTGGTGGCCCTGGCGGGTATTATGGGTGGCGAAAATTCGGAAATCAGTGAAAATACTACGGATATCCTTATTGAAAGCGCATTCTTCTCTCCCACTGCAATCCGAAGAACGTCCAAGCGCCTTGGAATGCATACGGAATCTTCCCACCGCTTCGAAAGGGGTGCGGATATTTCGATACTTCCTATGGCCCTGGATCGCGCGGCTTCCTTGATGGCGGAGCTGGCCGGAGGTGTTGTCTCGCGGGGGCGCATAGACGTCTACCCCAAGCCTGTCCAGCCCTGTTGTATTCCTTTGCGACTGGATCGTGTCAAACAGATCCTTGGTATCACACTCGAAAGTGATAAGGTTTCTGATATCTTCGTAAATCTGGGGTTTTCCGTTACTTCTGAAAAAGCTGGGGAGCTTCTGGTTTTGGTCCCTACCTTCAGGGTCGACATTGAAAGGGAGATCGATCTGATCGAGGAGGTTGCGAGGCTGAACGGATATGAGAAGATTCCAGCGACTATGCCGCTTGCCCGTACCTCTTCTGAAAGACCTCCAAGGAATCAGGTACTTGAAAAACGCCTTCGAAATCTCCTCGTTTCCCAAGGCCTTTGCGAGGTCATTAATTACAGCTTCATCCATCCCTGCTCCTTCGAGAAAATTCTTCTGGAGGAAGGGGATCCCAGAAGAAACATAGTTTCGATCCTCAATCCCTTGACGGAAGATCAGTCTGTGATGCGCAGCACCCTCCTCCCGGGTCTGCTGGAAACCGCTGCCAGGAATATCAGTTTCAGGAATATGAGTCCACATTTGTTCGAAATGCGGCGTGTCTACCTGCCGGCAACAGACACGGATCTGCCTGAGGAACCTGTCTATGCGGCAGGCCTGCTTTGCGGGGCAAGGGATCCTGAAGGTTGGCACAGGAAACGCGAGTCAGTCGATTTTTTCGATGTCAAGGGTTTAGTGGAAAATATTCTCGATGCCTTTGCCATTAACAAGGCGGTCTTCAACGCGGGAAATGCCGAAAACTATTATCATCCAGGGAAATCGTGCTCAATCATGATCGGGAATAGAAGGCTGGGTTCACTTGGTGAGATCCACCCGACAGTGCAGGAAAATTTCGGCATTGAAGCTCCGGTCTATTATTTTGAACTGAACTTCGAGGAACTGTCTTCGTGTTGCAATGACAAGACCGAAATTGTCCCTCCACCACGTTTTCCCGATACCTTCAGGGATATTGCGATTCTTCTTGATGAAAGCCTGGAGACGGGCGCGGTTATGGGTTGTATCAGGGAGAGCAAGATAAAGGAGCTTGAAAATATTGAACTATTTGACCTGTATACCGGGGAAGGTGTCCCTCCAGGTCACAAAAGTATTGCCGTAAGGCTTAGATATCGCTCTCCGGATCGGACCCTGACTGATGAGGAAGTTAATCGGTTACATCAACGTATCATTGACAACCTCCTGAAAAAATTAAAAATAGCCATCAGGTAAAAATGGGTTGATAATATTTGCCCGGCGTGTTATAAAACCAAACGCGTTACAGACGCCTGATTCCTTCTAACCATTTAATTTTATTGCCTGTTGGGGGATACTATGACAAAATCCGATATGGTGGAAAAGATATACGAGAAAATAGGATTTTCCAAGAAAGAATCAGCCGAACTTGTTGAAATGGTATTCGATATTATCAAGAGCACTTTGGAGGCCGGTGAAAAGATCAAGATAGCGGGCTTCGGGAATTTTGTAGTGAAAGAGAAGGCGGACAGACGTGGCAGAAACCCGCAGACAGGTGAAGAAATTGTCATTTCAGCCCGCAAGATACTGACGTTCAAGCCCAGCCAGGTGTTGAAGGCTTCAATAAATGCTAAATAGTTAAATATAGAGCCTCCGCGGAGGGGCTATGGATGCCGAGCTTCCCGATAAACAATATCTGAAGATTGGCGAAGTGTCACGAATAACATCTCTCAATTCTTCCGTACTCCGCTTCTGGGAGACTGAATTTGACACTCTGAGGCCTGTAAAAAGCCGAAGCGGACAACGACTGTATACGAAAAAGGACGTTGCGCTAATAATAAGGATAAAGGCTCTACTTTACGAAGACAAACTTACAATAGCAGGAGCAAGAAACCGTTTATTAATTGCAAGAGGGGCGGTCGATTCAGGAGAGAATGCCGGTGATAGCGCGGCGATTATGGATCGTCAGGTTCTCGAGGAGATACGCGAGGAGCTAAGGAGTTTAAGGGATTTGCTGTAGGTCTTGATTCATCCATGAAACGGATGTTAAGTATTCGGGGCGTAGCGCAGCCTGGTAGCGCACTAGACTGGGGGTCTAGTGGTCGCT